>NZ_JBQERJ010000003.1:0-400203 GCF_056534925.1 Ruegeria sp. P10
TGCCCGGTCCGCAAAGCACCACTGCGCGCACCTGATCCTGTTCATCTGGCCCTAAATCTCCCGGGGAGCGCGTGGGGCTGGCCCCTGGCCTGTCCAACATGCGCCATTCTTCGAAAATCGCGTCAACAACACCCTGGCCGGCCCGCTCCATCAGTTCCAGACCGGTCACGTCACCAGACTTGATGGCGGCCTGCTCAATGGCCCGCATCTGTGCCGCTGTCAGCAATTCCATCCTTTCACCCCGCGCCTGATTCAGTTTTGATTACTTTTTGTGCAAGTCGCTCAAAAATTAGCACCCAACCGTTTTTCCAAGCATCCCGACCTGCACGATATCGCAATCACATTGCCGCCCGATCTTAGACGTGATCACTGCCCCTGAGACAACCATTCAAGGTGAACCGGGATGAAAAAGATCGAAGCGATCATCAAGCCGTTCAAACTGGACGAAGTAAAAGAGGCCTTGCAGGATGTGGGCGTCCAGGGCCTCAGCGTCATCGAGGTCAAAGGCTTCGGTCGCCAGAAAGGCCATACCGAACTGTATCGCGGCGCCGAGTATGTCGTCGATTTTCTGCCCAAGGTTAAAGTCGAGGTCGTATTGGACGACGACCAGGTCGACGCCGCGATCGAAGCCATCGTGTCGGCCGCCAAAACCGACAAGATCGGAGACGGCAAGATTTTCGTCTCGCCCGTCGACCAAGCCATTCGCATCCGGACCGGTGAGACCGGCTCGGAAGCGCTCTAACTCACACGATTACTGACACATCTATCAAAAGGACAAAGGGAATGAGCGTAGACGCAGTTCTCAATACAATCCGCGAAGAAGGCGTCGCCTATGTCGACATCCGCTTCACCGACGTGCGCGGCAAGCTGCAACACGTCACGGTGGACGTCGATCTGGTCGACGAAGACTTCCTGGAAGAAGGCTTCATGTTTGACGGCTCGTCCATTGCAGGCTGGAAGTCGATCGAAAACTCGGACATGAAACTGATCGCCGACACGACCTCGGCTTACATCGACCCGTTTTATGCGGAAAAGACACTGTGTCTGCACTGCTCGATCGTTGAGCCCGACACCGGTGAAGCCTATGGCCGCGACCCGCGCGGAACCGCGCAGAAAGCCGAAGCCTACCTGAAGTCCAGCGGTATCGGTGACGTTGCCTATATGGGTCCCGAAGCTGAATTCTTCCTGTTCGATGACGTTCGTTTTTCCAACAGCATCAACAAGGTATCCTTCGAAGTTGATGCAACGGATGCGTCGTGGAACACCGACACCGAATATGAGATGGGCAACATGGGCCATCGCCCGGGCGTCAAGGGCGGCTACTTCCCGGTCAACCCCATCGACGAAGCCCAGGACCTGCGCTCGGAAATGCTGTCGACCATGAAACGTCTGGGCATGAAGGTCGACAAGCACCACCACGAGGTTGCATCCTGTCAGCACGAGCTGGGCCTGATCTTCGACAGCCTGACCAAGCAGGCCGACGAGCTGCAAAAATACAAGTACGTCATCCACAACGTGGCACACGCCTACGGCAAGTCGGCCACTTTCATGCCCAAGCCGATCGCGGGTGACAACGGCACCGGCATGCATGTGAACATGTCGATTTGGAAAGATGGCAAGCCGCTGTTCGCCGGCGACAAGTATGCCGACCTGTCGGACGAGGCGCTGTACTTCATCGGCGGCATTCTGAAACACGCCAAGACCCTGAACGCCTTCACCAACCCGGCAACCAACAGCTACAAGCGTCTGATCCCAGGTTTCGAAGCCCCCGTTCTGCGGGCCTATTCGGCACGTAACCGTTCGGGTTGTGTGCGTATCCCATGGACTGAAAGCCCCAAAGCCAAACGTGTCGAGGCGCGCTTCCCCGATCCGGCCGCCAACCCCTATCTGGCGTTTGCCGCCCTGCTCATGGCTGGTCTTGATGGCATCAAGAACAAGATCAACCCCGGCGAGGCGATGGACAAGAACCTGTACGACTTGCCCGCCGAGGAACTGGCCGACATCCCGACCGTCTGCGGCAGCCTGCGTGAGGCTCTGGAGGCTCTGGCATCCGATCACGACTTCCTGCTTCAGGGCGATGTGTTCACCAAAGACCAGATTGACGGCTACATCGCGCTCAAGATGGAAGAGGTGGAAACCTACGAGCACACGCCGCACCCGGTGGAGTACGGCATGTACTACAGCTGCTAAGCTGAGTACGGAAACGATTTCGCAGGGCGCCCCTTCGGGCGCCCTCGTCATGTCTGCCCACACGGTTTGACGCGCCGTCGTTGATCCAACAGACTGGTGAGAACACTCCCGACCGGAGACGACAGCATGCCTTGCGATACCTCACCTTTCTCGAAATTCTCAAACCTTGTGACATCCGAACAGGAGCTGAGGAGGATCTCTGGCCATCCGCTGCCGCAGATCACCGCCAAGGAGGTGTCCTCTCTCGATCAGATGTGTCGCGATTTCATAGCGACCTCGCCGTTTTGCCTGATCGCTTCGGCCAACACGGATGGGCATCTTGATGTGTCACCCCGTGGCGACCCGCCCGGCTTTGTTCAGGTGCTGTCCGATACCCTGATCGCAGTCCCGGATCGGCCGGGAAACAAACGCGTGGATACGTTTCACAATGTTCTCAAGGATCCGCGCGTCAGCGTCCTGTTCTTTGTTCCGGGCAAGATGGAAACGCTCCGCATTCGCGGCACAGCCCGTATCTGTGCTGACACCCGTTTGCTTGAAACCATGGCCATTGACGGGCACCCGCCCAAACTGGCGCTGCTCATCCATGTCGCGACAGCATTTGCACACTGTCCCAAATGTGTAATCCGCGCACATCTGTGGCAACCCAAAGACTGGCCGGATTCGACCCATCTGCCAAGTATGAATGCGATGATGGTGAAACACGCCCGCATCAATGCCACCCCAGAGGAATGGTTCGAAACGCTCAGAAAAAAGGGCGAGCTGGACCTTTATTAACCGCTTTGCCCAAGACGCAGCCCACGCTAGGCTAACCGCAGATTTCAATTCCATCGGATTACGCCCATGTTTCGACTTGCCACCATTCTTGCCCTTTCCCTGACGTCCCCGGTTCTGGCCGCACCCTGTGGCGACACCAGCGCTGGATTTGAGGCATGGAAGGCCGATTTTGCCAAACAGGCACGCAAGGCGGGGGTGAAAAAGAAAGGTCTGCAAGCGCTGTCCCAGACACAATATGCCACGCGCACCATCGCCGCAGACCGCAATCAAAAAAGCTTCAAATACTCGCTGGACAAGTTCATGCGAGTCCGAGGCGCTGATACAATCGTCGCACAGGGGCGCAAACGCAAAGCCGCCAACCCGAACTATTATGCCGCCTTTGAGCGGCAATATGGTGTTCCTGCGGGCGTTTTGATCGCCATTCACGGCATGGAAACCGGCTTTGGCAATTTCATGGGCGACAGTCAGGTTGTTTCCGCAATCACAACATTGGCCTATGATTGTCGCCGGTCAGAGTTCTTTATTCCCCACGCAATTGGGGCACTGAAACTGGTCGACAGGGGCAGTATCACAATGTCGACAAAAGGGGCAAAACATGGCGAACTGGGCCACACGCAATTCCTGCCAGGCAACGCCCTGACCTATGGTGTCGATGCTACGGGCGACCGGCGCGTGGACTTCTACAACATGACGGATGCATTGGCCTCAACCGCCAATTTCCTTCGCCAGAAAGGGTGGAAACCGGGACGCGGCTATCAACCCGGAGAACCAAATTTTCGCGTCTTGCAGCAGTGGAATGCAGCCTCTGTCTATCAGCAATCCATCGCAATAATGGCTGCCCGAATCGACAATTAGCCCCGCCGCACCGACAACACGCACTGCGCCCAATTTCGCCACATTTCCGCCACAGTGACAAACAAAAGCCTTTGGTTGCTTGGTTTCCAAAGCGTAACCAATCGCCGGTAAATTTCACTTTTTTGCATTTTTTGCCAAATTCTCTGCAAGAAGGGGTGCTAACCTTTGGCTGACAGAATGTAAAAAAGGACAGGGCAGTGGCTCGGAAGCACAGCTACCATGGCGGCCTGCAATTTGATGGCGACGCAACTGGCGCGATAGAGCGCTTTGGAACGATCGTCGCCACGACGCTGGAAGACTACGGTCATCTGGTCGAGCGCAAGGCCCTGCTCAGCGCGACCGAGGCCAGCATCGTCTCGAGCCAGTATCTTGTGCGGATGACTCTGGATACAGGCACCTCCGGACAGCAGGACCGATACGAGCGCATGGATCGCGCTGCGGGGTTGAAAACCATAACAAAGCCCCGCGTGTCACATCCACAAAACAGGTTGGTACTGACAATAACGCCAGTCTCGCCACTTTTGGACGACGCCGAGATTTCGGAACTGATGCTGGTGGTCACTCTGTATCGCATGGTCGATATCTGTTCGACCCGGCGGGTTGAATGGTTGTCGCCACACACGGTTCTTACTGTCGAGCACTTCATGAGCGCCTTTGACACCCTGACACCAAGCCGAACAAGCCGGGATCGAAAGCAGATCTTTCAATCACTGACCGGACAGTTCGCCGGGATGCAGCAGTCTGAACAGGATGACACGATCACTGCCTTACACACTCCTGCCGCGCGTCCAATTCAACTGACGGACGAACAATTGCTCAGCATCGCGTTCCGAAGCGACGAGGTAGACCTGCCCACCCAGAAGGACGCAGGCGCTTCCATCGCGGATGATGACAAGCCAAGCGACATCCTGCGGCTCAGCAGTTGGTGCTTGACCGGAGTTCTGGCCAGCATTTCAGCGCCAATTGCCGTATCGATGGCCGCAGTCAATCTGATCCGGGGCGAAGATTTCCGCCTGAACACACAGGTGCTTGTATTCACATTTGCCATTGTCGCACTGAACGCCAGCAACGCGTTGGCCGATGTAGCGGGCGCCTTGGGCATGTAAAGGAATTATCGAAGACCCTCCTAGGAGGCCCCGCCATCAGGCGGGGTTTTCCGTTTTTGGGATCGCGTTTGCGGCCAGAACGTATGTGTGGATGGAAAACACGACCGCGTTGGTTTTCGGCAAACGCAATAGCGTCTGCCGCTCGCTTCGCAGATAAGACGCTTGACGCCGGTCCCGTATTTTGCGCGGCTCACTTGCACTGCGAGGCTGGAACAGCTCCGGGTCTTCGTACCACAGGGCGTTGAATCGCCAAAGCGGGCGACCGGGTTGAATACCGTCGAATAGCCTCTGCACCCGTTTCGCGACATTGGCGTCATAGCTTTCCACGGGCACGTGGATATCAATCAACGGTCGCATGAATTTCTCGGACAGGCGCCAACTGGCAGGGAAACACAGGATGGCACCCGTCAGAACATGCTCATTTCCCCGTTTCTGAAGGATGCAGAAGTCCTCTTGTACCAGCCTGCACAGCGTATCAAGCGGACAATCCCGATCGATCGCGACGGATACGCCATCCGGCCTTGCGGCCTCTGCCCCGGCCGTGGGATATGTCTGCGTCAGCACCAGATCCAGCAACTCTTGCGCGGCAGGTTTGGCCCCAGGATCAAGCGCAAGAACATCGTCGCGCCGCTCAGCCAGAATTTCTTCGCGGCGCCGCATCTGGTCGGCAAAAGCCTCGTCCTGATCTAGCCAGCTTTCCATGGTTGCCGGTTGAATACCCGGCAAAGCGCGTGGGCTTTCGACATCATACGGAATCTTGTTTTGCAGAATACGAGTCATGCTGGAGGCTTAGCATGCGCAAATTTTCTTGTCGGTCGAAAACGACAACCTCGCCGTCGCATTTTTCTCAGACGATTGGTTGTGGCGGATGAATTGTATTTGGAACAAGCAATGAGGCCAGCCATGAACCAGCACTATCGAGACACGCGCAAGATTGACCCCAGCCGCGGCACGACATTGGGCGATGGTACGCCGAACGAAAATGACCGGATCGAGATTGGGCCGACGCAGCTTGCGTTTGACGAGTGGGCCGCTGCGGGGCTGGAACTTCCCAATCTGGCACGGATGCGGGAACACCGCTGGAAGAGGCTGACACAGGCCATTGTGGACCGCGGCTATGGCGGCTTGCTGATTTTTGACCCGCTGAATATCCGCTATGCCACCGACAGCACGAATATGCAGCTGTGGAACACCCACAATCCGTTTCGGGCGGTTCTGCTGTGTACGGATGGCTATATGGTGATCTGGGATTACAAGAACTCCCCCTTCCTCAGCACCTTCAACCCGCTTGTGCGCGAGCAGCGCTCGGGCGCTGACCTGTTCTACTTCGACCGGGGCGACAAGGTTGACGTGGCCGCAGATGTGTTCTCGAACGAAGTACGCGTACTGATCGAAGAACACGGCGGCGGCAACATGCGCCTGGCCGTCGACAAGATCATGCTGCACGGATTGCGCGCGCTCGAGGCGCAGGGGTTCGACATCATGGAAGGCGAAGAGCTGACCGAGAAGACCCGCGCCGTCAAAGGGCCGGACGAAATCCTGGCCATGCGCTGCGCCAGCCATGCCTGCGAAACTGCGGTTGCCGAAATGGAACGGTTTGCCCGTGCCAATGTCGGCGACGGCAAGACCTCGGAAGATGATATCTGGGCTGTTCTTCACGCCGAAAACATCAGGCGTGGCGGTGAGTGGATCGAAACCCGTCTGCTGGCTTCGGGCCAGCGGACCAACCCGTGGTTTCAGGAATGCGGCCCGCGGATCACCCAGCAGAACGAGATCATCTCGTTCGACACTGACCTGATTGGTTCTTACGGGATTTGCATCGATATTTCCCGCAGTTGGTGGATCGGCGATCAGAAGCCGCGCGAGGACATGATCTATGCCATGCAGCACGCCCATGAACACATCATGACAAATATGGAGATGCTCAAGCCCGGCGTGATGATCCCTGAACTGACCGCAAATTCCCACCGGCTGGACAAGAAGTTCCAGGCGCAGAAATATGGCTGCCTGATGCACGGCGTCGGCCTTTGCGATGAATGGCCGTTGGTTGCTTATCCGGACAAGGCGGTTGAAGGGGCCTACGATTATCCGCTGGAACCCGGAATGGTCTTGTGTGTCGAAGCCTGCGTGGGCGAAGTGGGTGGCGATTTCAGCATCAAGCTGGAGGATCAGGTTCTCATAACCGAAAACGGATATGAGAACCTGACGAAATACCCCTTCGATGCCCGGTTGATGGGGCTCGAGTGAGGCCGGCGCCTCATTCTGACCAATGAGACCGGCGCACGTTGCCGTGCCAGTCTTCGACAGTTGGACTTACCTGAGCCTGCGGCCCGCTGAAAACTGCGGGCCGGGATTGCCCGACGGCAAAACCCACGAGGCCAGCCAGAACAATCGCCATGACTGTACTGGGTAGTATCTTTGGAAGATGTGCGGCAACGTCTGCATGTGCCATCTGCGTCTCCTTTATCAATTGCTGTAGGCCGTAGATGGGCTTGATTGCAACATAAGTGAAACGAATGTTTGTTTCATGTATTATCACAAACATTGATTAAGCGCCGACCACCCCCAAAATAGCGGCCGCGCCTGTCACCGCCCGGGGCATCTTTCGGATTGCAAGGCGCTCGCTTGGTTCTCACCTTCCCGTGACGCGTTTGACATAAGGGTTGTGACCCGGCGGGCTTGACCACAGTATTGGGGATGTTTCCCCGAACCGTTCAAGGAGCCGACATGCCCACGGAACGCATCACTTTTGCCGGACATGACGGCAGCCAATTGGCCGCGCGGCTGGATTTGCCGGATGGTCCGGTCCTTGCGACGGCCCTGTTTGCCCATTGCTTCACCTGTTCCAAGGACATACCTGCGGCCCGGCGCATTTCGGCCCGCCTGGCGGCCATGGGAATTGCAGTGCTTCGGTTCGACTTTACCGGCCTGGGTCATTCCGAAGGAGAATTCGCCAACACGACCTTCACGTCGAATGTCGAGGACCTTATCTCGGCCGCGCAATATCTGGCCGGACGAAACATGGCCCCTGCCCTGCTGATCGGTCACTCGCTTGGCGGCGCGGCGGTTTTGCGGGCGCGTGCCGGAATTCCGACGGTCAAGGCCGTGGTCACCTTGGGCGCACCGGCGGATCCCGGCCACGTGTCCCATCATTTCGAGGATGCCCTGCCCCAGATCGAACAGCAGGGCAGCGCCGAGGTCACCTTGGGCGGGCGCCCGTTTCGAATTGGCAAAGCGTTTGTGGACGACATTGCGGGGTCGGCCCTGTCTGCCTCGATCGCTGATCTCAAGGCCGCTTTGCTGATCCTGCACGCTCCTCGGGACGAAACGGTCAGTATCGACAACGCAAGCACCATCTTTCTGGCTGCAAAGCACCCAAAAAGCTTCGTCACCCTCGACGATGCCGATCACCTAATCACACGGGCGTCTGATGCTGAATATGCCGCGGATGTCATCTCGGCTTGGGTTTCGCGCTATCTGAAACTTTGCCCACCCGCGCCGCCCCCGGGTGCGCCGGAAGGTGTCGTTCGCGTAACAGAAGCGGATCCGAATGGCTTCATGCAGGATATTCAGGCAGGCCCGCACCATCATGCCGTTGCAGATGAGCCTGCCTCTTATGGCGGCACGGATAAGGGCATGTCGCCTTATGGATTTGTCTCATCCGGCCTCGGCGCCTGCACGTCCATGACGATAAGGATGTATGCGCGCCGCAAAAAATGGCCGCTGACCAGTGTCAGCGTCGATGTCTGCCATGACAAAGTTCATGCTCAGGATGCCGGTTTGGCGAATGAAGGCAAAGTGGATCAGTTCCGCCGCAAAATCCGCCTGAGCGGCCCGCTTGATCAGGAACAAAAACAGCGCCTGCTGGAAATCGCAGACAAATGCCCGGTTCACCGGACACTTGAAGGCTCGGCGCATATCACGACCGAACTTCTTACCTGAGAGAAGGCCGCCGGACAGGCGGCCTTTTGATTATCTGCGGCGTGGTGCCGGACGATGGATCGGTGGCCGCGCGGCAGGTGGCCGGGCCACCGGGGGTCGCGGCCGCGCAGGAGGTTTGGCAACCGGTGGATTCGGGCGCTCGGGACGCAAGGGCCGATCAGGTCGACCTGGGCGGTCCGGGCGGTTGATATCAACATTCACATCGACATCGCGATAGTAGTCGTTCCACAGCATCGAGTCATAGAACGGGTCATACCCGTATCCGACGCCGACCGTTACGCCGTCACAGGCCGACAACGTCAAAGTCGCGGCCCCCAGCCCCAATGCGAGGGAAATCCGTTTAGTCAGTCCTATGCGCATCTTGCCCCCTCACAGAAGCGACCGGAACGACGCGAAAACGGCGTTCAAGTCTTCGGCGAAATCCGGGTCTGCCCCATCCCGCAGGATGGCAACAGCTATGGCGACACGGTTGCGCGGCAAGTCAATGACAGTGGCCGTGAAGTTCACCCCCTTGCCATCGCGGCGCCCTGTCCCCCGAAAGACACGGGCGGGCAACCCGCCGATGCGGATGTCGCTGGTGCTGGTAAGGGTCGGGTCTTTGACCAGAAACTTGTCGATATCCTGCAAGTAGCGGACCCCATCCTGAATGGTCGCAACCCCTGAAGGTGAAACAAACCCCATCCAGACGTTGTCGTCGGTTACGGGACGCAGCCCCATGACCCGAGCCACCGCACGCGGATCATCCAACCCGGTGTCTTCGATCTCACGCGGGCCGCCAGTGCGCAGCACCCAGAAATCTGGCACGTCGAACCGAAACAGGGCGCGACCATCCTCGGTATATGTCACTGGTGTGTCGGCCAGTGCTGATCCTGCCCCACCCAGCCAGACAGCGGCGCAAGCGGCAAGAATTGGAGATGATAATAAACGCATATTTCAATAACCTGATGATTTCTTCACCCTCAGCTTGACCGCTGAAAGCGCGACTTGTCCAGCACTGCGTTGCAAAGACCCAGAAAAACCGCGTTCCGGTATTTCCCTTCCCCGCACGTGTCATCTGCCTCTTGCAAGCATCACGCCCCAATTTTTCAGACAAATACATGAAATCTATTGCGCATAGACCCCGACGGTCTGGCCGCCCGCATCATCAACGAAACGGATCGCGTCCCCATTTCGCCAGACGTCGTAGCAGGCCCACAAATCGGCAGGTGGCCATGTCGAGCAGTATTGATCCCCTCTCACCGCCCAGCGCCCGACACTGGGCCCGCCCGAGAAATACTGCGTGGTCATGCTGGCTTCGAAAACCTGCCAAACACCCGAGCCGTATTCCAGCTTCTTGCCGGCCAAGGCTGACAGGATTTCCTCTCCGGACAGTTTCTGGAAGTCTCCGGCCACCAAAACAACCGGCCAAAGAGCGAAAATCAGGGCAAACCGTCTCATACCTGCTCTCACATCTTGTTCCCTTGCGCACAGGCGGCTAAACCCCGCGCCAACGCCTCATCCCAATCACATAAAGGTGCTGCCGCCAATGATTCCCCGTTATTCCCGCCCTGACATGGTTGCCATTTGGTCGCCCGAAACCAAGTTTCGCATCTGGTACGAAATCGAGGCGCATGCCTGCGATGCCATGGCCGATCTGGGCGTGATCCCGCGCGAGAATGCAGAAGCCGTTTGGAAAGCCAAGGACGTGGAATTCGACGTCGCCCGTATCGACGAGATCGAAGCCGTAACCAAGCATGACGTCATCGCATTCCTGACCCATCTCGCCGAACATGTCGGCAGTGAAGAGGCCCGGTTCGTGCACCAGGGCATGACCAGTTCAGACGTGTTGGACACCTGTTTCAACGTCCAGCTGACGCGCGCGGCGGACCTTCTGATCGCCGATCTCGAAGGGCTTTTGGCAGCGCTCAAGCGCCGTGCGTTTGAACACAAGGACACCGTTCGCATCGGCCGCAGCCACGGTATCCACGCAGAGCCTACGACAATGGGCCTGACCTTTGCCCGGTTCTATGCCGAGATGGACCGCAACCTGTCCCGTATGCGCGACGCCCGTGCGGAAATCGCAACTGGGGCCATCAGCGGTGCCGTCGGCACATTTGCCAATATCGATCCCGCCGTCGAGGAACATGTCTGTGACAAACTGGGCCTTGTGCCCGAACCGATCAGCACCCAAGTGATCCCGCGTGATCGCCATGCGGCCTTCTTTGCGACGCTTGGCGTCATCGCCAGCAGCATCGAAAACATCGCCATCGAAATCCGCCACATGCAGCGGACCGAGGTTTTGGAGGGCGCAGAATTCTTCTCGATGGGCCAGAAAGGCTCGTCGGCCATGCCGCACAAGAAAAACCCGGTACTGACCGAGAACCTGACCGGGCTGGCCCGCATGGTACGCGCGGCAGTGATCCCGGCAATGGAGAATGTCGCGCTCTGGCATGAACGCGACATCTCGCATTCCTCGGTCGAGCGCATGATCGGTCCGGATGCCACGATTACACTGGATTTTGCGCTGGCCCGTCTGACCGGTGTGATCGACAAGATGCTGATCTTCCCCGAAAACATGCTGGAAAACATGAACAAATTCCCCGGTCTTGTCATGAGCCAGCGTGTTCTTCTGGCCTTGACCCAGGCAGGGGTCAGCCGTGAGGACGCCTATGCCATGGTCCAGCGCAACGCGCTGAAGGTTTGGGAACACCGCACCGATTTCAAACAGGAACTGCTGGCGGATGCCGATGTAACGGCCGCGCTCAGCCCCGAAGAAATCGAAGAGAAATTCGACCTCGGCTATCACACCAAACACGTTGATACGATCTTCGCCCGGGTATTTGGCGAATAAGGTACGTCTCGACGCCGACTTCACACGGCCCGGTCTGCAATGCGCAGGCCGGGCCTTGTTTTTTGCCAGACTGCCCGAAATCGGTTATTCTGCGGATGATTTTTGGGGAGAGGCACCATGATCCGTACCGTTCTTTGCTCACTTGCACTTGTTTGTGTGGCATCTGCCGGCCTTGCATGCAGCGGGCATTCCAAACAGACGCAATCCTGCGCACCCGGCACAACCTGGGACACTGAAACGCAAAGCTGCACGAAATCGGTCAACAGCTGACGAATTTCTGTCCGACTTGTGAATAAAAGCAACCGTTCCACTGTTAGCTTTTTTGTAGATCGCACTATGATTTTGTGAGCAGCCCCGAGAACGGAGTAAGAATATGCGCCTTTTGTTAGCTTCAGCCCTCGCTTTGCAGGCCTTCGCCTTTGCCCCTGTGGTCCACGCCGCAGGCGGCGACAGCAGCAGCCCGCCGAAACCGACGAATACGACCAAGAAATGTTTGTTCGGTCGGGTCTATGACGAAGCCAGAGGCCGGTGCGTCAAACCCAACAAAACCAACCTGTCGGAAGATCAGCTTTACGACGCCGTCCGCGAACTGGCCTATGACGGGCAATACGGGCACGCGCAGGATATCCTGCGGATCATGGATCAGGACGACGACCGTGTGCTGACCTATTGGGGCTTTACCTACCGCAAGATGGGCGAGCTGGAGCTGGCGAACGTCTTTTACCAGAATGCCATCAATGCCAATCCCGACAATCTTCTGGCGCGCAGCTACATGGCGCAAGGCTTTGTAACCGAAGGAAAAACCGATCTGGCAATCGAGCAATGGCGTGAGATCAAAGCCCGCGGCGGCGAAGGGACCTGGGCCGAGACGTCTCTGCGCGAGGCTATCCGGACAGGGTTTACCTACAGCTACTGAGCTTCAGGGTTATTTAACCCGACTCCCGTTAATCTGCCCGTGGTTCGGAAAATTTGGCACTACGGGCAGATGCAGGACACAAACGCTTTGATACAAATGGCAAATGGGGGGTCTGCCCCACTTGCCGCGGGGGATGAACACGCGCCGCAAGTTGTTCCGCGCACATTGACCGGTCAGCAAAAAGCGGCCGTTGTCGTGCGCCTTCTGTTGAACGAGGGCGCCGATATTCCACTTGAGGAACTGCCTGACGACCTGCAAGAGACATTGACCCATCAACTTGGGCAAATGGGCCTTGTGGATCGTGTAACCCTGGGCGCAGTGGCCCAGGAATTCAGCGACGCTCTGGACAATGTCGGGCTGGCTTTTCCACATGGGCTTGCAGGTGCATTGGATGCGGTGAACGGAAAGATCGCACCATCGACGGCCGCGCGCCTGCGCAAGCTTGCCGGGGTGCGCCAGATCGGCGATCCTTGGCAACGCCTGCGTGACATACCCGTTGAGGATCTTGCCAAAATGGCCCAAGCGGAAAGCACCGAGGTGGCGGCTGTCATGCTTTCAAAGATGGATACCGCACAGGCGGCGCAGATGCTGGCCCATATGCCGGGCCCGGTTGCGCGGCGCATTACCTATGCCATCTCGAAAACAACAAATGTCACCCCCGAAGCGGTTGAACGTATTGGCTGGTCGCTGGCCGCGCAACTGGATCAGCGGCCTGCTCAGGCTTTCGACAATGGTCCGGGCGCACGCGTGGGCGCGATCCTGAACCAGTCGGCGGCCGCGACACGCGATGACTTGTTGAACGCATTGGACGAGGACGACGCCGAATTTGCGGATCTGGTACGCCAGTCGATCTTTACCTTTGCCCATATCCCAAGCCGTATCACGGCCCGCGATGTTCCCGCCATCCTGCGTGAAGTGGAACAGCCGGTTCTTGTCACCGCACTGGCAGGTGCCGCCGCGGATGATGACAAGGCATCCGTTGAATTCATTCTGTCAAACATTTCGTCCCGCATGGCCGACAATCTGCGCGAGGAAATGGCCGAACGTGGGCGCGTCAAACAGTCGGAAGCCGAAGATGCCATGACACAGGTGGTGGCCGCCATTCGCGTTCTGGTCGATGCCGGTTCCATTGTTCTGATCGAAAACGATGACGAGGAAGATGCAGCCTGACCCCGCGAACCCGCGGGTATTGCGCGATCCGGCCACCTGCTGCGGGTTCAGGTTTTCCGCCCGTCTGAGCGCTTGAGCTTGCAGGCATCGGGCTGTATGTCTTTCTCAGCAATTCGCAACACGCGGTGAGACACCTCCATGCCCGTTGAAAAGTCGGAGCTCAGCCGGTTTGAGCTTGGGAAATACTATGTCGCCAACCTGTTTCTTCAGGGGGTCATCCGCGTTATGCGCATGCTTCCCTATGAGCGGCGTATTGCAACGATGGGGGCTATCGTGCGGTTTCTGGCACCTGTTGTCGGGTTTCGCAAACGTGTCCGTCGGAATCTGAAGCTGACTTGCCCGGACTTGCCTGAAGCCGAAGTCAGGCAAATCTGCCGCGATGTGCCGGACAATGCCGGTCGTGCGATCATGGAACATTTTTCTCCGGAAGACTTTATCGAACGGCAGAGCAAGGCCAAGATTTCTGGGCCGGGTATCGCTGCATTTGACGCGGCTGTTGCCGAGGGGCGTCCGGTCATGATGATTACGGCGCATTTCGGTCACTACCTTGCAGCGCGCATCGCCTTGCAGACATACAGCGGTCAGCCCATCGGCTGCCTGTATCGGCGGATGGCCAACCCGTATTTCAACGACGCTTATGTCGAAGCTTTCTACAAGACAGGCGCCCCGATGTTCGAACAGGGGCGGCGCGGTATGGTCGAGATGGTGCGCTCGTTGAAAAAGGGTGGGATCATTGCCATCGTTTCAGATCTTCACGCAATGGGCGGTGAAGAATTGATGTTTTTCGGTAAACCCGCAGTGACATCCGTGCTGAACGCCGAGTTGGCCATCAAGTACAATGCCGAGCTGATTCCGTGTTACGCGGTACGTCAGCCCAACGGTCTTGATTTTGAGATCGTTCTGCACGAACCGGTTCCGCACACCGACCCAAAAACCATGACCCAGTTCACCAATGACGATCTGGAAAAGATGGTGCGGCAGCATATGGGGCAATGGTTCTGGATTCACCGCCGCTGGAAACACTGGAACGGGTTGGGCATCAAGCCGGAAGAGATGCCCTGATCACCTGACCCGGGTGGCGGCAACAATCGGCCCTTCCCCGGCCCTTTGAACCAAAACGACAGCCGGCAGGTCCAAACCAAGCTGAACCGTGAATGATTGCGGCGCAGTTCCATCCCACTGCCCTGCAATCTGCCAGGCCTCAACTACATTGGCATAGTCCAGCTCGTGCCCGGCCAGCTCTCCACGACGGATCGAAGCGTGCCGCATGGGCGAATACTGAACCACATGCACGTCATAGGTATCGCCTTTCGGCAACTCGACGGGCGTCACATCCACTGTCACTTCATCGGCTGAGCGCACGGCCGTCACAAGCGCTTCGGGCGCTGCTTTCAGATGCGCTTCGATCAATCGATCAAGTTCACGGGATTGCGCTCCGACGATGTCGTGCTGCCCGTTGATCACCATCTGCGGGGTGTAGATCATGGAACGCCCCCCCTCGCGGGCATAAGCCCGCTGCCGGAGCGTATGATCGGGGTCTGCGTATTCGTCCTTCCACCCGATATAGTCCCAGTAATCGACATGCAAAGCCAGCCCTATGACGTCGTCGCGCTTGGCCAGATCATGCATGATCCGATCTGCCGGCGGGCAGGATGAACACCCCTGAGACGTGAACAGCTCAACCACAACCGGGTCTTCCTCGGCCGCGACCTGTACCGCCACAAGGCAGGAAAACACGGTGGTCAAGGCAATGGATCTGAACATGAGAACTCTCGGGTTGAGCGGTTGGATCTCAGGGATAGCTGCTTTGACACTCAACAGCCAATCAAGGTTTCTTGAGGCTTTGACGCATTCCCTCCGCGAAAAGTGTACAATAGTATACAAATTTCCCTCTCGGCGCGTGTTCAGCCTTGAACACGGAGGCTTGGTGATGCAGATAACACTCAGCAAATCCCAATATCCAAGTCATTTGAGAGGGAGGCCACAGATGCCCATCAAAGTCGGACAGGATAACGCCAAAACGCGCCGCAGTCTGAGCGTGAATGGTAAATCCATTTCCTATTATTCGATCCCTGCCGCGCAAGAGGCCGGTCTGGGCGATTTCTCGAAACTGCCTGCCGCACTCAAGGTGGTTCTGGAAAACATGTTGCGGTTCGAGGATGACGGGTTTTCGGTCTCGGTCGATGACATCAAGGCTTTTGCCGAATGGGGCGCCAACGGTGGCAAAAACCCTCGTGAAATCGCCTATCGCCCTGCCCGGGTACTGATGCAGGATTTCACCGGCGTTCCCGCCGTGGTGGATCTGGCCGCGATGCGGGACGGCATCAAGGCGTTGGGCGGCGACGCGCAAAAGATCAACCCGCTGAACCCTGTCGATCTGGTCATCGACCATTCGGTGATGATCGACGAATTCGGCAACCCGCGCGCGTTCCAGATGAATGTGGACCGTGAATACGAACGCAACATGGAACGGTACCAGTTCCTGAAATGGGGTCAGGGTGCATTCAACAACTTCCGCGTTGTCCCCCCCGGCACCGGCATCTGCCACCAGGTGAACCTTGAATATTTGGCCCAGACCGTCTGGACCGACACCGACCAGAACGGTGAAGAAGTCGCCTATCCCGACACGCTGGTCGGCACCGACAGTCACACCACCATGGTCAACGGCATGGCCGTGCTGGGCTGGGGTGTCGGCGGGATCGAGGCCGAGGCCGCGATGCTGGGTCAACCGATCTCGATGCTGATCCCCGAGGTCGTGGGCTTTGAGCTGACCGGTGATCTGGTCGAAGGCACCACCGGCACCGACCTGGTTCTGAAGGTCGTGGAAATGCTGCGCGAAAAAGGCGTTGTCGGCAAGTTCGTCGAATTCTACGGCGAAGGCCTGGATCGTCTGCCGCTGGCCGACCGTGCGACCATCGCCAACATGGCCCCGGAATACGGCGCGACATGCGGCTTTTTCCCGATTGACGGCGAAACGCTGCGCTACATGCGCAACACCGGCCGCGACGAGGATCGCATCGCGCTGGTTGAAGCCTACGCCAAGGAAAACGGTTTCTGGCGCGATGAAAACTATGCGCCGATCTACACCGACACCCTGACCCTGGATATGGGCACGATTGTTCCGGCAATCTCGGGGCCCAAACGCCCGCAGGATTATGTTGCGCTGACTGACGCCAAGGCCGCATTCGCCAAGGAAATGGCCGAGACCTTCAATCGCCCGATGGGCAAACAGGTCGAGGTCAAAGGCGAAAACTATGGCATGGAATCGGGCAAGGTCGTGATCGCCTCGATCACGTCCTGCACCAACACGTCGAACCCTTACGTGATGATCGGAGCGGGCCTCGTGGCGCGTAAGGCAGCCGCGCTGGGGCTGGATCGCAAGCCTTGGGTCAAAACCTCACTGGCACCGGGGTCGCAGGTTGTGTCCGCTTACCTCGAGGCCGCGGGCCTTCAGGAGGATCTGGACAAGATCGGCTTCAACCTCGTCGGATACGGCTGCACCACATGTATCGGCAACTCGGGGCCGATTCAGAAAGAAATCTCGGAGGCCATTGCGGAAGGCGATCTGGTCGCCACTTCGGTCTTGTCCGGCAACCGCAACTTCGAAGGCCGCATCTCGCCCGACGTGCGCGCAAACTATCTGGCTTCGCCGCCTCTGGTCGTCGTGTACGCCCTGGCAGGCACCATGGACATCGACCTGACGTCCGAACCGATCGGTCAGGACAAGGACGGCAACGACGTCTATATGAAAGACCTCTGGCCAACGCAGCAGGAGGTCGCGGAACTGGTCGAACAGACTGTCACGCGCGAAGCGTTCCAGTCGAAATACGCCGACGTCTTCAAAGGGGACGAGAAATGGCAGTCGGTCGAAACCACCGATGCGGAAACCTATGACTGGCCGCCGACATCGACCTATATCCAGAACCCGCCCTATTTCCAGGGCATGGGCCCCGAACCGGGCACGATTTCCAACATCGAAGGCGCCAAGGTTCTGGCCATTCTGGGTGACATGGTCACGACCGACCACATCTCACCTGCTGGGTCATTCGCAACGACCTCGCCCGCAGGCCAGTACCTGATCGAACGTCAGGTTCAGCCGCGTGAATTCAATTCATATGGTTCACGCCGCGGCAACCACGAGGTGATGATGCGCGGAACTTTCGCCAACATCCGCATCAAGAACGAGATGCTGGACGGCGTCGAAGGCGGTTACACCAAAGGCCCGGACGGTGAACAGACGTCAATTTATGACGCCTCGATGGCCTATCAGGCGAACAGCACCCCGCTGGTGGTATTCGGTGGCGAGCAATATGGCGCGGGCTCAAGCCGCGACTGGGCGGCCAAGGGCACGGCGCTGCTGGGCGTCAAGGCCGTTATCGCCGAGAGCTTTGAGCGTATCCACCGTTCGAACCTTGTTGGCATGGGGGTCATTCCGTTCGAGTTTACAGGTGGCGACACCCGCAAAACCCTGGGGCTGAAAGGGGATGAAACCGTTTCGATTCACGGGCTGGATACGATCGAGCCGCTACAGGAAGTCCCGTGCACCATCGTTTATGGCGATGGAACCGAAAAGACCATCACCCTGAAATGCCGTATCGATACCGCGCCCGAGATTGAATACATCGAAAACGGTGGCGTGTTGCATTACGTCCTGCGCAATCTTGCGAAGGCATCATAACCGATACCAAAGCGTGCAATTCAAACCCCCGGCCACCCGCCGGGGGTTTTTTGTTTTCTGGTCATTTATTCGAAAACCTGAAACTGTTGGGCAAGGTCGTCAACGGAAAACCATTCGCCATGAAGAAACCCAACGCCCTGCTGGTATGTTCGCTCAGCGTAATTGCCGTGATCGGGATATGGGGTGTCGTGGACATTCAAAGTCTGGTGACCTGGGCAAGCGGCATCGTCCAGCAGACCTTCCACAGCCGCGGCTGGTTCGTGATGCTCGCCGCTTCGGGTATGTTGATCGGATGCCTGTTTCTGGCGTTTTCACCCTATGGAAATATTCGCCTTGGCCGGGATGACGAGGAGCCAGAGTTTTCCACCGCCACATGGATTTCAATGCTGTTCTCCGCCGGTATGGGCGTCGGCCTGTTGTTTTGGGCGGTGGCGGAACCGCTGACCCATTTCAACTTCATCTCCGGCATGGCGCCGGATTTCATCGCGGCGCAACAGGCGATGCTGGCGACAAATTTCCATTGGGGGCTGCATGCCTGGGCGATTTATGGCTCCACCGCGCTGACCATTGCCTATTTCAGCTTTCGGCGCGGTACGGGGATGATGGTCAGTGCGCCGATCAAAAACCTGTTTCCCGGCAAACGCTGGGCTGAACGTGTCGGGTGGCTTTCGGACTTCATGGCGATCATCGCCATTGCCATTGGTGTCGGTGGCTCCATGGCCATGGGCGTGTTTCAGGTGGCAGACGGCATCGCAGTGCTGGGCGGTCGGGAAACGGTCGGCGCCCTTTTGATTGGTGTCGTGTTTCTGGCAATGGTTGCTGCGTATATCCCGGCACTCTTGATCGATCTGGGCCAAGGCATGGCGCGCCTGTCCAATGCCGCCATGCTGATCGCAATCGGCCTTGTTGCCTACACGGTGGTCCTTGGCCCCACCGAATACCTTCTGAATACCATCGTTCAGGGGTTCGGCGACTATGTCACCAATGTCATCCCCAGGGGATTTCAGACCTTTACGTTCTTCGGCGATGACGTCACCAGATGGTTCAGCGACTGGACCCTTACCTACATGGTCTGGTGGATTGCCTGGGGCCCGTTCGTGGGCGTCTTTGTCGCGCGTATCTCTCGCGGTCGCACGATACGGGAATTCGTGATCGGCGTCCTGTTCGCCCCCACGCTGTTTTCAATCCTCTGGTTCGGTGCCTTTGGTGGCATTGGCCTGTTCGAGGCACTTAATGGTGCGGGCGAACTGCTGGCCTATACGCAGACAAACATCGAACGCGTGACCTTCGCCCTGCTCGACCGACTTCCACTTTCCGTGATCACCACGCTTGCAACGGTACTGGCCGCCTTTCTGTTCATCGTGACCAGCGTCGTAAGCGCAGCCTTTGTTCTGGGCACCTTCTCGACGGGCGGGGACGAGAACCCCCCGCCGCGTGTGCGTCTGATCTGGGGAGGATTGCTGGGACTGCTGAGCGTTGCAATGATCCTTTCGGGATCCGTGGACTCGGTGAAGATCCTCATCTCGCTTGGCGCATTGCCCTTTGTCTTCATTTCGGTCCTGCTGATGGTGTGCCTGTTCCGCGGGCTCAGAGAGGAGGGCCAACGCAATGCTGATCGGTGATCTTACGGACACATTGATGAACCTTGTCACCTTCGCGTTCATCGCGGCAATGCTCTGGATATTGCTGCGCAAGTGACCGCATTCCGGCAGCGCAAAAATCAACGTTGAATCCCGGGCGCTTTGCCGGTCATCTGAGTTCATGGAAAAAGTAGCACTGATAACCGGTGGTGCCCGTGGAATTGGGCGGGCAATAGTCGAAGACCTGCGCGGTGATCACCGTGTCGCCTTCACTTGGTTGGCCAGCCACCCCGATTCAGAATTGCTGAAAGGTGACGTTCTGGCGGTTCAGTCTGACCTTACAAAAGACAACCAACCCAACCGGGTGATCGAAAAGGTCATCGATCACTTCGGGCGACTGGACGTGATCGTGAACAACGCCGGTCTTGTTCGTTCCACTCCGAAACAACAGTTTCAGGCCGCGGACCATCGCGCCATTCTTGACCTCAACGTGCTGGCCCCCGCCGCGTTGCTTGCTGCGGCATTGCCGCATCTGAAACGCGGCGCTTCGATCGTCAGCATCTCATCGATGAACGCAACATTGCCACCGCGGGACGCCGCGACCTACGGGGCAAGCAAAGCCGCGCTGAACCTCTGGACGCGCGCCATGGCAAAAGAGCTTGGCCCGGACGGAATCCGCGTCAACGCGGTTGCACCGGGTGCCATCAACATCCCCGAAGCCCCCCGCCCTGACGATCTGACATCGCTATTCGTCAGGGAAACGGCGCTGGGCCGGATAGGAACTCCGGAAGACATCGCCAGGGTCGTTCGGTTTCTGACCTCGGACGCGGCGGGATTCGTAACCGGAGAGGTCCTGGGCGTGACCGGAGGCTATCGCTTGTAAGGTGGCTCAAACCTCGTTTTCCAAATTGCTCAACCGCCTGCAGCTTTTTCCAACGCCGGACGCAGAGTGTTTTCAATCACCCGCTGCGTAATCGGGCCGGCAAAGCGCAAAATGATCGTGCCGTCGCCATCAACCACATAGGTTTCGGGAACGCCGTAAAGGCCCCAATCCAATGCCATGCGACCTTTCTCATCACGTCCAATCGCGGCGTAAGGATCGCCAAGCTCGGTCAAAAAGGCTTGGGCGTTGTCCAACTGATCTTTGTAGTTGACGCCATAGACCGGGATGCCTTCGGCGGCCAGAGCCTCCAGATTGGGATGCTCGGCACGGCATGGCGCGCACCAGCTGGCCCAGTAGTTTACCAGCTTGACCTCTCCATCCCGCAGCGTGGCATCATCAAACAGCTTCTTTTCCGGGAACTCGCTCAGAACCACGGGCGGAGCCGGTTGGCCTTCGCGGGCAGAGGGCAACGCGTTGGGGTCTTCACGGAACATACCGATCCCGGCCAACACGGCGAAAGCGCCAAAAATCAAAGGCGGCGCGATCATCAGGGGCGATATCTTAGCCATTTCGCGAAATCCTTTGTTCGATCTTTTCCATTTCAGTGCGTACCTTTCGCCCTCGCATTACGCTGAACACGATCAATGCCACCAGCAGTATGATGGACACGGCATAAGACGACAAAACCGCGTCAGCATATTTTCCAAGATCGGGGATCATCCGCCCACCCTTTCCCGCGCCTGCAACGCCTTGATGCGCCGCGCGCGGATTTCAGTTCCGGTGCGGTACAGCACCAAAGCGATGAACAGCAGTACAAATCCGATGATGCACAGCAACAGCGGATAGAAGTAGATATTGCTGACTTTCTCTTCCGTATCGGCCCCGGTCACGGCTGCCGCGCGCATGACCGATGCGCCCTGATGCAAGCCCTGGTTCCAGAAGTTGACCGCATATCGGCTGAGCAGCGCGAACACGGATCCGACCAGACACAGAACCGAGGTCAGGTCCGCCGCAGTGTCCGGATCCTCGATGGCTTCCCACAATGCGACATAGCCAAGATAGAACAGGAACAGGATCAGAAACGACGTCAGACGCGGATCCCACGCCCACCAGGTGCCCCACATGGGCTGTCCCCAGATCGCCCCGGTCAGCAACGCAATCAAGGTCATCACAATCCCGATCGGCGCAGCCGCCCGTGCCGCCAGCGCGCTGACATGATGACGCCGAACCAGCCAGACCAGAGAAGTTGCCAGCATCATCAGCCAGCAATTGATCGCCATCAGCGCCGCCGGGACGTGCAGATAGATGATCTTGACCGTCGACCCTTGTTTATAGTCGTCCGGCGTGAAGAAGAACCCCCAGACCAGCCCGACGACGATGCAGAAGATCGAGACGATCCAGAAAAACGGCAGGACACGTTCACTGGTCGCAAGAAACTTGCGCGGATTGGCGTATTCCCAGAGGGCATTGGCTTTGGCTGCTATCGACATGGGCCCTATCTAGTCCGAGTTGCGGGTATTCTCAATTGACATCAGTCAAAGTTGGGGCGGTTCACCGCAGATTGATACGTAACACAGCCGCGCTGGCAAAGGGCAACAACGCGATGGTGGCCGCCGTGATCCCCGCCAGCATCAACAAAGACGTCTGCACGTCCATCCCCGTTGCCCCACGCCGGGCGACCTCGGCCCCGAAAATCAGGGTGGGGACGTAAAGCGGCAGCACCAAGAGCGACAACAGCAACCCGCCGCGCTTGAGACCGACGGTCAGGGCAGCACCGAATGTTCCGATCACGCTCATGGCCGGGGTGCCGATCAGCAGCGAGATGACAAGCCAGAAGAACCCCTGCGCAGGCAGGTTCAGCAGGACCCCCAGAAAAGGTGCGGCCAGAACCAAAGGCAGGCCTGTGGTCAGCCAGTGGGCCAGCGCCTTAATGGTCACGACTGATTCCAGCGGCAGCGGCGCCGTGGCCAGCAGGTCCAGCGATCCGTCCTCCCAGTCCAGCGCCAGAAGACGGTCAAGAGACAGCAGGCAGGCCAGCAACGCCCCCAGCCAGAGCACACCCGGCGCGATGGTGGTCAGCAGTGACGATTGTGGCCCCACTGCAAACGGCACCATCACGGTCACGATCAGGAAAAAGGCCAATCCCAAACCAAACCCGCCACCCGCTCGGAAGGCCAGTTTCAGGTCGCGCAGCAGAAGGGCGATCACAGGAAACCTCCGTCGAAATCGTCAATGGGTTTGGGTTTGGCCTTGTTCGGGCCGACGTCCAGAACCTCGCCATCCAGACCAAGGTCGATATGGGTCGCGATCAGGGCTGACCCACCCTGCCCCAGATGCGCGCGGACTGCATCGGCGAACATTTGCACCGCATTTCTGTCCAGCGAAACGGTCGGCTCGTCCAGCATCCAGATCGGCCGCCCGGTGACCAGCATGCGTGCCAGCCCCAGCCGCCGTTTCTGACCGGCCGACAGGTACCCCGCATGGCGATCCGACAGCTCGTTCAACTGGAACGCGTCCAGCGCCGTCTGGATGCCGTTGGTGCCAAAGACAGAAGCCCAGAACGTCAGGTTCTCGGATACAGTCAGCGTCGGTTTCAGCCCGTCCGAATGGGACGCATATGCAATCTGGTCTTCCGCGCCCTGGATCTGACCCTTCAGCGGCGGCTGCAACCCGGCCAATGTGCGCAGAAGGGTCGTTTTGCCGATCCCGTTCGGCCCACGCAGAATCAGCGCTTTGCCCGGAGGCAGCTGAAAGCTGAGGTGCTCCAGGACGGGAATGCCACCACGGGTGATCGACAGGTCGGTTACAATCAGAGTCATGAGACCCGCTTATCGGAATGTCATCAGAGGCAAAAGGTGGGATTTGCCGCAGTTCGGCTGTGGGAGCTTTGAGCAAAGAGGTCCGAGTGAGGGGCCGGCCCCTCACACACCCCGGGATATTTTCGGCCAGATGAAGGGATCCCGTCAGACCGGGATCAGAGCAAGCGCTATTCGGCGACCTTCTGAGAGCAAGACATTGTAGGTGCGGCACGCAGCCGGAGAATTCATGATTTCGACGCCGACACCGGCACTCTCCAACCGGGTGCGCAAAGACTGGGGAATGTGGGCCATGTCTTTGCCAGTGCCGACAAGCAGAACGTCAATTTCATCAGCCAGCTCCAGAAGTGGTTGCGCATCTCCATAACCGCCCCAGATGGCAGGTCCTGCGGGGCCGGTCAGAACTGCGCCTTCGAACACATCACCGCCAATGCGGAAAAAACCGGGGCCGTAGCCATCAACCGGCTTGGCATCCGAAAACGTAACTTGGTTGAGGCGCATTCCTTCCCTCCTTCAATCCAGGATCGGCAAACCGGACACGACTGCTATCAGAATGACCGAATAAGCCGCAGTGCGATAGATCCGTTCGAGCTTTGGATCGAACAGAGCCTTGCCGATCAGTGTCGTGGTCAGATAGGGCAAGCCCAGCAGCAGGACAATCCAAAGGATCGACAGATCCGCAGCGCCTCCGATCAGGATGCTGAAGACGATGGCCACGTCCAGCAAAGCCAGAAAGATGATCGTGTTGGCACGAATCTTGCGCACATCTGAAGAGCTGGCCAGATAGAATACGATAACGACCGGGCCGGTCAGTCCGGTCATGCCACCGATCACGCCTGCGCTGCCTCCGATGGCCATCCGTCCGGGCACACCCAGCCGTCCCTGCCAGCGCCAGCCAGTGACGATCGCCAACAGAGTCACGCCGGTGATACCACAGCCAATCCAGCGCAGAACGACCGTGTCGGCCTGTGCCATGACCCAAAGGCCAAGCGGCACGGTCAATGCCGCTGCAACGCCCAAAGTGCTGATTTCGGTCTTGTCGCATTCACGCCATGCCTGCGGCGCCAGCGCAAAAGTCGATACGATCCCGGTGGCTGCCATCAGAAAGACGACATCGGCAATCGGCAGAAATTGAGTGGCCACCGGAACAAAGATCATCGCGGTGCCAAAACCAGTGAAGCCGCGGACAAGTCCCGCGGCTCCGATGGTAAGAACCAACCAACCCAGCCCCGGCAGGGACAAGGCCTGTTGCAACGCCTCAGGCATCAATATTGGCAAACTGGTTGCCCGCCGTGTTCGACGGCTTGGACCAGTCGCGCTTGACCCCCAGCCACAACAGGATGGTCGAAGCGACGAAGACCGATGAATAAGTGCCCACGATCACGCCCCAGATCATCGCGAACACGAAGCCGCGGATCACATCGCCGCCCAGAACATAAAGTGAGATCAACGCCAGCAACGTCGTGACCGAGGTCATCACCGTCCGGCTGAGCGTCTCGTTGATCGAAATGTTCAGCACCTCTTTGAGGTCTTTCTTTTTGTACTTCCGCAGATTCTCTCGCACCCGGTCGAAAACGACCACGGTATCGTTCAGCGAATAACCGACGATGGTCAGAAGGGCCGCGATAATGGCCAGATCAAACCGGATTTGCAGTTCCGAGAAGATGCCGATGGTCAGGATCACATCGTGAACCAGTGCCGCCACGGCCCCCAGCGCAAACTGCCATTCGAACCGTAGCCAGATATAGACAAGCACCGCGCCAATCGCCAAAGCCACCGCGATGACGGCGGTCTGGATCAACTCGCCCGAGACCTTGGGGCCGACGGATTCTACGGAGACGAACTGAATATCAGGTATTACCTGCTGCAACGCGTCCTCTACGGCGGTGATGGTCGCTGCTTCGACAGCCTCGGCATCTTCCTGCGCCTGGATGCGGATCATCGCAACGTTTTCGTCATCCGCAAAGGTTGGATCGAAAATCTCGGTGATGGTCACATCGCCCAGTTCCAGCGGGGCGATGGCATCTCGGTATGTGCCCACATCGATCTCTACCGCGCTTTGCGTCCGGATCGTCGTGCCACCCCGGAAATCAATACCGAAATTCAGCCCTTGCAGCATGAACGAGGTGAAGGCAATCACCATCATCAGGCCGGAAATGCCCAACCAGACCTTCCAGCGGTTGAAGAAATCGAACGAGGTGTTCTGGGGTACGAGTTTCAGTCTCATGTCAAACCTCGATCGTTTTCGGACGGCGGCGTTCGAACCACATCACGACCATCAGGCGCGTCACGAAGATCGCGGTGAAGACCGAGGTCAGAATGCCGAGGCCCAGAGTGATTGCAAAGCCGCGCACCGGGCCACTGCCCATGGCAAACAGGATCACGGCGGTGATGAATGTGGTCACGTTCGCATCCAGAATGGCAGACAGCGCCTTTTCATAGCCCAGTTCGATTGCGCGCGCCGGACCTTTGGCGGATTTCAATTCCTCGCGGATACGTTCAAAAATCAGCACGTTGGCGTCCACCGCCATACCGACAGTCAATACGATCCCCGCGATACCCGGCAGGGTCAAGGTTGCTCCGATCATGGACAGCAGACCGAACAACAGGCCCACATTGATGATCAGCGCGATGTTGGCGAAGATCCCGAACAGACCATAGCTGAGCGCCATGAAAACCAGTACTGCCACAAAGGCCACGATTGTGGCGACTTTGCCCGCGTCGATACTGTCCTGCCCCAACTCGGGTCCGATGGTACGTTCTTCGAGGAATTCCAGGCCGGCAGGCAGTGCGCCCGCTCGCAGCAGGACGGCCAGATTGGTGCTTTCCTCAACCGTAAAGTTGCCGGTGATGATGCCTGAACCGCCCGGAATATGACTTTGGATCACGGGGGCCGAAATTACCTCGTCGTCCAGAACGATGGCAAAGGGGGCTCCGATATTGTCGCGGGTATAATCCCCGAATTTGCGCGCACCAGACGTGTTGAACCGGAAATTGACCGCAGGGCGACCGTTTTGGTCGAATGCGGGCTGCGCATCGACCAGTTCCTCTCCGGTAACGACCGGAGCGGATTCAATTGTGTAGTAAACACCGCTTTCGTCAATCGACGGCACAATTTCTTCGCCGATGCCTGCAACGGCATCCGGATTGGTGCCGCGTCCGGCGACCGGGTTAAAGGTCAGTTGCGCCGTCGTGCCGATGATCTCTTTCAACTCACCCGCGCTGCCGATGCCAGGCACCTGAATCAGGATACGATCGGCACCCTGACGCTGAATGGTCGGCTCTCGGGTGCCCACTTCGTCGATCCGGCGACGGATGATTTCCAACGATTGACGCACTGTGCGGTCGTCTGAGGCCAGTTTTTCTGCCTCGGACAACTGAACGACAATCGTGTCGCCTTCGGCACGTGCCTCGATATCCGTTGCCCCGACACCGGTCAGGGTCTGCACTTGACGGGCAAGACCGCGCACGACCTCCAGTGCCCGCGCCATGCCCTCAGGCTGGCTGATGCGCACGCGAATCTCATCTGGGGCCGATTCCTGACGGCGGACCGTCCCGACGGTCGAGCGCTCATCGCGCAGGGCGTCACGGATATCTGGCCACATCGCCTCCATCCGGGATTCGTAGACGTCCTGCACCTGAACTTCGGCCAACAGATGTGCACCGCCGCGCAGGTCAAGGCCCAGATTGACCAGCGACGAGGGCAGCCAGTTCGGCCATTGCCCCGCCTCGACCTGCAACTCGGGCGTATCCACGCCCAGCTCGATCGCGGCTTTGGCGTCGTTTGATTGCTCGACCCGTGTGTAAAACGCATTTGGCAGGGCCATGATCAGGCCAGTCACGCAGACCAGCCAGATCAGAACCCGCTTCCAGGTATCAATGTGCAGCATTACCCTGCCTTTTCAAGGATTTGTAAGGTGGTGTTATTTCGCGGGTTCGGTTTTGTTCAGAACCTGGGCGATGGTCGATTTGACCACACGCACTTTGACACCTTCGGCGATCTCGACTTCGATCTCGTTATCGCCTTCCTTGACCTTCGACACTTTGCCGATCAGCCCGCCCTGGGTGACAACCTGATCCCCCCGACGCACGGCATCGACCATGGCCTGATGTTCCTTCATTTTCTTCTGCTGCGGACGGATCAGCAGGAAATACATGATCGCAAAGATCAGGATCAGCGGGAGAAACTGGGCGATTGCGCCACCTTCCATGGGATATTCCTTTGTTCAGATCTTGCGGCACCGTTCCGCAAATTTTGCCGGAACCTATGCTTTGAAATGCGTGTTTGCAAGCAAAGGTGGTCATGTGATCGGCCGCAACCTGAGAAAGGTGCCACACGAACCGGTAAATCGTTGCAGATATGTCCTATGCAGGTATTTCAAATTGGCTATAGTCGAACATCAGGGGGGGCAATGAGAGCTAGATACAAACCATTCCAATCGTTGACGCTTTTGCTGTCCTTGCTGAGCTTGATCCTGTGTCTGGCCGCGCCGGTGAAGGCCCAGGAATTGCCTGCCGAAGCCACCGAACCCGAGGCGGAAGAAACCGAAAGTTTCAAGGCGCCCGTCATCGTGGACGGCGACATGTTGTTCTTCCTGCGCGGCTCCAGCGCTCTGCCCGCGCCGGAACGTGCCGAAAGCGTGCAGAACAAGATTATTGAGGTGGCCGAAGCCTCTGAAAGCCCCACCGTCGACATCACCTTTGAAGAAACCGACCTAGGCATACGCATTCGCGCCGACGGTGAAATCGTATCGATCGTGACGCTTGCAGACGCCGAACTGGATCAGATGGAGCTGGACGTCCTCGGCTTACTGCATGGTCAGGCCATCGAAGAGGCCATCCTTGCCTACCGCTCCAACCGTACAGATCAAGCCCGGGTATCCGGAGCGATTGAGGCCGCTGGATGGACCTTAGGCTTTGTCGTCTTCGTGCTGGTTATCCTTTGGCTTCACCGGCGGATCAGGCGGCGCACTCTGAAACTAGTAAAGCGTTATTTGAAGGATGTCGAAACGGCGACGGCCAAAAGCGTTCAGGCCGAAGCAATCGCCGCCCTGATCCGATACGGGCTGAATTTTGCCCTGTTGGTCATCTTCTTTCTCGGCTTCTACTACTACCTGTCCTTCGTTCTACTGGCCTTTGCGGAAACACGCTATTTCGCGCAACTGCTGCTGACCTATCTGACAGAACCGGTACTGCTGATATTCAAGGGAATACTCAGCTATATCCCAAACCTGATTATGCTCAGCCTGATCGCATGGGTCACGTTGTACATAATCAAGGGCATGCGCGTGTTCTTCGACGCGGTCGAAGCCGGTTCGTTCGAAATGGGCGATTTTGAAAAACACTGGGTCAATCCGACGTTCAACATCGCTCGGGTTATCGTGATTCTGATCGCGCTCGTCTTTGCCGTTCCCTACATTCCCGGTTCGGATTCGGCCGCCTTCCAGGGTCTGACCATTCTGGTCGGCGCCATGCTGTCGCTGGGTGCCAACTCGGTCGTGTCCAACATGCTGGCGGGGCTTTTCGTGATCTATCGCCGCTCCACGTCAATTGGCGACCGCATTCAGATCGGGGACCATATCGGCGACGTGGTTCAAATCAAACTGATGGAGACGCATCTGAAATCCATCAAGAACGAGCTGATTTCGATCCCGAACGCTCAATTGATGAATTCGGACGTTGTGAATTTCTCGAAGAAAACCGATGGCAGTGGGTTGCTGCTGCACACGACGGTTGGCATCGGATATGAAGAACCGCCCGAAAAGGTCGAAGCAATGCTGATCGAGGCGGCCAACCGCACCAAGGGCATCAAGGCCAAACCTGAACCTTTCGTACTGTGGACGGCGCTGGCCGACTACGCCATCAATTATCAGATCAACGGTTACACCATCCGCGGCAGCATCATTCCCAAAATCCGCTCGGACCTTCATCGCAACATTGTCGCCGTTTTCAACGAGAACAAAGTGCAGATCATGACGCCATCTTACATGGCTGATCCGCCAGAACCAAAAATCCCGGCGGATGAATGGGATGGACATCTGGCACATGAATCGCACGAGGAAGCGGATAAGTCGTAACCGGCGCTACACCCTGCCCCACAGATGGTGCATAAGCGGTTTCAGTGATTCACGCATTCAAGGATCTGAGACATGCACGACATCCGCGCCATTCGCGAAAACCCTGCCGCTTTCGACGCCGCTTTAGCGCGCCGTGGGGACGCGCCGGTGTCGTCAGATGTGCTCAGGCTGGACGAAAGCCGCCGCGCCAAGATTCTGGCGGCCGAAACAGCGCAAGCCGAACAGAACAAGGCGTCCAAGGAAGTCGGGGCTGCCAAAGCTCGAGGCGACGAAGCCGAATTCGAACGCCTGCGCGCGCTGGTTGCCGAGAAAAAAGCCGAAATCGCGCGGATGCAGACCGAGGCCAAGGATCTGGATGCCCTGCTGACGGATCAGTTGATCCGGATCGCAAATCTGCCCGCCGAGGATGTGCCGGATGGCGTGGATGAAAACGACAATGTCGAGATCGGCCGCTGGGGCACACCGCTTGAGCTGGGTTTTGCGCCCAAGGAACACTTCGAGATCGAAGCCGTTCAGCAAGGCATGGATTTCGAAACCGCAGCCAAACTCTCGGGTTCGCGATTTGTGCTGCTGTCCGGTGGCGTCGCCCGTATTCATCGCGCTTTGGCGCAGTTCATGCTGGATACGCATATCACCGAAAACGGGCTGACCGAGGTGAATGGCCCGGTTCTGGTTCTGTCCGAGATGATGCAGGGCACCGGCCAATTGCCGAAATTTGGCGAAGACAGCTATCAGACCCGCGAAGGCTGGTGGCTTATCCCGACCTCCGAAGTGTCGCTGACCAATATCGTCAACGACAGTTTGATCGAGGAAAGCTATCTGCCCCGCCGCTACACCGCGCATTCCCTGTGCTTCCGATCCGAGGCCGGATCCGCGGGCAAAGACACCCGCGGGATGTTGCGGCAGCACCAGTTCGAAAAGGTCGAGATGGTTTCGATCACGCATCCGGACAAATCGGATGAAGAACAAAAGCGCATGCTGCGCTGCGCCGAGGGCATTCTGGAAAAGCTGGGCATTCCTTACCGCACTGTCATCCTGTGTACCGGTGACATGGGCTTTGGCGCCCGCCGTACCTATGATATCGAGGCCTGGTTGCCCGGTCAGGACACCTATCGCGAGATCAGCTCGGTTTCGACCTGTGGTGATTTCCAGGCCCGCCGCATGAACGCTAGGTTCCGCCCCGAAGGTGGCGGCAAGCCGGAATACGTCCATACGCTGAACGGTTCAGGTTTGGCTGTTGGGCGTTGCCTGATTGCCGTGCTGGAAAATGGCCAGAACGCGGACGGCACCGTGACCCTGCCCGAAGTCCTGAGCCCCTATCTGGGCGGCAAACTGACCCTGCAACTGGACGGCACACTAGCCTGAAAAACGAAACCGGCACCATGAGGCGCCGGTTCACAATGCAAGACGGGGCGAAGGAATTTATTTCTTCGCCTTTTTCTTGTCCTTCTTGCTATCTTTCTTCTTGTCACTTTTTTTCTTGCCTTTCTCGGCGTCTTTTTTGCCCTTCTTGGCGTCTTTTTTCTTTTCGTCCTTTTTCGATTTTTTGTCCTTCTTGGACTTTGCTTTCACCTTATCCTTGGCTTTGGAAAACGCTGCTTCCATTTCTTTGCGTTTCTTGGCGGCTTTTTCAGCTTTCGCCTTGGCCTTGGCCTTTTTCTTGGCTGCGGCTTCGGCTTTTTCGGCCGCCGCTTGTTCTTCTGCCGCTTTGCGTGCAGCTTCTTCCGCCCGTTTTTCTGCCGCTACAGCGGCCACGGTCTTGCGCGGGGCGGTTTTTCGTGTCGCCGGCTTTCGGGCGGCTGGTTTTGCGGTTGCTGGTTTCCGTGCCGCTGGCTTTCGTGCCGGCGCCTTGCGCGCGCCAGACTTACCGGCGGCAAGCGTTGCGGCTATTGCCGCTTTTGCGGCTTCGATCAATAGGGCGGCGCGGCTCTCACCGACCCGAGGAACCTTGACCAGATCTGCGGGTGACGCCTTCGCTATCGCTTCTGCGGTCTTAAAGCCATTGGCTGCAAGGGCTTTTTTCAGCGCCTCTCCTACACCTTTTACGTCGGTCACTACAGTCATCCAAAGGTCCTTTCTCCATCGCCCTGCCTCATCGCATATACACTGGATATGCATATCCGCAAGTTCAGCACTTGCCTTCTCGGAACCAATGGATCAGCTATGCGCCAACCCAGCGGTTCGGTCATTTTTCGGGAATGGCACGAGGCGTTTCGCATCCTCATCCCAAAGCTTGAGGTTCAATGCCGCTACAGCCTCGGGGAACTTGATCCGACGAGGCGTGAATTCAGGCGGCAGATTATAGTGGCAGGCCCGCAACCGATACGATGGGATACGCGCGTTGTAATGGTGGATGTCATGTAACGTGATACAGGCGACGGCGGTATCGAACCACCATCCGAAATCCAGTGCGGAAGATCCATGCAACGCTGCGGTCTGCGGGTTCAGGTCAGGACGGCGATCCCAATAGGTATCTTCAAAATTGTGTTGCAGATACACGAGAAACACACCCAGCATTCCGCCCAGAAACGAAAACACCAGCCAGACCAGAATACCGGTCATGCCCGCCACCAGGTACAACAGGCCCAAAAATACGATGATAGATGCATTGTGCAGCAAGACGCCTGCGACACCGAAACGAACAGTGTTCTTGGGCCAGCGATAGCGAATGAAATATGTGAACAGCGCACCGACCGGCACCAGGATGAAAGGGTTTCGATACAACCTGTAAAACAAACGGGTTTTCCAGTCCGCGTCCAGCCATTCCCGCAATGTCATCGTGTGAATTTCACCGGTCTCACGATGCTCGAGGTTTCCGATCCCCGCGTGGTGCAGATTGTGGTTCTGTTTCATCACCTCGAACGGTGCAAAGGTGAATGGTGAAAGACCATGCCCTGCCCATTCGTTCTGCATTCGCGTTTCAAACAGCGAATGGTGCCCGCAATCATGTTGTAGCACATAAAGGCGTACCGCCGAGAAGGCGAAGACGATCCCGGCCGGGATCATGATGTACCAGCGGTCCACGAACACGATCGCCAGAGACAGCGATGCGAAATACACCGCGAACGTGCCAAAATAGCTCAGTGCAGCCAATCTGTTGTCCTGAACTGCGTAGTGTCTTGTGTATTCCCTCAGATCCATCCAGTCCGCTCCCCACGATGGCCCTGTTTTAATCTGTTAAAAATCCAGGCGCGGCTTGACCGCGTGCAGGCAATGCATGTGCTGACAGATGCACACACGTGAATGCTAGCGCGCAGAACAGGGGCTGTCACGCCCTCAGAGCGAAAACGCTGAAAATTGGCGCAGTTACGCGCTTGCGTGACGATCACCAGCGCCGAATAACGCGCCCTGGCAAGTGGGAAGCGCCCGGGAAAACAGCCCCGCAATGTCGCGGAACGCTTCAGCAGTATTCGAAAACCTCCCTTTGAGTTGACGCTTGGGAAACTTCCAGTCAGAGTAAGAAGCAGTGTTTTAAGGCATGTTGATTGACTTATTCGAGAAATATATTGCCATTGGCGCCATTGTTCTGCGCCTCGCTTGCTGGGTGCTCTTATAACGGTTTCGGCACCTCATCTTCAGCCGCCATCGTGACTGGCAATGCAATTGTGCACTAGCTGCGCGGTCGCGGGCTGCATGTTGCTACGATGCGCGGCACGGCAATCTTCAGCTTGGGCATCTATCACGAGGTTCTGGTGTTTGCCGGAAATTGCGAAGATGGCCCGGCAAGGCTGACAGACCGTCAGGCACTGATCAAAAACCAAACTCTTGCAGCATCCGTGACAGACACGACAGGGCTGGAGATCGCCCTTGGCCGCAGATGGAGCGGCCTGACCCTTGGCCGCCATCAGGCCGCTGTTCTGGTGGATGTGCCACAGGGCGCCGAAATCTCCCGCAGCCTGCATCTGGATCTGACTGACCTGTCGGCAACCAGCGTTGATCAACAGGATGACACTCTGTGCACGAAGGAGACGGGGACGTGAAAAAATTATTTATTTTGTGTGGGTTAAGCAGTGTTTGGGGATGCGGCGATACGCTTTATGTCGCGCATGATACAGTTGTCGGTATCAATGCCGCCGTCAGCGCCAATCGGCAGCAAGGCCAGGTTGTGATCGGTTATGACAGAGATTTCGCTGCCGTGGTTCCCGTGATTGAACCAGGCAAGGTCGGTCCCGACGGCACATCGCGCACAGATCGCGAGGCTATGGCCGTATTCGGCTGCACACGGATGGAAACCAAGAGCATTTTCTTGACCCGATACTCAGACGTCATTTCCACCGGAGACGCCGCAAACAAACTTGCAAAGACGCTTGGAACAAAAAACCGAACCGATGGTGCCGCGAGACTGGTCACCTGCGGTGAAGACAAAGAGGGAAAAGACAAGGACACCGGCAATGAACAGGGCAATGACAACCAATCGACCGGAGGAAATGGCAATGGCTGACAACCCAAGACTTTCTTGGATCATCCTCCTGGCAATCGGGGGCTTTGGCCTTGTCGGCTGCACCTCGATTCAGGATCGCAGTTTGGTCTATGGGGAACGCAGCGGCGTGAACATCGCCTTGCGCTCTGATCCCGCCAAGGCGCTGCCCGTCGAGGTCAATGCAGGTGTACAGCGCCGCGTGACAACGCTGGTTCCGCCCATATCGCGCGATCAAAACAAACGACCCAATGATGAGGCGGTCAGTTTGGTTTCGACATTTGACCTGACCTATGACAATGCCGACGCTTCCAAAGGTCTTTTCGGAGGTCGGACGCGAATTGCATCGATCTTTACGACAGGTTCAGCCGCGACCGAACTGGCGACGGCCATTGAACAGGGCAATGGGACGTCAGAGGGTATCGCCAATGCCGCAGAAGCGAACCGCGCATTCGTACTTGGGCACGATTGAGTCAGTCCGCCTGTGTCATCAAAGCCCTGATTCTGGTGCGTAGTTTACCCGCGCCCCTTCAGATGCTTGGCCAATGCGCCCGCGTTTTTCTTGCGCCGACCCTTGTAGGGGTTCTTGTCCCCCTGCCCGCGCAGCGTCAGGCGGATCGGTGTTCCGGGCATGTCGAAATCCTGCCGTAAACCGTTCACCAAGTAACGGGTATAGCTTTCAGGCATTTTGTCGGGATGCGAACACATCACCACAAACCCCGGAGGTCGGGTCTTGGCCTGCGTCATGTAGCGCAGTTTGATCCGGCGTCCCTGTGGGGCTGGCGGCGGGTGTTGTTCCAGCATGGCCGTCAGCCAGCGGTTCAGAGCGGCAGTCGGCACCCGGCGGTTCCAGACGTCATGGGCGCGCAGGATCGCGTCGCGCAAACGCTCCAGTCCCCGGCCCGTCTTGGCGGAAACCGTGATCAGCGGCGCGCCGCGAAGTTGCGGCAGCAGCCGGTCAAACGACTCTTTCAACTCGCGCAGCTTTTCCTGCTTGTTGTCTTCGATGTCCCATTTGTTGACGGCGACGACAACGGCCCGGCCTTCACGCTCGGCCAAATCGGCAATCCGCAGATCTTGCTGTTCAAACGGGATCGCGGCGTCCAGCAACACAACGACGACCTCGGCAAATTTTACCGCGCGCAGGCCGTCGGACACGGAAAGCTTTTCCAGCTTTTCCTGTACTTTTGCTTTCTTGCGCATCCCTGCGGTGTCAAAGATCCGCATCGGCGTGCTTTGGCCGTCCGGGTCAGCCCAGTCGATTCGCAAGCTGATTGCGTCACGCGTGATCCCGGCCTCTGGCCCGGTCAACAGACGGTCTTCGCCGATGATCTTGTTGATCAAGGTGGATTTGCCCGCATTCGGACGCCCCACCACCGCAACCTGCAAGGGCTTGGCTGCGGTGATCAGCGGCGTCTCGCCCTCACCGTCTTCGTCCAGTTCAATGTCCGTTTGCGGGGCTTCCTCGACTTGTTTTTCCTCTGCCGCGTCTGCCAGAGGCATCAGCTGCGCATAAAGGTCCGTCATCCCTTCACCATGTTCGCCCGACAAGCGGACCGGTTCACCCAGACCAAGGTTGTAAGCTTCCAGAACACCCGCATCCGCAGCATTGCCTTCGGCCTTGTTGGCCGCAAGTATCACGTGCTTGGACCGTTTGCGTAGGATCTCTGCGAACATTTCATCCGTTGGTGTCACACCCACGCGCGCGTCGATCATGAACAGGCAGACATCAGCCATGTCCACGGCACGTTCCGTCAGACGGCGCATCCGCCCCTGAAGGCTGTCATCCGTCGCGTCCTCAAGACCCGCCGTATCAATCACGGTAAAGCGCAGATCGCCCAGACGCCCTTCGCCTTCGCGCAGGTCACGCGTCACGCCGGGCTGGTCGTCGACCAAGGCCAGACGTTTGCCCACAAGGCGGTTGAACAGGGTGGATTTGCCCACATTCGGGCGCCCCACGATGGCGAGGGTCAGCGACATGATACTCAACTTTCAAGACTCAAGAAGCGCCCTTTAGCGCATCTTGCCGTCAACGGAAAGCGTGTAGATCCCCCTTGGAGGAAACGACATACAGCGTTTGCCCGGCAACAACCGGAGCCGTAGTTGCACCTCCGGGAACTTCGACCTGGTGAACCAGTGCCCCGTTAACCGGATTGAAGAAGCGCAGATAGCCATCATTGGACGCAATCACAATACGGCCTCCGGCCAGGATCGGACCGTAATGTGCAAAGATCGGTCCGCGGCGGCCTCGCTTGTCCTTGACAAAGCTTGGCAGATCCTGCGCCCAGATGACCGAGCCATCGGCCGCATTCAAGCGCACCAGCTGACTGCGGTCACTGATCAGGAAGATGCTGTTGCCTGCAGGCCAGACAGTATCAACCGCACCTTCATCGGCGGTCCAGCGGCGTTCACCGGTGGCGGCGTCAAAGGCAACGGTCCGGCCAGAATGGTTGCCGATATAGATTGTGTTTCCGACAACCATCGGACTGCCGGTCACGTCAACGATCTGCGCGGCGGCCCGTCCCCGCCGCCCGCCTGCGACCGACGCATTCCAGCGACGGATGCCCCCACGGCGGAAGGTGGCCGCAACATCGCCGGACCCGAATGCAAACACTGCCAGGTCCGAGGCAATCACCGGTGCCGGTGCGCCCAGAACGTTACCGACGCTGGGCGTGCCTTCGATTTGCCAGGCGATACGCCCGTCCTTGGTGTTGATGGTCCACCCGGTTTCGTCCCCCGCGACAAGGTACAACAACCCGTCATTTACCATCGGAGAGCCGCTTCCGGTTGCGTCCAATCGCTTCTGCCACCGCACGGCGCCCGTTTTTGCATCCAATGCGGTCAGTCGCCCGAACCCGGACGACACGTAGAGAACGCCGTTCGAATAGGCCAAGCCGCCACCGGTGGCGTCTGCATCACCGTCGCTTGGCGGAACCAGATCGGTATCCCAGGCCAACTGGCCCTGCGGCGTAACCGCTGACACCGTCGCCCCCGCATCCAGTGTATAAATCAACCCGCCCGCAACCACCGGTTCGGCGGTGATACGTTGCTTGCGCGAGTCGCCCTGCCCGATCGACACAGACCAGACCCGCTGTGGCGAGCCACGCAGTGCCGCGTTCGTGGTTCGGAAAGCAGCCGTCCCCGGGCTTTGCGGCCAGCTGGCATTCGCTTTTTGAGCTGGCAGGCTGATGGGCTGAGAGCCGCTCTTTTCCACTGTTTCCAGATCAGACGCCGGACGGATGTCTTCACGTTCTCCGGGCAAGATCGCTTCAGGGGGTTCACAGGCGGTCAATGCGGTCAAAGCCAGTGCCGCAACCGGCAATCCCGCGCGGGAAATTAGTCTTGTTACCATGATGTTCCGAACTCGCCTGTCATTAAGTCTTTTGTCCCGCCTGGTCAGCCCTGCTGTGCCACCAATGGCTCGGGTTCGCCGCCCAATGCAACTATCAGTTGGGCCGCACGTTGTTGCAGATCAATACCGACCTCGGCGTCCTGACGCAGCGCCTGCAAGCGGTCCAGTGCCGCATCGACATTGCCCTCGGACACGTCGATCAGGGCCAGTTGCTCCTCGGCCAGCAGTCGAAGGGGCGCACCCGGCGCCGCCAGCGCTTCGAACTGCTGTCGACGGTCAGCGGCGGGCAAGGTCTCGCTTTGCAACAACAGCGCCTTGAAGCTTGCGATCGCACGATAGATCTCGGGCAAATCCCCCTGCACGGCAACCGCGTTCAGACTGTTGACCGCCTCTTCGCGCGATCCCGCTTCAAGCTGGGACGCAGACAGCAGCATGTTCAGAACAGCATTCCCGCCCGGCGACTGCGCCTCGGTTTCCCGCAAACCGGCCGCCCGTGCATCAGAATCGTTTTCCGACAGAGCCGCCAGAATCGAGTCACCCAGATCCTGCGCCTGCGCCGTATCGCGGGATTTGCGGTATTCATTGAACGCCGCCCCGCCGACAATCAGCGCGACCGCCGCCACACCAACCCAACCCCAGCGGCGCAGCAGCAGATACATCCGATCACGGCGTACCTCTTCCGTGACCTCATCAATGAAACTGTCGGTGTCGCTCATTCCTGCCCCCTGGGCTGTGTGTCTTGCATAAGTGCGCCATGTCATACCCCGGCACCAACGCCAAGCCAAGGGTCCGATTTTGCCCATTTTCACCGCTTGGCTTCTCACTTGCGAAAAAAACTAAACCGAACTATTCAGTTTAGTGTAGAAATTACACAGCCGACGCCCCATTTCATACCAAGACGGCCCCGCTTTTGTTGGCACCGAATTCTAGGAGAAACACTGAATGCGTTTGATTTCTTTCATCAACGCCCTTCTGGTTATTGTTGCGTTGTATTTTCTTGTTTTTGAGCGCGACTCTTTGTTTGCTTTCGCCGGACGTGGCGAAGCAGAAGAAGCGGTACAGACCGAAGCCGTCGAATCCGACGAGACCGATATTGATGCCGTTGGCGTGGTCGCCCTGCGTTCGCAGGCGCGCGAAATTGACAGTGCGGTTCTGCTGCGAGGACAAACCAAGGCGAACCGGCAGGTCGAGGTTTTGTCTGAAACTACATCCACGGTCATCTCGGAACCCAAGCGCAAAGGTGCCTTTGTCGAGGCCGGGGATGTTCTGTGTGAACTCGACCCCGGCACGCGTCCGGCGCAACTGGCCGAGGCGCTGGCCGGAAAACTCGAAGCCGAAAGCCGCATTCCCGAGGCTGAAGCCCGCTTGCAAGAGGCGCATGCACGTGTGGCCGAGGCCGAAATCAATCTGACGGCTTCGCGCAAACTGGCGGAAACCGGGTTTGCTTCGGAAACCCGCCGAATTTCCAGCGAGGCTGCGATGAGCGCCGCCAAAGCAGGTGTAAAATCCGCCGAAGCCGAGCTGGAGGCGACCCGGGCCGGAATCGAAGCAGCCGCAGCCGCAGTTGAAGCCGCGCAGCGAGAGGTCGGACGCCTGACCATCAAAGCCCCGTTCAAGGGCCTGCTGGAAAGCGACACCGCAGAATTGGGCAGCCTGATGCAGCCCGGATCGCTGTGCGCAACCGTGATTCAGCTTGATCCGATCAAACTGGTCGGGTTCGTGCCGGAAACCGAAGTCAACCGTGTTCAGGTGGGGTCCGAGGCATCGGCAACGCTGGTCACCGGTCGGCAGCTTGGCGGCCGCGTCACGTTCCTCAGCCGGTCGGCTGATGAAACAACGCGCACGTTCGAAGTTGAAATCACGGTTCCGAACCCGGATCTGACCATTCGCGACGGTCAGACCGCGACCATCAGCATCGCAGCCGAAGGCACAAAGGCACATCTGCTGCCGCAATCCGCCCTGACCCTAAGCAACGAGGGTCAATTGGGTGTCCGTACTGTCGGCACCGGCAATGTGGTGGATTTCCTGCCTGTCCGCATTCTGCGTGACACGGCCGAGGGTGTCTGGGTCGACGGTCTCCCCGAAACAGCCGACATAATCATTGTCGGACAAGAGTTTGTGACACGCGGTGTGACCGTAGCGCCGACTTATCGGGAAGCGTCACAATGACGGGTGTTGTCGCATGGGCCGCTGATCGAGCCCGCATGGTGTTGGCATTTATCGCGATTTCACTGGTTATCGGCGGATTTGCCTATGTCTCGCTTCCGAAAGAAGGCGAGCCGGATATCGAAATCCCTGCCCTGTTTGTATCCGTGCAGTTTCCCGGGATTTCCGCAGAGGATTCCGAAAACCTGCTGATCAAGCCGATGGAGACCGAACTGGCGGATCTCGACGGGCTCAAGGAAATGACATCGACCGCTGCCGAAAACTATGCGGGGGTCGCGCTGGAATTTGACTTCGGTTGGGACAAGACCGCGATCATGGCCGATGTGCGTGACGCGATGAACACAGCTCAGGCGGACTTTCCCGAAGGCGCAGAACAATATTCCCTGACCGAGATCAACTTTTCCGAATTCCCGATCGTCATCGTGAACCTGACCGGTCCCGTTCCCGAACGCACGATGGCCCGTGTCGCCAAGGATCTACAGGACGATCTTGAGGCTCTGGATTCCGTTCTCGAAGCCGGTATCGCAGGCAATCGCGACGAGATGCTCGAGGTCGTGATCGACCCGCTGCGGCTTGAAGCCTACAACGTGACGGCGGACGAGCTGATCAACGTGGTACGGAACAACAACCAGTTGATTGCAGCCGGTGAAGTTGAAACCGCGCAGGGCACCTTCTCGGTCAAGATACCGTCGTCGTTCAAAGCCGCACAGGATGTTTACGGCCTGCCCATCAAGGTCAACGGTGATCGGGTCGTCACCTTGGGGGAACTGGCACAGATCAACTACACTTTCGAAGACCGCGAAGGGACGGCCCGTTTCAACGGTGAACCGACCGTCGCGTTGCAGGTGGTCAAGCGCAAGGGCTATAACCTGATCGACACCGTCGCGCAGGTGAAGGAAACCATTGCGCATGCAAAGACCAAGTGGCCGCCCGAACTTCAGGCGGCGGTTGATCTGGGTACATCGAACGACCAGAGCCGCATCGTCGGCTCGATGGTCAGCCAGCTTGAAGGCTCGGTTCTGACCGCAATTGCGCTGGTGATGATCGTGGTTCTTGCCTCGCTGGGTACGCGGGCCGCCCTGCTGGTCGGTTTTGCGATCCCGACCTCGTTCCTGCTGTGTTTTGCGTTTCTGGCAGTCATGGGTGTCAGCATCTCGAACATCGTGATGTTCGGCCTCATCCTGGCGGTGGGGATGCTGGTGGATGGCGCCATCGTCGTGGTGGAATACGCAGACAAACGCATCAAGGAAGGCGTGGGCCCGATGCACGCCTATGTCGAGGCCGCCCAGCGCATGTTCTGGCCCATCGTGTCCTCGACCGCAACGACACTCTGCGCGTTCCTGCCCATGCTGTTCTGGCCCGGTATTCCCGGCGAGTTCATGGGAATGCTGCCGGTCACGCTGATCTTCGTTCTGTCGGCGTCGCTGATCGTGGCGCTGATCTATCTGCCGGTCATGGGCGGTGTGTCCGGTCGCCTGAGCCGCCTCTTCGATCGGTCTTCGACCTGGTTGCGGGCGCGCACGCCATGGTGGGTCCGGGTGCTGATGGTGCCGCCGTCGCTGTACATGATCTTTCTGGGTGCGATGCAGGTTCTGAACCCCAACTACCTGCTGCCCGGTGGCTCGATCGCCGGGGCGCTGCTGTTCCTGTTCGGGGCGTTTGCCGGGTCCGTAACCCTGAGCGCGGCCAAAATGGAACGCGCCGAAGAGGACCACGTTCATACAGCGGACGAACACACGTTTTTTGGCCACGTCGTTCGGTTCCTTGTCGGCAATCCGATCATGCCGATCGTTTCCCTGCTGACGGTTTTCACGGCGGTGTATTTCGTGGCCTTCGTCTGGTTTCCTCAGGAATCCCGCGGGGTTGAATTCTTCGTGGAAAGCGAACCTGAACAGGCCACCGCATATGTGCGTGCCCGCGGGAACCTTTCCCTGGCGGAAAAAGACGCGATGGTTCTTGCCGCCGAAGAAATCATTGGAACTCACCCTGCGGTCATCAACGTCTTTGCCTTTGCGGGCGAAGGTGGCCTGAACCAGAACAACGGTGGCGCTCAAGCGCCGGCCGATACAGTGGGCCGGGTTCAGTTCGAGATCATCCCCTGGGAAGACCGCCCCAACGTTTCGGAATCGGCCCTGTGGGGCCTGTTCGAACGGCACTTCGTGGCGCCCGAATATGATGGCGACTTCGTGATTGATGAGCTGAATGCCCAACTTGCAACGATCCCCGGCATCATCGTCGAGATTTTGCCGTTGGAGCAAGGCCCTGCTTCGGCCAAGCCTGTGCATCTGCGCATCAAGGGTGACGGGTGGGAAGACCTGACCTCGGCAGCGATCACCGCCCGCGAGGTTTTCGACACCACGCCGGGCCTGATCAAGACCGAAGATACCCTGCCCCTGCCCGGCATCGACTGGCAGATTGACGTGGATGTCGCCAAGGCCGGTCGGTTCGGAGCCGACGTGGCAACCGTCGGCGCCATGGTCCAGTTGGTCACGCGCGGTATATTGCTGGGCGAGATGCGCCCGGACAGCAATGACGAAGAGATCGAAATTCGCGTTCGCCTGCCCGAAGAAGACCGCGTTTTGTCGACACTGGATACACTCAAGGTCCGTACCCCGGACGGTTTGGTGCCCTTGTCGAACTTCGTAACGCGCAAACCCGTGGCCAAGCTGGCCGAGATCAACCGCGTCGACCAGCAGCGATACTACGACGTCAAAGCGGATGTCGAACCGGGGCTGAGCAAGGTTGTGACCGAAGGCCCCGATGGAAAACAGGTGCGGCTGGCCGTCATGCGTGAAGTGACGGAAGGCTACACACCGACCGGCACCGTTCTGAATGGTACGGGTGGAAAGTCATATGAACTGGTTCAACTGACCGGCGCAGAAAGTGTCGACCAGCTGCGCAGCGCAATCGAAGACGGGGATGCTCAGTTTGCGCTGATCAACCCGAACGAGCGTATTGCGGTGCTGACGGAATGGCTGGAAACCGGCCCGTTCGCCAACGCGATCAGCTGGGAATGGACTGGTGATCAGGAAGAGCAGGAAGAATCCGGCGCCTTCCTGGTGAACGCGTTCATGGGCGCCCTGGGGCTTATGTTCGTGATCCTGCTGGCGCAGTTCAACTCGTTCTACAATTCAGTTCTCGTGCTGCTGGCGGTGGTTCTGTCCACCACCGGGGTTCTGATCGGCATGATCGTGATGGAACAGCCCTTCTCGATCATCATGACCGGGACCGGCATCGTGGCCCTGGCCGGTATCGTGGTGAACAACAATATCGTTCTGATCGACACCTATCAGGAATACAGCAGCTATATGCCGAGGATCGAGGCGATCATCCGCACCGCGGAATCCCGTATCCGCCCGGTGCTGCTGACCACGCTGACAACGATGGCCGGTCTGACGCCGATGATGTTCGGCCTGTCGCTGGACTTCATCAATGGCGGCTATTCCATCGACAGCCCCACCGCACTGTGGTGGAAACAGCTGGCCACAGCGGTGGTCTTTGGCCTGGGCATTGCAACTGTTCTGACGCTGATCGTCACCCCATCGCTTCTGGCCTTGCGGGTCTGGGTGACAACCTATGCGATCTGGCTCAGCCGAGTTCTGGCCCGTGTAACGGCAGGCCGGTCCAGCCAGATCGCGCAGGACATGGCGATAGGGCGCTCTGCCCGGCAGATGCAGGCCACCGAAATTGTGTGGGAGGACGACTCGCGTTTTGAAGGATCAGAACAGGACAGTCGATCAGATCAGTCTGGTCGTCCCTCTGGCCCGCCGCTGAAAGCTGCTGAATAAACGAAAAGGACCGGGAGTTCCGGTCCTTTTTCATTTGGTCATCATCACAACCGGGACCACGTCTGATGCGCGCAAATCGCATGTTCGCATCCTTTGACCAGCAGCTTGTCCCCCTGCAACGTCATCTGAGGCACCGCATCCACGTTGATCAACGGGACCCAGAATTCGCCGCCGCCGTATTTTCCTCCGCCTTCACCGGCCACGTCCCAGAACAGTTTCTTACCGATATTCGGTGTTTGGACTTCCTTGCCTGAAGAGTCATAGGCCGAAAGGATCCGACCGCAGAACTTATCCCCACACGCCGTGATTTTGATGTGCGAAATCAGGTTCTTGCGATCAGGTTCAGTCTTCCAGACACCCACGATGGGATCGGCCGCCACAATGACCGGCAGACTAATCGCGATCGCAATAGACGATAGTCGTGACTTCAATCGCTTCATCATGACAGGCACCCTTCTGGTTTTTTGTATTCTACCCTGTTTCGCTCCATGTTTGGATCTTCAGGCCGCTTCCCCGTCCGATTGCTGCCGGTTCCACAATTGGGCATACCGCCCCGACCGCGCCAGCAACTCGTCATGCGTGCCCTGTTCAATGACCTCGCCCGCTTCCAGAACCACGATCCGGTCCGCTTCGGCAATGGTGCTGAGGCGATGGGCAATGGTGATAACCGTACGACCCTCTCCTGCGCGCGCCAGCGCATCCTTGATGTCCTGCTCGGTATCTGTGTCCAGGGCCGAGGTCGCCTCGTCCAGCAACAGGATCGGCGGGTTCTTGAGCAAAGTCCGCGCGATGCCGACTCTTTGTTTTTCACCACCTGACAGTTTGAGCCCCCGTTCACCGACCATAGTGTCATAGCCTTCGGGCAGCGAGGTGATGAAATCGTGAATTTGCGCAGCTCGGGCTGCGGCCTCGACCTCCTCCGGGGTGGCGTCGTCACGGCCATAGGCAATGTTGTACCGGATGCTGTCGTTGAACAATACCGTGTCCTGCGGCACAACGCCGATGGCCGCGTGCAGACTGGACTGCGTCACATCCCGCACATCCTGTCCATCGATCTTCAAGGATCCTTTGGTCACATCGTAGAACCGGAACAGCAGCCGCCCGATGGTTGATTTGCCAGACCCGGTTGCCCCCACGATGGCCACGGTCTGCCCGGCAGGAACGGTCAACGAAACACCCTTGAGGATCTCCCTTTCAGGGTCATAGCCGAAATGCACATCGTCCAGCGCGACTTCGCCGCCATTCACCTTGAGGTTGGGCGCACAGGGTTTGTCGGTGACTTCGGCGGGCTGTTCAAGCAGATCGAACATCTGGCCCATATCGACCAACGATTGCCGGATTTCCCGGTAGACCGTCCCCAGAAAGTTCAGCGGTACGGTGATCTGGATCATGTAAGCGTTGACCATGACGAAATCGCCCACTGTAAGGTTTCCGCTCTGAACCCCGATGGCAGCCAGAACCATCACACCGATCAAACCACAAGTGATCAGGAATGACTGGCCAAAATTCAGAAATGCCAGCGAATATGCCGTTTTCAGCGCCGCCCCGGCATAGGCTTTCATCGACACATCATATCGCTCAGCTTCGCGCGCTTCGGCATTGAAATACTTGACAGTTTCGAAATTCAGCAGGCTGTCGATGGCGCGCTGATTGGCTTCGGTGTCCTGATCGTTCATCTCGCGCCGAAGCTTCACCCGCCATTCGGTCACGGCAAATGTGAACCAGATATACAGACCGATTGTGACGGCGACGACCACCAGATACCAGACATCGAACAGCCACATCAGGATGATCGCCACCAGCAGCAGTTCCAGGATCAGCGGCCCGATCGAGAACAGCAGAAAGCGCAACAGGAACTCGACGCCCTTGACACCCCGTTCGATGATGCGGCTCAGCCCTCCGGTACGGCGGGACACGTGGTAACGCATCGAGAGGTTGTGAATGTGCCGAAAGGTCTCAAGCGCCAACGCCCGCAGAGCCCTTTGCCCTACGGGCGCAAAGGCCGCATCCCTCAGTTGTTGGAATCCCACGGTCAGCATCCGCGCCACGCCATAGGCAACCGTCAGCCCGACCGCGCCCAGCGCCACCGGCGGCACGCCCTCACCTGCCAGCGCGTCAACGGCACCTTTGTAAAGGATTGGCGTATAGACCGCGATCAGCTTGGCCAGAACCAGCATGACCATGGCAATCACCACGCGGCGCTTTACCCATGGTTCATCCTGTGGCCAAAGATAGGGTGCCACTTTGCGGATCGTGCGCCAGCCCGAGCTTCGCTCGTCACGCGGCACCGTATCGTCCGGGGTCGTAGTAGGTGTTCGTCTCATCACGTACCTTAACTGCGGTCAGAGATTGACCCCGGCCCGCTTGGGCCAAAGGCGATGCTTATTCAGGTATGGTGAAGACCTGCCCCGGATAGATCAGATCCGGATCGCGGATCAGGTCGCGATTGGCCTCGAACAGCCGTACATACAGGACCCCGTCGCCGAACCGGTCGCGCGAGATGGCCCACAGCGTGTCGCCCCGTTGAACCGTAACCGAACGGATGGCAGCTGCTTCGCCCTGCGCGTTGGCCTGACTTGCCGCGACGGCGGCATCCAGTACTTCAACCGGCTCTCGCTTGAACGGGGTTTCGACCCGGCTGAGCACCGTCCCGTCCGTATTCACCGCGTCCACGCGCAGCGTGTAGACACCCGGATCAATCCCCTCCAGATCGCTGCGCCAGGATCCATCCTCTTTCGGGTCGAGATCGGCGATCAGGCGATTGTTCAGGTACAGTCGAACGGCTGCACCGTCCTGCACACGCCCCGTCAGCTGGACATTGCCGGTATCAGAGTACCCGATGGTATCCAGTGCGATCTGATCAGGGGGCGTATCCCGCACCACAGGCGGCTGCACCAGTTCAACCCCTTCTTCGCCGGACCGCAGCACCGCAATCTGCTGATCCGGTTCGGGTGTCTGCGGCGGCGAGTCGGCGGTTTGCGTTTCCTCGGCCTCCGGCACGGTGGTTTCGGTTCCGGTCACATCAGTTTCTGGCGCTGGAACTTCGGTCGCCGTTTCGGGCTCAACGTCTGCATCGGCTGTCGCGATCGTGCCGTCTTCGGCGTCGGCCGTCGTGTCCGGATCGGATGCTGGCGATTCTTCAGTTACAGGCGCTTCTTCGACCGGCTTTGGCAATGCCGCAATCAGATAGTCGTCGGACTGTGTGATCCGTTCGCCATCCTTGCTTTGCAGGACCAACCCCTGAGCCGCGTCGCTGAACGGGATCGAAACAAATTCGGCAAACTGGCCGCTGCCGTCCACGGTAAAGCTGTGCAGGGTTTCGCCGTTCAGCAGCACCTCGATCCGGCTGCCGGGCTCGGCATCGCCGGACAACAGCGCCGTGCCATCTGGCTCAACAAAAATCTGATCCAGGGCCGGAGGGGCCGCTGGCTGGGGCGCGATATCTTCCGTCTTGGCAACGGCGGTGTCCGCGTCAGAGGCGTCAGCCGTTTCACTAGTGTCCTCGGCAGGCTCGGTCGTGGGCCCTTCATCCGCAGGAGCCGCCTGTTCAGCCACTTCCGGTTCCGAAACCTGCGCATCCTGCCCTACAGGTTCCGGGGCTACGGCAGAGGCGGCTTCCTGCGGGGCTCTCGGCTCGGGCGTTTTGGTGAAGACGCCGGACAGATACAATCCACCCGCGCCCAATATCGCAACAAGACCCGCAATCACCCCCCAGATGAAATTGCCCGAGCTTCCGTTTCCCGATTTGGCGTCCATTATTTTCCTTTCACTCCGCCGGGCAAAAGCTATGCGTTGAAAAGCTTTCCGACGGACAGTTGAGCCAATCTATCAATCCCGCTATCACGGGTCAAAACCCCTGACACAACCCCGGAGCCCCCCTTTGATGTCTCAGAAATCAGTCTGTGTGTACTGCGGGTCACGCAATGGAGCCGAGAAGGCTTATTCTGAAACTGCACGGCAGTTTGGCAGCCTGCTGGCGCAGGAAGGCTGGCGGCTGGTCTACGGAGCCGGAGATGTCGGTTTGATGGGTGAAGTGGCCCGCGCCGCGCAGAATGCCGGTGGTGAAACCTTCGGCGTCATTCCGGTGCATCTGGTCAAGCGCGAGGTCGGAAAAACGGATCTGACCCACTTCGTGATCACCGAGACAATGCACGAGCGCAAGAAAGTCATGATCATGAACGCCGACGCCGTCGTGGTCCTGCCGGGCGGTCCGGGGTCGCTGGACGAGCTGTTCGAAGCGCTGACATGGCGCCAGCTTGGCCTGCATGACAAGCCAATCGTCGTGGTCAATGTGAACGGCTATTGGGACGCGTTGCACACATTGTTGGATCAGGTGATCGGGCAAGGCTTTGCCGACACGTCTTTGGCGGATTTCATCACCTGGGTCGAAGACGCCGATACAGCCATGATCGCCCTGCGGGACAAGCTGACCTGAGGATGGGAAACCGTGCGGGCGGTTGAACCGCCCGCCGTATTCATCAGGCAAGTCTGGCTTTGGGTTGCAGACTGAGGCGCACCACCTGCTCGACCTTGTGCAAAGGATGATTGGTCAGGGTCTTGTTGACCTCGGCCACGACCTTTCCCAGCACCTCGCTGTGTAACCGACGCCGCAACAGACCCAGAACATGGGGGCTGGCCACCAGAACCAGCCGATCATAGGCGCCTTTCAGCCCCTTGCGATTCAACAGGTTCGCCAGATCCTGCACGAACAGAGATTTTGCGTGCGCCTTCCACGTGGGTTCTTCAATTGCCGATTTCTGTTTTGGTCCGCCGTCGTTGCGACGACCTGCGCGGTCCGTCGGTTTTCCGGTCGGGCCGTCTTGTTCTTCGACAGCGACGACGACAAAATTGGGATCGTCGGCATCGGTGATATTCTCCATCACCAGCGCTTTCTCTCCATCTGCAACAATAACCCAAGTTCCCTGTGTAAGTGCGACCATTGCGATCTCCTGATTAGGTTGTGTTCTGGGTATCCCTCGACCTGCTGGACATGCGGGTTCGTTGACGCACGAACAGTGCGCAGCCCGATCATTGTTTGAAGTGATATGCAGTTTCTCCCTCTACCCTACAGAGATGTGTACTGGAAAACAGCAAACAAGATACCGTCACGCAGAAAGGGCACGTATCGGCGGGTTTTCACCGGCTGGTCATCAACCCTTTAGGCGGACATCTCGACAACGGTGATTTCGGGCGTCACGCCCAGACGAACCGGCAGGATCGAACAGCCGATACCGCCCGAAACGACCAGATCGCGCCCATTTTCGCGGGCATGGCCATAGGCATAGCGATTGCCGAATTTCGATGGCACCACGGGCGACCAGCCGAACAGGCGCACTTGGCCACCATGTGTGTGCCCTGAAAGGGTCAAGGCCACCCGCCCGGGCACAGTGGGAAACACATCGGGCTCATGCGCCATCATCACAACCGGAGCGTCATCGGTGATCTGCGCCAGAGTACCTTCCAGATCGTCCAATCCTTGCGGCTTGCCGTTGCGCCAGATCGCCAGCTGATCCTCGAGACCGGCCAGCCAGATGCCCTGAGTTTCGAGTTTGATCGCGGCATTGGACAACACCGAAATTCCGTTCTGTTCCAGAATTTCGGCATAGCGATTGGGCCCGGACCCGCGCCGCTGTGCCGACCTGTCATCCCACCAGTCGTGATTGCCCAGAACGGCAAAGACACCATTCTTCGCCTCAAGCCCGGCAAGCACAGGGGCCAGGTCCTGCATCTTGACCGTGTCCGAGACACCTTTGTGGCTTGCAAAGAAATCACCCAACAGCAGGATCACGTCCGGAGCCAGCGCATTGGTTCGGCGGACCACCTGCCTTACGCGGTTCAGGCCGACATAGGGCTCGCCCACATGCATATCGGACAGTACGGCGATTCTGAGCGGCGGCGCTGTCCAGTCGTCCCGCTGAATGCGCCATTTGCGCACGCGCAGCCGAACCGCGGGTTCAATGATGAACCCGTAGGCGGCCGTGACAAGGCCTGCCAGCGTCGCCGCCAGCAGGCCCTTTATGAACCGACGTCGGTTCAATACGTTACATCCGCGATGCGACGTTTTCCCAGTTCACCAGATTGTCGAGGAAGTTCGACAGGTAGGCCGGGCGCTTGTTGCGGAAATCGATGTAGTAGGAGTGCTCCCAAACATCGCAACCCAGCAGCGCGGTTTGACCAAAGCACAGTGGGTTCACGCCATTCTCGGTCTTTGTGACGGCCAGCGAGCCATCGGCGTTCTTGACCAGCCACGCCCAGCCCGAACCGAACTGACCCGCACCGGCGGCACTGAATTGCGACTTGAATTCATCCACCGAACCGAAGCTTTCGGTCAGCGCCTTTTCCAGCTCGCCCGGCATCTTGGACTCGCCCGGCCCCATCATTTCCCAGAACTGGTTGTGGTTCCACAACTGGCTGATGTTGTTGAAGATACCGTTTTGTGCCACGGCGTTTGCGTCGTATGTACCAACGATGATCTCTTCCAGCGACTTGCCGTCCCATTCGGTGCCGGCGATCAGCTTGTTGCCGTTGTCGACATAGGCCTTGTGGTGCAGGTCGTGGTGATATTCCAACGTTTCCGCGGACATACCCTTGGCTGCCAGCGCGTCATGTGCATAAGGAAGATCAGGAAGTTCAAAAGCCATGTCGGCCCCCTGTTTAAATGTAAGTTGCGGTTCCCAAGGTTAAATGCTTTGGCAACCGCCGCAGGTCAAGGGGCGTGGCAAGAAAACCCGGAGGCAGGCGATGCTGACACAGGCGCGCAAGATGTTCTATCGCGCCCGCGGATATTATGCGGGCAATCTGAACGGCGAGCCGTTTCGTCTGGACCCGTACCATTCGAAATTCTGGCGCAAGGCCACTGCGGGCGCTTGGGAGCCTGAAACATTTGCAGTTCTTGACCGGTTCTTGTCCCCTCAAAGCGACTATCTGGACATCGGCGCGTGGATTGGCCCGACGGTGCTGTACGGTGCGCGAAGGGCACGGCATGTCTGGTGTTTTGAGCCTGACCCGACCGCGTTTCGGCATCTGGCATGGAATCTTGATCTGAACGGTATTCAGAACGTTTCGGCATTCGGGGTCGCCCTGTCAGATCGATTTGGCGTGGCACGCATGGCCTCTGTGCGCGGTGAACCCGGGGATTCCACCAGTTCGCTTCTGCACGACGGGGCGCATGGGTCTGATGCGCTGACGATCGCCTGGGACCAATTCGAAAAAACAAACGACCTGTCACGGGTTTCGCTGGTCAAAATGGACATCGAGGGCGCGGAATTCATTGTTGCCCCCACTTTGTCCGCGTGGCTGAAGGAACGCCGCCCCGCCCTTCTTCTGTCTCTTCACGCACCTCTGCTTCCGGAAGACCAGAGGCACGAACGTGTCAGCGCATTGATGGATGAACTGGGTTATTACGCAAACCTGTCGGATGACAAGTCACAGCCTGTAGAGATTTCGGACTTGCTGACCGAAGATGGCCTGAGCCGTTTTCACACCGTTCTCTTGCATGGGTAGAACGTCTGGCATTTTTTTCTTCGTTCACGCGAGGTCCCGCTTGCGGCATTGAGGTGTATCAGTTTGATTGCACACACCAAGAATCATGCCCAAGTGGATAAAATGAAAAGACTTTTACCGATTGCAGTCGCCGCATTTCTTGCACATACCGCTGCGGCAGAAACGGTTACCTATCATTGCAAGATGACCAAACAGGACGCCCATGGCTGGATTGCGCCAGAGTATGCGTTCCGGATCGACCCCGCCGCATCTTCGGCGATGGCCGCCACTTCGTACCAGGATTGGGCCAAGGCAAAATTCAAAGACCGCGGCGCCAAGGGATATCGTATTATCTGGAATCTCGATCAGAAAATGGTTGCCGGCGGCAATGTCCGCGTTCGATATCAGGCGAACCTGAAAACAACCGACAATACGGTCGCCGTCCGCATGGCATTCGTTCAGGGAAATTTCGCGAACAAACCTTTCGGAGTCGGGACCTGTTCAACAGTCAAGTAAGAAAAAGCCCCGGATGAACCGGGGCTTTTTTTGTTCAGTAGATCCCAACCTCACTGCCGGGCTGTGCTGCCACCTTGAGCAGTTTGAACACGTAATCCGCAGCGGAACGGAAGCAGACCACGCGGAAGGTCTGTTCATCATCCATCCAAAAAGCACCAGCCACCTGCGCCAGACGCGTGCGGCGAATCTGGCCGGGCTGGAATGCATCCGCCGACAGATCGACGGGCGCGACCTTGCCCAGCACCTCTCTTGCGCTGGCACCAGAGACGCTGAAGACGGCGCGGGCATCCGAGACATTGACCGCCAAAGCATGGGTGCCGCTCAGGGCACCGACCATGTCGGCCAGTTTGGCTTCGACCTCGGCATAAGGCACCAGAACCAGCAACTCGTCGGTCGACATCCAAGCCACGCCGGTATCGCCGGTCACAAGCACCTCGCGCTGACCCGGCACTTTCTGACCGGTTGCATCCTTGACGGCCTTGGCCAGCACCTTGTCGGACAGGTTGCCGCGCAGGGTTATCATGCCTTGCAGGCCGCATTCCTGGACCTTGGCGATGCCGTCATAGCTGGCGTGGTTCAATGCGCTGATGGGTTCAGACATTCTGCTTCTCCCCGTCCTTGTCATAAAAGATCGGGTCCACGATCTTGGCTTTGTAGGTTTTACCGTCCGTGCCCGGGAACTCGACGATCTCGCCCATGCGGTCGGGGCCGTGTTTGATCAGCCCCATGGCGATCCCTTTGCCCAGATTGGCCGAGTAATATGTCGACGTCACACGGCCGATCATGTTGCGCTGACCGTTGGCATTGACGCCCTCGCCCACCGCGTAAGCTCCATCCGGCAGAACCGATCCGTCCACAGTCTCGAGACCGACCAGTTTCCAGCGCTCGGGATCCGCCATGTGGGTCCGCGAATGGGCGCGTTTGCCCAGATAATCCTCTTTCTTCTTAGACAGCGCCCAGTGCAGCCCCAGATCCTGCGGGATCACGGTGCCGTCGGTCTCGTCCCCGATCATGATAAAGCCCTTCTCGGCCCGCAGGATGTGCAGACATTCGGTTCCGTAAGGCATCACGCCGAACTCTTTGCCTGCCTCCATCAAGGCATCCCAGAACGCCTGACCCTGGCTGGCGGGAACGGCGATTTCATAAGACAGCTCGCCCGAGAAGGAAATGCGGTAGGCCCGGCAATCGAAGCCTCCGATCTTGCCATCGCGCCATTCCATGAAGGGCAGCGCCTCTTTGCTGACATCCATGCCGCCCAGCTTTTCAAGCACCTTGCGGGCATTGGGGCCGACCACGGCGACCTGCGCGTATTGCTCGGTCACGTTGGCGACATAGACTTTCCAGTCCCACCATTCGGTCTGAAGCCATTCTTCCATGTGACCATGGATACGCTCGGCCCCGCCGGTGGTGGTGTGGCACAGCCAGGTGTCTTCATCGATGCGGGCGACAACGCCGTCGTCGATCAGAAAGCCGTTTTCCGAACACATCAGGCCATAGCGGCATTTGCCGACCTTCAGCGTGGACATCATGTTGGTGTACAACATGTCCAGAAACTTGCCGGCATCCGGGCCTTTGACGATCAACTTGCCCAGCGTCGAGGCATCCAGCAGGCCGAGGTTCTCGCGGGTGTTTTTCACCTCGCGATTCACCGCGTCATGCACGGATTCGCCGGGGCGGACATAGGCATAGGTCCGGCGCCAGTGGCCGACCGGCTCCCAATCGGCGCCGTTCCTGTCGTGCCAGTTGTGCATCGGTGTCCGACGGATCGGCTGAAAGACCTCACCCCGTGCCTCACCACCGATCGCACCCATCGAGATGGGCGTATAGGGCGGGCGGAAAGTGGTTGTCCCAACCTTGGGAATTTCGGATTCCAGAGCATCAGCAAGGATCGCCAATCCGTTGATGTTGCTCAACTTACCCTGATCGGTCGCCATGCCCAGCGTGGTATAGCGCTTGGTGTGTTCGACGCTTTCATACCCTTCGCGCGCGGCCAGTTGGACGTCTGAAACCTTGACGTCGTTCTGGAAATCCAGCCAGGATTTCATACGCAATTGGACTTCTGCATTTGCCGGCATCAGCCAGACCGCTTCCATCGGCGCTTCGGCGGTTGTGTCCCCTGCGGGCGCCTTGGTGTTCTTGGGCTTGAAGCCAGCCGCCTTGGCGGCCGCCTTACCGGCCGCATGGGCGTCTGTCAGAACATCCTGCAACGCCAGAGGGCCGTTGGACGCGCCAGCAGCAACAACGAACCCTTTGCCGTCCACCCCCAGCGGCGGACGCTCGGGATCCGGCCGGAAATGCGCGTTCGCCTCATCCCAGATCAGCTTGCCCCCGCAATGGGACCACATGTGCACGACCGGAGACCAGCCGCCGGACATGGCGACTGCATCCGCCTCAACCTCTTCACGCGCGCCGCCGACGCCCTCTTGATTGCAGATGGCTACCTTTTTGACGCGCTTGCCGCCTTTGACCTTGGCAATGGCTTTGCCCGGATCGACGCGGATACCCAACTGGCGGGCTTCTTCCGCCAAAGGTCCGGCCGTTGCCCGGGCGTCAACAATGCGCAAAACATCCACACCTGCCTGTTTCAGGATAATCGCGGTACGATAGGCGTCGTCATTGTTGGTGGCGACGATGACACGTTCGCCCGGGGTAACCCCCCAGTTCACGACATAGTCGCGCATGGCCGATGCCAGCATCACGCCCGGAACATCGTTGCCAGCAAAGGACAATGGTCTTTCAATTGCACCCGTTGCCGTTACAATTTGCTTGGCGCGAATGCGCCACAAACGATGGCGCGGGCCCTGCACGCCCGGCGTGTGGTCCGTCAGACGTTCGTATCCCAGCACATAACCATGGTCATAAACACCCGCTCCCATGCAGCGCGTGCGCATGATGACGCTGTCCATTGTTTCGAGTTCGGAAACCAATTGTTCCACGAACTTATCCACAGGCTCACCATCCACGGTGCCGCCGTCAACCGGCGCGCGACCTCCCCAATGCGCGGTCTGCTCGATCAGCAGGACCTTAGCACCGGATTGTGCCGCCGCCTTGGCTGCCTGCAAACCAGCCACACCGCCGCCGATCACCAGAACATCGGTAAAGGCGTAGAAATGTTCATAAGTGTCGGCATCCCGGTTGTCTTTGTCGGGCGCCTTGCCCAATCCCGCCGACTGCCGGATGAACGGTTCGTAGACGTGTTTCCAGAAGGGTTTGGGGTGGATGAACGTCTTGTAGTAGAAGCCGGCCGGCAGAAACCGGGCAAAGGCCGTGTTCACCGCACCGATATCATATTCAAGGCTTGGCCAATGGTTCTGTGAAATCGCGGTCAAGCCGTTGAACACCTCGGTCGTCGTGGCGCGCTGGTTCGGCTCGAACCGGTTGCCCTGCCCCAGGCCGACAAGCGCGTTCGGCTCTTCCGCGCCGCTGGCGACAACGCCGCGGGGACGGTGGTATTTGAACGACCGGCCAACCATCATCTGGTCATTGGCCAACAGGGCCGAGGCAAGCGTATCCCCCTCATAGCCCTGCATCGAGGTTCCGTTGAAGGTGAATGTGACCTTTTTCGACCGGTCAATCAGCCGGCCTTGTTTTGCGAGACGGGTGCTCATTGTGCGGACCTTTCGCATGTGGAGGCGTCAAAGCCTCCGGCGGGAGTATTATTGAAAAAATGAAACATCAGGAGAACTCTCTCCACGTCCAGCCGGGCCGTTTGGCAGTGATGGCATCCTTGATGTCTTGCGGCGGTTCGGAGGTCTGAGCCGTGTAGGTTCCGAACACTTCGAGTGTCTGCGTGCAGCGCGCGGCGTGGAACCACTTGCCGCAACCATTGGCGTGCCGCCAGCGCTCGAAATGAACACCTTTCGGGTTTTCACGCATGAACAGATAGTCGTGGAATTCGTCATCGGACGAGCCCGGGCCGAAACGCTTCAGATGCGCTTCGCCACCGGCGGCCAGTTCGGATTCTTCGGCGTCTACGCCGCAATAGGGGCAGTTCAGGATTAGCATGTTGTCATCCTTTTGGCGGTCGGTCAGCGCGGGGGCCGACCCGAATTCTGTTTTCTGGCACCTTCGGGAATCTCCCTAGTGCGCCACCCCGGCGGCCACGCTTTCGTCTATGAAGCGGCCTTCTTTGAAGCGGTCCATCGAGAAGGCTTCGGTCAGCGGTGAATGGCCCGTCGCCATCAACTGCGCCATCCCCCAGCCCGAGCCCGGAATCGCCTTGAAACCACCGGTGCCCCAGCCGCCATTGATAAAGCAGCCCTGCAACGGTGTTTTCGACAGGATGGGCGAGCGGTCACCGGTCATGTCCACGATCCCGCCCCACTGGCGCAGCATTTTCAGGCGCGAAATCATCGGGAAGGTTTCGACCAGCGCCCGCACCGTTTCCTCGATATGATGGAACGACCCGCGCTGCGTGAAGTTGTTGAACCCGTCGGTCCCCCCGCCGATCACCATTTCGCCCTTGTCGGATTGCGACATGTAGCCGTGCACGGTGTTGGCCATCACGACCACATCCATGCAGGGTTTGATGGGCTCGGACACCAGCGCCTGCAACGCGACGGCTTCCAGCGGCAAGCGGAAGCCCGCCATCTCGGCCAACTGACCCGAATGGCCGGCGACGACGATGCCCAGCTTGTCACAATCAATGGCACCCTTGGTGGTATCGACCCCGACAACGCGCCCGTTGTCCGAGCGCACACCGGTGACTTCGCATTGCTGGATGATATCCATACCCATCGCCGAACAGGCACGCGCATAGCCCCACGCCACCGCATCATGGCGCGCAGTGCCCCCGCGTTCCTGCCAAAGGCCGCCCAGAACCGGATACCGGGGGCCATCCAGATTGATGATTGGCACCAGTTGCTTGACACGCTCAGGCGTAATCCATTCGGTTTTCACGCCCTGCAAAGCGTTGGCATGGGCCGTACGCTGATAGCCGCGGATCTCGTGCTGGGTCTGCGCCAGCATGATGACACCGCGCGGGCTGAACATGATGTTGTAGTTCAGTTCTTGGCTCAGGTCCTCGTAGAGGCTGCGCGCTTTCTCGTAGATCGCCGCCGACGGGTCTTGCAGATAGTTCGAACGGATGATCGTCGTGTTGCGACCGGTATTGCCGCCGCCCAGCCAGCCTTTTTCGATAACCGCGACATTCTGGATGCCATAGTTCTTGCCAAGGTAATACGCGGTCGCCAGACCATGACCGCCAGCACCAACGATGATGACGTCATAGCGCTTCTTGGGTTCGGGTGAGCGCCAGGCGCGCTCCCATCCGGTGTGATAGCGCAGAGCTTCCCGCGCCACAGCAAAGGCTGAATAGTGTTTCATGTGCGAATCCATCCGGTTCGGTGATTGGGCGCAGATATGCCGTGTGACGGCATTTTAACCCTGCCGTGCAACGCCGCAATATCGCACTATTGCGACATGTCGCTCATTCGCGGCCATTTGTCCCTTTTGTCGGACGCCTCACAGGTCTAAGTCAGAGCAGCATCCTCGGAGGGACCATGACGTTCTGGGTTCTGATTTTTCTTGTCGCGCTGCTGATCGCAGCTTTTCTCAGCTTTACCCTGCTGCGCAAACGCCGTGGGGATGAACCCGCGGCGGCATACGATCTGCGGGTTTATCGCGAACAGTTGGCCGGTGTGGACCGGGATCTGGCGCGCGGGGTCATTGGCGAGGCCGACGCCGAACGGGTGCGCACGGAAATTTCCCGTCGCATTCTGGCCGCAGATGATCAAATGAAGAAAGAGGGTGCCGGCGCCGGGCCATCTCGTGCGGTTTCGGTGTTGTCGATCCTGGCAATCTCGTTGCTTCTGATCGGTGGAGCGTTGGCGATGTATCATCGCACCGGGGCCGTGGGTTTGCCTGACATGCCGCTGACCGCACGGCTTGAACTGGCCAAGGAAGTGCGCGCCAACCGGCCATCCCAAAGCGCCGCGGAAGAACTGGCGACCCCACCTCGACCTGCGCAGCTGGAAGAAAGCTATGCCAACCTGCTGAAGCAGTTGCGGGAAACCGTTGCGAGCCGGCCGGACGATTTGCAGGGTCAGATGTTGCTGGCGCAACACGAGACGAATGCGGGCAACTTCAAGGATGGGTACACCGCGCAGCAAAAGGTGATCGAGCTGTCCGAAGACAGCGCCACGGCTGATACCTATGCGGACCTGGCTGAAATGATGATTCTGGCCGCAGGTGGGTATGTCTCACCCGAAGCGGAACAGGCGCTGATCGAAGCGCTGAACCGTGACCCCCGTCACGGCCCGGCGCGCTATTATTGGGGGCAGATGCTTGCCCAGATCGGGCGGCCGGACCTTGCCTATCGCATATGGGTCGAAACGTTGCAGGATTCCCCCGCAGGTGCGCCCTGGGCCGAAGCAATTCGGGCTCAGATCGATGAACTGGCCTTTAGGGCCGGCGTTTTCAATGCACCGGATCTGAGCACCGCACCCGGCCCCAGCCAGGAAGACATGGCCGCCGCCGCAGAGCTGAGCCCCGAAGAGCGGCAGCAGATGATTCAGGGCATGGTGGACCAGCTGTCTGATCGGCTGGCGGCAGAGGGCGGATCCCCCGAGGAATGGGCCCGCCTGATCGCCGCCTTGGGCGTTCTTGGCCAGGGTCAGCGCGCCATCGATATTCGCGATGAGGCCATGGAAGTCTTTGCCGGCAATTCAGAGGCGTTGCAGATCATCGATGCGGCGGCCCTTCAAGCCGGGATCGCTCAATGATCCATGACACTATCGAAGAATTTGCAGCCGCGCTGCAACCTATGAGTGCCCTGATGGGGCTGGACCTTGGGGAAAAGACAATCGGCGTCGCCGTGTCCGACCGGATGCGCGGTGTCGCCAGCCCGCTGGAAACGGTACGGCGCAAGAAATTCACGCTCGATTCCGCGCGCCTGATCGAAATTGTCACCGATCGCGAGATCGGGGGCATCTTGCTGGGCCTGCCCAAGAACATGGATGGCAGCGAAGGGCCAAGATGCCAGTCAACGCGGGCATTTGCGCGCAATTTGTCCCGCCTGACCGATCTGCCCATCGGGTTTTGGGACGAACGGCTCAGTACCGTTGCGGCAGAAAAAGCACTACTTGAGGCGGATACGACACGAAAACGTCGCGGACAGGTTATTGATCACGTTGCGGCCAGCTATATCTTGCAAGGCGCGCTGGACAGGCTGCGCTTTTTGTAACGGGTCGGAGACCAGTGATGACGAATATGGTTTGGAAAAGGAATGAGGTCGAAAGCCCTTGTGTCCAGATCTGTGTCGTTCACCCGACTGAACGCATCTGTACCGGCTGCTATCGCACGATTGACGAAATCACCCGTTGGTCCAAGATGGACAGCAGCGAACGCGCCGAAATCATGGAAGATCTACCAACCAGAAAGCCGCGCCTCAGCAAACGCCGAGGCGGGCGTGCAGCGCGCATAAACGGTTCCTGAAGTCAGCCAGCCTGCTTTGGGGACGTATCCCTGTGGTCATTGGATTCGTCGCGGGCCGACCTGTTTGTGTCTTGCCCGCGCAGCTCTGACTCGAACAGAGCTGCGATTTCGGATCTGCTTGTTTTTGCAGTCCCGTATTTTTTCGCTGCACGTCGGACACACTTCGTGCCGGTCTTGTCCGCCTTGAATACTGGCGTCTTGCGTGCCGCAAATCTTTCCATCAATAACCTAAGTGTCATCGCAAACTTCCCGCTTCCAATAACTGTGCCGCCGCGGGCCGAGTTCGAGCTCCTAAAAGGGGCCAGCTCATGAACGCATCTGTTCAACGTGAGTGGAGGCCCGCAGCGACACGGCGTAGGTAAGGGCGTTTCCGGTCAAATTTAGGGGGAAAACACGCGGTTTTTGGTCCGTGTTGACCTTAAGGTCAGAAATTCCACGGAAAAACCCACCAGTTCCCTTACGTCACAATTCTTGACCGGCACGGTATCAAGACCGGTTTCAAGACATGTGGTGCGTGTCGTTCCGCGAAATAAGCCAATCAGGTTTGGTCAATTCATGCTCAAGGGTGCTTTGTTCTGACCAGAGAACAAAGCACGCAAGCCGCCTGTTGGCAGCAAGATCACAAGATGCAGGTTGGCACGCAGAGCAGATCCTTACCCGGCAGCCAGCCAAGTTTTGGCGTTTTCGATTTCCTCGGACGGAAAGAACTGAGTCCGTGTGCCCAATACATGACTGGCGACACGTTGTGCCATGTGCTGCCAGCTTTTGTCCCCGACGATGGCCGCGCGATCCAGTTGTCCGATGTGGCGGCTGGCCAGACGAAAATGTGCTGCAAGAGCGGACAACCCCTGCCAGCCGTCGAATTCCCGCAGGTCGATCAGCAACCGAAATCCGGATCGATCATGCAACAAAGCGTCCAGGTCGCGTTCGGCTTGCTTGTACTCCTCGGGGTCCAGTTTTCCTAAAAGGCTGATCTGCACACATGGGCCCTCAAGATCGGTCACGTGAATGGATCCCAGCGACTCGCGCATCCAGCGCCGGGCGGCCTCAAGCTCGGCCAGTTCAAAGACCTGAACGGGGCATGGCAGGATCGGGGCGGCCAATCGGATGCTGGTTTGAACCCAGCCCTGATCGGCAACAACCGCGATCCGGTCAAACCCCCGCCAGTGGCTGAGCCCCAGCTTGGTGTCGGACCAGGCCGCGCCCAAATCATACCCCTTGAACTCGGGCTGCACGATGGCCAAAAGCCGAACGGAATCATGTTCGGTCAGCGCTGCTTCGATTGCAGGAACCAGGACATCGGCATAGTCGGCGCTGGTGACTTGCCCCGACAACTCCACTTCTATCAACGCACCATCAGAATTCGTATGGACCGTAATCATCGGTCAAAACCTCCAAAGCCAAACAATGACAGGAGGTTAAGTGGATTCGATCCATTCCGCCACACCCCCGGCGCATTCCGGGCGGAAATAGGCGATCATCCGTCCATCCGGCCCTGCGCTTGCCGTTTCCGCCCAGGGGGCAACCCCGTGCAGGCAGTGGCGGTGCAGCACGTAAGCCTCGCCCGGTTTTGCAGGCAATTCGATTCGCGGGCAGGTTTCGAAAACCTCGCGACGGACGGATTGGTAGATATCCGTAACATCGACTTCATGCAGGCGCTCTTGTGGCGTCCCCGCAAGGGCGCGCCTGAAAGCCGCACCCAGGATATGATGGCTGCCTTCCCACAACACCATGGGCGACGCATCCGGGCTGGCCTCGGTCAGCGGTATGCCCAAAACCCACGCATGCGGTTCATCCACCCGGCGGCGACGATCCGGCCCCATCGGGCGCAAACCGTCCACATGGGCCGCGTCCCGATTTCTGCGATACCGCGCGGCGGCTTCGTTTTCCCCCCGGCGCGGGCGTGGATACCCAGGATGCGTGACCGAGACTTGGCCTTTGTGAAGCGGCAACTGCCCGTAACGCCCTGCAATGAATGACATGGCGGTTCCGGCCAAAGGCCCCGATTGGCCAACCCTGCCCTGCGCGTCATTGGGCAACGCGTCAACACCGATGAACCACGTCCCGTCACAATCCAGCCAGTCAGCATGGGCCGGGTCCGTTACCGCGGCCCGTGCGGCAGGCAGCGCATGTCCCACCCAGGCCGCAAGCACTGGATCATACGGGAATTTCACCCACCCCCTGACGTCAAAATCCTTCACAAACCCACCGCCTTGCGCAGCATATTGAGCGCCACCAGCGTAAGGAACACTGCGAATACGCGCTTCAAGGGTTTCGGATCCATCGCATGGGCCAGCTTCACCCCCCAGGGCGCGGTGATCATCGTCATTGCCACGACGATACCGAAGGCCACCAGATTGACCGCCCCAATGGTCAGCGGAGGCCGGTGTTCCGGTGCGATATCCAGAAACAAAAACCCGATGACCGAGGGCACGGCGATAATCACACCAAACCCGGCGGCGGTTGCGACGGCACGATGGATCGGCGTGTTGTGGAGGCTCATCAGCGGCACACCAAAACTGCCGCCGCCGATTCCCATCAGAACCGAAAGAAACCCGACCGCAGGAGACAGGATGGCCCGCTTTATTCCACCGGGCATGACATCACCCAGCCGCCATTCCGAACGACCCAGCCCCAGATAGGCCCCGATCACCATTCCCAATATGCCGAACAGCGCCTGCAAGGCTTCGGTCCGCAGGGCCGAGGCAACCAGAACTCCGATGATCGCACCGACGACGATCCCCGGCCCCCAACCGCGCAGAATACCCCAATCCACCGCACCCTTTTTATTGTGCGCCAAAACGGATCGGACCGATGTCACGATGATCGTGGCCAGCGACGTGGCCAGACACAGCTGCATCAACTGCGGGCCGCCATAGCCAAGAGTTTGAAACGCATAGAAAAAGGCAGGCACCAAGACGATTCCACCGCCGACCCCCAGCAATCCGGCAAGCACGCCGGCCAGAGCTCCGATCGCAAGCAAAAGGCCCAGCATCTGGGCCAGCAACATCGTCTCGGGCATAGTTCCCCCTGCCGCTTAAACTTCTGCCATGGGCGCCACATGATCCAGCGCCCGCAGCATCACCTCGGGTCCGGCCCCATCCTGCACAGCCCCTTCCGACAAGGCGCGCCGCCATGCGCGGGCTCCGGGACGACCTGCGAAAAGGCCCAACATATGACGCGTGATCTGGTGCAGACGCCCGCCATTGGCAAGGTGCCGTTCCACATAAGGTACCATATGTTGAACGATCGCGAACGGATCACGCGTCGTTCCGGTACCAAAGATGCGTCGGTCAGCATCCGACAGGACATCGCCCGGCTGATGATACGCGGCCCGGCCGATCATCACCCCATCCAGACCGGCTTCCAGATGTGCGGCTGCCTCGTCCAGCGTGTTGATGCCGCCATTGATCGATATGTGAAGATTCGAAAACTCATCCTTCATCCGATGCACAAGGTCATAGTTCAAAGGTGGGATATCCCGGTTTTCCTTGGGGCTCAGCCCTTGCAGCCATGCCTTGCGGGCATGGATTGTCACCCTTTGGCAACCTGCCGCGCTGATGTGCTCAAGAAACGCGGGCAATACATCTTCGGGCTCCTGATCATCGACTCCGATGCGGCATTTAACGGTGACATCCACATTCACCGCTTCGCGCATGGCAGTCACGCAGTCGGCAACGCGGGCCGGGTCTTTCATCAAGACCGCGCCAAAAGTGCCGGATTGCACCCGATCCGACGGACAGCCGCAGTTCAGATTGATCTCATCATACCCGGCCTCAGCCCCCAGTCTCGCGGCCTGCGCCAGTTCTTCCGGGTCGGAGCCGCCGAGTTGCAAAGCAACCGGGTGTTCCTCGGGAGAGTAGTCCAACAGATGCAACGCCCCGCCCCGCACGAGCGCCGGCGCCGTCACCATCTCGGTATACAGCAACGTTTCCGCGCTGAGGAGCCGATGAAAATAGCGGCAGTGGCGGTCTGTCCAATCCATCATGGGTGCTACTGATAATTTAGCGTTATATTTCAGCGGCTTAGACACCCTTAGAACCTCAAGATTTGACCAAATTTGCACACATATTGCACACACTTGCACAATGATGGTAGAAGCGTGCAGACACTTAGCACACGGATTGCACATGGCTACTATCACCAAGCTACCCAGCGGTAAATGGCGGGCGCAGGTACGACGTAAAGGCACGTACAAGGCGCGGACGTTTCAGCGCAAGATCGACGCGACCGGCTGGGCTGCGGACATAGAACGCGCACTGGAAGGCGGACGCACCGCTGGCACGATCCAAGCACCCACCGACATGACGCTGGCCATGGTTATCGAAGCCTATCTGACACAGGTGAACACGGGCCGCACGAACCGTTTCAATCTGGAACGGATCGCAAGTCGGATCGGTGGTACCAGCTTGCGCAACCTTTCGGCCCTGACCGTTCAGGAATACGTTGACGGGCGACTGAAGGAAGGCGTGACGGGCGCAACCCTTGCCGGTGATCTTTCCGCCCTGTCCAGCGTCCTGAAATGGGCCAGACACACCCGCAAGCTGGACATTGACCCAGACCTTGCCAAAGACGCACGCACCGCCCTGACAACGGCCCGCATCGACACGCGCAGCCAAGAGCGAACCCGGATACCAACACAGGACGAACTGGACTCGATCATCGCTTGGTTCGAAGCCAACCCCCGACAGAAGATTCCCATGCCAACCATCATCAGGTTTGCCGCCGCGTCTGGAATGCGCCTTGGCGAAATCTGCCGTATTCGGATCGAAGACGTACGGTGGAACGAAAAGTCGGTGCTGATCCGAGAACGGAAAGACCCGAAACGCAAAGCCCGAAATGACCAAGACGTGCCACTTGTGGGTGATGCGTACCAGATCGCCCGCCAGATGGCTGAAGGGCGCGCAGAAGGCCGCTTGTTTCCATATAACGGCAAGTCGGCTGGTACCGCGTGGCGACGGGCCGTGCGGGAATGTGGAATTGACGATCTGCATTTCCACGATCTGAGGCACTTGGCGATCACGGAATTGTTCCGCCTTGGTTTGCCCATCGAACTGGTTGCGGTCGTATCTGGCCACCGCGACTGGAAACATCTGAAGCGGTACACACAGCTTGGCGCGGCTGATGTACATAATGCCTTGCACAAACTTGGCGCGTCGGGATAACCTGACCGCCTGAATCATACCGGATGACGTAGGGCCACCATAGTGATGGCCCGCCTGTTGGCATCCATTTCTTCACGAAATGCCCAGCAGGAGTCCGTCAGATGGATGACCCTATCCTACAGAAATTTCTGGCCGATCACGGCCTGATCACCGAAGAACAGGTGGCCGCACTGGAAGGCTGCGAACTGGTCACAATTGAGACCCGCCGCAGCCGTGGTGAAATGCCGCCGTTTTATCGCCAAGGCAACCGCACGTTTTACGAATCGTCCGATATTGCCGATCTGATCCGCAGCAAACGCAAAGACAAAAACCGCGAACGTGCAGCAGCATCACAAGACCTGCTGAACGGTACGGCATGAAAAAGTACATCCAACAGGACGGTGTAATTTACCAACCGATTGGCAGTCTGGCCGAGAAAATCCACAAGGATATTTACCCGTTGATTACAAAAACAGCGAAGTGTGATCTGCACTTCGATCTGTTGGCGATGCGTTGGTTTTTCACCATTGGTGAAAACGAATTGGCCTGCTGTCTGTACGACGTAATCATGCACAAACTCTGGGACTCTAGGTATCACAAAGGCTCATCCGTGGGTTTGATTGGGTACGTGAAAAATATGGATGAATTGGTCGCCTTAGAAATGCACGTCAGAATCGACAAACTGATTGAACACATGCTGCGGGAAGAAGACTGGCCGACGAAACCCCATCCGCCACAATAAGCCACAAGACCTGTCGCGCGGACAACTTGGCCGTTGCGTAACTGACGACCCGTGACAGGACCAAAAAACAACCCGCTGCGCATGAGGCGCAGCGGGCCGAATTGTAACCCTAGTTTTGCCGAAAGGGTCGTCAGATGACACATCCTAACCCATCCAACCACGTCCAGCAACAATATCACCAGCTATGGCTGCGTAACGGCTTTGCGGAGATTATCCCCGTCATACCGCAAGGTGCAGCACTGCACGAACACAGCAAGGTTGCGCCAGAGGCGCGCGGCAAATGCCCCGGTGAGTTCTACGGCGGTGCATGGGACGGGATGGGTTCTTGGCCGAACTATCAGGCCGATCCGATTAAGGCCGTGCGGTACGATGAACTGGGCGCGAATGTCGGTCTGAAGATGGGGTTTGATTGGTGCGCCCTTGATGTGGATATGCCCGACGATCTGACCGCGCAGGCGATGTGGCAACGTGTACATGAATTGGGCGGGGGTAAGTATTTCATCCGGGTCGGTCAGGCACCGAAGTTTCTGGTACTTTTTCGGATCGCACCGGGCGAAACGATCCGCAGAAAGCAGTATCCGCTGAAGCGTGACGACGTGACCGTTCGGGTGGAAGTGATGGGAATAACCAATACGGGCCGCGCTTCGCAAGCCGTGGTGGCCGGAACGCACCCGTCTGGCGTCCAGTACCAATGGAACCAGCAACCCGTTGCCGATCTGGTACCAGCAGCGACCGCAGAGCAAATGGATACTCTGGTCGAAGAAATGATGAAGGTTGCGGACAGTCGCGGTTGGACACGCGGTCGGGCAACCAGCCCCAACACCAGCAATGACGGATTGTCGGCACATGGTGCGGAACCAGCGGACCCAGCACTGGTCGCGCCCATTGTCGATCTGATCCCGAACGAAGACTGCGAATATGACGAATGGGTGTCGATTGCTTACGCGATCAAGAACAGTGTTGGTGATGCTGGCTGGCCGATTTTTGAGGCGTGGTCCGCAAAGGCACCGAAGAACGTCCCGGCGAAAACGAAACATGTCTGGGATACGTTCAAATCAGACGGTCTGTCAGGCTTCGGCAAACTGGTCTATTGGGCGCGTCACTGGAACGGTGGTGATCTACCTGGAAATTTGGAAGGACGTGTGCGGGGCGCACGTGATCTGGCACAGGCCGCAGCGGCTGGTATGCCATCAGCACAGGACGCTCTTGCCGCCATGTCGCATCCGATGCCGCAAGGCGTGGACGTGTGGGCCGATGTAGAACCGTTGGACCTGATGCAGCCCGTATTGCCGCCACGGTTGCCTGACGACGCCATACCGCCCGCTATTCGCCCGCTGGTGGACGCTGAAGCCCCGGCGATGGGTGTGCCGCGTGAAATCATGTTCGCGGCGTCACTCGGGGCGGTGGTGGCCGTTCTGGACGACCGTCTGAAGATCAAACCGCACGCGCATCGACCTTGGACCGAACACCCGTGTCTGTGGCTGGGTCTGGTGGGTGATCCGTCCGTGAAGAAAACGCCGGGTCTGAATGTCGCAATGAAGCCCGTACGCCGCGTGGATCGTGAGAACAACGAAAGCGACAACGCCCGGTTGGCACAGTGGGACACCGAACTGAAACGGCACAACACGGCGCTGAAGAAATACACCGACGGAAAGACCGAAGAACCGCCAGAAGGCATGCCCCCGGCGCATCCAGAAACCCGGTCAATTCTGTTGAACGACTCGACCACCGCCAAGCTGTCCGACGTGCTGCAATTCAATCCGCGCGGTGTGACCCTGATCTTCGATGAACTGTCTGGCTGGTTTGCCAGTATCGACGGTCGTAACGGGTCCGGTAAGGAACGGGCCGATTATCTAATGCTGTACAATGGTCAGCCGCATAAGGTGGCGCGCGTATCTCGGGGGCTGGTCAGCGTGCCAAACTGGTCCGCTTCGATCATTGGCGGTATCCAGCCCGAAGCCTTGGTATCGGCCATGCGCAACGCTGCGGACGACGGTCTGTTGCAACGGTTCTATCCGTTCTTTGCCAGCCGTGCGCAGCAGGCAACCAACGCCGAAACGAACCCGGCCAATCTTCACATGTTCAACGCCGTCGTCAGTTCACTGGCCAAGACCAAGATGGGAACCGTCCAGCTATCCCCCGAAGCCGGTCAGATATTGCAAAGCTGCTGGGACGACGTGTACGCGCTTGTGGGTGGCGGAACACTGGCGGGGCGTGTGACCAGCCATCTGGCCAAGTGGGAAGGCGGTATCTATCGCTGGACGCTTGTCATGCATGCAATTGAGTGTGCCAGCTTCGGCATGCAGCCTGTCGATTATCTGGTGTCGGCACACACGGCACAGATCGTGGCTGATCTTCATCTGAAGTATTTCCTGCCCAGTGTCTTCACGCTGTACGATGACGTGCTGGGTGGTAGTGGTGACAGTGAACACGTGCGCTGGATCGCTGGTCACATCTTGAAGAACACGCTGGATGAAGTTGGTCCACGTGTGATCGCCCAACACTACCGTGCGTTTCGTCCGTTGGATGACGTAGCGAAGCGTCGTGTGTTCCGTTACCTACAGGATGCGGGCTGGATCACACCAAGAGATACGATCTGGTTGTCACGTAAATGGGACGTGAATCCACGTGTTCACACGCTGTTTGCTGAACAGGCCGTTGTAGAGCGTAAGCGTAGACAGGACATCATGAACGCTATCGGGAAAGCTGGTGTTGACAAATGATCCTTACGCGCGCGCGATGAATAATAATAAAAAAAGAAAGAAAGTAAGAAAAAATTGTGTCTTTTCCCGCGCAAGGCTCAATTGTCAACGCTTCACCAACTCAACAACCAACACCACGGCCAACAGGGGTCCAACTCGGGGCATGACGCAGCCACCAGCCAGCCAATACCTCTAGTCAAATGGTCTATATGCGTTGGACGTAGCAGACCAAGCAACCAACCACAGCCCAGCCAGCAACCAACAACACGACCACGCCACGTGATGAGACATAGACGTAACTCTATAGGTGATGCGGTACGTGTGTGACCAACGTGTGATTGGTTGATGTGTCACACGTGTGACGTGCTGACCGATGCCGTGACGCACTGACCGTGGCGACCGCATCAAACATATAGGTGGGAGGGTATAGGCTTTCGTGCGAACGGGGACCAGCACCGCGCCGGGAAAGTGATTCCATTACGGCCCTGCAAATCTCAGTTGGTGAAAACGGTAACAGTGTTCCCGATTTGACCACCCAAACAGCTATCCAAACACGCTGGATTTCACCGAATTACGTGGGGTTCCTTCCAACTTGGAACGAACCAAACCGGATCACGCCAAAACAGGGGTTCTGAACAAAATGTTCAACACTCTGACCCGGCAAATTCGCATTCGACTGCGAATATCTGAAAGAGTCTTGCCGAAACGTATGGTGGTACTATGATACCTCATACGACTCGCGCCGACCCACACGCGCCAAGGGGGATAACTGTGACCGACAGCACCGCCAGCGACTATCAGCAACGTAAATCCGTAGAGAATGCCGACGCGATCCACGATTGGCCCGACGAAGCGGGGGAATGCGCCGAAGACAGTTGGTCAATATTCGTCAAAAATCAGGACTACCGTGCGCACGATGATTGGACCAACAGCGATCTGATCGAACTGGCCCGCATGTCCCGGCTGCAAGCCATCGCTGTCGATCTTCAGGACCAGTTGGACGATGAGGGCTTTGTGATCCTTGGTGGCAAATCCGGCAAAACCCCGATTGAAAACCCGGCTGGTCGTGCGCTGTCTACGGTCAATGGCAGCATCAACAGCATCGCCCGCCGTCTGGGTCTGACGAGTGCCAGCCGGGGCGACCGTGCCAGCCGATCTAACCGCGCCCAGCAGCAGCGCGATGCGGCCAAAACCACCAGCTATCGGGAAGACGATGAATATTCAGGTCAGGCGTTGATGTAGCCATGCCCAAGCGCAGACGCAACCGACCGCCAAAGGGGATACGCAATGCCAACGCAATCGCCAGCCGGAATGACAATCGGTCAATTCAATCAGGCAAAGTACAATCTGGCACAGGCGTTGAACGGACAGTGCGAAACCTGCGGCGTGATCGGGCAACGTCTGGGGATCGGGTACCACGCGCCGATGAGTGAACCCTTTGATCCCGATGCCTTGCTCTGTCGTTGTGGCCCGTGCCGGTCGCGTGGCCGTACGGAACCGGTGAAGGTGAGATTGGCCCATGTCGCCGCTTGAGCAATTCGCCGCAGCCGAAAACGCCGCGTTGCGGGAAGTGATGCGAGACAATCGCGGCGTCAGGGGTATTCGGCCCAATCGGTTGACACAAGGTTTCAGCCAGAAAGACCGTGCGATCATCCAGCGGGCCAAACAACTTTGCGCGGGATGCGGTACACTGTGCCAACCAACCGACGTGTACCATTTTCGCGGGGAACGGATGTGCAGCCAGCAGTGTTTGGACGATGTGAAACGCTGGAATCGCTGGACCAGATCAGACAAAATTTGACGATTAGGTTTCACAACGCTGTGAAACCGACCGCCCAAAATTTCGCGATTAGGTTTCGATTCCGGTGGAAACCGATTTTCACGATCCGTCTTCACAGCGTTGTGAAAACAACCGCCACCTGGTAACTGCATCTGGTAGCATATAGCCAAAATCCTATAACCTAACATATTGATTTATTTCGTTTATGTACGACTCAAAATCTAGACAGACACCATATGTGGGGTCCATGCTGTCGGCAACCTGAGAAGGACCGACGCGATGGCAGTACACCAACATACCGCGACCAGAGCCGTTAATTCGGTGGTCAAAAGCGTCGGCCACACCCGCCAACAACTCGACTCTGCATCCCGCGCCGAACAAGACGGCGTTCAGGGCGCGTTCGAACAGCGGATCAAAGCAACCGCCAAGTTCAAACACGATCAGGATCGCGCACAACGGGCCATTGATGACACCCGTGCGGCTGCAACGCGGTACCAACGTGCCGCCAATGTGCTGCGCGGTGGGGTGCAAAACGGTAACGCTGTTACTGATACCCTGCTCCAACGGTGCGCCGATCTGCATCGTATGAATGCTGAATCCGTTCAGCATTTGGCCGACCAACTGGACGCCATAGCCAAGACAGCCAACGACGCAGCGGATCGGGCCGAAGATCGCCTTAATGGGGCCGAAGACGATCTGCGGGTGACCGACGCGATGGCGGATTATCTGGCGGCACTGGCCAAGCATTCATTCGACAAAAACAACCCAGCCGTTCGCGCCAAGCACCGCGACTTTATGGCGTGGAAAACCGTAGCGAGGAAACGCGCATGACAAACCCTTTCCGTAACAGCGGTGACGTGAACCCGTTCGACCTGCCCGGTGGACCCGCGTTCAACAAAGGCGTGCCACAGCAATCGGATCACGCGGTCTTGTACGACGCAGCGACCAAGACAGCCAGCCCAGCCGGTGCCGCCCTGATCGACGCCATGATGGCGCAGCTACGGGCCGAACAGGTCAAGCAGCAGGACGCCACGGCCCGTGTGATCGCCAAGACGATCCGGCCATTGCTGAACCGTATCGACGTGCTGGAAAAGGCGTTGGACGTACGCAAGGCCGACACAGCCGCCAGCATCCAGCGAGAAATCGACAGCTTCATGGGCGACGACGCGCCATTGGACGAAGCCACGCTTGAACGTATGGCCGACCAGCACCGCAAGACAATGGAAGGGGTCCGCAATGGGAATGCCTAAACGCATCATCCACGACATGCCGCAGGCGATCCGGTCTAAGCTGGTCAAAGAAACGGCCCTGTTCCGTCTGGCTGGCCACGACAGCCAAACCGCAAAGGAAATGGCGAAGACCAAAGTTCGCCGGTTCTACGAAACACGCGGCAAGGATTTCGTCCGCGATCATCCAACATGGGCTGACCTGTTCCGCAAGACAGCGGCCAAACAACTGGGGAGTCTGGACCTATGAATGCAGCAATGAGCAACACCACCCGCCGCCGTGACAGCGACGACAAAGCGGCCCAAATTCTGATGCAAGAGACCAAGGCCGCAGCGTTCGATGACGCACTGGCCGTGGCTAAGGATGCACCACGGATCGCCCGCGAACATGCGGCCCTGAAGGCTGAAAATGCAGCGCTGAAAGCGCAGGCGGATCGACCCGTTGCGGTCACTGTGCAGGCACCACGTCCGCCACAGGTCAAAGGGACCGTAAAGGTACCGAAACCCACCGACGTGGCGTTTGCCCGTGCCACGGCCCATTTCAGCCAACGCAGCATCGAACAGGTGGCCGAAGAACTGTTCCCCGGCGAACCCGGCAAACTGCAACGGAAAGCTGCGACAGCACCGGCCAGCACGGTTGATGCCGGTTGGGCTGCTGAACTGGTCAACAACGACGTTGGCCCGTGGGTTGAAGAACTGCGGCCCGTTTCGGTCTATGCCGCTATGGCTGCTGGTGGTGTTCCGTTGCCGATGGCTGATCTGTCCAGCCTGACAATGCCGACCAACCCCGGCACGGGTGACGTAAGCGGGTCTTTTGTCGGACAGGGCGCAACCATCCCGGTCAAATCTGGCGTGGTCGGATCGGTCACATTCAACCGGCTGAAAATGGCCGTGCTGTCCGTCTTCACCAACGAACTGCGCGACACAAGCACACCCAGCATCGAGTCGGTGATCCGTCGGAACGTGGTAGCCGACACCGCCGAAATGCTGGACGCCTATGTGCTGAACCCGGCGAACGGCCCGGTATCGGGGATCACACCCGGATCGCCGTTCAATGGTGCCGCCAACCAACCGTCCGCTGGTACCGGTCTGGACAACGTGATCGCGGACATTGCGTATCTGACAGGCGTGATCACCGCAACGCGTCCGCGCAACCCGGTCCTGATCATGGACAACATGCGGGCGCAACGGCTGCGTATGATGCGTGAAGCCGGTGTGTTCCTGTTCCGTGATGAAGTGGAGCGGGGCGAGTTGTTCGGCTTGCCGCTGATCGTTTCTGCGACGGCACCGACCGACCATATTTTCGTGATTGATCTGGCAGATTTCGCGTCGTATTTGCCCGCACCTGAAATCGACACCAACGGCACGGCAACGGTGGTTCTGGCCGATGACGCCACGGGCGCACCGCAAATGTTGGATGAAAACGCGATCAACGACACGGGTGGATCGATCCACGTCAGCGATGCCGCAACAGCGGGCGCACAGGTCATCAGTTCCTTCCAAGTAAACGCCACGATTTTACGCATGGTCCAACCGATCACGCACGGCATGCTGCGCACCGGAACGGCTGCGTATCTGACCGCAGTAGCGTGGTGATCGCATGAGACAGGTAAGCATCACCGAACACCGCCACAGCACCGTCAGTGCCGTTTGGATCGACGGTGTGACCACAATGGCCAACAACCGCGAAGAAATCGGCAAGGCGTTGGTTGCTGCGGGTGTGAACCCGAACCAGACGGTCTGCTGGATGTCTGCCACGGGAAAAGACGAACGCGTCAAGGCAAGCCAATGGTTGCCCGCCACGCCCGTTAAACCCGCCAAGAAGGGGAAACGCAAATGAGCAATTACCCGGATTGCGGCTTTCCGAACTGCAACTACCCGGATTGCGGCTTTCCGAATTGCGCCGGGTTTGCAGAACCCCCACCACCAGCATCGGATGAAGAAGATGAAAGTGATTGAACGCCACGGTCAAAAGGGGCTGGCCGGTCGGTACGACGCCAGCATGTTGGTCGATGACTACAGCAAGCAGAAAACCCCGCCCAATAACGACGAACTGTTCACGCCACGGCACGAACGGACCACACGGAAGGACTCGGACGATGGCCATGATTAACAGCTACACCAAGGCGGGTGTGCTGCGCCCGCACCAGATCGAAACCACCGACTTCGATCTGTTCATCCCGGTCAAAGGCCCGTCGGTGGCCGATCTGCGCCAAGTCGGTCGGTCAGAGGGATTGAACCCGGCGCGGTTCTGGCCCGTCTACGTGCTGGCCAGCGATCTGACACCGTAACCGAAGGAAACTGACAGGATGCCTTTCGATATGACACCAACGCCCAAACGCAGACCCCGCAAGCCACAGATCGACCGGGACGCGCTGGCACTGGCCGTTCAGAAAGAGTTGGGCCGACCGCTCACATGGGCCGAGTACGTGCGCATCTGGAACGAAGCCACCAAGGAGTCAGGACGGAAGGATTTTCTGGAATGAACCCCCGCGCCCAACAGACCCAGCGAGTCAAAGCAAGCCCGAATCACGACCCGTACGCGTTCCGCACCCTGACGATCAGTCAGCTTGAAGATCGCGAGTCCGAGACTCGGGCGGCTGGGTTGGTCAAAGCGGCGAACGCGATCCGGTATGAGATTAAAAAGCGGGTGGCCGATGCAAACCGATCTTGAACAGATTTACCCGTTGGTTGGCTTGTCGATGGCGGTCGCATGGCAGGCCCCGGACGACCAGACGTTTGCGGCCCAGATGACCCAGCTTTGCCAGTTGATTTGGTCGCAACTGCGCAGCGATCCGTGGCCCAGTGATGGCGGCAACGCGCTGGCGCAACATCTGGCCGACAGCGGCGTGAAGCAGGACGACCCACAGGCGTTGGTGGCGGCAATTCTCAGTTACCAGGTGGATAGCAGAAAGGTGAATTGACGTGGCACGGCTTGCGACATTGCGAAAGATACCGCGCGGGGCGTATCGCAAGAATGTCCAAGCACCGCGTTTGCTGCCGACGCCGAAAGTGATCAAGGAAAACCCGGTCCATCTTGGCCGCAAACTGGCGCAGAATGTCCTGTTCAACCAACTGGCTGAAAACATCGTCAACAAGGTGCGCAGCGAACACATCGAACAGGCCAATGTGCGGTTCAAAGCCCTGCAAGACGAAGGCCATTTCCAGAAGACCGAAGAAGTCGCGGTGATTGTGGACGGGTACCAAAAACCGCCACGTAATGTGAAATTTGGCGGATCAATCGTATATGCCGAGCGGCCCGACTCCGGTGCGATGGCCCGTCGTGCGCAAGAGGCGTGGTTACTGACCCTGAACATTGCCCGCAAGTGGCGTAAGTCGGGGCTATATGAGTCCCGGTTTCAGATGTTTGCCGATGGTCGGCCTGTCGATCCATCAACCATTGACCGCCAGAACACCAACCCCAACCGGTACGTCATCATCAATGACGTGCCGTATGCGGGCAAGATGGAACGCTACCACAAAGACGGAGTGATGGCGCAGGCGGTGCGTCGGATGCTGCGCAAAGGTGCCGCCGAAGATGTGAGCATCCAGCACCGCTACATCCAATCCGGTCTGACCACGCACACAGGCCATCCGCTGATGTATCCGATTATTGAAATCGGCCCGCTTGGGTCGTTTACGAATCGCATTGCCAGCCCGACGCGATACCGCAGACGCAAAAGGAATAAGAAATGACCAACACAACAGCCTATCACCGCGTCATTCTCGATTTGGACGCCGATCAGGTCCGCGCACAGGTCCGACAGGCCAGCGCGACCTTGAGCAAGATGACCAAGGAAATCGACCAAGCCCAACGGGCGATGAAGTCGTATGAAAAGGGTCTGCAAAACTATGGCCGTGCTTCGGGTCGTGCTGCCAACATGAACCGACGCCTTGGTGCGTCGATGCAAAACGCATCCTATCAGGTCGCGGACATCGCCGTACAAATGGAAATGGGGACGCACTGGACCCGCATCTTTGCACAGCAGGGATCGCAAATTCTGGGTGCGTTCGGCCCGTGGGCGGCGATCCTTGGTGCCGCAGCGGCTGCAATCATTCCGTTGGGTAAAAACCTTGGCTGGTTTGGTGAAGAAGCCGAGAAAACGTCTGACAGCCTGCAAAACCTGATCGATGAAATTGACCGGTTGCGGCTAGGTGTGGAATCGCCCGAAGAACTGGTTGCTGCCCGTGCGCGTCGGGATGCCCTGCAACGGGTGGCCGACATCCAGCGGGTCATCAACAACGCCACGATGGAACAGTCAGCGGCCCTGAACCGCATCCTGTTGCGTCAGCGTGAAATCATCATCGAAGCGAACAAAACGCTGCGGTCTTACGATGAACAACGGGCCATTCTGGAACAGGTCGAAGCGGAGATTGCCGCATCGAACAAACGCTGGTCGGAAATGCTGAACCCGATGGACATGATCAAGGTGGAACTGGATTCCATGCTTGGCACGTTGAATGGTCTGGTGGATCGTGCCGCAGCAATGGCGGGCGAGTTTGTACGGGCCGCACAGGCGTCAGCAACAATCAATCAGGCCAACGGTGGATTGCAGGGCCGTTTCGACCGTGAGTCGTACGGTGCGGGCCAACAGGCATTCCGTGACCGTATCCAGAGCGGTTACACCTTGCCGGTCGATAAGGCCGCTGGACGGGCCGCTGGTGGCGGTGCCGAACAGGTCGATGAGATTACCCGCGCGATTGAACGGATGTTACCACAGGTCGAAAAGGCCATCATGGAATACGACAATTGGTCCGACGTGATGAAGAACAACCTTGAAGCCAGCTTTGTCAGTGTCGTGGAAAACGGGGTCGATACGTTCTTGGATCAGTTGGAACAGGGTGAGATTCGTATGAAAGAACTGGTCAAATCTATGGTCAGGGAAATGGCCCGACTCGTTGCGAAGTGGGCGATCATGCAAAGCCTGTCGCTGGCATTCCCCGGCATCAACTTTAGCGGTGGTGGTGCCGCGTTCGCCAAGGGTGGTGTGTTCGACGGTGGGACACAGGTGCAGATGTTCGCCAAGGGTGGTGTGGTCAACAGCCCGACTATGTTCCCGATGACAGGCGGGACCGGCCTGATGGGTGAAGCTGGCCCTGAAGCCATTGCGCCCCTGAGACGTGACGGATCGGGCAATTTGGGCGTTGGTGCCGTTGCGCCCGTGATCAACATCGTGAACAACACCGGCGCACAGGTTGAGACTCGACAGGTATCGGACACCGAAACGCAAATTATCATCGGCAAGGCGGTCGAAGCTGCGGAACAGAATTTCGTACGTCAGGCCGCAACCGGCCAAGGCCCAATGTCTCGCGCAATTGACCAAGGCTGGGCCGCTAAACGACGGTTTACATGATGGATTTCTGCACCGACATACGGGCCGAGTTGACCGACGCCCTGTCACCGTTTGAAGACGCAGGCGTTGCGGTCAATGTAGGCGTTTGGGAGTCGCGGTCGCACCCTGACCTGATCGTGTCGATCCAGATCGACGGAAAGTTCCAAGTGCTTGACCAGTACCGCGTGTCGCTTGCCCTGTCGGCTGGTGGGATCGTGGATCAGGTGATGCGTTCCGCGTGGACCGATCTGGTGACCCTGCTGCGGCTCTTAGGCGGTCAGCCCATACCGCGCCAATTCGTGCCATCGCAACCCCGCCTTACTGTCATTGAAACGCGAGTACCTTAACCGACCTGACCAATGCGACCAAGCGGGCTTTTTATTCCTTCGCCCAGTGCGTCGGCCCGTAGGTCAAGCCCGTCACGTGTATGCGGCACGTGACGGGCAATTTTACATCCGACATTCTAACGCTTAACCGTTAGGGACGATGTACGAAGTCAGACCCATATCGAACGACACGGCCCGCGATCTGATCGCCCGCCATCACTACGCAGGCAAGGCGCATCCAGTGATCCAGAGGGCGTTTGGCCTGTTCTTGGATGGTGTGCTGTGCGGTGCCGTCACGTTCGGCCCGCCCGTTGATCGCAGCGCTGCAATTTGGGCCGATTATGAGTTGAACCGGCTGGCCCTGACCGACAACCGACGCAATGAAGCCAGCCGCCTTGTCTCGGGTGCTGTGCGGTTGCTGGGTGCCGTGACACTGGTCAGCTATGCCGATCCGTCACGCGGCCATAACGGTGCGATCTATCGCGCCTGCAACTGGTCCTATCATGGCCTGTCGCGGGCCAGCACCAGACGCCGTGGCGCGAACTGGTACCGAACTGGCATGAAGCACCGGTACAGCCTTGGACCGGCCTGTCCGTGGGCTGTGGTGCCGTTCGTGCCACTAACTGAGGCACAGACCCGCAAAGCCATCGTCAACGGATATGAGGGACGCCGGGGTACCGCTACGGCTGCGGAACACATGAAGGCATACCGGGCGCGAAAAGGCATGCGTGACAAGCGATCCTGCGACCAGTGCGGATCACGGTACCAACCGTCACGCAGCACCAGCAAATTTTGCAGCGCCAAATGTCGGGTCGGTGCGCATTGGGCGAAATAGCACACCAATTGCACACGACGTAACGTAAATATCTGATTTTATGGGGTATTAGCTGCCATCCATCATGGGTGCCACGCTTAAACGCGCAGCCTGTGTTGCCTTGCATGTCACAGCAACGCCTCCGTCCTGCTATGCTTCGAAATCCGATGGACTGTCAGTGGCTTTGCCCACCCGAATCAAGTCGAAAAGCCCTAACACATTCCTCTGACGACGTCCCGACTGCGACCATCATCAGTGAGTTGCTATCGATTAGACACCATATCGGCTCATCACCATCTGGACACTGCTTTCGATCGTTTCCGTCATCTCGGCTTCGCTGAGCGCCCCACCCGTAAACAGCAGTGGCCAGAAGGCGCGCGCCTTGATCAGGCCGATGAATTCGCGCCCGGCCCGTTCCGGATCATCGATCCGAAGCTGCCCATCCTCTGCCGCATCTTTGAGCATGGCAATGAATGTCGCTGTCTTGTCCAGCTTGCCCTGCGCTTCCGCCGCAAGCGTCGGGTTGCGCAAGGTTTCGCTGATCACCATCCGGGCCATCGCGATAACATCGGGCCGCATCAGAATGCGCCCTTCGGCCCAGGCCAGTTCAGTCAGTTGCGTACGAATATCGCGACCTTTTTCATACCGAATTTCCAGCACTTCAGCAAAGCGGCTGGACAATTCGACCACGATGGAGCGGAACAGGTTTTCTTTACTTTCAAAGTACTTGTACAGCGTACGCTTGGACACTTCGGCCCTTGCTGAAATGCGATCCATACTGGCCGCGGCAAAGCCCTTTTCCTGGAACTCGGCCACGGCAGCTTCGATGATCTGTGCGCGCTTGGACGCATTCTGTGCGCTGCATTCGTTCATGTCAGAGCTATAGACCTATTGACGTGCCCTGGTCAAACACTAGGTAAACGCAGGAGTTTACAGAGGCAAAACCATATGCCATAAGTAAACCTGCGAGTTTACCAATTACGGAAACCAGCACCAACAGGAGACCCCCTGATCATGGCTCTTAAATTGAACCTGAACGGCACGACCCTCGAGGTTGATGCCGAACCCGGAACGCCTCTTCTCTGGGTGATCCGAGACGAACTGAAACTGACCGGCACAAAATTCGGCTGCGGCGTGGCATCCTGCGGGGCCTGCACCGTGCACGTGAATGGTGAGCCCGTCCGTTCCTGTCAGACATTCATTGAAGACGTCGAAGACGCCGAAGTCACGACTATCGAAGCTGTCGGTGACGACAAGATCGGTGCTGCCGTACAACAGGCCTGGGTCGAACTGGATGTCGTCCAGTGCGGCTATTGCCAGTCGGGTCAGGTGATGTCGGCTGTCGGGCTGTTGTCCGAGAACCCGAAGCCGTCGGTCCAGGAGATTGACGAGTACATGTCCGGCAATGCCTGCCGCTGCGCCACCTATCAACGCATCCGCGCCGGCATCCAACGCGCGTCTGAAATTCTGGAGGCCTGATCCATGACCATCAACACCTCTCGCCGTGGATTTCTGAAAGGCGCCGCCGCTGCCGGTGCCGTCCTGCTGGTTGGCGCCCGTCCGGACGGTGCGCTGGCCGCGGCCTCGTCCGAGACCGCGCAGTTCAATCCATTTGTGAAGATCGATGCCGATGGCACCGTAACCGCCATTGTCAAACATTTTGAAAAAGGTCAGGGCCCGGCGACCGGACTGCCGACGCTGATTGCCGAAGAAATCGGCCTGACCATGGATCAGATCGAGTACGAGTTCGCCCCCTCGGATCCGAATGTCTACAACAACCTGCTGTTCGGCCCGTTCCAGGGCACCGGCGGTTCGACCGCGATGGCGAATTCGTGGCTGCAATACCGTCAGGCCGGTGCTGCCGCGCGCGAAATGCTGATCAACGCCGCCGCGCAAAGCTGGGGCGTGGATTCATCTGGCATCACCATCGAAGACGGCATCGTGAAGGCAGGCGACAAGTCGGCTCCGATCGCTGAATTTGTGTCTGCTGCGTCGCAACTGGACGCTCCGGCAGAGCCACGCCTGAAGGACCCGTCCGAATTCCGTCTGATCGGAAATGAAACGGTGCGCCGCAAGGATACGGCAATCAAAAGCAACGGCCAGGCGATGTTTGCCATGGACGTTCACCTGCCCAACCAGATGATCGCCATGATCAAACGCCCCGAAGCGAAGGGCGGCATCGCGCTGGGCTTTGATGACAGCGCATCGAAAGAGGTCAAAGGCTATATCAGCGCCGCTGTTCTGCCCAATCAGGCGGGCGTCGCGGTGTACGCCGAGAACACCTGGGCCGCGATTCAGGCACGCGATGCGCTTGAGGTCGAATGGGACATGTCCGGCGCGGAAACCCGCAACTCGGACCAGATCAAGGCCGAGATCATGGACGCGCTGGAGGCTGAGCCCACGTATAATGTCAACAAGGCGGATTTTGCCGCTGTGGCAGCCGCCATCGACGGAGCGGACAAGGTCGTCGAAAAAACGTTCTACTTCCCACTGCTGGCCCATGCCCCTATGGAACCGCTGAACTGCACCATCGAGCAGACCGCAGACGGAGACATCGTTCTGCATGACGGGGCACAGATGCCGACGGGTCCTCATATGGCCTACCAGCAAATCTTTGGCCTGCCCGCCGAGAAGATCCACATCAAAACCATGCTGGCAGGCGGGTCTTTCGGGCGCCGCGCCACCCCGGATGCGGATTATCAGGTCGAGGCCGCCCTGGCCTTTGTCGTCACTGACCGCTCTCGCCCGGTGAAACTGGTCTGGACGCGCGAAGACGACATTCGCAGCGGGTATTACCGACCGGCCTTTGGCCACAAGGTTCGTGTGGGTCTGGACGCCGAAGGCAACATCGTCGGGTGGCAGCACCAGATTGCCGGCCAATCCGTAATCAAGGGCACCCCGTTCGAGGCTGTTCTGGTTCATGACGGCATCGACCACAGCTCGGTCGAAGGCGTTTCGGACAGCCCCTACAGCATCCCCGGCATGGCGGTGGGTCTGACCGACACGCCAAAGGCGACGACGGTTCTGTGGTGGCGCTCGGTCGGGCACACCCACACCGCCTATACGATGGAAACCATGATGGATCTGGTGGCCGAGGCCGCCGGTCGTGATCCGGTGGAATTCCGTCTGGCCCATCTTTCCGACAGCAGCAACCTGGACCAGCAGCGCAAAGCAGCTGTTTTGAAGCTGGCGGCCGAAAAGGCAAACTGGGGCAATGCGCCAGAGGGCCGGTCGCAGGGGATTGCCGTTCACAAGTCCTTTGGGTCTTACGCGGCTGAAGTGGTCGAAATCTCGGGCGATCCGGAAAATGGCATCAGGATTGAAAAGGTCACTTGTGCCGTGGATTGCGGTATCGCCGTGAACCCCGATATCGTGCGGGCCCAGATGGAAGGCGGCATCGGCTATGGCATTGGCCATGTGATGCGTGACCAGATCACCCTGACAAGTGGGGCGGTGGATCAATACAACTTCCCGGATTACGAACCGCTGCGCATCGGGGATATTGCCGCAATCGACGTGCATATCGTGCCATCGGCCGAAGCACCGACCGGCGTCGGAGAACCCGGCACGCCACCGTCAGCACCGGCTTTGGCCAATGCGATCAAAGCCCTGTCAGGTTTGCATGTGGCGCAATTGCCCATGGAAGAACATGGCGTAAGCTTTGCCTGAAAACAGCTCTCCGCGCCGGTCTGTACCGGCGCGGGGCGTTCCTTGAAAACCCAAGCCAAAATTTGATCAAATTTGGTGACAAAGCACATCCATTGAAGTAAATCACTGGGGAGTTTCACCGACGGAGCCCCCAATGGATCTGAGAGCCCTGCACAATTTTCGCGTCGCCGCATGTGACCTGAACGGTCAAATGCGTGGCAAACGCGTGCCCCCTGGCTATGCCGACAAACTGGGAAAAGGCGCCGTGCGAATGCCGTTTTCGGCACTGAACGTAGACTTGTGGGGCGCTGATATCGAAGGAAGCCCGCTGGTCTTTGAAACCGGCGACGCAGATGGGGTGCTGCGCCCGACCGAACGCGGCCCGGTCCCCGTGCCCTGGCTGGATACGGAAACAGCGCTGGTTCCGATGTGTCTGTATGATGATGACGGCGTGCCCTTCCCGGGCGACCCGCGGCATGCCCTGTCCGCCATACTCGACCGCTATGCGCAACGCGGCTGGTCCGTTGTTGCCGCGACAGAGTTGGAGTTCACACTCGTTGACGCTTCTGGCGCGCAGCCGCAACCACCGGTGAATCCGATCACAGGGCGGCGCCTTGCGGATGAGGCCGTTCTGTCGGTTGCCGAAATGGACGCGTTCGAGGCGTTCTTTACCGACCTGTACGATGGCTGCGCCGCAATGGGCATCCCCGCGCAGACGGCGATTTCCGAAAGCGGCATCGGCCAGTTCGAGATCAACCTGAACCATCAGGACGCCATGCGCTGTGCCGATGATACGTGGTTTTTCAAGGCATTGACGCGTGGGTTGGCGCGCAGGCACGGATTTGCGGCCACCTTCATGTCCAAACCTTATGCCGATGACGCAGGCAACGGAATGCATGTGCATTTCTCGGTGGTGGACCAGAACGGACACAATGTGTTCGACAACAACGGGCCGGAAGGCACCGAGATATTGCGGTCTGCCGTAGCTGGCTGTGTCGCAGCCATGCCGGGCAGCTCGCTGATATTTGCACCCCACGGCAACTCCTACACACGGCTCATACCGGGTGCACATGCGCCCACGGGCGCCTGCTGGGCCTATGAAAACCGAACCGCTGCCATTCGCATCCCGGGCGGGGCCCCGGCCGCACGGCGCATCGAACACCGTGTCGCCGGCGGGGACATAAACCCGTATCTGATGCTGACTGCGGTTCTGGGCGCGGCACTTGTCGGCATCGAGGACGGCTTGATCCCCCCTGCCCCGATTACGGGGAACGCCTATGACATCGCGGACCTGCCTCAACTGATGCCGGATTGGTCGAGCGCGATTGACAGGTTCTCCACGGATCCTTTGGTGGCCCGGCTGTTCCCCGCTGTCCTGATCCGCTATCTGACCATGACCAAACGTCAAGAGATCACCCGATTTGCGAACATCCCACCCGAGGATCACTGGTTGAGCTATCTCGAGACGGTTTGACCCCCTTGCCGCGTCAACCAGTCTCGGCTAGGATTAATTTGATCAAATTTGGTGACACATGAAAATCGGTATCCTACAAACCGGCCACACCCCCGAAGTGCTACAGGAAGAATTCGGGGATTATGACGAACTTTTCCCCGCGTTGCTGCGTGACAACGGGTTCGAGTTCGTGACCTTCGCCGTCGTGGACGGCACCTTCCCCGATGGTGCGGATGATGCGGATGGATGGATCATTACCGGATCGCGCCACGGGGTTTACGAGGACCTTCCCTGGATCGCCCCGCTGGAAGCGTTGGTGCGCGAGATCTGGGAAAGTGGAAAACCCCTGATCGGCGTTTGCTTTGGCCATCAGATCATTGCTCAGGCACTGGGTGGCAAGGTCGAGAAATTCTCGAAAGGATGGGCCGTAGGTCGTACGGAATACGAATATGACGGCAACAGACTATGGCTGAATGCCTGGCACCAGGATCAGGTTGTCGAATTGCCGAAAGAAGCGCGGGTTCTGGGCCGGAATGCCTTCTGCAAAAACGCGATGCTGGCTTATGGGGATACAATCTGGACAGTTCAGGCCCACCCGGAATTCACCAACGGATTCGTGGCAGGCCTGATGCGGACACGGGGCAAGGGCGTGGTACCCGAAGACCTGATGCGCGAAGCCGCAAATCGCGAGACGGCCCCGGACGACAACGCCAAAATCGCGCGCCACATGGCCGAGTTTCTAAAGAAAGAGAGAGCCTGATGGCTGATTGGACTGATAAACTGCCGGAAGCCGCAAAGGCATATTTCCATGGGCAACGACTGGACGAAGTTGAATGCATCATTTCGGACCTGCCGGGTATTGCGCGCGGCAAGGCGGTGCCTGCATCAAAATTCGCAAAGCAATCCTATTTCCACCTGCCCGACAGCATCTTCTACCAGACCATCACAGGGGGCTGGGGCGAAGCTGCCGGCGATGACGGGTTCATCGAAAAGGATATGATCCTGAAGCCCGATTTCTCGACCACTTCCGCTGCGCCGTGGACGGGGGATTGGACATTGCAGGTGATCCACGACGCCTACGACCGGGATGACAACCCGATCCCCTACAGCCCGCGCAACGTGCTCAAGCGTGTTGTGCAGCTTTATCATGACAAGGGATGGAAGCCGGTTGTTGCACCAGAGATGGAGTTCTTTCTGGTTGCCCCCAATGTGGACCCGGCGCAGGGCATCAAACCCATGATGGGGCGTTCCGGCCGTCCGGCCGCGGCGCGACAGGCCTATTCCATGACGGCCGTGGACGAGTTTGGCCCGGTGATCGACGACATCTATGATTTCGCCGAGCATCAGGGGTTCGAGATCGACGGCATCACCCAGGAAGGCGGCGCCGGGCAGTTGGAAATCAACCTGCGTCACGGCAATCCGGTGAAACTGGCCGATGAAGTCTTCTATTTCAAACGCCTGATCCGCGAGGCCGCGCTGCGCCACAATTGTTTTGCCACCTTCATGGCAAAACCGATCGAGGAAGAGCCGGGCTCGGCCATGCATATCCATCACTCGATCATCGACATGGAAACCGGCCAGAACATCTTCTCTGGTCCTCAAGGGGGTGAGACAGACGCGTTTTACCACTTTATCGCCGGCTTGCAGAACCACCTGCCCTCCGGTCTGGCGGTCATGGCGCCTTATGTGAATTCCTACCGGCGCTATGTGAAGGATCACGCGGCACCGATCAACCTGGAATGGGCCCGTGACAACCGCACCACCGGCATTCGCGTGCCCCTGTCCGGCCCGGAATCGCGGCGCGTCGAGAACCGCATCGCCGGGATGGATTGCAACCCGTATCTGGGCATCGCGTTGTCGCTGGCCTGCGGCTATCTTGGCCTGGTCGAGCAGGAACGCCCACGTCGTCAGTTCTATGGCGACGCTTATGAAGGCGAGGGCGATATCCCGCAGGTCATGGGCGAAGCGCTGGATCTGTTCGACGAAGCCACCGCCCTGCACGAGGTTCTGGGCCCCGAATTCGCCCGCGTTTACGGCATCGTCAAACGGGCCGAGTATGAGGAGTTCCTACAGGTGATCTCTCCGTGGGAACGTGAACATCTGCTGATCAACGTCTGAGACCTTCCGTGAACCTGCTCTATTCCAATGACCGCAAGGGCGAGTACCCTGACAGCTGGTATGCCGCGACGGCGCATCCGATGGATCGCTTTCCCGCGTTGTCAGAAGACACCAGGGCGGATGTATGCGTTGTCGGTGGCGGCTATACGGGGCTGTCCGCGGCCCTTCATCTGGCCGAAGCCGGGTTCGACGTCGTGCTGCTTGAAGCGCACCGCGTCGGCTTTGGCGCGTCGGGCCGAAACGGCGGGCAGTTGGGCAGCGCGCAGCGGGTGGACCAGGAAGACCTCGAGCGTCTTGTAGGCGATGCCGACGCCGCCAGGCTTTGGGAACTGGCTGAAGACGCCAAGGATCTGGTCAAATCCCTGATTGCAAAACACCAGATCGCCTGTGACCTGAAACCCGGTGTCGCCGTTCTGGGCCTGAGCAAATCCGAGCAAAAAGAACTGCATGACCACGCCGGCCATCTTTCCGAGCGGTACGGATACGACCAGATCGAGCTGTTGGACGAAAACGCGGGTCATTCGCTGTGCCCGTCACCAGCCTATCAAGGGGGGTATCTGGATATGGGTGCGGCGCATCTGCACCCTCTGAACTTTGCGTTGGGATTGGCGCAAGCCGCGGCCAAAGCGGGCGTTCGCGTCCATGAAAGCACCGAAGTGACCGGGATTGACGAGGGCCAGACGGCTGTGATCCGAACTGCACACGGCAACGTTCGGGCCGAGCACGTCATTCTGGCCTGCAACGGGTATCTGGGCGACCTCAATCGTTCCGTCGCCGCCAGGGTCATGCCCATCAACAATTTCATTGCGGCCACCGAACCCCTTGGAGAGGACACCGCCCAGGTTTTGACCCGGGATGTTTCGGTGGCGGACACGAAATTCGTGGTGAACTATTTTCGCCTCAGCGCCGATGGTCGCCTCTTGTTCGGAGGCGGCGAAAGCTATGGCTATCGCTTTCCATCAGATGTCGCCGCCAAGGTTTGCAAACCCATGACCGAGATTTTCCCGCATTTGCGGGATGTGAAGATCGACTATGCCTGGGGCGGAACGCTGGCCATCACCATGCGGCGGATGCCGTATCTGGCCCGTGTCGCACCCAATATTCTTTCGGCTTCGGGATATTCCGGTCACGGTGTCGGCACTGCGACCCATGCCGGACAACTCATGGCGATGGCGATTCAGGGTCAGGCCGAAGGGTTTGACACGATGGCACGGGTGCCCGCGCTGTCTTTTCCAGGCGGCCCTGCCCTGCGCAGCCCGCTTCTGGTGCTGGCCATGACATGGTTCGCACTGCGCGACCGGCTTGGGATCTGATCCACGTAAATTGCGACAGATTGGTGAATTTTCGCCTGCCCGGCGATTGGGGGCTTGGATTGCCTCCTGATTATCTTTATCTTTCCCAAAGATAGAATTCGGGAATTCCAAATATGACGCTGCCCCCCAACGTTCACGACGCCGAACCCATCCCTGCCGCCGCCAAGGACGCGATCGAGGCCCTGATGCAATCAGGTGACCTGTTCCGCTATACCGCACCGCAGGATGCCCCGGTGGCCCTGCTGGAAGCCGAGTTCGCGGAACTGTTGGGCACGAAATACGCTTTGGCGGTGTCGTCCTGCTCGGCCGCGCTGTTTCTGTCGCTCAAAGCACTGGGCCTGCCCCGCGATGCGCGTGTTCTGATCCCCGGCTTCACCTTCGCGGCCGTGCCGTCATCGGTCGTCCACGCCGACTGCATTCCGGTTCTGTGCGAAGTGGGTGAAAACTATCGCATCGACATGGCCGATTTCGAGGCCAAGCTGGACAACGTTCAGGCAGTCATCATCAGCCACATGCGCGGGCATACATCCGACATGGATGCGATCATGGCCTTGTGCGACGCACGTAACATTCCGGTGATCGAGGATGCCGCGCATTCGCTGGGCACCACATGGCATGGCCGCAATATCGGTACGATCGGAAAGGTCGGATGTTTCTCGTTCCAATCCTACAAGATGATCAATGCCGGCGAAGGTGGCATCCTGATCACGAATGATGCAGATCTTGTCGCGCGTGCCGTCATCATGTCGGGCGCGTATGAACACAATTGGAAGAAGCACAAAGGTCCGCAGGGCGACAACTCACCCGAACTGGAAGAGGCCTTTGCCCGCTGGCAGAACAAGCTGCCGCTGTACAACCTTCGCCTAAGCAACCTCAGCGCCGCCGTGATCCGCCCTCAACTTCCGGAACTGGCACGCCGTGTCCGCGATGGCCTGGCAAACCACGATTACGTGGCCGGTCGCCTGAACACCTCGTCTCATATCGAGGTCCCCGCCCCGCTGCCCCCCGAGCAGCGTGCGCCGGATTCGATCCAGTTCAATCTTGTCGGAATGCAGGAACATGAGATCCGCGCCTTTGCCGCAGCGTCCGAAGCACGCGGCGTCAAGGTTCAGGTTTTTGGTCTGAGCGAAGACAACGCCCGCGCTTTCTGGAACTGGCAATTCCTTCCGGAAACTTTCGACCTGCCCAAGACGCGCGACATGCTGATGAAGGCCTGTGACGTGCGCCTGCCAGTCCGCCTGACCCGCGAAGAGCTGGACGTGATTGCAGACATCCTGCTGGCATCGGTTGGCGAAGTGACCGGTCCGATGCCGGTTTATGGCACTTAAGACAGCGGCACTTTGAACAAGAAAGGCCCGCACGATGCGGGCCTGATTCTTTGTTCGGAACGGATCAGTTCAGCTTGGACAGTTTTTGCTGCAACTCGGCCAGCTGTTTCTTGATGTCGTCCAGATCCTCTTTCGGCTCGGACTTGTCCTCTTCCTTTTCCGGGCTGGACCATCCGCTGGACAGCCCGCTGGTCATCGCTTTCAGGAAAGCCTGTTGCTGCGCCTGCAACGCGTCAAAACCCGGCATCTGAGACATCGGATTCATCGCGCTCATGTTTTCCATCATCTTGTTTTGGCTTTCACGCAGCATCTCGAACGAGCTTTGCAGAAACTGGGGCATCACCCCCCCGCCCGGCAGCATGTAACTGCGCACCAGATCATTCAGTACATTCACCGGCAGCACATTTTCACCCCGGCTTTCATGTTCGGCAATGATTTGCAGAAGATACTGGCGAGTCAGGTCATCGCCGGTTTTCAGATCAATGATCTGCACTTCTCGCCCGTCGCGGATGAAGCCCGCGATATCTTCGAGCGTCACGTAATCGCTGGTCTCGGTATTGTATAGTCGACGGCTGGCATAGCGCTTGATAAGCAGCGGTTTTTCTTGGTCCGACACCGGGTTCCCTCCCCAAGGATGATGCGTTGCAGCACAGGTTATGCGAGTGCAGCACAAAAAGAAAGGGCAGGTCAATGGACCTGCCCAACGCGATTGCACCTAATGGGAGGGTTGGGTGCGCTTCGCGGACGTTTCTTACTTTGCAGTTGCAGCTTTCTTGGCTGCGGTGGTGACCTCGTTGGTCGCCTTTTTGACGGCAGCGGTTGCTTCTTCCGCGGCGTCTTTGCCGGCAGCCATCAGCAGCTCGACGGTTTCGGTCTGAACTTTTTTCGCGATTTCAGCGAAAGCGGCCAGGTTTTCGGCTGCAACTTCAGCCGACGCGCTTGCGAAGTCGGTTGCGGCTTTTGCGTAGTCAGCAGGCTCTGCCTTGGCTTTCGACATCTCGCTCAGCTTGGCCAGGGTGTCCTTGGTCCATTTGTTCGAGATCTCGGCCGATTTCTCAGCAGCGTCCAGAGCAACGCCCGACAGCTTCTCGTTCAGCGAAGCGGTCGATTTGAATGCGCCTTCCATCGCGGTGGTGTCCACCGGAAATGCACCCATCATGTCTTTCATGATCGCGGTAAAGTCTTGGGTCTTTGCCATTGTCCTAATCCTTTTAGCCGGTCCGGGCCCACCCCGGGTTTCATCAGCTTGAGGACAATATGATTGCTGCATCGCAGCATTGCAAGTTTTTTCTTGCTGCGGCGCAGAATTTTTAAGTTTCAAAATGAAATCAGTCGTTTGGTTTCGCCACAACGTAAGTCCCGGGTGCGGATGCAAGGCTCGGGTGCTTCGAATCACCCGGCTCACGGGCCGGAACCTGCTTGCCAGACCGCTTCTTCAACCACACGTCCCACATGGGCCACCAGGATCCTTCGTGAAAATCAGCTTCTTTCAGCCAGGTGCTGGCATCCGACTTCATATCCGGGTTGGTGTAGTGGCCATATTTCTTCTTGCTGGGCGGGTTCACGATACCCGCAATATGACCCGATTCTGAAACCACGAAGGTTATGGACCGCGAGCCCATTTTCTGCACGCCGCGGTAACAGTCTTTCCATGCCGCGATGTGATCGGTTTCGCAGGTTATGGCCATCAGCGGCACATCCACGTCTTCGAGTTTCAACTTGTGCCCCATCAACTCGAAACCGTCGGTCGCGAACTCGTTGCGCTGGCAGAGGCCTCGCAGATATTCCACGGCCATTTTTGCTGGCAGGTTTGCACCATCGCCGTTCCAGTAAAGCAGATCAAAGGCCGGAGGCACTTCCCCCATCATATAGCTGCGAATGGCCGGACCATAAATCAGGTCGCGTGATCGCAGAAACGACATGGTGCGCGCCATGATCCACGACCGCAGAACGCCTTCCTTATTTACTTCCTCTTCGATCCCGTCGATGAAGTCGTTTTGCAGGAATGGCGTAAACTCACCCTGATCAGAAAAATCCGTCAGTGCCGTGAACAGCGTTGCGGATTTGACCGATTTGTCGCCACGCTGTTTCAGCAAGGACAGGGTCAGACTCAGCGTCGTGCCCGCGATGCAATAACCCACAGCGTTGACCTGTTTGACCTTGCAGATCTTCTTGGCCGTTTCGATTGCGGTCAGGAAACCGTCCTGAATATAGTCTTCCATGCCGGTTTCGGCATAGCTTTCATCCGGGTTCACCCAGCTTACGACAAACAGGGTATAGCCCTGTTCGGTGATCCATTTGATCATGCTGTTCTGGGCTTTCAGATCCAGAATATAGAACTTGTTGATCCAGGGCGGGAACAGAACGATGGGCGTCTCATAAACCGTTTCAGTCACCGGCTTGTATTGGATCAGCTCCATCATCCGGTTGCGATATATGACCTCGCCCGGCGTTGTCGCCAGGTTTCCACCAACCTCGAACGCGCTTTCATCCGCCAGCTTGACGACCAACTCGCCATCATTGGCTTCGAGGTCTGAAACAAGGTTCTCCAACCCTTTTATCAGCGACTGACCTTCGGTCTCGACCGCTTTTTGCAGGGCATCCGGGTTAGTCGCCAGAAAATTCGTGGGCGCCATCATGTCGATGATCTGCTGCGAGAAATACTGTAAGCGTCGTTTGTCTTTGGCATCCAGATCATCAACTGACGAGACAGCCTGCGCAATCGCTTCCGCGTTCGTCAGGTATTGCTGCCGGATCAGTCGGAAATAAGGGTTTGTCTCCCAAAGGGGATTGGAAAAACGCTTGTCACCGGGCTTGGTGTCCTCGGTTTCCACCTCTCCGGTCGTCAGCGCTTTCTGCGCTTCGGCAAAGTTGAGAACCGACTTGCCCCAGAATTCTATCTGTTGCTCCAACAACTTGGCGGGATTTTGCCATGCCTCGGCCCAATAGGCTGTTGCTGCTCGTGCAAAAAGCTCTTGATTCGGGCCGTCCAGCGCGGGCGTGTGCGACTTTTTTGACGCCATGATCTCGACCAGGCGCTTCGCGAGCTGCTCGACCCTTTCCATATTTTCTTTAATGCGTTCAATATGTTCTTCGGACACGTCCGGCATTTGGTCTTCACTTGTTGTCATTTTAACAATTCCACCCTAACCTCGCTGCCATGCAGAATAACGTCGTGGGTGCTGGGGGGCAAAGCGGCGAATGGTCCGAACTCTCAGGCTGACACTCAGGAGGCCCCATTTATGCGCTACATGATGACCTACGACCTTATGGAGTCCATGCGTAACACCAACCAATGGCTTGGTGCAACCGCAAGCGCGATGGCGTCCTACCCCCTGTTTTCCATGACACCTAACCCGGCGTTCAGCTGGATGGCCGCATGGGGTGAAGTCACCGAACGGACCTTCCAGCGAATGGTCGTCAAACCTGACTGGGGCATTCGAACCTTCACCTGCGAGGACGGCAAAGACCATCTGGTCGAAATTACGACCGTTCTGGAACGCCCCTTCGGCGATCTGGTTCATTTCCGTGTCAACGGCCGGGAAGAACAACCGCGCAAGGTCCTGCTGGTTGCGCCCATGTCCGGCCATTACGCCACGCTGCTGCGTTCGACTGTCAAAAGCCTGCTGGTCAATTGCGAAGTTTACATCACCGATTGGCATAATGCGCGCGATATTCCTGTGTCTGCCGGCAAGTTCGATGTCGAAGACTACACGCTCTACCTTGTAGATTTCATGAAGGAACTGGGGCCGGACACGCATGTCGTGGCGGTTTGTCAGCCGGCCCCGCTGACACTGGCGGCCACCGCCTATCTGGCCGAAGTCGAACCCAAGGCTCAACCCAGCACTCTGACACTGATTGGCGGGCCGGTGGACCCGGACGCGACTCCGACCGACGTCACCGACTTTGGACGACGTGTTACGATGGGTCAGCTGGAAGAAACCATGATTCAACGGGTCGGATTCAAGTACAAAGGTGTCGGGCGTATGGTCTATCCCGGCCTGCTGCAACTGGCGTCGTTCATGTCGATGAACGCCGATCGCCACTCCAAGGCGTTTTCCGATCAGATTCAGCGTGTTATCCGCAACGAAGCCTCGGACCTGGATGCCCATAACCGTTTCTATGACGAATATCTTGCGGTGATGGACATGACGGCCGAGTTCTATCTGTCGACGGTCGAACGCGTGTTCAAGAACCGCGAGATCGCACGCAACGAATTTGTTGTCGCCGGCCACAAGGTGGATATCGGCAAAATCACCGATGTTGCCGTGAAATCGGTCGAAGGTGCGAATGACGATATCTCGGCGCCCGGACAATGTATTGCTGCACTGGACCTGTGCACCGGATTGCCAGACAGCAAAAAGGCCAGCCACGTAGAACCCGGCGCGGGCCACTATGGCATTTTCGCGGGCCGCAGCTGGCGCGATAACATTCGCCCGCTTGTGATTGATTTCATGAACGAAAACAGCCGCAAGAAACGTCGCCGCGCTGCGAACACCAACAAGGTAGCCTGATGAACATGGGCGGGCCATTACATGGTGGCCTCGCCTTTTCCTGCTGTTGCGGCCAGTTGAAGGGTCAAATCTCGGACCGGGGCGTTCGGCTTGGAACCCATGTCGAGTGTTTTTGTCATGACTGCCGTGCGGCGCAACTGTATTTCGGGCAGCCCGACCCGGCGCCCGGCCCGGTGGACATTTTCCAGATGGCACCGGATGAAATCGAAATCACCGCCGGGAGCCAATTCCTTTCGGCCATGAAACTCAGCCCAAATGGTATGCTGCGATGGTATGCCAGCTGCTGCAACGCCCCGCTGGCGACAACGCCACAGACCGCACGTTTACCTTTTGCAGGATTTATTGTCGGCAGGATTGCCGGTGATGTTTCCGCATTGGGGCCGGTCACGACCCGTGGGTTTGTCCCTCGGCCCGATGGCAAACAGAAACACGAAAAGGTCAGGTTTGCGGCGTTTGGCCTTTTGCGCCGCACCTTGCAATCGCGCCTGTCAGGACGCTGGAAGAATACGCCGTTTTTCGACCCTGAGACCGGCAAGCCCGCGGTCGTACCGAAAGTCATTTCGAAAGACGAACGGGCGGCGCTTTACCCCTAGACAAACCTTTGCGGGATGTTCAGCCAGGTTTCCAAGGCTTTGTTCACGGCATCGGGCGCTTCAAGCGGCAGAAGATGTCCGGCATTTTCGACGACCTCCAACGCTGCCTCCGGTATCAGGTCAGACATGAAAGAGTGCCGTTTGACCGGGGTAAGCGTGTCATGGGCACCGCCCATGATCAAAGTTGGGACTTTGATGCGGCGCAACGAACCCTGTTGGTCTGGGCGGCGCTGCAAGGCACGCATTTGACGCACGAATGTCTCGGCGCCCAGATCATTCGCCATTGCCAAAAGATCATTCAGAATGGGGATTCGCCGGGGCCCCGGCGCCAAAGTATCGGTGCCAACCAGTTGGCGCATGACCTCTTCCAGCCGCCCGCCCAGGGCCCCAATGATCAGGTCCTCGCGACTGGCCGCGATTTGAGGTGTATCCGCCAGTGCGTCCGTCGACATCAGGCACAGGCGCGTTACCCGTTCCGGTGCCCGCCGGATCAGTTCCAGCCCCACAACACCGCCCATGCTCAGGCCCGCCAATGCAAACCGATGCGGAAGCTGATCCAACAGCCCCGAGGCGATCTCTTCAATGCGCTCGCCTCCGGAAACAGGTGCAACAGTGACAGGCCGTGACCGTGACAACACCTCGATCTGAGGTCGAAACAGCCGGGCATCACACATCAACCCAGGCAACAACACCAGCGGCTCGATCACGCGGGGGTCTCCATCTGCTCGGTTTTCCGAGTCCTTCCAGTTGTTGTCAGGATGAGAGTTTTGCCAAAGCCGGGCAAGGAAAACTTCACGGGTAGGCGATGGCCCGAAACGCCGGGAAATCGGCGTAACGGGATTGCCGGGCCGCAAGGTCTTCACCGGGCTCAGCGCCGGGCCTCAACAGACACCCACGCGGAGCAATATAGCTGTCGATCCGGCGTTGCGGCCTGGGCCGCCACACAAGGTTGAACGCACAGAGCTTGGGAAAGAACCAGATTTCGGAATACTCCAGATAATCGTGCATCCACCACGCCAGATCCCGCCAGTCCCTGCCCTGCGCATATTGATCCGCGAACCACGGGATGACGATGGATGCCCCGGCGATCCGCGCATCCCCTTCCCCGCGATCCCAGATGTGGCATTCCAGCGGGTGATCGTTTCGGGCGCAGTTCAGCTTGTTTTCATTGCCAAACCGGTTCAAGGACGATGAACGATAACCCGACCTGACCGCGACCCGGCCAAATGTCTCCTCTAAAGGGTCAAGAAGAGTTTCGCAAAAGGCGCGGCCTGTTTCGATCGCCAGATTCGGGTTGTCCGGAATATTCTGCTTTTGGTGGAAGTTGCCGATTTCCGAATACAGAAAATCGCGCATGAAGAAGTGCCGGGACAAGCGGACACGACCCAGGGTCTCAAGGCTCCACATACTGCCCGGCTCACGCATCTTGCATCCTTTTTTCCGATCAGGGTTTATTCCACCCCCAAGCCCTTCAGCCACTCCAGAATACCAGCAACGGCGGCATCGGTTTGACCCGGCGACATCAACCGCCCCGCGATAACATGTGAAGACGGATCGTCACCCGGCCCCATCGTCACCAGCCTGACCGTTGCCGGAGCGCCCCAGGCCTCGGCAACCTTGTGCGTCCGGTCCGGCCGCACAACCTGATCATCATCCGAAAACCAGAACAAGGCGGGTATTAGGGCGTCAGAGAAATCCAGCGCATAGACCGTATCCACCAGCACGGACATCGGCACGACGGCTTCCCACGGGTAGACCGACGTCCAGTACCTGTTCTTCTCGGGGTCCGGCCCTGACACATCGCGTTCTTGCCCCATGAGAACGGGCAACCAACTTCTGGCCCAAGGCAACGAAGGCACCCACGCCGCGACGGTATTCACACCAAAGTTCGGCGAGACAAAAACCATGCCGACCACATCCTGGCTGAGGTCGGCATCCAACGCAGCGGCCGCCGCCAGCGTTCCTCCGGTCGAGGTGGAAATGACGATCACCTTTTCCCCGACCGCACGCGCCGCTGCCAGCCCTTCGGCGGTGTCCTGCATCCAGTTCGAGGCCGTACCCTCGGCCATCGCCGGCCCATCCCGACCGTGACCTTGCAACCGCGTGTAGACCAGATTGGCGCCCAAAGCGTCAGCCACCAGATCAGGAACAGGGCGGATTTCCTCGGAACTTGCTGAAAAACCGTGGATGTACAGAACAGAATACGGCGTGCGCTGTTCCTTGAACCCGTCCTGCCAGATCACGCGCTTTTCGACACCCGGAATGATGTCATCATAGGCAGACTCGGTGCTTTCAAAAAAAACCTGAACACCTTCACCAAATTTCCGAGGATCAAAGGTCGGGTGCAGGTTCACTTCCTCGCGCGGGCCGAACCAGTAGACCAGGCCGCCAAGAACAACCAGCGCCAGAAGAGCGCGCCCCAGAAACCAACCAAAGCGCCGCATCAGGCTTCTCCCAACACATCAAGAACCGCGGTCTCGATCAAACCCAGGCACATCTCGTCCGAGAAGCGATGATCAGCCCCCTTGACCAACAACAGCCGCATGTCAGGACCCGCAGCATGTTCCAGCAGCCGCACGGCTGTTTCGGTCGAAACCGCCGTGTCTGTGGTACCTTGCAGGAAACGAACCGGGAACGGCAGATCCAGAGCGTCCCGCAGAACCAAATTCTGGCGTCCGTCTTCGATCATGCGCTTGGTGATGATATAGGGTTCCATATAGTCGGACGGCAGCTCGACATGGCCGACAGAGTCCAGCGCAGCTTTTTGTTCGTCGCTGAACGAAGCCCAGTACCCGTCCTCGGTGAAATCCGGCGCGGCGGCGATTGTGACCATGCCCGCAATTCGCTCGGGCATGACCTTGGCCAGCAGCAATGCCTGCCATCCTCCCATTGATGAGCCAACCACGATCAAAGGTCCGTCCGTCAATGCCTTTACCGCAGCCAATGTGTCCTGATGCCAGTCACCGATACAGCCCTCGGTGAACGCGCCCGAGCTTTCCCCGTGGCCGGAATAATCGAACCGCAAGAACGATTGCCCACGCGCCTGTGCCCAGGCTTCCAGATGCACGGCCTTGGTGCCTTCCATGTCCGATTTGAGCCCGCCCAGAAAAACGATGGTCGGTCCTGCCCCTTCGGTCTTGTGATAAGCCAGTCGCCGCCCCTGCGGCGTCTCCAGAAAATCCGTCGCTGCCATGAAACCCTCTTTCCTTTTCCAGCATCATGCACGCCCCACCCCCGAGTGCAATTCCGCCCACTTCATCTTTTTCCAATTACTCCGGGGAGCGCGAGAGGCTGGCCCCTCGCCCCACTCTTGACACAGGCCCATCCACCTGCCACATGGGCCGAACACACATAACCCGCAACCGGGCGTTCAGTGGGCGCCAAACCGACGAGGAGAGCCGATATGGCCCTGGATTCTCAATCCGTCTCTCTTACCTTTCCCGATGGCAATGCACGCACCTTCGCCGCAGGCGTCACGCCCGCGCAGGTGGCTGCCGACATCTCAACCTCGCTGGCCAAAAAGGCCATCTCGGCCACCGTTGACGGCCAGCACTGGGACCTGCAATGGCCCATCGAATCCGACGCACAGATCGCCATCCACACTATGAAGGATGAGGCCCAGGCCAATGAGCTGATCCGCCACGATCTGGCCCATATCATGGCGCGCGCGGTTCAGGAGATCTGGCCCGCCACCAAGGTCACCATCGGCCCCGTCATCGAAAACGGCTGGTATTATGACTTCGACCGCGAAGAGCCGTTCACGCCCGAAGATCTCGGCCTCATCGAGAAAAAGATGAAAGAGATCATAAACAAGCGTGATCCCGTCACCACCGAGGTCTGGGACCGCGAGCGCGCGATCGAGTTCTACAAGGCCAATAACGAGCCCTACAAGGTCGAGCTGATCGAGGCTATTCCCGGCGACGAGCCGCTGCGCATGTACTGGCACGGCCATTGGCAGGATCTTTGCCGAGGTCCGCACCTGCAACATACCGGGCAGGTTCCGGGGGATGCGTTCAAGCTGATGTCCATCGCGGGTGCCTATTGGCGCGGCGACAGCGATCGCGCGATGTTGCAGCGCATCTACGGCGTGGCCTTTACCGGCAAGGAAAAGTTGAAAGCCTACCTGCATATGCTGGAAGAAGCCGCCAAACGCGACCACCGCAAGCTGGGCCGCGAGATGGACCTGTTCCACATGCAGGAGGAAGCGCCCGGTCAGATCTTCTGGCATCCCAACGGCTGGACCATCTACACCCTGCTGCAGGACTACATGCGCCGACAGCAGCGCAAGGGCGGTTATGTCGAGGTGAACACGCCGCAGGTCGTTGACCGCAAGCTGTGGGAACGGTCCGGCCACTGGGACAAGTATCAGGAGAATATGTTCATCGTCGAAGTGGACGAAGAACATGCCCGCGAGAAAGCCGTTAACGCGCTCAAGCCGATGAACTGCCCCTGCCATGTTGAAATCTTCAAACAGGGCCTGAAATCCTATCGCGATCTGCCGTTGCGTATGGCCGAATTCGGGTCGTGCAACCGGTACGAACCCTCGGGCGCATTGCACGGCATCATGCGCGTGCGCGGTTTTACGCAAGACGACGCCCACATCTTTTCGACCGAGGAACAGATCGAGGCCGAAACCGCCGAGTTCATCCGTTTCCTCAGCGTGATCTACAAGGATCTGGGATTCGAAAAGTTTGCGGTGAAATTCTCGGACCGTCCTGAAACGCGGGCTGGTTCAGATGAGGTCTGGGACAAGGCAGAATCCGCCCTGCTCTCTGCAACCCGAGCAGCCGGGATCGAACCCGAACTGAACCCGGGTGAAGGCGCCTTCTACGGTCCAAAGCTGGAGTTCGTCCTGACAGATGCCATCGGTCGCGACTGGCAGTGCGGCACCTTCCAGGTGGACTTCGTTCTGCCTGAACGCCTGGACGCCACCTATATTGGCGCCGACGGCGGCAAACACCGCCCCGTCATGCTGCACCGCGCGACGCTGGGATCCTTCGAACGGTTCATCGGTATCCTGATCGAAGAACACGCGGGCAAACTGCCGTTCTGGCTGGCCCCGCGTCAGGTCGTCGTGGCCTCGATCACCTCCGAAGCGGATGAGTATGTTCTGGAAGTGGTTGAAACGCTCAAAGCTGCGGGTGTCCGCGCCGAGGCGGATATCCGCAACGAGAAGATCAACTACAAGGTCCGCGAGCATTCGGTCGGCAAGGTGCCGGTCATTCTGGCCGTCGGCCACCGCGAGGTTGAAGAGCGCACCGTCAGCGTCCGACGTCTGGGTGAAAAACAGACGCAGGTTCAACCGCTTGACGTTGTAACAAACGAGCTGTCGCAGGCAGCCACCCCACCGGATTTGCTGTAACAATCGGCAGCATATTGCTGGGAATCTGGCCCCCGAATTGGGGCCAGATTGAAACAATTCACTCTTTCTTCATCAAAAACAATGCTTTACGCTGCAAGAGGGCACGCCGCCCTTTGACGTGCTTGTGAGACACGGGCTCGTGAATTCAACTCTGTCTACCAAGCTACTACCTTTGTCATTGTCACAAGCAGACATACCCAGTCATCAAGAGGATTACCGAGATGTCGAACACAGCCAAGTCCCTGGTTATCGCAACCGCAGTCGCAGCCGCCGTATCGGGCGCCGCAACCACTGCATCCGCTCAGGCAAAGGAAAAATGCTATGGCGTATCGCTGGCCGGTCAGAACGACTGCGCCGCGGGCCCCGGCACCACCTGCGCGGGCACCTCGACCGTTGATTATCAGGGCAATGCATGGACCCTGGTTGACGCAGGCACCTGCGCGGATATCGAACTGCCCGCGCAGGCAGACGGCAGCCCGCGCAAAGGCTCGCTGGAAGCCCTGGATCGCGATCTGCCCGCATAAGAACGGCCTGACGAATTCAGGGGCGGGCACCATCGCCCGCCCCTTCCCTTTCGTGATCAAGGAACTGACCCATGCTGGATGATGCCCACCGGTCGAACCGTCTGCCCGCAGCGCCGGGCGTTGGTTACAAGCCGCAACACTTCGCTCAGATACTTGAACACGCACAGCCCGTCGCATGGTTGGAAATCCATGCCGAGAACTACATGGGCGACGGCGGGCGGCCTCTGGCGCAGCTGCGCCACCTTTCCGAACAATTCCCGATCTCGGTCCATGGCGTTGGCCTGTCCATCGGCGGCGAAGGCGCGCTGGACCCTGATCACCTGGCCCGGCTGAAACATCTGGTGGGCTGGCTGAATCCCGCCAGCTTTTCCGAACACCTGGCCTGGTCCACGCATGATACCCATTTCTACAACGACCTGCTGCCCTTACCCTATACCGACGCAACACTGGCGCGCGTTTGCGATCATATCGATCAGGTTCAGGACACCGTCGGACGGCAGATGCTGTTGGAAAACCCCTCAAGCTATTTGGCTTTTGAAGAAAGCACCTGGTCCGAGCCGGACTTTCTGCGCGAAATTGCACGTCGCACCGGAAGTGGCTTGTTGCTGGATGTCAATAACGTCTTTGTCTCTGCCACCAATCTGGATTTCTCTCCTCAGGGTTACATCGATGCCTATCCACTTGAAAAAATTGGGGAAATTCACCTTGGAGGCCATGACGAGGATGAAGACGATCACGGCCACCCGCTGCTGATCGACAGCCACGGGCGTGAAGTCGTCGATCCGGTCTGGGCGCTGTTGGATTACGTGCTGGAACGTACGGGGCCGAAACCCGTCCTGATCGAGTGGGATACCGACGTACCGGACTGGTCCATTTTGCGGGAAGAAGCCGTTCGCGCGCAGACCGCCCTGGAACGGATCCCGGCATGAGCGTTTCGCAATCCGAATTTCGCGCGGCCATGATGGATGCGTCAGCCCCTGTCCCCGAAGGTTTGCTGGACGCTCAGGCGCAGCCAGCCGGTCGTCGGTTCAGCGTCTATCGCAACAATGTCGCCGTGTCCTTGACCGAAGCGATGCATCAGGCGTTCCCAGTCATCACCAAGTTGCTGGGGCCACAGAACATGGACGGGCTGGCCGGGATATTTCTGCGCCAGCACCCGCCATCATCACCGCTGATGATGTTCTACGGTGAAGCCTTTCCCGAATTTCTGGCCGAAATGCAGCAGCTTTCCCATCTTGGTTACCTGCCGGATGTGGCGCGGCTGGAACTTACTTTGCGCAAGTCGTACCACGCCGCCGACAGCCAACCCGCCCCGGCAGACGCGCTGGCCGTAGACCCCGAACAGGTCATGCGAGCCCGGCTGCGTTTTGCCCCGGCCATGCGGGTGGTACGCTCGGACTGGCCCATTCACGCGATCTGGCGTTTCAACACCGAAACCAACGCGCCGAAACCAGATGCGCGAGCTGAGGATGTTTTGATCACACGCCCGGAATTCGACCCGGTTGCCCAGTTGCTGCCAGCCGGCGGCGCCGATTGGATCGCTAATATGCAAGGCGGCGACACGATCGGCGAAGCATTTGAAAAAACCGCTGCGGCGCAACCGGAATTTGACCTTGGAACCACTCTGGCACTGCTTTTGCAGGGCGGTGCAATAACTTCTGTGACTATCGAAAGGCTGGAGACATGACTGCCCTGATCTCACTTCACAACAACGTTCTGGGAAAAGTGGACCTGGCGTCCAACTGGCTTACACCCACGCTGGCGCGACTGGTCTTTGTCGCGGTTCTTCTGGTCTATTACTGGAACTCGGCGATGCTGAAGATCGACGGCTCGATCTTTTCACCTTCGGCCGGTGCCTTCGGTCAGATTTTCCCCAAAGCAGCCGAAGCCGTCCTTTACGACGTATCCCAAATGACGCTCTTTCAACGGGTCGTCATTTTCTTTGGCACGGTTGCAGAATTCGTCCTGCCTGCGCTGCTGCTGGTCGGTCTGTTCACCCGCCTGGCTGCCTTGGGCATGATCGGTTTCGTTTGGGTTCAGACACTAGTGGACATAACCGGCCACGGGGCCAAGCTTGGTTCTTTCTTTACAAGCACCGTGAATAACGCAGACGTTCTCCTTGGCGACAGAACAATGTGGACCTTCTTGTTCCTTGTCATCGTGATCAACGGTGCGGGCCCCATCTCACTTGATCGGATCCTGCGTCTGAAGTGACCTAGAAATGCGCTTTGGGCTGGTCCGGTTTACCTGCTGCCAGCCCAAGCACCCCGGCAACCCCGGCAAACGCGATCGGGAACATGGTGAACACACCGAATCCAAATGCATAATACATCGCCCCCGCCGAAATCAGCAGCAGGATCCCCGCAACAAGAGCGCGCGCGGGCGCCATCGCGCCCCCGGCAATGGCCAACAAAGGCGCGATGATCGACACAGCCTGAATCAGGTCAGGGTTGTCTACCTGCCTCAGAACGCCGTCTATCTCGCCGACGTGATCGATGACGACCACCTTTGCATACCCGAAAAACCCGACGATCATCCCGATCAGCCCGGCAATCACGCCCAAGATCATGGCGGCATTACGCATTGAACGTCCTCACTGTTGCTTGCAGGCACATAAGCATTCCTTAAGAAATACCAAGCTGCGTGCGAGTTTCCGCGGTCCAGCCAAGAAACAGCTCTCCGTCTTTCTCGATCAACGGGCGCTTCATCAGGGTGGGATGCTGTTTCAAAAGTTCTAAAGGTGCTTTCGCGCGCTGGTTGTCATCCAATCCGCGCCATGTCGTTGACCTGGTGTTGAGCAAAGCCTCGCCGAAGCCAGCAAGAGCCTGCGACAGCACAGCATCCGGCACGCCATCACTGCGGACATCCACAAACTCTGCATCTGGTAACGTTTTCAATGCTTTGCGACAGGTGTCACAGGTTTTCAATCCATAAAGGCGCATGTTTTTACTGCTCCTGCATTTGATTGCATTTTAGGCAAACTTGCCAGTTTCCGGCGGTTATTCTTGATTTTTTACTTCACCGTGCAATGTTGAAAAAGGCGAAACACACGAAACGGACTGTTCAGAAAGTGCCAAACAGTCTTTTTTGTGGCGACGCTGACCACAGCCCCCACCAATTTGTGGGACAATGCGCAAGTAGAAGGAGACACGGGACATGCCAACCGGCACCGTGAAATGGTTCAATACCACTAAAGGTTATGGTTTTATTGCCCCTGATGAAGGGGGCAAAGATGTGTTTGTACATATCTCGGCCGTAGAACGGTCCGGCCTCACCGGACTCGCAGACAATCAGAAAGTCTCGTACGAGTTGCAGGACGGGCGCGACGGCCGACAAATGGCTGCGGAATTGAAGCCGTTGTAACGACATCCCCGCTGATTGCGGGATGAATCCATTAAGGTTGGCGGCCAATTTCCGGCCGTCAACCACCCCCTACCGGGCCTGTTCCATTACCCGCGCGCGGATTGTTCATTTGCGCAGCGTCAATGGTGTATATCCGTTGCAGTGGTGTCGGATACCCCGGTTTCCCGCAACCAGATCCCAGCCCCGCCCGCAAACCGGATTTCCCAGGCTTTCATTGTGCGCTCGGGGCGACGCTGGGGGCGACGCTGGCACGTTGCGACGCCCTTCGTTCCGGTTTCAGGTCATCGTGCATGCGTCGCAAAAGCCCACACTCTGCTTAGGCGATGGATCGCTTGGCATGACAATCCGAAAAAAATAGGCGCCCGGTAATTCGAATTCTATTTGCGAATGATCTCTTCGAACTCGCGCCACTCCCGAGCCGTCATGCCCGAGCTTTCCTGCGTGACGTCCTCACCCGCCAGCATGCGGCGCAGGCTTTCAACCATCTGAGCCGACAGGTTGACGGCCCCAAGACGGTAATCCTCGAAGGCTTTATAGGCAAAGGGCACCCAGTCGGCGACGATCTTGCACATCGTATCAGCGTAGACGCGGATCTCATATTGAGCATGAGGGTCAGCGCGCAGCCGCAGAAAATGGAACAGGTTGTGCAGGTCGACCTTCCAATACCACTGCGTATAGATGTTTGCGGGCAGGTTCATCCGGGCCAATTCTCGTGCCAGCCCCTGTTGCCCGTCCTGGCTGATCATCGACTCGTAATTGTCATAGCACCGGGCGCTGTCGGCCTTAAGGATGTCCAGAACACGCGCGGCCTCTTCACCTTCCAGAGCAGAACCACGGCCCTGATTGTTCACCTCTGATTGGGCGGCCACATGTTCGGGTGCGGGAATATAGAATTCACGATCCAGAATTGAATATCGCGCCGAGTATTCATTCACATTGGCCGTACGGTGCCGAATCCACTGCCGCGCCACGAAGACCGGCAGCTTTACATGCAGTTTGACCTCGCACATTTCGAAAGGGGTCGAATGCCAGTGCCGCATCAGGTACCGGATCAGACCTTCGTCATTCTGAACCGATTTGGTTCCTTTGCCGTAGGACACACGCGCGGCCTGACAGATGGCCGCATCATCGCCCATGTAATCAATCACGCGGACAAAGCCGTGATCCAGAACCTGATGCGCGGTGTACAGGTGATCTTCCATTCCCGCTGAAACGACGCGACGAGTGGGATGCGATTGCGCACGTTGCGCTTCGATCTCGGCCTGTTGGTCAGCGGACAGCGGCATCAGGTTTTCCTTTCTGGCAATGAGTCGCCCCCTACTATATCTCGCCAGCCGCAACATCGAAACCGCGATATATGCCGCAACCCACGCAAATTTCAATTCGCCAGACCCGGCGGTCTCGACACAATAGGTCGGCGCGCTAAGCTCAATGCAAACTGAGTCGAAAAGGATGGCCAAAATGGCGCTGACATATCTTCACACCATGGTCCGCGTGAAGGATCTGGAAAAATCCATGGCGTTTTACAAGCTTCTGGGACTGAAGGAAACACGCCGCTATGACAGCGACGCCGGGCGGTTTTCACTGATTTTCATGGCCCCTCCGGGGCAGGAGGATGCGCCGATCGAGCTGACCTACAACTGGGACGGTGATGACGGCCTTCCCAGCGACAGCCGCCATTTCGGTCACCTCGCATATGGCGTCGACAACATCTACGAGGTTTGCCAGCACCTTCAGGATAATGGTGTCACGATCAATCGCCCTCCGCGTGATGGTCGCATGGCATTTGTACGCTCACCCGACAATATCTCGATCGAGCTTTTGCAAAACGGCGATGCTCTGGAGCCGAAGGAACCCTGGGCCAGCATGGAAAGCGTTGGCCACTGGTGATCCGGTGGGTCATAACGCTTGGGTTGGCCGTGCTGGCCAGCCCGATCAAGGCCGAGACGTGTCGTCTGGCCCTTGCATTGGCCATGGACATTTCAGTGTCGGTCGATGAGGCCGAGGACGTGCTGCAACGGCAGGGTTTGGCGGCTGCGCTGATCGCACCCGAAGTGCAGGAGGCTTTTTTCTCCTCTCCTATGCCGGTTGCTTTGGCTGTTTACGAATGGAGCGGTCGTTCCACCCAGCACGTCATTTTGAATTGGATGCTGATAGAAGATGTTGCCGACCTGCTTTTCGCCTCCGGTCAGATAAGTGCCTCTGTGAGATCAGATACCGGATCAGCGACCGCCATGGGCTATGCCCTGGCTTACGGGTCAACCTTGATGAACCAGGCACCTGACTGCTTGTTTCAAACGATTGACCTGTCCGGAGATGGTTCCAACAATGATGGCTACGGACCACGGATAGCCTATCGGCACTTCGCTTTTCAGAATGTGGTGGTCAATGGCCTCGTAATCAACGCGGCGGATTTTGAAGGCGAACTTTTTCTGATCCCGTTTTTTGAAAACAACGTCCTGCATGGTCCCGGTGCCTTTTTGGAGGTCGCTCAGGGGTTCGAAGATTTCGAACGGGCCATGCGGAAAAAGCTGAAACGGGAATTGAGCGGTTTGCAGATTGGTGCGCTTGATGAAGACCCGCAATAAATCCGCGCCTGAGTGCTGCTTTTGCGGGCCTGCTCTCTGGACCCGCATTTGAACAAGGCCGCCAGGCCTGTGCATCAGTGCAGGACGGATTTGGTTCTGCGCGACGCACAGCTGCGGTCAGTAGATGTATCGGATCTGGTCGGTCCAATATCGCTCCACCCGGCGCAGCGACGTGGTGATGTCTTCGATACCTTCCAACTCCAACACGCCTCTGCTTTGCAATCCTTCGGCGTGACGCGCAAACAGGTCGGACACGATATTGCGGATTTCCCCGCCTCGTGGAGTCAGACGCACGCGGACAGAGCGGCGGTCAATCTCGCATCTCTGGTGGTGCATATACCCCATCTCAACCAGCTTTTTGAGGTTGTAGCTGACATTGCTGCCCTGATAGTAGCCGCGGCTTTTCAGCTCACCCGCCGTCACTTCGTGATCGCCGATATTGAACAGCAGCAACGCCTGAACCGCGTTGATTTCCAGCACGCCGACGCGCTCGAATTCATCCTTGATGACGTCCAGCAGCAACCGGTGCAGCCGCTCCACCAGGGCCAGCGCCTCAAGATAGCTGGTCATGAACCCCTTGGCTCCCAGCCCGGAGACCTGCATTTCGATACTCATCCGACCCTCCGATTCAGTCGTGCTGTTTGAGACACGATGACCTGAAAGTCCGAAAAATCGGTTAAGCCGGTATTGTCTTATTTCTGAAAGGTCTGCGCGATGTTTGAAATCAAACTGGCAAACTGCGCCGGCGGCTGCACCTGACCTGTGACCCATTGATACAGGTCCTGATCGTTTTCGTGCAGCAGCGCGTCAAAGACATCCAGCCCGGCGGCATCCATATCGGCCAGGTTGCGATCGGCATAAGCGGAAAGGATGATGTCCATCTCTTTGATCCCGCGCCGCATGGATCGCATTTTCATTCGCTTGATGCGTACGTCCCGGGGTTCACTCAATTCTTCTGCTCCAGCATCAGACGCATTTTCTTTTCCAGTCGCGCCGCACGTTCAGCGCAAACCCGCATCTCTCCTCGGATGGCGCGCAATTCGGCCACCGCGGTCGACAGTTCCATTCCACCTTCGCCCTCTTCCACCGGGGCATCCATGCCTTCGCCCTCACCGGTCAGCAGCCACATGATCGAGACATTGACCAGCCCCGCCATCATCGACAACCGGTTCGCACGCGGCTCGGACAGATCGTTTTCCCAATCGACAATCGTCGTCTTCTTGACGCCAAGGCGGCGCGCCAGCTCTGCCTGGGTCATTCCGGCCGCTTCGCGCGCGCCTGCCAAACGGTCCCCGAATGTCGCAGACTCAGGTCCATACCAGTCATTTTCATCATTCATCGGGGTCTCCAATTCACTTTGTCCATACGGCTTGATCGTCATTCCGGCGCACCCTATGACAGTCGGGTTGAACATACAAACCGAGGCCATCCATGAGTTTCCTGTCTGCGACACTGTCACGCGTCAAACCATCGCCCACGATCGCCATGACAGCCAAGGCCGCCGAGTTGAAAGTTGCCGGGCGCGACGTGATCGGCCTGAGCGCGGGTGAGCCGGATTTCGACACCCCGCAAAACATCAAGGACGCCGCTGTTGCAGCGATTGCAGCCGGAAAAACCAAGTACACCGCACCGGACGGCATTCCGGAACTGAAGCAGGCGGTTTGCGCCAAGATGAAGCGCGATCATGGGCTTGACTACACGCCCGCGCAGATCTCGGTTGGAACGGGCGGCAAGCAGACGCTGTACAACGCCTTGATGGCAACAATGAATGATGGTGATGAGGTGATCATCCCCGCGCCATATTGGGTAAGCTACCCCGACATGGTTTTGCTGGCAGGTGGAAAGCCTGTTGTTGTTGAAACGACGCTGGCCAACAGCTTCAAGCTGACGGCAGAACAACTGGAAGCCGCCATCACCCCAAGGACAAAGTGGTTCATCTTCAACTCGCCCTCGAACCCGACAGGCGCAGGGTACAGCCGGGATGAGCTCAAGGCCCTCACCGATGTTCTGATGCGCCATCCGCATGTCTGGATCATGTCGGACGACATGTATGAACACCTGGCCTATGACGGATTTGAATTCTGCACGCCTGCCGAGGTGGAGCCCGGCCTGTATGACAGGACGCTTACCTGCAACGGTGTTTCGAAAGCCTACGCCATGACCGGCTGGCGCATCGGTTATGCTGCCGGTCCGGTCGAACTTATCTCGGCGATGCGCAAGATCCAGTCGCAATCCACCTCGAACCCCTGCTCGATCAGCCAGTGGGCGGCGGTGGAAGCGCTGAACGGAACACAGGATTTTCTGGCCCCGAACAATGAAACGTTCAAACGCCGCCGTGATCTGGTGGTGCGGATGTTGGACGAGATTGACGGCATAACCTGCCCGACACCCGAGGGCGCGTTTTATGTCTACCCCTCGATCGCCGGGTTGATTGGCAAAACAACACCCGCGGGAACCGTCATCGAAAACGATGAAGCCTTTGCCACGGCCCTGCTGGAAGAGGCGGATGTCGCCGTCGTGTTTGGCGCGGCCTTCGGCCTGTCACCCAACTTCCGGGTCAGCTATGCGACGTCCGACGCAGCCCTGACCGAAGCCTGCGCTCGTATACAGCGCTTTTGTGCATCGCTGAGGTAAACATGTCTGCCGACCTGCCCGAATACTATTTTCGCATCCGTGAAAACGGGGCCGCGGTGTTTCGGATCGATACGGAAAACCGCCAGCGCCGGATCGAGATGGACCAGATCGCCGTCATCAACATCCGCAACGGTGAGGTCAAGCCACACGGGCAACGGGTTTTGTCCGAACGGGATCAGGCAGAGATCGCCCAATGGATGGACGAGCGCCGGGCCATATTGGCCCAGCGCGACATTGACGACATTCACCGCGCTGTCGACTATTTGAACCTGACAACGCAATGGGCGCAGTCCAAGGCAAGCGACGAACAGCTTGAGGATGTAACCGACAGATTGCTGATGGCGATGCACGATCTGCGCACGGTTCTGGTTCGGAAAAAAGCCGACCGGTTGAGCAAAGACTAGGCCGGTTCCGCCGGCGCCTGCATCTGCCGCACCGAATGCATCCAGAACCGGGCCATCAGCAGCACCGCCGCGAATGCCAGGCCAAGCACCAGCCCCAGCCAGACACCGATGCCGTCCATCTGACGGACGAAGCCGAAATAGTAGGACGCCGGAATTCCCACCACCCAATAGCTGAGCGCCGCCATAACCATCGGTATCTTGGCATCCTGCAAACCACGCAGCAGTCCCAGCGCAATCACCTGCGCCCCGTCGACCAGTTGGAACAGGGCAGCCATGGCCAGCAATCCTGTCCCGATAGCCAGAATTTGTCCGCGCTGCGGATCATCGGCCTCCATGAACAGGGAAATCAGCGGCTCGGCATATGTCAGGAACAGGATGACGGTCACGACGGACATGACCAGCGACATGCCTGTCACGGCAATCGCACCTTTCTCCAGATGCGCCTTGTCACGGCGGCCCAACGCGTTGCCGGCCCGGATGGTGGCCGCATTTGACAGCCCCAGATGCACCATGAATGTGGCCGACGCCAAATTCAGGGCGATCCCGTGCGCGGCTAGCGGGACCTGACCCAACCAGCCCATCATCACGGCGGATGTTGCAAACAGCGACACCTCGGCCAGGGTTGTCAGGCCAATGGGCACGCCCAGTTTCCACACGCTGATGAACATTTCCCAATCCGGACGCCAGAAGCGCTGGAACAGGCTGTGTTCCGGCAAGGTCCGGACGACATAGACGACAACCGCGACCAGTGAAACGACCTGTGTCGCGATCGAAGCGATCGCAGCGCCCATCACACCCAGTTCCGGCGCGCCCCAGTTGCCAAAGATCAGCGCATAGTTGGTAAACCCGTTCACAACCGCCGCCGTAACCGTGATCCACAGCACGATCTGGGTTCGCTCCAGGGCCGCAAGGTAGGATTTCAACACCATAACGATGAGAGCCGGAAACAATCCCCAACCGGCAATGCGCAAATATTCCGACGCGGTTTCAGCGATATGCGTCTCTTGTTTCATGGCGATCAGGATCGGATAGGACCACCACAACAACGGCATGACCACCGCAGCGTATAGCAGTGACAACCACAGCCCCATGCGGGTCGAGCGGCGAATGCTGGTTTCGTCCCCTTCTGCCGCTGCGGTGGCAACCATCGGCATGACAGCCCAGCCAAACCCCGCACCAAACAAAAACAGAACGAAATAATAGCTGCTGGCCAGGGTAACCGCTGCCAGCGCCTCGACCCCGTACCAGCCCAGCATGACGGTGTCGGTCAGGCCGATGGCAAACTGCGCCAGATGGCCGCCGATCAACGGCAGGCCAAGCACGGCAATTGCCCGAAAGTGGGCCGGATATGTCATCACTTTTGTCATCGCACCAGCCATATGCGCGGGCTTGGCGCGAGACAAGAGATGATCGCTAAAATGTCAACATGATACCTCGGTGCCCGCTTGCACGGTCCAGGCGGGCACCGGCGTGATTAACGAGCGTCCGGATGCAGTGTCGTACCCAGAATATGCTCGGAGCGGTGAATCACGTGATGCGCCTGCCCCACGATCAACGGATCGGGTTCACCCACAATGTCGTGATCCTTGCCCGGATAGTCCAGCGTCGACAGGAAATGGCGCATACAATTCAGCCGCGCGCGTTTTTTGTCATTCGACTTGATGATCGTCCACGGCGCGTCCGCGGTATCGGTGTAAAAGAACATGGCCTCTTTAGCTTCGGTGTAATCGTCCCACTTGCTGAGGCTGGCCTTGTCAATTGGTGACAATTTCCACTGTTTCAGAGGATCCGTCTCGCGACTTTTGAAACGACGCTGCTGTTCTTCCTGCGTGACCGAGAACCAGTATTTGTAAAGCTGGATGCCCGAACGTACCAGCATCCGCTCCAACTCTGGCGTCTGCCGCATGAACTCCAGATATTCATTGGGAGAGCAGAAGCCCATCACCCGCTCGACACCTGCGCGGTTGTACCAGGACCGGTCGTAGAACACCATTTCGCCAACCGTTGGCAGTTCCTGAACATAGCGCTGATAATACCACTGCCCCTTTTCCTCCCAAGTGGGTTTATTCAAGGCCACGACCCTGGCCTGACGCGGATTGAGGTGCTCCATGAAGCGCTTTATCGTACCGCCCTTGCCGGCAGCATCGCGCCCTTCGAACAGCAGAACGAAACGCTGCCCGGTTTCCTGCGCCCACAACTGAACCTTCAGCAACTCTGCCTGAAGCTTGGCCTTCTGTTCTTCGTACACCGACCGCGCCATCTTGCGGCCATAGGGGTACTTGCCGCTTTCAAACGCCTGCCGGATCTTTTCAGGGCTGGGCTCTGCGACGTCTGCAACCGGCGTCGGCCCGGTCTTGACCTGAGTTGAATTTGTTTCGACCCGAGCAATGGCTTCCATGAAATCTTTCCTTTTCTGTTGTCCCGGAAAGGAGCTAGCAGAAAGGCCATGGATGCGCTTTGATTGGGGTCAAATTGATGCCTCAAAAACCCACAAATTCCGCACTGGATACAAGGGTCCGATACAAACGTCGTTTTTCAAGCTATGCCCGAGCGGCCCTTGCCTGAATCCTCAATTGGATCGTCTAATCGACCTCGGCCAACATGGCCAAAGCTGGCGCCCGTTTGGCGCACCGGATCGCTGATCCCCTTGTTTCAGGCTTCATCTATGCCCCCAATCGTCAGGGTTGTCAGAGTTGTTGGGCGACAGACCCAACTCGTCGCCTTCTGTCGAGCATCCCAGCCCCAGAACCGTGCGGTTCGCATAAGAGAAGTAGGAACAGACCTGATTGATCTCGAGGATTTCTCCATCATCCCACCCTGCCGTACGCAGCGCGATCACATCCGCTTCGACCAGATCGCCCGGATCCTCGGTCAGTTTGCGCGCATAGGTCATGGCCGCCACCTGCGCTGCATCCAATGGCGCGGCGGCCGGATCACGGGCTTCGATCGCCGCCCGGATCGCGTTTCCCCGTTCTTCGTTGGCCAGCAACCGCTGCAACCCTGCGAAATGGTGTTCGACGCAATATCCGCATCGGTTCAGAGAGCTGACCCACACGCCCAGCACCTCAAGAAACCATTTCGGTATCTTGTTGCCCGAGTGATGCAGCACCGCCTTGTAGATCGCCATGTGCCCTTCCATCGAATGTGGGCGCAACGAATGCGCCATCATGATATTGTCCACATTGTTGCCCGGGCCCGTGACGCGGTCATAGAGTTTCTTCAGCCTGCCTGTGGCTTGCTCGAAGGGGATGGTTCTGATCCAGCTCATTTGGCTTCCTGTTGACGTGATTGCCTGTCGTTCAGAGACTAAAAGCGCTTTGAGCCCGAGGCGAGACGAATTCGACACCCCGTCAGAAAGAACCCGAACCAGCGCAGACCGCAATTTGAACATCGGCCCGGTTTTCCGAAACACCTGCACGGCCTGTCCAGTCAAAGCCGTCCGAGCATTCGTCCTCAACCACCAGCTGTTCGGCAACCCGGTCAGATTGGGCTAGACGCCCTCTATCTCCATGGTGCGGAACTCATTCTTCAGCCAATTGTGCCGGGCACACATCGGTCTTGTGAAATGCTGACGTATCAATTTGCTCATGGCCTTCTGGATCAGCTCCGACGTCGTTGCCGGGTATACTTCGGTTGTAAACAGCGACACTGTGCGAACGAAGTTGCTGCCGGGAAAGGGCATGGCCTTTACCCTGTTGTGAAACCTCTGCGTTCGGTGAAAGCACGCCGCGGTCGTGATTGCCCAGCCACTGCCCTGCGCGACCAGGCCGATGATGGATTGGTTGCACTCCAGTTCAAACCGGTTGGGCAGGCTGAACTTGCTTCGGGCCAGTTGAGTTTCAATCTGCTTGCCGATCACATAGTCACGCGAATACCTCAACAATGGCAAATCGGCATCCGGGTTGAACAGCTCGTCCGGGGATCCTTCGAACTTGTTGGGAACCACGACGATGAAGGGGTCTCTCATCAACGGGTATTCGATCAGCCCCTCGGTACGACCCAGCGGTCGTGTGGCGACGCCCACGTCAAGCTTGTGTTCCTGAAGTTTGGCAAGAATTTCGTGGCTTGGGCGCGTGAAATGGCGGAAATTGCACCGTGGCAGAGCCTGCGCCAGAAAACGAACAAGGTCGGGCGCGATCTGGTTGTCGAAGTCATCGATCAAAGCCAGCCGCAGATCCGTCGCATGCTGCCAGTTTCCCGTTCGTATCTCAGCCTCACCGCGCTTCAGCACAGTCAGACCCTCACGCACATAGCGGGCAAACACCTCGCCCGCCGGCGTCAGGCCCATCGGGCGACGCCCATGGTCGACCAATTCAATCCCCAACGCGCGTTCAAGGCTGCGCAGGTGGTTCGAAACCGTGCTGATTGACAAGTCTGTTTCTGATGCGACTTGCTGAATCGATCCGGATTTGGCGATCAACTGAAACACTTCCAGCCATCGAAGACTCAGAGATTTGGACACGGCAACCGACCATTGTTTCGATTTGTTCGAAACTAGCGAAGCAAAGTTTTGCCCATGCGGCAATGAAGAAGTTGATCAAAACGGTCGATTCTAGGCTTTCATTCGCATAAAATCCGGGTCGTACGGGCTTGGGCTGATAACCGTCGCACCAATCCGTTTCCCGCAGTTGTCCAGCTCCATTTCGCGGCCAAGCTGCGCCAGGGATGGATGAATGAAAGCGTGCGCCAGATTCAGCTCCGTGCGATACCCCCATCCGCCCGACGTGATGGTGCCAACGACAGTATCATCCTGCATCAGTGATGCGCCGGGATGCGCCGGGCCAAGGGTTGAATCGATGCGCAAGGGGACCAGCTTGCGTCGTTGTCCTTCGGACTTCCGTCTCAACAGGGCATCACGCCCCACGAAGACGCCCTTGTCCAGTCGGACAAACCGATCCAGCCCGGTTTCAAAAGGATCAAATTCGGTGATCAGATCGGCTTTCCAGTGCAAAAAGCTCTTCTCCATGCGCATGGATTCAACGGCCCTGGCACCGAACAGTTTCAACCCGTACGTTTCGCCGACCTCGCGCAAGGCAAGATAGGCCGCATAGAGCGAGGCATTTGGAACATGGATTTCATAGGCCAGCTCGCCCGAGTAACTCAGGTTCATGACCGTCGCCGGAGCAATACCGACAAAGCACTCGCGCACGCTGAGCCACGGGAACGCATCTGCCGACCAATCTCCTCTGGCGCAGGCTGACAAGACAGAACGCGACTTCGGGCCAGCCAGAACCAGAATGGTTTGATCATTTGTCAGACTGCGCAACTGAACGTCCTCATCGCTGCGCAGATGCAGGCGCAACCAATCCATGTCGTGAAACTCGCTTGCCGCCGCGGAACCATACCAAACGCGGGCCGCCCCCCTGTGGTTGGCGGGCAGATTGGCAATCGTCGCCTCTGCCTTGATCATACCCTGGTCGTTCAACAGGTATCCCAACCCGACACGCCCCTCACGCCGAGGAACAAGCCCGCAAAACAATCGATCCAGGAATGCATGCCTGTCCGGTCCCGTGATCTCGATGCGGTTGAACCCGTTTACCTCTGCAAGCCCGACGCCGGTTCGAATGCTTTCCACTTCGGCGGCCACCAAATCGAAGGTTTCGTCAAAATCGAAACTGAGCGTTGGCGAGAAATCGGGATCGGGTTTGAAATAGTCCACCCTTTCCCATCCGTTGACCACAGTGAATTCGGCCCCTTCGGATGCCAGAACAGGCGTCAGAGGGGTCGTTTTGGCGGGTCGGCCCGCGGGGCGATGTTCATGCGGAAAGTGGAACCTGAATTCGTTCTGATAATCTTCAATCGCCTTGAGCGCGGTGAGTTCCACATTGGCATGACCCGAAAACCTCCGCGGGTCGAGGCACCACGTGTCATAACATGCATCGCCATGCACGATCTGCTGTGCCAGCAACCACCCGTGACCGCCACCTTCACCCAGCCCGGCCCGCAGCCCAATGATGCAGTACGCGTTGCGCTTGCCCGGGATCGGACCAACCAATGGGGCGCCATCAATGGTATAGGTGATCGGCCCGTTGACCACGGTGTGAATACCAACCTCCATCAAGGCGGGCATGCGCGCAAAGGCCCCTTCCAGCACATCGGTCACGCGGTCCAGATCATCCGGGCACAATGCGTTCACGAAGTTCGGATCAATCCCGTCCATACCCCAAGTTTTGCACCCCTGCTCGTAGAACCCTAGCAACAGGCCGTTCTTTTCCTGCCGGCAATAGTAATCGCTGATCGGGCAGCGCAGCAGCGGCATCCGGTGTCCGGCATCCCGGATGGCCTCGATTTCTTCGGTCAGGAAATACTGATGTTCCATGGACGACACGGGATGATGAACACCCATCATGGCGCCGACCTCGTTGACCCTGTAGCCGCAGGCGTTGACGACGACATCACAGTCGATATCCCCGTGCTCGGTATGCACGGTCCAGGTGTCATCGCTGTGCTGTGTCAGCGCGGTCACCGGCGTATTTCGATACACCTCGGCGCCCGCCTTGCGTGCCCGGCGCGCAAGGGACTGGCACAATTGCGCCGGATCGATGTCGCCGTCCAGCGGATCCCAAAGCCCACCGATGAGATTGTCCGTCGAAATCAACGGGTGTCTCCGGGCACATTCATCCGCGTCTATCACCTCGAAATGTACGTCCATCCCCCGCGCCATGGACGCAAAGTGACGATAGCCCTGCATCTGCCCTTCGGTGTTGGCCAGACGGATCCCACCGTCTGCGTGATGATAGTTGATCGGGTAATCCGGATCGTCAGCCAGCTCCTTGTACAGACGGATCGAATGCGATTTCAGGCCGACGATCGTCTGGTTCATGCCGAAATTGGTGACCTGCGCCGCCGAATGCCAAGTCGTGCCCGAGGTCAGTTCATTCCGTTCGACCAAAACCACGTCGGTCCACCCTTCCCGGGTCAGGTGGTAGAGCGTCGAACATCCGGCGATCCCGCCCCCTATCACAACGGCTCTGGTACGCGACTTCATGGCATTGCTCCTTCAACTTCGGCACCAGTCTTGCTGAATAACGGGATGCGCAGACAACAGGGTAGATACGGGTGCCGGAAAATCGAAACCGCGATTTCGGATTCTGAAAACGGCACTTCTTCTTTGATACCGGGACAACTTGGGTCCTACGGTGCAGGAAAACGCTAGGTGACGAAAACACATGCCATCCGACAGCATCAAACGAAGCGGACGCAAAGCACGGCATGCACAGCGTGCGGCCAAGCCCGTCATTGATCCTTGCCCCCCCGGTCAGAAAGGCGGGGCATTCAAGCCCTTGAGCATATCGGAAATCGAGAAGATCTATGACACGGCGCTGCGTTTGCTGGAAAAGCTGGGGATGGGAGACGTGCCGGACAGGCTGGCGATCGACCTCAGGGCGGCGGGTGCCCAGGATCGGGAACAGAACCGGCTGGTTTTTCCCCGTTCAATGGTCAAACAGGCCATCGCCTCGGCCGCGAAGAGCTTTACCTTTCATGGCCGGGATGAAAAACGATCCATCGAGGTGGGTGGCGACCGCGTGTATTTTGGCACCGGCGGTGCTGCGGTTCAGACCCTTGATATCAACAGTGGGCTTTATCGCCCCTCCACCCTGGCCGATCTGCATGATTTCACCCGGCTACAGGACACGCTGGCCAATGTCAGTTGGTTCACCCGATGCTGCGTGGCAACCGATGTCCCGGATGTGTTCGATCTGGACGTCAACACCGTTTACGCTTTGGTACGCAACACAACCAAGCCAATGGCAACGTCTTTCACGTTGGCGGAACATGTCGGCCCGATCGTCGAGATGCTGGACATCGTCGCCGGAGGGGCCGGGGAATTCGCCAAACGCCCCTTCCTCAAAGCGCATATAAGTCCGATCATTTCACCAATGCGATACGGCGAGGATGCCGTGGATGTGGTTTATGAATGCATCGCCCATAACATGCCGATGTCCTGCATCACGGCCGCGCAGGCGGGCGCAACCGCCCCGGCAACTCTGGCCGGATTTCTGGCGCAGTCACTGGCCGAAACGCTGGCCAGTCTCGTGATGGTCAATGCGATCAAACCCGGCTTTCCGATGGTCTTTTCCAACTGGCCCTTCATCGTAGATCTCAGGACCGGCTCTTTCGCAGGGGGCAGCGGTGAGACCGCAATCCTGAATGCGGCGTCGGCGCAAATCACGAACTGGCTGGGTTTGCCGTCGGGTGTGGCCGCCTCGATGGCGGATGCCAAGGCCATCGACGCCCAGCATGGGGCAGAAAAAGGCATCACATCGCTGGCGGCAGCGCTGGCAGGAGGCAATCTGATCTATGAAAGCTCGGGCATGACGGCATCTCTGCTCGGGGTCAGCTTCGAGGCCTTCGTTCTCGACAACGAAATGCACTCGCACACGTATCGCGTCTTGCGCGGGATCGAGGTCACCGAAGCCAATCTTGGCTTTGACGCCATATGCCATTCGGTTTTGGGCGATGGGCATTTTCTGGGCAGCGAGCAAACCTATGAAGCCATGGAACGAGACTATTTCTATCCGAAACTCGCCGATCGTCAGGAGCCCCGCACCTGGCAAACCGATGGCGCGATGGATGCGTGGTCATCCGCACGGCGCGCCGCTCAAGAGGTGTTGCGCACGCATTACCCCGAATATCTCACCCCGGAACAAGACGCCGAAATCCGCCGGCGTTTTCATATCCTGTCTTGAAGAGCCACGGGCATTTCCTGCCTGGTCCTGAACCGTTAGGGTCGCTGAGGAAACTTGCAGAGGATGGGGCATCATGGCCGATTCATTTTTTCAACCGGTATCCGCCATGGAACTGGCCCGATTTGCCGGCATACCCGCATTCATGCGCCTGCCCATGTTGGATCTGGCGCACGAACGTATCTCGGAAGTCGAACTGGGCATCGTCGGTATCCCTTGGGACGGCGGAACCACCAATCGCCCCGGCGCCCGGCATGGTCCGCGGCAATTAAGAGATTATTCCACCATGATCAGGGCGATGAACCCGGTTACGGGTGTGGCACCGTTTTCAATGGTGAACTGCGCAGATCTAGGAGACGTCGCCCCCAATCCCGTCGACATAGAAGACACGCTGGATCGGGTCACGCGTTTCTACACTGATCTTCGAACCCGCAACATCACACCATTGACCGCAGGAGGGGATCACCTGACCACCCTGCCCGTCCTGCGAGCCCTGGCCGCTTCAGGTCCTGTTGGTCTGATCCAGTTCGACAGTCACACCGACTTGTTCGACACTTATTTCGGAGGTCACAAATTCACCCACGGCACCCCGTTCCGCCGCGCGGTCGAGGAAAGATTGGTGGACCCGAAGCGTTTTGTACAAGTCGGAATCCGTGGCACGGCCTACAACACTGAAGATATCGAATGGGGCGAGGCGCAGGGCATCCGCATCATTCGCGTCGAAGAGCTGTTCGACCGGGGCATAGACGACGTCATGAACGAGGTACGCGATATCGTCGGCATGCAGCCGACCTATTGCACCTATGACATCGACTTTGTCGATCCAACTTACGCCCCCGGCACGGGAACACCTGAAATCGGCGGGCCCAACAGCTTTCAGGCCCAGCAGGTCATTCGCAGGATGTCCGGCCTGAACCTTGTTGGCGCCGATCTTGTCGAAGTGTCACCGCCGTTCGACCCCCAAGGTGGAACGGCATGGCTTGGCATTTCGCTGATGTTCGAGTTGCTTTGCGTTCTGGCACAGGCGATCGACGCGCGGCGCTAGGCCCGCGCGACGTTCTCGGCGATCATCGAAATCATCTCGAACATGACCGCCGCTGCGGTCAGCGCGGTGATATTGTTCGGGCTGTCCTTGGTGGGCATCATGCACACGACATCGCCGCCAACAATGTTCAGACCGCGTGCGGCGCGCAGAATGCCGACCGCCTCGTCAATATCGAACCCTTTCTCTCCGGGCTCTAGGTTTGACACTGCCGGGGCGACGGTCGGATCGAGGCAATCCAGATCGAAGGTGATGTAAACCGGGCGGTCACCCAAAACCTCTTTGGTCTGCGCCACGACGTCCTGCAATCCGCGCTGTCTGAATTCTCGCATGGTGACGATGTTGTACCCGTAATCGTAAGACGGTTGCAGCCAGTCCAGACTGCGTGGATGGCCCCGCAGACCGATCTGCATCGACCGGGTTGGATCCACCTGCCCCTGATCGGCCAGATAGGCCCCCCAGTGGGCCGCAGATTTCTTGGCCCCCAGAAAGTGATCAACCTTGGTAAAGACGTCCGTATGCGCATCCAGATGCAGAAAGCTGACCGGCTGCCCGCCTGCAAGCTTGCCGTTACCCAAAGCCTGAACAATGCCACCGGTGATGGAATGGTCGCCCCCGACGGAAACGGCGCGCGCTCCGGCCATGTCTATGGTCTTGTAGAATTCAGTGATGCGTTCGATGCAGTCTTCGTTGTCGTTGGCCTTTGGAAAGGGCACATCACCAACATCGGCGATCCGCGCACTCTGCCAGGGATCAATTTCAAAGACCGAGTGCACCCGGCGTTGTACGGCCGAGACATGCCGCAACGCGCGTGGCCCCAGGTGCTGGTCCCGTTCGGTCGTGCCGTTGCCCGTAGAATGCGGCACGCCGGCCAGCGCAATATCCTGCCCTTCGGGCCCGACATTGGGACACCGGAACAATGTGGGCACGCCCCACCAATACAGGTTGTCCATCATCGATTGTTCATACGGATCTGTCATGGTTTCCTCGGATCAAAGAAAAGCGCCCCCGATCAGAACCGGGGGCGTTTGCGCTCAGAGTTTTTCGTCTTCCCGCCGGAATGCGCCCTGCACGATCCGGTCCATGACCATGGCAAGGAACAGGATCGCAAAGCCCCCCAGAAGGCCCGGCCCCTTGGCCGCGTATTGCAGCGCCTCGAGGATTTCCTTTCCCAAACCGCCACCGCCAATCAGCGAGATGATGACGACCATGGACAGGCACATCAGGATCGTCTGGTTCACACCAGTCATGATCGATGGCAGCGCCAGCGGGATTTCAACATCCTTCAACAGTTGCCATTTCGACGCGCCAAAGGCGACGGCTGCTTCTTTGATGCTTTCAGGCACCCCGCGCATGCCCAGTGCCGTCAGGCGGATCACCGGCGGCATGCCAAAGATGATCGTGGCCAGAATCCCCGGCGGGTTGCCGGTGCCGAAGAAGGCGATGATCGGGATAAGGTAAACAAAGGCGGGAAGCGTCTGCATCAGGTCCAGAACCGGTTCCGCCGCGCGATACGCGCGCTGCGATTTGCCGAACCAGATACCCAGTGGAATGCCGAAAACGACGCAAAGCAGCACCGCCGCACCGACCAGAGCAACCGTTTCCATCGCCACGTCCCAATACCCCAGCAATGCGATATAAGCCAGAGAAGACGCGGTGAAGATGGCAACCCTTGGTCCTGCCGCACGCCAGGCCGTCACACAGATGACCAGCATGACCACCGGCCAGGGCGACCCGATCAGTGCAATCGTCAGCGCATCAAGCACCGATCGCACGCCCGCCACGATCCCGTCAAAGATGTCGCCGCCTGCCGCCGCCGCGGCATCAATCTTGGCCTCCATCCAGTTTGCCAGGCTCGAAAACAGCGTGCCGTTGCCTTCGCCAAGAAATATCGCAGACACTTGCTGTTCCGGGAACGCGTCCAACAATGGAAGGGATGCGTTCACGGTGAACTTGTACACAATCAAAGGTCCGATTGCTGCGACAAGGATCGCACCCATGACAATATTACGGGTCGAACGCCCGCTTTCCGTGCTGTCCGGATCGATACGCCAGTTCGAGTACTGTTTTTCGTAGACGCGGTCGGCATAGAACCCTTGAACCAATTTGAATACCAGCAACATCAACAACCCGGTAATCAGGATTCCTGCCGCCTCGGACTGAGCAGCGGCGGCCCTTTCCAGACTTGTGGCCGCTGCTTTTTGTATGTTCTCGGCCAGTTTGGTGAAACGATCGATATCGGCCTGTTCCGTGGCATCCGCTGCGCGCGCCAACAGTTCGGCCGCACGTTCCTGCTGACGCGCAGCGCGCTCGGCGAAATCCGCGCCGGGATTGCCCCACGCGCCCCTGCCGATCTGGACCCACGCGATGATCTCAAGGATCAGAAAGGTCCAGAACATGCCCCAAATGGCGCGTGACGCAGACCAGAATGGCCCCAGCACCGCGGCCCACGTGTTGAACGTGTTGGGAATCGCGCTGGTCGCATCATGAATCTTGTGGAACGCATTGACATAGTAGTCACCGTTCGGACCCGCGAACTCTTTGATGGAAAGGTCCAAGGCCTCGCGATCGACCTCGATATCAGAGGCGGCCGTTACTTTCATCTCTGTTCCAGCATCAGTCATTTTTGCCCCCCTGGATACCGCGCAACAGGCGCGGCTTGGTCACGACACCCACATCGATACCCGCATCCGTGATGACGACCGGCAGATCAGAATTCACGGCCAGGTCGATCAGCTGATCCAGATCCGCGCCCTCGTCGGCTCGGGGCGCACCGTCAAGTGGCCCTGAATAACTGTCCAAAGGCTCCATGATGGAATGCGCCTTGACCAGTTTGAGTTTTGAGATGCCCTGAACAAATTCGCGCACGTAATCGTCGGACGGGTTCATGACGATGTCTTCGGGGGTTCCGATCTGTACGATGACGCCATCCTTCATGATCGCAATCCGGTGGCCGATCCGAATGGCTTCGTCCAGATCGTGGGTGATGAACAGCGTGGTCTTTTTGAGCTGCGCCACAAGTGCTTTGAACTGGTCCTGCAACTGCAGGCGGATCAGCGGATCGAGCGCAGAAAATGGTTCATCCATCAACAGGATTTCCGGGTCCGAGGCCAGCGCCCGCGCGATCCCCACGCGTTGCTGCATCCCGCCCGAAAGCTCTTTGGGCAGGCGGTCCTCGTAACCTGTCAGATTCACCAGGCTCAGCGCGTGATCCGAGACGGCCCAGCGCTTTGACTTGGACACCTTTCGGATCTCCAATGGATAGGCCACATTATCGCGCACGGAACGATGCGGCATCAGCGCCATGTGCTGAAAGACCATCCCGATTTGCTGGGCGCGAATGCGGCGCAACTCGGATTCCGACAGTTTCGAAACATCGTGACCCAGAATCTCGATCCGACCCGCCGTGGGTTCGATCAATCGATTCACATGTCGCACCAATGTGGACTTGCCCGAGCCGGACAGCCCCATGATACAGAAAATCTCCCCCCTCGGCACTTCGAACGTGGCGCCCTGAACGCCGACAACACAGTTGAACCGCTCCAGAACCTCCGGCTTGCCTATGCCTTCGTTTCTGACCGCTTCCATTGCCTCTTCGGCACGCGAGCCGAAGATCTTCCAAACGTTTTCTAATTTTACGACAGGTTCGTCCATTTATCTCCCACAGGGCGATGCCCTGCCCGACAGAAAAAGGCCGCCGCGGTTTTGCGCGACGGCCCAAAGAGTGGTGATTTAGTTGGTCAGCCAGCCGATGACGGTGTCTTCATTCGCAGCCACCCATTCCTTGGCGAAATCCGCAGCTTCGATGTTGTCGACGGCCAGCGCCTTACCCATCGCGCTCAGATCGTCGCCTGTCATCTGGTAGTTGTTGAACAGGGCGGCCACTTCGGGATAGCTCTCTTCCAGTTCCTTGGCGTAGTGCAAGTGAAGCGTTGCTCCGTTCCAGGCCGAGGACGCCTCGGACTTGGACAACCAATCCGGATCATCCGTGGGCTGAACGATTGTCCAGGTGGCCGGATCATGAGGCGGTTCTTCCAGAACCGTCAAATCCTGTGTCACGAAGATATAGTGGGGGCTGTAGCAAAACCCGATCCACGGGTCGCCCGCTTTGGTCGCATTTGCCAGATTGGCATAGGCGATGGTTTCCTCGTATTCCGTCAAATCGAAGATCTGGTCATAGCCATAGGACTTGGCCCGGATCTTCTCGACAACGGTCGACGCCCAACCCGGCGCACCGATCCATACCTCGGGTGTTCCGTTGCCATCGGTATCGAAAATCGCAACCTTGTCGGGGTCGCTCAGGTCATCGATCGATTTGATGTCGTACTGTTCCGCGATATAGGTCGGCACGCACATGCCCTGTTCCGCCTGAACCGGGTTTTGGTTCATGACGACGGTGCCGTTTTCCTTGACATAGGTATCGTGAAGGTTTTGCTGATTGGGCATCCACACTTCCGGATGGACATGCATCGAACCGCTGTCCATGGCCTCGAAGACAATCGGGTTGGTGCCGTTTTGCAATTCCACGTCCAGGCCGAGGTTCTCTTCGATCACGACCTCAAGAATATGTGCCGTGGCGTTCACCGAGGCCCAGTTGGGCACACCGATCACGATATCCGCGGCCATGACCGGCCCGGCAATCGCGAAAGACGCGCTTCCAAGTAGCGTTGCAGTTTTTTTCATCTGATATCTCCGTGTTGGGTCGTTTCCGCGCTTGTTTTTCTCACCCTCTCGGGTAGTGGTGCGCTAAGTTTTTTTGTGTGGAAAGGCCGTGCCTTTCGGGTTTTTTTGGGCCAGCAAAATCACAGGCTTACATGGCTCCAAAAGTGAAGCATGCGGATGCGCTGCCCTTCAAGGAATACGTTTTTATACCTCTTGAATGCGGTATTTTCGCAAGTTTGTTTCGACTTCCTGCAATTCAACATTGCCCCTCCGAAACCTCAGAATCCGAAAATTCCCGCTGGTTTCTTGAGCACCGAAATGCCCCGTGCAGAAGGCACAACCAGTTTCGAAACGGGTGGTGAAGCTGTCCTTTCGCACGAAGCAATTGATATCATTCAGATACTTAATGCGCCTGATCTTGCGTATCGCACCCGCCCCCAAAAAAGGCGTGGCACTTCTTCCCGGCAATTGCGTCACCTAACCGTGGAACCAAGCCACACTGACAAGAAACCGTTCAACACTCTGTGTAAGGTGTCGCCTATACCAACATTTCAGTTGGCATTTGCCTACCTACTGGTAGATAGTCATCCTTGCTGCAATCAAGGAAGAGAACTGACCCCATGGAAATCAATTCGGACTTCTCTGACCGCGTTGTCGTTCACTCGGACCAGCTGGAATGGCAGGCCTCACCCATGAAGGGTGTGGATCGCAGGATGCTGGACAGGATCGGAGGCGAGGTCGCACGGGCCACCACTATCGTACGTTATGCGCCGGGCAGTCATTTCTCTGCCCATACCCATACGGGTGGCGAGGAGTTCATTGTCCTTGACGGTGTATTTCAGGATGAACATGGTGACTATCCGGCGGGGACCTATGTACGCAACCCGCCAACCTCGCAACACACACCGGGGTCGGAACCGGGATGCACGATCTTCGTCAAGCTTTGGCAGTTCGACCTGAACGACCGAACCCAGTTTCGCAAAAACATGGTGGATGAGCTGCGCGCACCCGCAAACGGTATCGCCACCGCAGTCCTGCATGAGGATGCGCGCGAGATCGTGACCTACGCCCATCTGGACGCGGGCGCGACGCTGCGCTCGGACGCCCCCGGCGGGATCGAGGTTCTGATCATCGACGGGTCGGTCACCGAAGGCGGGGACGAACTGGTCAAAAACGATTGGCTGCGCCTGCCTGAAGGCCACAGCCTGACGGCCGTTGCTGGGCCGGACGGGGCCAAGATCTGGATGAAGACAGGCCACCTGCCTTACGCCCAACCGCCGGCGGTGTAACCGATGTCTGAACAAAACCCTGGCGCAACAACCCCGGTCGAGTTGGGCCCAAAAGCTGGACCTGCGTCCTTCAACTGAGGGGGTTTGACCCATGCGCACTGATACGCTCATCATCGGTGGCGGACTTTCAGGGCTTGGCCTGGCGACACAGCTTGTGGATCAGGGTCAGGAGGTGCTGGTTGCTGAGGCGCGCAGCCGTCTGGGCGGGCGCATTCTGACCGAGGTTCAGGGGCGCGCCCATCTGGACATGGGTCCGGCTTGGTTCTGGCCCGGGCAGCCACGTATCGCAGCGCTGACAGACCGACTGGGCCTGCACCAGTTTGACCAATTCAGCTCCGGCGCGCTGAGCTTCGAAGATGAACAGGGCCGTGTTGTGCGGGGCCGCGGGTTTTCATCCATGGAAGGGTCTTATCGCCTGGTCGGGGGGCTCGCTGCTTTGACGGATGCGCTGTCGGCACGGTTGCCGGATGGAGCAATTCACCTGTCCACGCAGATCACCGCCTTGGCCCGCACCAAAGGCGGAGTTCGGGTCACCTCGCAATCTGGACAGCATATTTGGGCAAGCCGTGTGGTACTTGCCATGCCCCCACGTATCGCGGCCGAGTTGACCTATGAGCCCGCCCTGCCCGATGGCACGTTGTCAGCCATGCGGCACATCGCGACCTGGATGGCCGGTCAGGCCAAAGCAGTTGCGGTCTATGACACTCCGTTCTGGCGCAAAGACGGATTGTCAGGGGATGCTATGAGCCGGCGCGGTCCCATGGTGGAAATCCACGACGCGTCGCCTGCCAGCGGTGGTCCCTTCGCGCTGTTCGGTTTCATCGGCATCCCTGCGCAAGCTCGCCGGGATGAAGGGGCGTTGCGGCAGCAGGTTCTGGCTCAGCTGGGGCGATTGTTCGGGCGCAAGGCGACCAGCCCCAATGCGCTTTTGTTAAAAGACTGGGCGTTTGATCGCTTCACAGCAACCAACCTGGATCTTCAGCCCGTACATGCCCATCCGCAATACGGCATGCCCAAGGCCATGACGCGGATCTGGGAAGACCGGATCATCTTCAGTGGCACCGAAACAGCCGCGCAATTTGGGGGATATCTGGAAGGTGCATTGGAAGCGGCACAAAACACCGCGGCATTGTTGAGCGCAAATAGGATGAACGTGGCATGGAAATAGATACAAAAACCGCTTTGCTGAATTCTGCCGAATTTGCCGTACGCAGCAAAGGCTTCGACGGCTTCAGCTATGCCGACCTTGCCAATGATGTGGGCATCCGCAAGGCATCGATCCACTATCACTTCCCGACCAAAGCCGCGCTTTCTGCAGCTTTGATGACACGCTACCATACCGAGCTTACCGGACGCTGCGTCGAGATCGAGGAAACTTGCGAAACGGCGGGCGCGCGCATGCGTGCACTGATCGCGCTGTATCGCGCGGCTTTGAACGACGGAAAAACCCTATGCTTATGTGTGTCGCTGATCATCAGCCGGGAAAGCTTGTCAAATGAGGTCACCGACAAAATCCGCGAGTTCCGGCGCATGTTGACCCGGTGGATCGAGAATGTCTTTGCGCTTGGCAAAACAGATCATTCGATCACGGGCGTTGAGGATCCGAAAGCAGAAGCACGCGCGGCATTGGCCTTGCTGGAAGGCGCTCATCTGACGGCTCGGGTCGAGAAGAGCACCCAAACCTTTGACGACGCCGTGGAGGTTCTAACTGCGCGATGTTTGTGACACGGCCCAAGCTTGCGCATACAGAATGGCCGCGTCGATTGTTGAGGCGCCTGCCCGCCTCCCCTGCCCCAGCCCCATTTCGGGTGATCATTCGGGGCGGTCTTTGTAGATGTCGATATTGCCTGCGATACAGCGCAGCAAGCGAATTGGCCGAGGCTGGATGTACTGACCACCAGATTGCGTCCACCACAGGTCACAAAGAAATTTCTCCATGGCTCAAGAACACTCGAAAGGTGCCGGCGAAAAGCGACTCGCAAAGCATGCTCAGACCAAGCGGGGACTAGAACACGAACCAGACATGGGAATTTTCTGAAGAAACCGTAGGTTCGTAAAATACGGGACGTGGTCAGCGTGTGGTCGGATTTGCCATTTTTGTGGCGGGGAGACAGGGATTCGAACCCTGGGGACGCTCTCACGCCCAACGGTTTTCAAGACCGCCGCATTCGACCACTCTGCCACCTCCCCGTCGAAAGCAGGGTCTAAGGCGAAGTTCGACCAGAGGCAAGTCGAAATCGGGAAATCTTGCCGAAGCCTGTGCAGCGGTCTTTCCATGACACTTCAGCCACGTTATGATCCGCAGGAAAGACCGCAACAGGCTGGCATCCAGAACCAGCAGACCGGCAGTGGGGTTCGGAAAACGAAACCCCTTCAGGCAAGGGAAAAGCAGATGAAGCGAGCGATCGAGACACGCCCGGGGCCTAAACGGCTGGCGTATCTGGCGTTGACTTTGACGATACTGGCCGGATGCGAAGAGGTTTTGTCAACTTCTGACTCGGCTGAAAAACCGGAAGACAATTCGGGCAAGACGGAACTCCTGCCCGAGGTGGCCACCGGCTCTCAGCGTGATATCGAGGCCCCTGAGGTTTTTCAGACAACCGAAGCAGGGCTTTGGGATGGCCGGCCGTCTCTTGGCGGGATATGGGTTGCGCACCCGGATGCGTCCCAACCTGAACGTGTCGTGATCAAAAACACGTCCAACAACAAATCGGTGACCGGCGCCCTGTTCCGGCGCGAGCGCAACCTGCCCGGGCCTGCGCTTCAGGTCTCGTCCGCTGCCGCGAAAGAGCTGGGAATGCTTGCGGGGGCGCCGACAAAAGTCAGTGTCGTCGCACTGCGCCGGGAAAAGCTGGAAGAACCGTCGTCGGAAGATGCGCCAGAAGCAGAAGAATCGGCCGCCGAAACCACGGCTGCGGTTGCTGATGGAGCTTCCGACACGCAAGCGTCCGCAGAGCCGGAAAAACCGGTCAAACGGAAGTGGTGGCAGAAAAAGGAACCAGCCGCCGCCGCGGCTGGTACGACTGCGGTTGCAGCCGGTGCAGCCAGTTCATCCGATGAAACGGCTGAGGACGTCGAGCCCGCAAGCGAAGATGCCGAGACGCCTACATCAGCCGGCGATCAGGTCGAAGCACCTGCCGATAAACCCGCCAAGCGGAAATGGTGGCAGAAGAAAGCCCCCACAGCTGCGGCTGCGGGAACTGCCGTGGCCGCGGCAGATACAGCGACCGACAGCGCAGACGTAGCCGCCGAAGCCGCTGCGGCCGTGGCGTCGCCCTCTTTGTCGGATGCACCGGTCACGCCCCCTGCCGAAAAACCTGCCAAGCGGAAATGGTGGCAAAAGAAAGACCCTGCCGCGATCACCGAAACACCGCTGGACCCGGTAGAAGGGGCCGCTGCCGCAATAGATGCGTCAGACGCCACGCCTGTTGCCGCCGCCGCGACATCGACGACGTCTTTGAGCAAGCCGTATGTACAGATTGGAACCTTCAGCGTTGAGGCAAACGCCAAGTCAGCAGCCCAAAAGGCGCGTCGCAACGGAATGCCTACGGTTGTTCGAGAACTGAAAACAGCGAATAGTACAGTGTGGCGCGTGCTGGTAGGCCCCGCCGCAACAAGGGCCGAGCGCAAAGCCTTTCAAAAGGACGTGAAAGACCTTGGCTTCAAAGATGCGTTCACGGTAACCGACTAATTCAGGGAGGCTTAACATGCTGTCCTCAATACGAACATCTGTTCTGGCTCTTGGGCTTGCCGTTCTGGCGATACCGGCCCAGGCTTTTGATACATCCGCCCGCGCGGCTTACGTGATCGACCAAACCACCGGTACCGTGCTGCTGTCGAAAGAAGCCGACCAACCGTTGCCGCCTGCGTCGATGTCCAAGCTCATGACGCTTTATGTTGCGTTCGAAGCATTGCGGGACGGGCGCTTGACGCTGGACGAAACTCTGCCTGTTTCGGAACACGCGATGAGCTATGGCGGCTCGACGATGTTCCTGAATACGCAGGATCGCGTACGTGTCGAAGATCTGCTGCGCGGCATTATCGTTTTGTCGGGCAATGACGCCTGCGTCGTCATTGCCGAAGCGCTCAGCCCGGATGGCACCGAAGCAGGGTTTGCGCGATACATGACCCAGCGGGCCAAGCAGATGGGCATGAACAATTCGAACTTCGCAAATTCAAACGGCTGGCCCGCCGCCGGGCATATGATGTCAGTTCATGATCTGGCCGTTCTTGCAGACCGGCTGATCACTGACTTTCCGGAATACTATCCCCTTTTCGCCGAAGAAGTTTTCGAATTCGATGGCCGCGCGCCCTCGAACGCCCGCAACCGCAACCCGTTGCTGCGGCTGGATATCGGCGCAGATGGCCTGAAAACCGGCCACACGCAAGAAGCGGGCTATGGCCTTGTCGGGTCCGCCAAACAAGGCGACAGGCGTGTGATCTTTGTGCTGACGGGTCTCGACAGCACCGGCCAACGGGCAGAGGAGGCTGAGGCCGTGGTTAACTGGTCGTTTCGAAATTTTGTCGAGAGGACAGTTGCCACCGCGGAAACGCCGATAGCCGAAGCCAAACTGTGGATGGGCGAGAAAAAGACCGTGGGGCTTGTTCCCGAAGGTGATCTGAATGTGCTGTTCCCGGTTCTGGGCACTCAGAATGTCGAGGCCGAAGTGGTCTATGAGGGCCCGATCAACGCGCCCGTCAAAAAAGGTCAGCAGCTGGCCGAACTGGTTATCAAGCCCGAAGGGCTGCCGGAAATCCGGCGCCCGCTGGTGGCAGCCGAAGATGTTGCGATTGGCGGGTTTGTGGTGCGCATGCTGACCGTCGGCGGTATCGTATTGAAAGACGTGATCAACAACCCGCTGGAGTCGATGTGACGAAAGCGGGGTTATTTCTGACCTTCGAAGGCATTGACGGTTCAGGCAAGTCAACACAGGCACGGATGCTGGCGGAACATCTGCGCGCGCAGGGTCACGAGGTGGTACTGACGCGCGAACCCGGCGGTTCCGCAGGGGCCGAGGAAATTCGCAGTTTGGTTTTGGAGGGCGACCCGGATCGCTGGTCGGCCGAGACCGAGATTCTGCTGTTCACAGCAGCCCGCCGCGACCATTTGGAGCGTACAATCGAGCCGGCTCTGGCGGCAGGGAAGGTTGTGATCTGCGACCGCTTTGCTGACAGCACACGTATGTATCAGGGCTTGTCCCGGGGTGACCTGCGAAATCTGGTGGATCAGTTGCACAGCCTGATGATCGGGCGCGAACCGGACATGACGCTGCTGATCGACATGGACCCCGAAACGGGCCTGGCACGCGCCAAGGGGCGACAAGGCACCGAAGAACGTTTCGAGGACTTTGGCCCGGATTTACAAAAGAAGATGCATGCCGGTTTTCTGGCGCTGGCCGATGAGTTCCCCGACAGGTTTCACATCGTGGATGGCAACAGGGACATGGACAGCGTTGCGCAGGATGTGACAGAAATCGTCCAGGCAGCACTGCGGTAGACGATGAGCGACGATATCCCTTCTCCGGATCAGGTGCCGGGCGCGCCACATCCGCGCGAAACCGTTCGGCTTTTTGGCCAAGACGCGGCTGAACAGGCATTCCTGACCGCCTACACCTCGGACCGTTTGCATCACGGTTGGCTGCTGACAGGGCCACGCGGTGTCGGCAAGGCGACCCTTGCCTGGCGAATTGCAAGATTTCTGCTGACCACTCCGCCGACCGAGGATGGCGGGTTGTTCGGCGCGCCGCCTCCGCCCGAGACGCTCGATATCGATCCCGATCACCCGGTGGCCCATCGCATTCAGGCCGGGGCGGAACCGGGTTTGGCGGCAATAACCCGGTCACTGAACGATCAGGGACGGCTGCGCGGTGAGATCGTCGTGGATGACATCCGCAAGCTTGGAAAGTTTTTTGGCCTGTCCTCTGCGGACGGCGGCCGCCGCGTCGTGATCGTGGATTCAGCAGACGAAATGAACGTCAGCGCCGCTAACGCGTTGCTGAAAATGCTGGAAGAGCCGCCTGCCCGCACCACCCTCTTGCTGGTATCGCATCAACCCTCGCGCCTGTTGCCAACCATCCGTTCACGCTGTCGCACGCTGCGCCTCGGCCCGCTGAACGCGCAAGACATGCAAGCCGCCCTGTCACAAACGGAAACCGAAATTCCCGCGCAGACAGAACACCTTGCCGCGCTTGCAGCGGGTTCAGTCGGAGACGCCGTGCGTTTGATCAATCTGGGTGGTCTGGACATCTATGCCGAACTGATCGCCATTCTGGGAACCCTGCCCCGCATGGACCGCCAGCGCGCGCTGGCCCTGGCCGAAGCGGCAGCACAGCGTGGTGCGGCGGACCGGTTCGAACTTTTGCTTACCCTGATCGACATCGCTCTGTCACGGCTGGCACTGACCGGGGCAACGGGCACGCCCCCGCTGCCTGAAGCCGCCCCCAACGAGGGTGAAACACTGGCGCGTCTGTCAGCATCGCCAAATCAAGCCCGTCGCTGGGCCGAGGTCGCCGCAACGATCACAGCCCGAGCGCGACATGGTCAGGCAGTCAACCTTGACCCTGCCGCTCTGGTCCTAGATACGGTGTTCAAGATACAGGAAACTGCCGGTCAGAACAGATGAGCGACACCCCCCAGATTACCGACAGCCATTGCCATCTGGACTTCCCGGATTTCGAAGGCCAGTTGGACGACATCATCGCGCGTGCTGCCCAGGCTGGCGTGACCCGGATGGTGACGATCTGCACCAAACTGCGCAACGAACCCGCCGTCCGTGCGATTGCCGAAGCCCACGCGCCGGTCTTCTATGCCGCCGGCACACATCCGATGAGCGCCGCGGACGAGCCATTGGCCTCGGTCGATGATCTGGTCGCCCTGACACGGCATCCCAAATTCGTCGGTATCGGTGAAACCGGCTTGGACTACCACTATACCGCCGACAGTGCCGAAGTGCAGAAACAGTCACTGCGCATCCATATCGAAGCGGCCCAGCGCACCGGGTTGCCCCTGATCATTCACGCCCGCGCAGCTGATGAAGATATGGCCCGCATTCTGGCTGAAGAATATCGCAACGCACCCTATTCCTGCGTCATGCACTGCTTCTCATCGTCTGCTCAATTGGCCAAGGCCGCGCTGGAGCTGGGGTTTTATCTGTCCATGTCCGGCATCGCAGCCTTTCCCAAAAGCCAAGAGTTGCGCGATATCTTCGCAAACGCCCCGGTGGACCGCATTCTGGTGGAAACTGACGCGCCCTATCTGGCCCCGCCGCCCTATCGCGGCAAACGAAACGAGCCGGCCTATACTGTGCACACGGCCCAAAAGGGGGCTGAAATCTATGGCATGGACTATGCCGCCTTTGCTGACCAGACACAGGCGAACTTCGACCGGCTGTTTACCAAAGCGGCATCAGACAAGGCCGCCGCATGACCGGCTTCCGATTTACAATTCTGGGCTGCGGGTCCTCTGGCGGCGTGCCGCGGCTGGGCGGTCAGTGGGGCGATTGTGACCCTGCGAACCCCAAGAACATCCGGCGCCGCTGTTCGATGCTGGTCGAACGCGACGGGCCAGATGGGACAACCTCGGTTCTGATCGACACAACGCCAGATATGCGCAGCCAGTTGCTGGATACAGGTACAGGGCGGTTGGACGGGGTCGTCTATACGCACTCTCACGCAGACCATGTGCATGGAATCGATGACTTGCGCATGATCGTGTTCAACATGAAAACCCGCGTTCCCGTTTGGGCGGATGGCGACACCCAGAACGCCTTGTTGGGGCGGTTTGGATACGCGTTCATTCAGCCGGAAGGCTCCCCTTATCCTCCAATACTCGAGCTCAAGTCTATCGACGGTCCATTTGAAATCGACGGCCCCGGCGGCCCGATTCCGTTGCGTCCTTTCAAAGTGAATCACGGTTCGATCGATTCCCTTGGATTCCGCATAGGGCAACTCGCCTATCTTCCGGATGTCGCCGAGATCTACGACGATGCCTGGCCCGAAATGAAAGGGCTGGACTGCCTTGTCATCGATGCCCTGCGCCGCTCGCCTCATCCAACGCATGCGCATCTGGAAAAGACGCTTGGGTGGATCGAAGAACTCCAACCGAAGCGCGCGGTTCTGACCAACATGCATATCGATCTCGATTATGCCACCGTCGATGCTGAAACCCCCGACCACATCACCCCCGCCTTCGACGGGATGGTGATCCATCAGTCGCAGTAGGCCGCTGCCCGTCGCCCGCATGATATCGCAGCAGGCCCGTCGCACGGGGGCCACATGCTGCAAAGCCTGATCGACGTCATTCTTCCGGTTTTCCTTGTAATCGGGGCCGGGTATACGGCAACACGCACGGGGTACTTCAAAGAAGCGCATGTCGATGGGCTGATGAAGTTCACCCAAGGCTTTGCGATTCCCTGCCTTTTGTTCCTCGCCATCGCGCATCTGGACCTCAGCGCCAGTTTCGACCCCCGGCTTTTGGCCAGTTTCTATTCCGCTGCCGCCCTGTGTTTCACAGCAGGTCTGTTCGGCGCACGCATCATTTTCGGGCGCGATTGGGAAGATTGCGTTGCCATCGGGTTTTGTTGCCTGTTCTCAAACTCTGTCCTGTTGGGTTTGCCGATAACCGAACGCGCATATGGGCCCGAGAACCTGACCGGCAACTACGCGATCATCGCCTTCCATTCTCCGTTTTGTTACGGCGTCGGGATCACGGTGATGGAGGTCGTGCGAAATCGCGGTCATGGTGGCATGCGCATGGCACGGTCTGTATTGTCTGCAATGTTCAAGAACGCGCTGATCCTTGGTATCGCCCTTGGGTTTCTAGTCAACCTGTCCGGCCTGGCAATCCCTGCGGTGGTCGACGAAGCACTGGGGTTGATCACCCGTGCTGCCCTGCCCGGGGCGTTGTTTGCCTTGGGCGGCGTGCTGGTCAAATACAAGCCCGAGGGCGACCTGCGCACCATTGCGTATGTTTGCTGTATCTCTTTGATGCTGCATCCCAGCCTGGTGTGGGTGTTCGGCAAATCCACGGGCCTGCCGCAGGATCTGTTTCGGTCGGGGGTTTTGAATGCCGCCATGGCTCCGGGTTTCAACGCCTATATCTTCGCCAACATGTATGGTCGCGCAAAACGGGTCGCAGCGTCGGCGGTACTTATCGGAACGGCCTCGTCCATTCTGACCGTCTGGCTATGGCTGACACTTTTGGGCTAACTGAGGTGTTGACTTCAGGTTGATGTGAAACACCTATCGCGCAACGCTGCAGGAGATCCGCATGTCACATGCCATAATTGTCGCTCATGGCCAACCGTCAGACCCGGAACCGGCCGAAGCTGCACTTGCGGCATTCGCCGCCAAGGTCAACGCGCTTACCGGGCATATAGCGGTGGATTCGGCCACTCTGGCAGCGCCGGGTGCGTTGGAGGCGAAGCTTGACCGTGCGCCCGAAAACTCGGTCATCTATCCACTTTTCATGGCAAAAGGGTGGTTTGTCACCAGCGCTCTACCCAAACGGCTTGGGCACCATCCGGCACGGATTTTGGACCCGCTTGGAATTGACCCGGACCTGCCGGCCCTGACCGCAGAGGCCCTGCGATCGGAATTGTCCGACAAACACTGGGCCGCTCGGTCCACCGATCTGGTCATTGCCGCGCATGGTTCCGGGCGCAGCCGGAACCCGTCGACCGTGGCGTTGCAGTTTGCGAAACAGCTTGCGGGACTGGTGGCGTTCAAATCCGTTCGCGTCGGTTTCGTCGAAGAGCCACCTTCCATATCTGACGCTGCAAACGGTACCGAAGATCAGGCGCTGTGCCTTCCGTTCTTTGCCTGTGCCGGAGGGCATGTGCAGGAAGACGTCCCGCAAGAGCTGGATCGCGCGGGGTTTTCAGGCGTGGTCCTACCGGTGGTGGGAGAGTTGCCTCCGATCCGGCAACAGATTGCGAAAAAGATAAATGCGGCATTCGATTCAGCCTGAAGCCCCGATACGTGCCCATCGTGTTTTCTGAACGAATTCAGGTTTGCGCCTTGCTCAACGCTGAATACATGCGATGGCAAGACCGGCCGTCGCGCTTGGCCTGATAAAGGGCCAAGTCTGCTGCGTGAAGAATGTCAGCGGCGTTGGGGCAGTCGAACTGCGTGGACAAGGCAGTGCCAATACTGGCCGAGATCGAACAACTCTGATTCTGAAACGTCATCGGTTCATTCAACCTTGATATCAGACGCCCAGCAATGCAGGCCAGAGTATCTTCCCGAGTCAGATCCTTGAAAACAATGACGAATTCATCCCCGCCGACCCGGGCCACAGTGTCGTTGCTTCGTGTCTCCTGTTGCATGATGCGGGCGGCCTGCTGCAAGACGAAATCACCCGCGGCATGGCCCAGCTTGTCATTTACAGATTTGAAAAAATCCAGATCCAGATGCATGAGCGCGAAGGTGGAATTTCCCGAAATCAAATGCTCGAGCAAGTGATCCATCGCCCTGCGGTTCTTCAGTCCGGTCAATGTGTCGGTAAAGGCCTGCTCTTCGGCTGCAAGCATCGCACCCTGCAGCCGAAGGTTGAGAGAGCGGGATGCCTCCATCGCGGCGGATTTGGCTTCGACCAGATACAACAGCTCAATCGCCAGATCCGTGCCCGAGAAATCCGCACTTGTCAGCGCATAGTCCCGCACCGCATCCAAAATCGAGATACCAAATGACAGATTGATGACCGCACCACCGGAATGCGGCAAAGGAGCGACCAAGCCTTTCAGGGTTGTGCGGGGTTCATCATGAAACCTCAGATGCAGCTTCGCCCCCGCCATTGACATCAGGGCGGGAATGGTGGTGATCGTTCTGGGGCGGATCAGTTCAAACACATCCAGAAATCCCTGCCCCACCAGCGGCAGTTCAGGTCGCAACTTTTGCAGGGTCGGACCTGCCTGCCGAATATGCCCATTTTGGTCCACCAACAGGAACATCGGGCAAAGCGTTTCCAGTAGACCAGCCAGTTCTTGGGTGTCTGTCATCCGTTCCGAGCCCCCAGATCAAAATGCCGCCCCTCGGCAAAAGCGCTTTCAACCAACATGATGGAAATGACATCACTGCCTTGCTGCTGCCCCTCGTGTGACAGCATCACCAGCGCACCATAGTCATCCGCCATTGCGCGCAGGACCCCAACCATGACATTGGAATAACCGGGCAGGCCCGGAGAGCAACTCAGCTGAAATTCCGTGGCTGACAGCTCTCTCAATTCCAAGGCCGGCAGGGTCAAATCAGACACGGCCAGCCGCACGCGGTCCGCCAGATCGTCGAGCGAATGAAGAAATTCCACGTAGCTGACACCGCCGAACCTGAGAAGGCGGCGCAGCCCTTCCATATTCGGATGAGATACGAGGTACGTTCCCAGGTCCTCAAAGACTTCGGCTGGCGGTCGATCAAGGTCGGCGCTCAGCGCCTCCATTACCTTGGACGTCATGTCATCGTCATAGACGAGCATGGCCTCGAACTCGACAAACCCCAGCCGCGCGGCTTCGGTCACGCGCAACCAGCAGGATCGCCCGTAGGTCGCACAGACAAAGGACTGTATCGCCCGATTGATCAGACCATGCATCAGATGCCCCAGTTTGGTGTCCTGTGCACTGTGGCCGGAAAAACCTTAACAAATAGCCAAAATCCACCCTGAGTTGTAGCGAATTCAACAGAGTATCAGCTCGAGACCACCTGTCCGATCAAAAATCCGTGGGCGCGCCGCCTTCCGCTTTGCGGCGTTCGACAAAAGCGGCCAGTTCCTCGCGAATGCCTTCATCGATCGGGGGGGCGTCAAAGCTCGAGATAATCTCCTTGAACATGTGATGCGCGCGTTCTGCCGTCCAGATGCCGCCGGCGACCTCCCATCCTTCATAGTTTTTCCAATCACTCAGGAAGGGTTGATAGAAGGCCGTGGTATAGCGATCCTGCGTATGCTGAATGCCAAAGAAATGACCGTCATTGCCGACTGCCTTGATCGCATCCAATGCAATCTCGTCCGGCCCTGTGGCGGTCAACTCGGGGTTCATATAGCGTTGAATTTGCTGTAGGATTTCGCAATCCATGATAAATTTTTCCGGACTGGCGATCAGGCCACCCTCAAGCCAACCGGCTGCGTGGTAGACCATATTGGTGCCCGATTGCACGGCGGCCCAAAGCGAGTTCGAAGTCTCCCACACCGACTGCCCGTCCGGCACATTTGCCGCACAAACACCCGAAGACCGCATGGGCAAACCATAGAACCGCGCCATCTGGCCGGTCATCTGGGTCGAACGCATGTATTCCGGTGTTCCAAAGGCGGGCGCGCCGGATTTCATATCCACATTCGACGTGAATGTACCGATCACACAGGGAATACCGGGGCGCACGTATTGGAACAGCGCAATGGCGCACAGCGCCTCGGCCAAGGATTGCGCCACGGCGCCTGCCATGGTTACGGGGGCCATCGCACCCGCCAGCGTAAAGGGCGTGACAACAATCGCTTGACCGCGCCGCGCCAGGCGCAGACACCCGTCGATCATCGGGTGATCGTGTTTCAGCGGCGAGGTAGAGTTGATATTGGTATACATGCGCGGCGCGGCCTCGAACTCCTCATGGCTCAACCCTCCTGCGATGCGCACCATTTCCATGACATCTTCGACGCGTTCCTTGCCCAGTGAATAGGCGTGCATGGCCTTGTCGGTCAGGGTCAGCTTGTCGTACAGCACATCCAGATGGCGAACGCTGGCGTGGATATCGACCGGCTCGACCGGGTATCCGCCCGCGAAATGGATGCAATTGAAGTATTGCGTCAGCTTCAGAAGGTTCCGGCACATCTCGCGATTGCCCGGTACTTTTTTCCCGATCTCCATGTCCCAGTAATTCGGCGGGGAAGAGACGTTGCCGAACAGGATGTTCTTCCCGCCGACTTCGATCTTGCGATCCGGATTGCGAGGGGTGATCGAAAACCGGCTGGGAGCCTTGGCGATCATCTCCATGACAAAGTCCCGCCCCATGCGGACATTGTCGCCGTCGATGGTGCAACCGGCTTCGCGCAGGATGCCTATTGCCTCTTCGTTGTAAAACTCGATCCCGATCTCTTCGAGGATGCGCATCGCCCCTTCATGGATCGCTTCGATGCCGGCCTGATCCAAAGGTTCTGTGGGTCGATCGATGTTGACCGGCGGATCCCAGGGCATCTGGTCAATCGCTGCACTGCCCCTGCGCGCAGCCGCCCCTGCGCGCCCTCCTCCGCGGCGCTTACGTGTTTTGGTCTCGGCCATCGGTGCCTCCTGTTCTTGCTTTCGTCAAGCAAGCCCCGAAGAGACGCCTATGGCCGCTCCGTCTGCGACAGAATATGTCGGTTTTTCATCCCGTTTTGTCGAATCCCGGATTTGAAAATCAGATTTTGGCCAACCATTCGGGAATATGTCCGATATCAGGCAAAATCACATCCGCCATCGGAGCCAAAGCATCGGCCTCGGCCAAACCGGTCAAAACACCGATCGTGGTCATCCCCGCCGCGCGCCCGGCCTGCAAGTCATGAAGACTGTCACCCACCATCGCGATACGAGATGGCTCGACCCCGATATGGGCGGCAAAGGCCAGCAACTGGCCCGGTCCCGGCTTGAACCCGTGACCACTGTCATACCCGGCGACGAAATCGAAATGCCCCCTTATTCCGACAGATTCGAGATGCTGCAAAGCGGGGTGTTCACTGTCATTCGTCGCAACGCCCAGCTTGATTCCGGAATTTTGCAGACCTTCCAGGAACGGAACCAATGGAACAGCGGGCACCTGCGGGGCCGAGGCGGCCTCGGAGTTCATCAAATCGATGATCTCATGTAAGGTCGCGCCATTGACATGGGCAATCAAGACTTCTGCGATTTCCTCGACCGTGGCGGCGATTACAATGCTGTCTTCGGTATATCTCCCTTGCTCGAAATCATATCCGATGACACGGCCAAGCTCGGTGGCGCGATCTTCGTCCCCGTTGGACAGGCGCAACAGCATGGAGCGTCCGAACCCTCCCCACGTATTTGCAAAGTCAAACAGCGTGCCATCTTTGTCAAAGATGATCGCATCTATCGGCATCCGGTGCTCCTGCGGAAAATATGGCTATGTCCAGTGTATCTCAGCGCCGCCAGACAATACCGCCCTTGCCTGGGCGGGAAGATCATAGGCGAGTGAATTGGCGTCACAAAACGCCATGACCCACGAATCGTCAAGCACCAGAAAATCAAGAACCGACGCCAGAAACTCGGGATCGCTTGCCCGATCGCGGACATCCTCGATCGATGCGCCCGTAGAGCCCAGAAAAACAGGCAAAAGCTCGTCATTGCTGACCAGCCAGGCCAGGGCCGTCAGCGCAAGAGTTTGGGCGGAATCAGAGGATATCGGCATAAACTTGGGTCAGATCCGGTCTTGGAAAGGGTTTGTTAACCAGAGTCATAAACACTTTGTTCACGCATGCAATCAACGGTGAACAACTATGTCTGTGCAGGGAACCATCCTTGTCCTCGACGGGGTATCGACCAATCGCATCATGCTGAAGGTACAGCTGACGGCGGCCTGGTATCACGTGGTGCAGGGCGAAAAGCTTGAAGGGTTGCCCGCGCTCGTGCGGCGTACGCAACCGGATCTGGTTCTGACGGCTCAGACGTTGCCGGATGGAACGGCTGCGGATGTGAAGAAGGCGATTGTGAAGGAACCCGGCCTTGACGACGTTCCGGTCGTGGCGATTGCCGCGCAAAATGACCGGGACGCCCGGCTGCGGGCGTTAAAGGACGGGCTGGATGATGTTCTGACGCACCCGTTCAAAGACACCTTATTATTGGCGCGCATTCGCAGCCTTTTGCGTGCTCGTGCGGCCACTCAGGATTTGCAGGTCAGCAACGGATCGCAATCGATTGGCTTCGCAGAGCCGGTCCAACCCATAATCAGACCGTCCAAAGCGGCGCGGGTTGATATCCTGACCCACACGGCCCGAAACGGCACGCTTTGGCAAAAGGCTCTGGAAGATCAACGTCAATTTGATTTGAACTGGCATCTTCAGTCGAACCTGCGGGGTGTTTTGTCCGGCTCTGTTCCCGATGCGATCGTGGTTGAATTGGGCTCGAACCCGGCCGGCCTCAATATCCTTGCCGACCTCAGATCACGCGGCGTGACCCGGCACACGGTTTTGATCGGGGTGCTGAAAGACGAAGACGCCGGACAGGCTTCGGAAGCTCTGGACCGAGGGGCCGATGCTGTCTGTCTGGGCGGGTTCTGCGCGCAGGAGATCCTGCTGCGGCTTGAAAACCAGATTGCCCGCAAAGCGCGACTGGATCAGATGCGGGTCTCTCTCAAAAGAGGCATCGCGGAATCCTGGATCGACCCGTTGACTGGGCTGCACAATCGCCGCTACGCCATGCGCGCGCTGGATCAAATCGCGCGCCAATCCGCCAGAACGGGGCGCAGTTTTGCGATCATGCTGGCCGATCTGGATCACTTCAAGGCAATCAATGATGGCCATGGCCATGCAAGCGGCGATTATGTTTTGACGCAAGCGGCGGAACGTATGCAACATGCCTTGGGATCCCGTGGCTTTGTCGCCCGCATCGGGGGGGAAGAGTTCATGATCGGCGTGCCCGATGTATCGCCCAAACAGGCGTTGAACCTGGCCGAAACCGTTTGTGACAGCATCTGTCAGTCCCCGTTCCTGTTACCGGACCATGGGGCACAAGTTGATGTGACGGTCAGTATCGGGTTGAAGTTGTCTCAGGTCGGTTTCGCCCGGCAAGACTATGCGGCTGAAAGCGTGGAAAACCTGATCAAATCCGCGGATAAAGCGCTGTATGCTGCGAAGAAGGCAGGGCGCAATCAGGTGAGTATCAGGCAAAGTGCGGCCTGATCTGTTCAGTCTCTTTTCTTGTGCCCATGCGGCCCGCGTTTGACGACTTCCTGCAATCGGTCTGCATAGGCCTGCCGTTCATCATTGCTCATGGCAGTCACACGTGCCAGCCATTGCGTTTGCAAGGCCTGCTGCAAATCGGCGGTGGCCTGTGCTTGTTGTTGCAACAGAACCTGAACGGCGACCGGGTCGAAGGGCGTTGCGCGCAAAGCCTGACTGAGCGCTTCAAAATCCTGAGCACGACCCTTGGATCCTTTTTTGTGCAGGCCCGTCAGCTCGCCCCGCATCGCCTTTCGATCATCCTTGGGCAGGGCCCGGTACAACGCGGGGCCGAAGCCGGGCGGTGATTTGGCATGATCCCCACCTCTCAGGCGCAATACGGTGCCCACAGCGACACCGACAACCAGCAGGTTCAGCGCCAGTGACAAGGCCAGGACGACAGGCACCCACTTGCGTTTGGGCTTGGGATCAGCGTTCATTCCGTGCTCTCCAGAAAACTCGAGTCAAATCCAAGGTCGGCCACGAGGAAGGATGTCTCCTCTGACGTCAACAGGCTGGCCGGGTCCGGCAGAAAGGCCGGTGCGGAAAACCCGATCCAGACCCCGGCAGCGCTTGCGGCGACAAGCCCGCCAAGGCCCTGCCATCCTCCTACATTGCTTATCAACCTGTTCCATATCGAAGGCATCGGCTGCGGTGCAGGAGCAAGACGACCGAGGCGAACAGTTTCAGCATCCGTCTGGATGCGCACGGCAAGATCGTCCGGCAGTGTCGGTCGCTGCCGCTGTGCCTGTGCAAACAAATGATCAAGTTCCAGGTCTTCATCCGCCATTGTCATACCCCAGTTCTTCGCGTCGTCCAGCCAAGATCGCGGTCAGGCTGCGCTTGCCTCTTGCGGTCAGGCTTTCAACTGCTTCTACCGAAATGCCCATTATCCCGGCAATCTCGGGGTTGGGCAGCTCTTCAATATGGCGCAGCACGACCGCTTGTCGCTGCCGCTCGGGCAGCTCAGCCAAAGCCAACTGCAAGGCATCCTTGCGCGCCTCGTCCTGCATGCGGTCAACAACGCTGGCCTTGCCATCTTCGGGTTCGGGAACGTCCGACAACCTGTCGGGTGTCTTCTTGCGCCTGATGTCCACGCACAGGTTCAGCGTCACCCGATACAGCCAGGTCGATACCTTGGCCTGACCCGAAACCCAATTCGGCGCCATCTGCCACAACCGCATCATCGCATCCTGCGTCACGTCTTCCGCCTCGGCCCGATTGCCCAACATGCGCAAAGCAACCGAGTAACAGCGTGGCCCCAAACGATCGGTCAGAATCCGTGCCGCCCCCGCCTCACCATCAGCGAATTGCCTCAGCAACGCATCGTCGCTGAGTGTGTTCGCGGCGCAATCCGCGCCGCGAACATCTTGTGGGTGGGAGGTCAGATCCTCCATCCTGCATCAGTTATCGCTTGTATCCGATTTTTGATGCTTTTTCTTATGGTGCCGTCCCATCCGATCTTTGGCATCGGCAAATTCCTGTTCCGAGATTCCGCCACTGTTGTCCGCATCCATCCGATCAAACATCTTGTCAGCCCGGCGCGGTTTCGGCAACTCATCCTGGCTGAGGAAGCCATCTTTGTTCGCGTCGTTGTTTTCGAACATCCTGGCAACCCGATCACTGGCTTTCTTCTGGGCGGCAGCCTGCATTTCTTCCTGGCTCAGCTTTCCATCCCCATTTATGTCCGCCTCGGTGAAACGAGCGGTTCGGTGCGCCTCCATCTCTTGTTGCGTCACCTGACCATCCCCATCGGCGTCCAGTTCCTGAAAGGACACCGGCTCGCGGCCACCCGAGCCAGCGGCCAAAACAGAAGTACCGGTAATCGCAACCGCCGACATGACAATGGCCGAGATGAATGTAACGTTTTTCATTTCCGTTTCCTTTTGTTGACGCGGCCCGAGTGCCGCCGCTCATACCCATTCAAACGGGCCGCGCCAGGAATTCCGTCGCTGAATTCGATATTATTTTTGAAAGGTTCGGGACCGCCCCAAGACGAGGTGCCGGGCAGACGTTGCAAAGCGACGCACCCCCCTTTTAAATTTCCACGATCAGGCCCATTATCCGCAAAAGATTACTTCGCGAGTTACATTATGACGGATCAGACGATCGAGACGACCTCTGAAGGTGAGCGTGAGACATGGCCAGCCCTGGTCAAGGGGTTTCGCTGCAAATGCCCCAACTGCGGGGAAGGCAAGCTGTTGCACAGCTATCTCAAGGTCAATGACTCCTGCTCGAACTGCGGGCAGGAGTTGTTTCACCATCGCGCAGATGATGGGCCCGCCTACCTGACAATCCTGCTGGTCGGCCACCTGCTGGCGCCTGCTCTGCACGTGTCGTACGTGCATTGGCGGCCCGATCCGTGGACGATGGCCATCGGCTTTTCCGTCGCCTGCGTCGCCCTGTCCCTGTACCTGTTGCCACGCCTGAAAGGTGCAGTGGTGGCGTATCAGTGGGCACGCCGCATGCATGGCTTTGGAAAAACCGCGTGACCCGACCCAGTTGACCAGTTTGGACATGACACCCGACAAAACCGCCATCCGGGACGCAGCGACGGTTATCGTGCTGCGGGACAGATGGACAAACCCCTCGATCCTTATGGGGCAGCGCGGGTCCAAAGCGGCCTTCATGCCGAACAAGTTCGTCTTTCCCGGTGGCGCGGTTGATCCGGCTGACGCGGATGTTCCATTGGCAACGGATTTGCCGGATCTGTGCTTTGAACGTTTGGGCGAACAGGCCGAGCCGGGGATTCAACACGCCCTCGCCGCGGCCGCCATACGCGAGCTTTGGGAAGAAACCGGTCTTGTTCTCGGCCAGCCGGGCACATGGCCCGGTCAGGTACCTGGCGATTGGCAGAGCTTTGCCGCGTTGGGTTACCTGCCAACTGCGGCTGCGCTTCAGTTCGTCTTTCGCGCGGTAACTCCACCGGGCCGTCCCCGCCGGTTCGATGCGCGGTTCTTTCTGGTCGACGCCGACGCTCTGCAAGGTGATGTGGATGATTTCAGTCACGCCTCGGATGAGCTGTCGCACCTGCAATGGGTGCCACTAGATCGGGCACGGGATCTGGATCTGCCGTTTATCACCGAGGTCGTTCTGGCGGAAATAGCGGCCCGGGTTACGTCCCCCGAGCCGCCATCGTCAGTTCCATTCTACAAAAACAACGAAGAGGCCAACCTGTTCCTGCGTCTCAGGGGCTATCCGATGCCAACCCACGACTGACGGATCGGTTTCACCGCATCCGGCTGACCACCACCGTCACTTCGGGCTTTTTGCCAATTTCCGCTTTGGCTGTCTGCCGCACGATGCGGCGCATTTCATCTTCCAGCTTGTCGTCATCGCGCAGGGTCTTGGCAGCGGCCCGCATCAGGAACTGGTTCAGATCCTCTTCCAGCACTTCGACCAACGCGGCACGGGACGTGCCGGTTTCGGGCAGTCCCATGGTATCGCACCACGGCTCGCCCAGCGGTTCGTCTTCTTCGTCCAAAACCACCGTCACTGTAACATGGCCGTTCAAAGCCATGCGGATACGGTCCCGCACCACGCCGTCAAGGGCACCAATCTTCACGGTGCCGTCCAGATATGTGCGACCGGTTTCAACATAATCAACGACCACAGGCGCATTGCCGCTGAGATCCAGCATGGTGCCGTTCACCGCCAGCACTCCGGTTCTGCCGCCCTGCTCTGCCAGTTTGACATGCTCGCGCAGGTGCCGGTGTTCGCCGTGCATCGGGATCACGAATTGCGGATCAGTCAGTGCGTGCACTTTCTCGAGGTCCGGCCGGTTCGCATGGCCCGAGACATGATAAAGGCCCGAACTGTCATCAACGACATCCACGCCCTTTTCGCTGAGCTGGTTCATGATGAAGATCACGCCCCGTTCGTTCCCGGGAATGGTTTTCGAGGAAAACAGGAACAGATCGCCTTCGGCCAGCTCCAGACCACGGTACTTGCCACGGGCCAGTTGGGCGCTTGCGGCCCGTCGTTCCCCCTGGCTGCCGGTCACGATCAGCATCAGGTTCTGGCGCGGAAGGTCCAGAGCCTCTTCGGCGCTGATCACCTTTGGAAAATCCGCAAGAATACCGGTTTCGGTCGCGGCTTCGATCATCCGACGCATCGCGCGCCCCAGCAGAACGACGGAACGCCCGGCCCGCGCACCTGCTTCGGCCAGCGTTTTGACCCGCGCGACGTTTGACGCAAAGGTGGTCGCCACGACCATACCTTCCGCGCCTTCGACCAGCTTGACAATCTCGGGGCCAACTTCGGATTCTGAACGCCCCGGATGGGTCGAAAACACATTCGTACTGTCACAGACCAGCGCCTTGATGCCGGGCTTGGCAACCTCGGCCCACAGGTCAGGGTCAAAGGCCTCTCCAACGACGGGTGCAGCATCCAGCTTGAAGTCGCCCGAATGCACTACACGCCCTGCGGGTGTGTCGATGACCAGTGCGGCACTTTCGGGAATCGAGTGCGAAACAGGAAGGAAGCCAACCGTGAACGGCCCGACGGACACCTGTTCAGGCCAGGCGGAAACAGTCGTGACCGCCTCGGTCGGGTGCGCGTGTTCTTCCATCTTGCGGCGCGCGATATTGGCCGTGAAGGCGCGCGCATAGACCGGCGCGCCCAAAGCTTCATAACAATGGGCCACGGCACCGACGTGGTCTTCATGGGCGTGCGTGATGAAAACACCATCCAGCCGGTCGGCACGCTCTTTCAGCCAAAAGATATCGGCATGGATAAGGTCAACGCCCGGCGTTGTGTCCATATCAGGAAAAGTGACGCCCAGATCCACAAGGATCAGGCGTTCCTTTCCCGGTTCACCGTAGCCGTACACATAGGCGTTCATGCCAATTTCGCCCGCGCCACCCAGCGGCAGGTAGATCAATCTTTCACTGCTCATACGGAGCCATTATCCTTGTTGTAGCGATGGATCACGGTCAGGCCGTGCATCGTCAGATCATCTTCGATTGCGTCGAACCCCACGTCGGCCTGATCGAACAAGGGGGCCAGCCCTCCGGTTCCAACGACTTTCATCGGCATTCCATACTCGGCCTTGATCCGGGCGATCAGCCCCTCGATCAAACCGGAATATCCCCAATACACGCCCGATTGAATACAACCAACCGTATTTGTACCGATCACCTTCTCGGGACGCGTGATGTCGATATGCGGCAGTGCGGCTGCGCCCTGATGCAAAGCCTCAAGGCTGAGGTTCACACCCGGAGCGATAACGCCCCCCACATAGGCACCGTCCGCGGCGACAACGTCGAAATTTGTTGCGGTACCAAAGTCCACGACAACCACATTGCCACCATGGCGGTCAAAAGCGCCCACGGCATTGGCCAGTCGATCCGGGCCGGGCACCGTTCCTTCATCCACACGCGGCGGGACAGGCAACAGGCAATCGGGCTTGCCCACAACCAATGGTCTGCAACCAAAAAAGCGATCGGCAAAGATGCGCAGGTTGAACACGACACGTGGCACGGTCGAGGCAATGATGACATCCGAGATATTCGCCTCGATCCCATAATGTTTCACCAGCGTCGAATACCAGGTGAAATACGCGTCTGCCGTGCGCGCATGGTGGGTCGAGGTGCGCAGGGTGCACAGAAATTCTTCACCGTCCCAGATCGAGAAGACGGTATTGGTATTGCCGCAATCGATGGCCAGAAGCATCCGCGCCCCTCTCAGAAATAGACATCCGCCGCAGGAATGCTCACGCGGCCTTTGGCGGTGTTTAAGACAAGGTTACCACTTGCGTCCACCGTTTCGAAGGTACCAACCGTTTCTGACGTACCGGTCCGCGCGGTGATGACCTCGCCCAACCGGGCCGCGCGGGACAGCCAGGCAGTGCGGATCGGTTCGAACCCATAGGTGACGAATTGGGTTTCATACCCGGCATAGGCCGCGGCCAGTTCGGTCAGAAAATCCTCGGGCGAGACATGTGCCCCGGTTTCCGAAAGAAGTGAGACGGGACGAACCGCGCCGGGCTCTACCGCGTCCGCATCCGGGGCATTGGCCAGATTCACTCCGATGCCGATGGACAGATGCGCCACGCCATGCCCCTGCCCCGTGCTTTCCAGCAGGATACCGGCAAGCTTGCCGCCGTTCAGCAGCACGTCATTGGGCCATTTCAGCGACAGTCCGGCAGCCCGCCCGGTAACGGCGACACACGCGTCAAAAAGGGCCAGCGCCGCCACGAAACTGCGCAAAGCCGCCTGTTCCGGCGCGCCCTGAGGACGCATCAGCAAGGTCGCCGCCAGGTTGCCCATCGGGTTGGCCCAGCTTCGTCCGCGCCGCCCGCGCGCCGCCGTCTGGTGATGCGCCATGATCCAGACGGGACCACGCGCATTCGGAGCAATCCGCGCCGCTTCATTCAGCGTGCTGTCGACTTCCTGCACCTCGTGCAGGCCATAGCCTTGGGGCCATTTTGTCATATCAAAAAGGCCCGGTCGCGCGACCGAGCCCCTCTTTCCGGATGTGTGAAACGATCAATTGACAAGCGTGGCCGCCGCGGCAGCTGCCGCGCCCTCGACGCCGAACTGATAGAAGATGCCGACCAGCATTAGGGCCGCAGACCCCATCAATGCCACCCACAGAACAGGGGTCGACCGGGTTTCGATCGGCTCTTCGTTCTCGGCCCCGAAATACATGTAGAACACGATCCGCAGGTAATAGAAGGCACCGATGACCGAAGCGATGGCCGAGACGACGACCAGACCGGTCAGACCCGCACTGACGCCCGCCTGCCAGACGCCGAATTTCGCAAAGAAACCAAGCATCGGAGGCACGCCCGCCAGGCTGAACATCAGGATCAGCACCGCCAGCGCCTTGCCCGGATCACGCTTGGAGTATTGCCGCAGAGCGTCAATGTCAGTGATGGGTTTGCCGTCACGTTCCATCATCAGAATGAAGGCGAAGGTGCCGATATTCATGGTCACGTAGATGGCCAGATACATGAGCATGGCCTTGATACCCAGCTCGGTACCAGCGGCCAGGCCAATCAGCGCATAGCCCATATGGGCAATCGACGAAAACGCCATCAGTCGCTTGATGTCGCGCTGCCCGATCGCGGCCACGGCCCCCAGCAACATCGACAGCACGGACAGCAGGACAATCACTTGCTGCCAGTCTTTGACAATGCCGCCGAACGCGTCATGCAACAGGCGCGCGAACAACGCCATCGCCGCAACCTTGGGCGCCGTGGCAAAGAAAGCCGTGATCGGTGTCGGAGACCCCTCGTAAACGTCCGGCGTCCACATATGGAACGGTACGGCCGAGACCTTGAAGGCCAGACCTGAGATCAGGAAGATCAGGCCAAACAGCAGCCCCAACGAAACATCGCCATGGTGAACTGTCTGGATGATGCCCGAGAACAACGTGGTGCCGGTGAAGCCATAGACCAGCGACGCGCCATAAAGCAGCAGACCCGAGCTCAGCGCACCCAGCACAAAATACTTCAGACCTGCCTCGGTCGATTTCGCGCTGTCACGACGCAGAGCGGCCACGACATAGAGCGACAGCGATTGCAGCTCGAGCCCCATGTAAAGCGACATCAGATCGCCTGCGCTGACCATCATCATCATCCCCACGGCGGCCAGTGCCACCAGCAAAGGATATTCAAAACGCAGCAGATCGCGGCGCGCCATGTATTCCTGGCTCATGACCAGTACTGCACCCGCCGACAAAAGGATAGCAACCTTGGCAAAGCGGGCAAAGCCGTCATCGACGAACATGCCGTTGAAGGCCACGTTTGTACCCCCGCCCTGAGTTGCAATCCAGATTGCCAGAAGGGCCATAAGACCTGCCGTGGTCCAGACCAGCAAAGGCGCCAGTCCGTCCTTTGTCGTGTAGACAGCCCCCAGCAGCGCCGCCATCGCATAAAGCGCCAGAACGATTTCCGGCAGGATGATTGTCAGATCAGCCTGGATCATGTCTCCAAAGCTCCCTTAATGCGAAGCGGCTGTCTGGGTCGCAGCCTCAGCCGCGGCCAGAGCCGTGTCATAGTTCGAAATCAGAGCCGCTGTGGATTGCCCGATTACATCGGTCACCAGCGACGGGTAGACACCCAGCAGGATGGTCATCACGATCAGCGGGGCGAAGATCAATCGCTCGCGCGAGCTCATGTCGGTCATCGCCTTAAGGCTTTCCTTGATCAGATCGCCAAACACGACCCGGCGGTAGAGCCACAGCGCATAAGCCGCCGAGAAGATCACACCGGTCGCTGCCACCGCCGTTACCCAGGTGTTGACCTGGAACGCGCCCATCAGGGTCAGGAATTCACCGATGAAGCCACTGGTGCCCGGCAGGCCCACATTGGCCATGGTAAACAACATGAAGACCAGCGCGTAGGCTGGCATCCGGATCACCAGACCGCCATAAGCCTCGATATCGCGGGTGTGCATCCGGTCATAGATCACGCCAACGCACAGGAACAGCGCGGCCGAGATGAACCCGTGGCTGAGCATCTGGAAGATCGCGCCATCGATGCCCTGCTGGTTTGCCGCGAAAATACCCATGGTCACAAAGCCCATATGCGCGACCGAGGAATAGGCGATCAGTTTCTTCATATCCTCCTGCACCAGCGCCACCAAAGAGGTATAGACAACCGCGATGGCAGACATCCACAGCACCAGATCGGTCATCACGGCCGAACCCACCGGGAACATCGGCAGGCTGAACCGCAGGAAGCCATAGCCGCCCATCTTCAGAAGGATCGCGGCCAGTACGACCGATCCCGCCGTGGGCGCCTGAACGTGGGCGTCCGGCAACCAGGTATGCACCGGCCACATCGGCATTTTCACCGCGAACGAGGCAAAGAAGGCCAGGAACATCAGGGTCTGCATGCCACCGACAACATAGATGCCCAACACGCTGAAGCCCTCGGACGAGAACTGGTGCGTCATCAGCGAGGCAATGTCCGTGGTGCCCGCATCCGCATACATTGCAACCATGGCGACCAGCATCAAGACCGAGCCGAGGAAGGTGTAGAGGAAGAACTTGAAGCTGGCGTAGATCCGATCCTTGCCGCCCCATATCCCGATGATCAGGAACATCGGAATAAGACCCGCTTCGAAGAACAGGTAGAACAGTACCAGATCAAGCGCCATGAAGACGCCCAGCATCAGCGTTTCCAGCAGCAGGAAGGCAACCATGTATTCCTTGACACGGTCCGTGACATTCCAGCTGGCCAGAATGGTCAGCGGCATGATGAAGGTCGTCAGCAGAACGAACAGGACACTGATGCCATCAACACCCATCTTGTATTTGAGGCCCATCAGCCACTCACCCTCTTCCACCATCTGGAAACCGGGGTTCGACGGGTCAAAGCCTGTATAGATGCCGATGGAAACCAGGAAGGTCACAGTGGTGGCCAGCAGAGCAATCCACTTGGCGTTCCGCTGTGCCGCCGCATCGTCACCTTGCAGGAACAAGGCAAGAATGCCTGCGGCGATGGCGGGGATAAACGTGACGATCGAAAGGATATAATCCATTACTGGGCCCCTCCGCCGATCGACATCCAGGTGACAAGGGCCGCGATGCCCAGCACCATCCAGAAGGCATAGGTAAAGATGTACCCGGTCTGCGCCTTGCCGGCGAGGCGGGTGAAGAAGGGAACAACGCCCATTGCTACTCCGTTCAGGAAGCCATCGATTGTATTGCCGTCACCGCGTTTCCACAGGAAGCGGCCAAGCGCCACAGTGGGTTTTACGAAGACCGCATCGTAGATTTCGTCGAAATACCACTTGTTCAGAAGGAACAGGTACAGCGGACGCTGATTTGCAGCCAGACGTGCCGGCAGCGACGTATTCACGATGTAGAACCAATAGGCCACGACAAAGCCAAGCAACATGGCGACGAAGGGTGAAACCTTGACCCATTTCGGAGCCGCATGCGCATCGTCCAGAACATGGTTGTCCGGCGCCATGTAAAGCGCGCCCTCGCCGGGCTGGCCCGCAAAGACATAGTGATGATCGCCACCCTTTGCATCCTTCTCACCATGACCTTCATCGGCATGACTGTCAGCCGCGTGGCTTTCATCCGCATGGCTGTCTTCACCGTGCGAAGCATCCGCCGCCGCATGATCACCGGCCTCGGCATGTTCTGACGCTTCGGCAACCGGAATACCGTAGAACTTGCCGACCTTGTCCGCATGGCCAAAGAAATTGCCATACCAGATCATCCCGGCAAACACCGCACCCAGCGACAGAACGCCAAGCGGCACCAGCATGGTCATCGGGCTTTCATGTGCGTGGTCATGCGTATGCTTGTCGCCACGCGGTTTGCCATAGAAGGTCAGGAAAATCAGACGCCAGCTATAGAACGAGGTGAACATCGCCGCGATCACCAGCATCCAGAAGGCGTAGCCGGTTCCGCCCGCATAGGCGCTTTCGATGATCGCGTCTTTAGACAGGAACCCGGCAAAACCGATTGTGGTAAGCGGAATGCCGACACCCGTGATGGCCAGCGTTCCGATCATCATCGCCCAGAAGGTGTAAGGGATCTTTTTGCGCAGACCGCCATATTCCGTCATCTCCTGCTCGTGATGCATGGCGTGGATCACGGACCCCGCACCGAGGAACAGCAGCGCCTTGAAGAAAGCGTGCGTGAACAGGTGGAACATCGCCGCCGAATACATGCCGACGCCCGCGGCCACGAACATGTATCCCAGCTGGGAACAGGTCGAATACGCAATGACGCGCTTGATGTCGGTCTGTACCAGACCCACGGTCGCCGCGAAGAACGCTGTCGAGGCCCCAAGGAAAGTGATGAACCCGGTCGCACCCGGCGCGAACTCCATCAGCGGCGACATGCGGCAGACAAGGAACACGCCCGCTGTCACCATGGTGGCCGCGTGGATCAGGGCCGACACCGGCGTCGGGCCTTCCATCGCGTCCGGCAACCAGGTGTGCAGGATCAGCTGCGCGGATTTACCCATCGCACCGATGAACAGCAGAACACAGATCACCTCGACCGCGGTCCATTCGCCCCACAGGAAATGTAGCTTTTCTTCTGCAAGCGCGGGTGCCGATGCGAAAATGTCCGAAAAGTTGATGCTGTCGGTCAGGAAGAACAGCGCGAAGATGCCCAGAGCAAAGCCAAAATCGCCCACACGGTTGACGATGAACGCTTTCATCGCCGCAGCATTTGCCGACGGCTTGCGATAGTAGAAGCCGATCAGCAGATACGAGGCAACACCCACGCCTTCCCAGCCAAAGAACATCTGCACAAGGTTGTCCGCCGTCACCAGCATCAGCATCGCGAAGGTAAAGAAGGACAGATAGGCAAAGAAACGCGGCTTATAGCTTTCGCCTTCGCGCCATTGCGGGTCGTGATCCATGTAGCCAAAGCTGTAGAGATGCACGAGCGCCGAAACCGTGGTGACCACGATCAGCATGATGGCGGTCAGCCGGTCCAGACGGATGGCCCACGAGGTCGAGAGCGACCCGCTTTCGATCCAGCGCATGATCTCGATCTGTTGTGTGAGCCCGTCGAACGAGAAGAACACGAGCCATGACAGCAGACAAGCCAGAAACAGCAGGCCCGTGGCCGTCCACATGGCGGCCTTCTCGCCAATGAATCTCCAGCCAAACCCGCAGAGCAGCGCGCCCACCAGCGGGGCAAAGAGGATGGTGGTTTCCATGTTCTCTTACCCCTTCATCATATTGACGTCTTCAACCGCGATGGTGCCGCGGTTGCGGAAGAAGCAGACCAGAATGGCCAGACCAATCGCCGCCTCGGCCGCCGCAACGGTCAGCACGAACAGCGTGAACACCTGCCCGACCAGATCGCCAAGGAAGCTGGAAAACGCCACGAGGTTGATATTCACCGCCAGCAGCATCAGCTCGATGCTCATCAGCAGGATGATGACGTTCTTGCGGTTCAGGAAGAGACCGAAGATGCCGATGACGAACAGCGTCGCCGCGACCGTAAGATAGTGTTCAAGTCCGATCATCGTCTTAGAGTCCCTCGAATTTCTCTTTCCCGTTGCGAAGCTCGGGAAACGCCATTGCACAGGCGCAGTTTTCTTTCGATTCAATGTAGTCGTCGATCTGGAATGCCTTTCGCTCAAAGGCTTTTGTTGCCGAAGTCCACGAATAACTTGTTTCAGCAGATGCTAGTACTTGGACAACTTCATTTGCTTCATCGACGCGATCCAAATGAGTACCGTCGAAGTCCCGTTCAAGATTCGCTACGACGCGCATCGTTTGACCGCTTTCACAAGCCGCAAACAAAACAAACTCAGTATGTGTGCATCCCAATTCGTCGGTGCAGATAGAGCCAATCTCAGAGTAAGAGACAACGCCGTTGCCAACGATTCTGTGGTTCGTCTCGAACACGTGATGCGACATAATCGGAAGAGCTTCGCAAGCTTCGATACCCGCTGCGAAAACAGTCGCGGGGAAAAAAGCGAAACTTAGCCCAGATATCACGGCTTTGAACCTCACAACCCCTGCCCCGGTTTCACGTCCTTCAATTCCATCGCCTTGGCCGGATCGCGCATCATCTGGCCGACGATGTCCTGACGCTTGATATCCTGACGGTGGCGCAGCGTCAAAACGATGGCGCCGATCATAGCCACCAGCAGGATCAGGCCCGCAAGTTGGAACAGAAGAAAGTACTGATCGTAAAGGATGACACCCAGCGCCTCGGTGTTGTGGCGGTCAGTCGGGACCGGCTGCGCCAGATTTTCGGCAGCACCCTGCGCGCTGTCCCAGGCGCCGAAAGCCATGACAAATTGCATCAGGATGACCAGACCGATCAGCAGGGCCAGCGGCATATAGCGCGCCATCTCGGCCTTTAGCTCGGCAAAGTCCACATCCAACATCATCACAACGAAGAGGAAAAGCACAGCGACCGCGCCCACGTAGACGATGATCAACAGCATCGCCACGAACTCGGCCCCCAGCAGCACGAACAGCCCCGCCGCAGACAGGAAGGACAGGATCAGCCACAGCACCGAGTGCACTGGCTGACGGCTGATCACCGTGAACAGCCCGCCGGTGATGGCGCTGATGGCAAACAGGTAGAAGGCAAAGACGGTCATTGATCCTCATCCTCGTTGTTGCCCATGACCTCTTGCGCCAGATCCAGCGCGCGGGTCATGGCCGGGATGCCGGCAAAGACCGACATCTGACCGATCGTTTCCACGATCTCTTGTTTCTTGGCACCCGCCTCCAAAGCGTGGCGCACGGTCTGACGCACTGCCGAGTCCGCCTGAGCGCCCTGACAGGTCAGCCCGGCCAGCGTCAGCAGAAGGCGGGTTTTGGCATCCAGCCCGTCTTTGTTGACGGTGTTGCCAAACATCATCTCCATGACCTCTTTCGGCATGGTTGGCCACAGCGCCTCGAACCCCTTGGGCGAGAAGCTTTCCATCGCCGGGTTCATCGCCTTGGCCATGTCCTGAGCCTGCTTCATCATCAGCTCGAACGGATTTGTCGGGCTGTCACTCATCGGTAAGGCGCGTCCAGTTCCAGATTGCGGGCGATCTCGGCTTCCCAGCGTTCGCCGTTGTCCAGCAGTTTCTGCTTGTCATAGAACAGCTCTTCGCGGGTTTCCGTTGCGAATTCGAAATTCGGGCCTTCGACGATGGCATCGACCGGGCAAGCTTCCTGACAGAAGCCGCAATAGATGCACTTGGTCATGTCGATGTCATAGCGCGTGGTGCGGCGGCTGCCGTCCTCGCGCGGTTCAGCGTCGATGGTGATGGCTTGGGCCGGGCAGATCGCCTCGCAGAGTTTGCAGGCGATGCAGCGTTCTTCACCATTCGGATAGCGGCGCAGAGCGTGTTCGCCGCGGAAACGTGGGGACAGAGGCCCCTTTTCGTGCGGATAGTTCACCGTGGCCTTGGGCGCGAAGAAATACTTCAGCCCCAGCTTCATGCCGACCCAGAAGTCTTGCAGAAGGAAGTATTTGGCAGCGCGGGTATAGTCGATTTGGGTCATATCAGCCTCCTACGCTCCAACGGGCAAATGCGCCCCAGAACCAGTCGAATTTCGCCGCAAAGGCCACGAAAACCACCCAAGCCAGCGAGAATGGCAGGAACACTTTCCAGCCCAGCCGCATCAGCTGGTCATAGCGGTAGCGGGGTGTGATCGCCTTGACCATTGCGAAGATGAAGAAGAAGAACGCCATCTTGGCCACCATCCACAGAACGCCGTCCGGCAGGCCAGGGATCGGGGACAGCCAGCCGCCGAAGAACAGCAGAGAGGTCAGCGCGCACATCAGGAAGATGGCGATGTATTCGCCTGCCATGAACAGCAGGAAAGGCGTGGCCGAATATTCGACCTGATAACCGGCGACCAGTTCCGATTCCGCCTCGGGCAAGTCAAACGGTGGTCGGTTGGTTTCGGCCAGGGCCGAGATGAAGAACAGGAACACCATCGGGAAATGCGGCAGCCAGTACCAGCTGAAGAAGCCGAACGAGCCGTCCTGAGCGCGCACGATGTCGCCAAAATTCATCGAGCCGGTCGAAATGATCACACCGATGATGATCAGGCCGATCGAAACCTCGTACGAAATCATCTGCGCGGCCGAGCGCAGCGAGCCCAAGAACGGGTACTTTGAGTTCGACGCCCAACCGCCCATGATCACGCCATAAACCTCGAGCGAGGACACCGCGAATACATAGAGGATCGCGACGTTGATATCCGACAGAACCCAGCCATCGTTGAACGGGATCACCGCCCAAGCGATCATCGCCAGAACGAAGGATGTCAGCGGTGCGAGGATAAAGACCGTCCGGTCGGCGCCCGCAGGAATGACGACCTCTTTCACCACATATTTCAGGGCATCCGCCACCGATTGCAGCAGGCCATAGACGCCCACCACGTTGGGGCCGCGACGCATCTGGACAGCGGCCCAGATCTTGCGGTCCCCGTAAACAAGGAACAACAGTGAAATCATCACAAAGGCAACAACGGCAAGCACTTGCGCCAGAATGATGATGGCTATTCCGCCTGGGGTGTTAAAGAATTCAGCCATTGGTCCTCACACCGTGGGTATTCCGTTTTCCGCGCGCGATGCAAAGGCCAGAAGCCTGCGCAAACTGCGGCTGGGTCGGCGCGTTGGTGTAAACAGCATCTGCCGCCATTGCGCCACCCTTAATATTCGGTTTCACACGCAAATCAGGCGCGGCCAACTGCCGCCCGGCACCGGATGCGCCGATCTGCGATATGAAAATGGTCTGGGTCATTCCGCCGCGATCTTCTCGGATTTGCGGGCCTGCGCCTGTGCCGAAAGCTCGGCCATCAACTGTGAAACCCGTGCGATCGGGTTGGTCAGATAGAAGTCCTTGATCGCATAGCGGAAAGTTGCGTTGCCCAGAGTACCGGCGTCGAGAACTTTCACTTCGTTCTCAATCACTTCGTCGATGCGGGCCAGATGCGGAACCGCCTCGATCAAGGCCGTGCGCAACTGTGCCAGAGAGTCGTAGGGCAGTGTTGCACCCAGTTCGGCCGACAAGGCGCGCAGGATGGCCCAGTTTTCCTTCGCCTCACCCGGCGCAAAACCGGCCCGCATCGCCAGTTGAGGGCGACCTTCGGTGTTTACGAACACGCCGTTTTCCTCGGTATAGGCCGCGCCTGGCAGGATCACATCGGCGCGGTGTGCACCCCGGTCACCATGGCTGCCCTGATAGATCACAAAGGCGCCTTCGCCGATCTCGACCTCATCCGCACCAAGGTTGTAGATCACGTCGGCGGCGCTGATCGCGTCCATTCCGCCTTCGTTCGTGGCACCCACATCCATCGCACCAACGCGCGATGCCGCAGTGTGCAAAACGATCAGACCACTTTCTGTATTAGCCGCGATGGCTTGCGCAGCAGCCAGCACGGCGGCGCCGTCCGCTTCCTGCAAAGCGCCCTGACCGATGATGACCAACGACCGTTTTCCCTTGATCTCATCATCTCCGCCCATGTCGACAACTTTTTGCAGCGCTGTTCGATCATCGCCAACATGCTGATACTCATATGTCAGATCGACCGCAGGACCGACCAAAGCGACTTCGGCCCCATGCGCCCACGCCTTGCGGATGCGCGCGTTCAGGACAGGCGCTTCGTCACGTGGGTTGGTACCGATCAGCAGGATACGTTCCGCTGTGTCGATATCTTCAATCGCGGCGGTGCCAGCGTAAGCGCCACGATTGCCCGCCGGAAGCTTTGCGCCATCGGTACGGCATTCGACAACACCACCCTGCCCTTCGATCATCTGTTTCAGCGCAAACGCCGCCTCGACCGGAGCCAGATCGCCCACGATACCGGCGGGTTTCTCGGCGCCTTTCAGCGCCTCTGCTGCCTTGGTCAGCGCCTCGGACCATGAGGCCGGGCGCAGCTTGCCGTTTTTACGGACATAGGGCTTGTCCAAACGCTGACGGCGCAGGCCATCCCAGACAAAGCGGGTCTTGTCGCTGATCCATTCCTCGTTCACGCCGTCATGATTGCGCGGCAGGAAACGCATGACTTCACGGCCTTTGGTATCGACGCGTATGTTCGATCCCAACGCATCCATCACATCGATGCTTTCGGTTTTGGTCAATTCCCACGGACGTGCAGTAAAGGCGTAGGGCTTGGAGGTCAGCGCCCCGACAGGGCACAGATCGATGATGTTGCCCTGCAAATTCGAATCCAGCGTCTGGTTCAGATACGAGGTGATCTCGGCATCCTCACCGCGCCCGGTCTGACCCATCTGAGTTATCCCGGCAACTTCGGTGGTGAAGCGCACGCAGCGCGTGCAGCTGATGCAGCGGGTCATTGCGGTGCCAACCAGCGGGCCAAGATCCAGATCATCGACCGCCCGCTTTGCTTCCTTGAAACGGGATCCGGACATGCCATAGGCCATCGCCTGATCCTGAAGGTCGCATTCGCCACCCTGATCACAGATCGGGCAATCCAGCGGATGGTTGATCAGCAGGAACTCCATCACGCCTTCGCGGGCCTTTTTGACCATGGGCGAGTTCGTCTTGACCACCGGGGGTTGACCTTCAGGCCCCGGACGCAGGTCACGCACCTGCATCGCGCAGGAGGCCGCAGGTTTCGGCGGCCCGCCGACGACCTCGACCAGGCACATCCGGCAATTGCCAGCAATCGACAGACGCTCGTGATAACAAAAGCGCGGCACTTCGACCCCGGCTTGTTCACAAGCCTGGATCAGGGTCATCGCGCCATCGACTTCGATTTCCTGTCCGTCGATATTGATCTTGCGGAGGTCAGACATGGCTTTCAATTCGCCCTCAAATAAACGCCAATGGCGCTGTTTCTTTGGATTTCTTTCTGCCCCAGAGTGCAGAATGTGTTGGGGTTGTCATAGGTCACGCCATTCGAATCCAGATACGCCTCGCCCTTGGCGCGCATCCGGTCCTTTTCAGCATCCGATTCGACGTAAGAGCGGATTTCGGTGTCCGAATACCCCAGTTTGTTCGCCTTGGAGCGCAGCCCCCACATCACACTGATCGCTTTCAATCGACGCCCGCTGATCGAGGGGCAATATTCCGAAATTTCATTTGCGATGGCGATGTAATAGAGTTCGTCGTCGATCTCTTTGACATCCCTCAAGGGCGGCTTCGCATTTGCAACGGCAGGCAATGTGACCAAGGCAGCCAGCGCGAGTGTTTTGGCAATAGACATGGATTTTCCCTTCGTTTTGGACGCACCAAAACGAACCGGTCCGGTCTTGCTAGGCAATAGCGGCCGGCGATCCATGTCGTGATATGCAAAACCGCGCGTCATGGCCGTTGGCATTTTCCCGCAAAGGTCAATTGATCATCACTGATGCGCAGGTTTTGCGGTTCGGTGTCCGGCCCCACTTTCCAATCGATCCGCGAAGACCCGAAATTCTGCACGCAAAACTTGGTTCCTTCATGACGGCCGGCCTCACGTGCGCCGTCCAGCGATGCGGACGCACCCTTTACCACAACGGTAAAGTCCGTTGGCGATGCTTTCTTGTCGACCGCCTTCGCCTTTGCCTTGAACGCTTTTCCATCGAACAGAATACGATCTTCCGACGGCTTGATGATGCCGCAGGCGGACACGCTTGCCAGTGCCAGCAGGACTACAAGGGTTCTTGAGGCCTTCATACTATCCCTCTTCGTGTTCTCATCTGCCGGGACGCCATCAGAACGCCGCCACCAATGCCATAAGCCCAATCACAAACATGCAGGCCCAGCCCAATACATACAGCACGGACCGAAGGCCACTGTTCGGCTTGCCTATGCCTTTGATGTGCACCACCAGCATCACCAACCGCGCAACCAATGCGACAGACGCCAGCAGATTGACCCAGAACGGGCTGGCGCCCAGCAATACCGCCGCAGTCACAACAGCCACAAACGCCGGAAGCGTTTCCGTTCCGTTCAGATAGGCCCGGTTCAGTCGATAGGCCTGGTCGGAATAGTCCTGCTCAGGGGTCGCCCCAGGCGCGAGGCCTTTGCCCTGCTTGGCCAGCGCTGAAAACGGGGCCAGGAACAGAACCACCAGCGTGAAAAGCACAACCGATGAAATCGCGTGGCTGTATTCTGCAAACATGTCCATCCCGATCACTCCGCCGCCATCGCACCCATACGGCCCGATTTCTGAGCCTTGATGCGGTCTTCGATTTCTTCACGGAAATTCCGGATCAGGCCCTGGATCGGCCAGGCGGCCGCATCGCCGAGCGCGCAGATCGTGTGACCTTCCACCTGTTTGGTCACATCAAACAGCATGTCAATCTCTTCCAGCTCGGCCTCGCCGCGCACCAGGCGGTCCATGACCCGCATCATCCAGCCAGTGCCTTCGCGGCAGGGCGTGCACTGGCCGCAGCTTTCGTGTTTGTAGAATTTTGACAGGCGCCAGATCGCCTTGATGATGTCGGTGGACTTGTCCATCACGATCACCGCCGCCGTTCCAAGCCCCGAGCCGAGATCGTTGCGCAGATAATCGAAATCCATGATCGCGTCGCGCATGTTCTCACCGCGCACACACGGAACCGAGGATCCTCCGGGGATCACGGCCAGCAGATTGTCCCAGCCACCGCGAATGCCGCCGCAATGGGTCTCGATCAGCTCCTCGAAGGAAATTGACATCGCCTCTTCCACGACGCAGGGGTTGTTGACGTGACCCGAGATCGCAAACAGCTTGGTGCCCGCGTTGTTCTGGCGGCCGAAACCTGCGAACCAATCCGCCCCACGGCGCAGGATCGTAGGTACGACGGCGATGGATTCGACGTTGTTCACGGTCGTCGGGCAGCCATACAAACCCGCACCTGCCGGGAACGGCGGCTTCATCCGCGGCATGCCCTTTTTACCTTCGAGGCTTTCAATCAGCGCGGTTTCCTCGCCACAGATATAGGCGCCCGCCCCGTGGTGCAGAAATAGGTCGAAATCCCAGCCCGAGCCCGCGGCATTCTTGCCCAGCAGACCCGCGTCATAGGCCTCGTCAATCGCGGCCTGCAACGCCTCGCGTTCGCGGATGTACTCACCACGCAGGTAGATGTAGCAGGTGTGGGCATTCATGGCGAAAGACGCGATCAGGCAGCCCTCGATCAGCGTATGTGGATCATGGCGCATGATCTCGCGGTCTTTGCAGGTGCCGGGTTCGGATTCGTCCGCGTTGACCACCAGATAGGACGGGCGCCCGTCGCTTTCTTTGGGCATGAACGACCATTTGAGACCGGTCGGGAAACCCGCGCCGCCGCGTCCGCGCAGCCCGGAATCCTTCATCGTCTGGATGATCCAGTCGCGCCCTTTATCAATCAGGCCAGCAGTGCCGTCCCAATGCCCGCGGGCCTGCGCACCTTTCAGCGTGCGTTCATGCATCCCGTAGATGTTGGTAAAGATCCGGTCCTGATCCTTCAGCATCGCGTGTTACCTTCAGCTGTCCTGACGCATGCGCCAGAGTTGAAAAATGTTGACGCCCGCATAGATGAAACCCGCCAGAGCGGCGAAATCAAACAGCAGCGCATGCCGGGTTGTCAAACCCAGCGCGGGGCCAATGAACAGGTTCATCGCAAGCCAGATCAGCATGGTCACGGCGATGACCACCCCGATATGTCGGCCCTTGCGGGCTATGGCCTGTTCCTTGTCCTTGTCCATCTTCCCCCGAAGCCCGGAACGGGCATCCGTCTAGTCTTCGTATGTGCCCTCGGATTTGGCACGTTTGGCGAATTCGGTTTCCTCACCGGCAGCAAGCTTGGTCGCCTGCTCGATCCAGCCATCGCGTTCGATCCGGCCTTTGAATTTCAATCGCGCATCGACCCAGGCCACATGTTCGGGCGTCCAGGCCGCGATCTGGTCATAGTGATAGAAACCCAGCTCGTTTAGCGTTTCTTCCAGCTTGGGGCCAACGCCTTTCAACAATTTAAGGTCATCCGCCTTGCCGTCACGTGCCGCGGTTAGAGTGTTAGGCTGGGTCTCCTGAACGTCTGGGCCATCCGTCTTTGCCGCAGCGCCCTCGGGAGATGCCGGTTCGGTATGGGTAGATTTTTTGGTTCCACTCTGTTGTGCCGCCGTCTTGCCGGGCTCCGGCTTTTTCGGCGGTTGAGGAGCGGAACCGGAAGCTTCGGCTTTGCCATCCTTACCAAGCCAAGGAGTCAGGATCGGAACTTCGGTTCCGTCGATACGCTTGACCGTGTCCCCAAGCTCTGTCGCCAGTTCAACACTCGCGTTGTATTTCGGCTTGCCGGCTTCATATTCGGACAGGCTGGAAAGCCCTTTCAACGGCTCGGCCGCGTAACGCCCATTCTGAGGACCGGGCGTCGGCACCTTGCCCGCCACCAGATCGTCGAGGATCCTGCCAAAGCTCTCGGCGGTCAGGTCCTCATAGTAATCCTTGCCGATCTGCGCCATCGGCGCGTTGGTGCAGGACCCGAGGCATTCGACCTCTTCCCAGCTTAGCTTGCCATCGGCAGAAAGTTCATGCGGTTTCGCCGCGATCTTTTCCTTGCAGACCGCGATCAGATCCTCGGCCCCGCAGATCATGCAGGACGTCGTGCCGCAGACCTGAATATGCGCCACAGATCCTACTGGTTGCAGCTGGAACATGAAGTAGAACGAGGCGACCTCGAGCACGCGGATATAGGCCATGCCCAGCATATCCGCGACCGATTCAATCGCCGGACGGCTCAGCCATCCCTCTTGTTCCTGCGCACGCCAGAGTAGCGGGATCACCGCGCTGGCCTGACGCCCCTCGGGGTATTTGGTAATCTGCGCTTTGGCCCATTGCTGGTTGGCAGCGGTGAAGGCAAAGCTTTCGGGTTGTTCGGGGTGCAGACGGCGCAGCATTAGCAGGCATCTCCGATCACGATGATATAGGGGGCGTCCTGATGCGCGCGACCTTGTTCGACAAGGAAGGCAATCAGATCAGGCGTTTCGGCCTGTGTAAAACCGGCGGGGCGCAATTTTATCTCGGCTTCTTCTTCGACCATACGGCACCCATTCAAACGCACGAAGTCAAATAAGGCGTCGGCACGCCTTGCCGTATCCTCGGGCGCAAGTCCATGCGCACCGCAAATCGCAGGCGCAATCTCGAATACGGGACCGTCCAGACCAGCCAACCCCCGTTCGGCCCAGGAATTGATCACGGCGCTGACATCCTCGGGGCGCAGGTCACGCGCAGAAAAAGCCTCCTCGGTTTGCGAAATATCCAGCCGACAGCCGTTTTCCCGCATAACCTCCAGCACTTTTGCCGTCGGGTGAGTCGATGCGGCCTGCGCCGGTAGGGCAGCCACGAGGGCCAGAATCAGGGCAAAGCATCTCACCGATCAATCTCCCCAAACACAACGTCCATGGTGCCGATGATGGCGGCGACGTCGGCCAGTTGGTGGCCTTTGGCAACGTGGTCCATGGCTTGCAGGTGCAGGAAACCGGGCGCGCGCAGTTTGGCGCGATAAGGCTTGTTGGTGCCGTCGGCGACCAGATAGACGCCGAACTCGCCCTTGGGGGCCTCGACGGCGGCATAGACCTCACCAGCCGGCACGTGGAAGCCTTCGGTATACAGTTTGAAGTGATGGATCAGGCTTTCCATCGAGGTCTTCATGTCCGAGCGTTTTGGCGGGGTGATCTTGCCGCGCGCCAGAACGTCACCGGGGCACTCGCGGATTTTGGCGATGGCCTGACGGATGATCAGCAGCGACTGGCGCATTTCCTCCATGCGGACAAGGTAGCGGTCATAACAGTCGCCGTTCTTGCCGACGGGGATCTGGAATTCGAACTCGTCGTAGCACTCGTAGGGCTGCGCGCGACGCAGGTCCCAGGCCAGACCCGATCCACGCACCATCACGCCCGAGAAGCCGTATTTCTGGATGTCATCTTCGGTCACCACGCCGATGTCGGCGTTGCGCTGCTTGAAGATGCGGTTTTCGGTCAGCAGCCCGTCAATGTCATCAAGGACGCTTGGGAACTCGTGACTCCAGGCCTCGATATCGTCCAGCAGTTCCGGCGGCAGGTCCTGATGCACACCGCCGGGGCGGAAATAAGCCGCGTGAAGGCGGGCCCCGCAGGCACGCTCATAGAACACCATCAGCTTTTCGCGCTCTTCAAAGCCCCAAAGCGGCGGGGTCAACGCGCCCACATCCATCGCCTGCGTGGTCACGTTCAGCAGGTGGTTGAGGATGCGGCCGATCTCGGAATACAGAACCCGGATCAGCGAACCCCTACGCGGTACTTCAACCCCGGTCAGCTTTTCGATGGCCAGACACCAGGCATGTTCCTGGTTCATCGGCGCCACGTAATCCAGACGGTCGAAATAGGGGAGGTTTTGCAGATACGTCCGGCTTTCCATCAGCTTTTCGGTGCCGCGGTGCAGCAGGCCGATATGCGGGTCGCAGCGCTCGACAATCTCGCCGTCCAGTTCAAGCACCAAACGCAGAACCCCGTGCGCCGCAGGGTGTTGCGGGCCGAAGTTAATGTTAAAGTTGCGGATCTTCTGTTCTCCGCTCAGCGCGTCCGTGCTGCCGTCATCGTATCTTGAGCCGTCCATCAACGCCCTCGTTTCTTTTTCGCATCGGCCCGAACCCGAACCTTTTCCGCCTCTGCCGCTTTGGCAGCAGCCCCGGCCAGCAGAACCCCCAGCGCCCCCAACGCGATCAGTTCCCCCAGACCCATCAGCGGCGCTCCAGCTCTTGCAGTTTAAGCCCGACCCACCACAGCAGGGCGATCGTGCCAAAGGGAACCAGACACAGCAGGCACCAGTATTTGTTGATCCCGAAGAACGGCAATATCTTCACCATCGGAATGATTGTCAGCGCAGACAGGATCAGCCACCAGATGCCACCCATTATTCGGTCTCCTGTTTCTCATCCCCCGGCAGAATGTAGTTCGCACCTTCCCATGGGGACATGAAATCAAACTGACGGTACTCCTGCACGAGACTGACCGGCTCGTAGACGACGCGTTTCTGCGCCTCGTCATAGCGGACCTCGGTATAGCCAGTGGTCGGAAAATCCTTGCGCAGCGGATGACCGCGAAAGCCATAGTCGGTCAGGATGCGGCGCAGATCTGGGTGGCCCGAGAACAGGATGCCGAACATGTCGTACACCTCACGCTCGAACCAGTTGGCCGAGGGGTGCACGTCAACGATGGACGGCACCATGTCATCCTCGCGGATCGACACCCGCAGCCGGATGCGCTGGTTCTGGTACATCGACAGGAAGTGATAGACGACATCGAACCGTTTGGCGCGTTCGGGGTAATCCACACCGGTGATATCCACCAGCGACGAGAATTTGCAGCTCTGGTCGGATTTCAGGAATTCGACGAATTCCACAAGGTTTGACGGCGCCACATCCACGTTCAGTTCGCCATGGGTCACGTCCCATGACAGAACGCAATCAGATCGTTTGATTTCCAGCTGCGCGCCGAGTTCCTTGAGTGCTTCGCTCATCAGCTCTCTCCTCAGCGGACAATTGTGCCGGTACGGCGGATTTTGCGTTGCAACTGCATCAGACCGTAAAGCAGCGCCTCAGCAGTCGGAGGGCATCCGGGCACGTAGATGTCCACCGGAACAACCCGGTCACAGCCACGTACGACGGAATAGGAATAGTGGTAATACCCACCGCCATTCGCGCAAGACCCCATCGAGATCACATAGCGCGGCTCGGGCATCTGGTCATAGACCTTGCGCAGCGCGGGCGCCATCTTGTTGGTCAGGGTTCCGGCCACGATCATCACATCCGACTGACGCGGAGACGCTCGGGGGGCAATGCCAAACCGTTCCGCATCATAACGCGGCATCGAGGTATGCATCATCTCAACTGCGCAGCAGGCCAGACCAAAGGTCATCCAGTGCAGCGAGCCGGTACGGGCCCAGTTGATGATGTCTTCGGTCGAGGTCAGCAGGAACCCTTTGTCCTGCAGCTCGGCATTCAGGGCCTGGGTGGCGACTTCTTTGTCGACGCCAGCGGTGTTTGCACCTGTCATCACTCCCATTCCAGCGCCCCTTTCTTCCATTCATAGGCAAAGCCGATGGTCAGAACACCCAGGAACACCATCATGGACCAGAACCCGACATCGCTGATGTCCTTGAAGCCGACGGCCCAGGGAAACAGGAAGGCAATTTCAAGATCGAAGATGATGAACAGAATCGAAACCAGATAGAATCGGACGTCGAATTTCATCCGCGCATCGTCGAAGGCATTGAAACCACATTCATATGCGCTGACCTTTTCGGGGTCGGGATTGCGGACGGCCAGTACGACGGCGGCCAGAATCAAGACGATCCCAAGGCCAACGGCAACGGCCAGAAACACCAGAATCGGGAGGTACTCCCGCAGCAGGTCTTCCACGAATAGCTCCTTTCCTGCGCATGCCCCGATCCGGGTGCGCCGTCAATTGGCGTGTTGACTGGACATTCTCTATCCCCGCGGGGTCAGAGGGTCAACCGAACACAGCCCCCTTCGCGATCAAACCTGCGCTTGACAGCGCGGCATAGAATCGCAGCACCGGCGTTTGGCATTGGCATGGCGGAACCTTGTAAAACCTACTTATTCCATGCAGGTTTTCGTTTTTCAAAAAACGCCGCGATCCCTTCGCGTGCCTCGTGTGTTTCCCACCGCTCGACCAACTCGCCTATGGTCTGATCGATCACGGCATCGTCGATGCGCGGCCCCAAAGCGCGCACCAGCGCCTTGGCAGAGGCAACCGCCCCGGGCGCGCAAGACAAATAGGGGCGAATTTCGTCCTCAACGGCCTCCGAAAGCCGATCTGCCGACACGGTTTTCGCCAGCAGGCCCAGATCAACGGCCTCGGACGCATCGAACAGACGGGCCGACATGAAGACCCGGCGCGCGCGGGCTTCGTCCATGCGGGCGATGACATAGGGGCCAATTGTTGCGGGGATCAGCCCCAGGCGCGTTTCGGTCAACCCCATCATCAGACTGTCGACCCCGATCGCGACATCGCACACGGCCGCCATGCCCACCCCGCCCCCAAAGGCATTGCCCTGCAACGCCCCGATCAGAGGCTTTGGCATCGTGTTCAGAGCCTGCAACATCTCGGCCAGTTTGCGCGCCTCGACAAAACGCGTCTTTTTGTCAGCCGCCATCTGGTCCTGCATCCACCCCAGATCACCGCCGGCACAAAACGTCCTGCCCGCCGCGGCCAGAACGACCGCCCGGACCGCGTCATCCTGACCAAGTTGCGATGCGGCGTCGGTCAATTCCGTGATCATCTGCCCCGACATGGCATTGTGTTTTTCCGGCCGGTTCAGGGTGAGCGTCGCGACACCACGCCTATCCGTCGAGATCGTGATCGTTTCAAACATGTCAGCCCCTCAAAGCCCTGGCCATCTGCGCGGCCTCTTCAACAACGTCGATATCCAGGCCAGTTTCGTATCCCAGCCGATGCAAATGTGCCGCAACCTCCTCGGTCGCCACGTTACCGGCCGCACCCGGGGCGTAGGGGCAACCACCCAACCCTCCCACTGCTGCATCGAACACCCGCACGCCCAGCGCCAATGCCGCATCGATGTTGTCGATCGCGCGCCCGTTGGTGTCATGGAAATGCCCCGCCAGCCGCGTCACTGGAACCCTCTCGCGCACTGCCAGAAGCATATGTGCAACCTTGTCCGGAGTTCCCTGCCCTATCGTGTCGCCCAGCGAAACCTCGTAACAGCCCAGCGCGAAAAGCCGATCAGCAACCTCAGCCACTTTTTCGGGCGGCGTCGGACCGTCATATGGGCAATCCGTAACGCATGAGACATAGCCACGAACCGGCAGGTCGATACGGCGCGCCGCCTCCAGAATCGGCGTGAACCGCTCGATCGACTCGGCGATGGAGGCATTGATATTGGCCTTCGAGAATCCTTCGGAGGCCGAGGCGAACACGGCAATCTCGTCCGCCCTGGCCGCCAGCGCGTCGCCATAGCCATGCATGTTCGGCGTCAGCGCGGCATAGCGCACCCCATTCGCACGCGTGATCCCCCCCAGCACCTGAGCGGAACCCGCCATCTGCGGCACCCATTTCGGGGACACGAAGCTTGCAACTTCGATCCGGCGAAACCCCGCCCGGCTGAGACAGTCGATCAAGGCGATCTTGTCCGCGACCGGTATTTCGCGTTTTTCGTTTTGCAGCCCGTCGCGCGGCCCGACCTCATAGATTTCGACCAGCTCACCCATGTCCGCCCCCCTTCTGGATTGTCGTCGTTTCAAGCAAATATCGTCTGACCTTGGCACGCCGCGTTGCGCGGGTACAGATCAAGCTTCTTCCTCCAACCTCACCAAGGCAGCCCCGGCTTCGACCTGCGAACCATCCCCGACCAGCACTTCGGCAACGATCCCGTCCCGCGCCGCAAGCAGCGAATGCTCCATCTTCATCGCTTCCAAAATTGCCAGACGATCGCCTTTCTGTACGGTTTGTCCCGCTGTGGCAAAGACGGCTTTGACCAGACCGGGCATAGGCGCCTCGATCACATTGGTGTCGCCGGTCGCGCTGGTATCGCGGTCCAGCGGATCGATGACGTCAAAGCTCTGACCGTAATCGGTGAAAACCGTCAGGGTCCCGTTATGTGCAGCAACGCGAGGCATCGGCGTGCCGTTCAACATCCAGCGCCCGGCGGCGCGTTCAGCAACGACGCGGTTTTTGCCAACCTGCCAAATCTGGCGATCCGGCCCATCGACCTGCACATCCAGATCCAGCACGTCGTCGCGACGGGACAAATGCACGGCACGATGCAGCGGCGCCCACAGCGAAAACCCGGTTTCCGGATCGACATCCACCAGATCCAATGCTGTCATCGCAGCCGCGACCGCGGTAACATCCGACGGCTCGGGTTCCTGCACCAACGTTTCAAGGTCTCGCCCGATCAGCCCCGTATCGACATCGCCCGAGGCAAATCCTTCGTGACGCGTCAACGCGCCCAGAAAGGCCAGATTGGTAACGGTACCCGCAACTTCGGTCTGTTGCAGCACCCGGTTCAACGTCTCAAGTGCAATGGCACGCGTCGATCCATGCACCACCACCTTGGCGATCATCGGGTCATACCACGGGCTGATCGTGTCCCCGGCGCGAACGCCGCTATCGGCGCGACACGTGCCGGGGAAAACCAGATGAGTCAGCGTTCCCGTCGCGGGCAGGAACCCTTTCGGCACATCCTCGGCATACAGACGAGCCTCGAAGGCATGGCCAGAGATCGCAAGATCATCCTGTTTCTTGGGAAGGCTCTCGCCTGCGGCCACGCGAAGCTGCCACTCGACCAGGTCGATCCCCGTGATCGCCTCTGTCACCGGGTGCTCCACCTGAAGGCGCGTGTTCATTTCCATGAACCAGAACCTGTCGGGGCGCAGCCCGTCCGAGGCATCGACGATGAATTCGACCGTGCCCGCGCCTTTATAGCCGATCGCCTCGGCGGCCCGCACGCCGGCCTGACCCATAGCCTCGCGCATCTCAGACGTCATGCCCGGGGCGGGGGCTTCTTCGATCACCTTCTGATGGCGGCGCTGCAACGAGCAGTCCCTTTCGAACAGATGCACGGCATGAGTACCATCGCCGAACACCTGCACTTCGATATGGCGGGGTTTGGCCACGAATTTTTCGACCAGCACGGCATCATTGCCGAAGGCGGTCCGGGCCTCGCCCCGCGCGCTGTCGAGCGCGGTCGCGAAATCCTCGGGGCGTTCGACAAGGCGCATCCCCTTGCCGCCGCCACCCGCAACAGCCTTGATCAGAACCGGATAGCCGATTGCATCCGCCGCACCTGCCAGATGCTCGGGGTCCTGATTGTCGCCGTGATAACCTGGCACGACCGGAACGCCGGCCTTCTCCATCAGAACCTTGGCCGCGTCCTTGAGGCCCATCTTGCGGATCGCATCCGCCGAGGGGCCGATGAACGTCAGCCCCGCCGCCTGCACGGCATCCACGAAATCGGGATTCTCGGACAGAAAGCCATACCCCGGATGGATCGCCTGCGCGCCGGTGTCCAGCGCGGCCTGAATGATCACATCACCCTTCAAATAGCTGTCCGCCGGGGCGGGGCCGCCAATATGAACCGCCTCATCCGCCATCTGAACGTGTTTTGCGGCTGCATCCGCATCGGAATAAACAGCAACGCAGGACACGCCCATGCTCTGAGCCGTTTCCATCACCCGGCAGGCGATCTCACCCCGGTTGGCAATCAGAATTTTGTTGAACATAGCCTTCACCCTTCCAATGCCAGATCTTCGACGAGACGGAACCGTTCGCACACGAGTTTCATCTCGGGATCAAAGCCGCCGTTTCGTTGGAAATATCGGCGATGATCTTCCCGCCATCCTTCAAGCGTTTCATTTTCACCTTCCGCCAAGGCGAATTCCTCGGTCACATCGCAGTAACGCTGGATCGAAATATCAACGGTTTCAATGACCAACGCCGGAGTGTCATCCCAGTTCAGCGCAATATCGCGGCGACCGGACTTGGGCATCTCAAGGCTGTCATCAGGATAGTTTCTGAGCGCGTCGCAGGTCGCTGTTTTACGGCCAGAACGGACCAAGGCCAGAAGCTCTGAACTCAGCACGGGGTTGTCGCCGAATTTGAAGGTTTGTGCACCGGGATAACGGGCTAATATGTCTTTCAAACTCTCGCTCATCTCACATCCTGAACACGCCGAAACGTGTCTCCTCGATCGGGGCATTCAGAGCGGCGCTGAGCGACAGGGCCAGCACATCGCGGCTCTTGCGCGGGTCAATGATGCCGTCATCCCACAGTCGGGCCGAGGCATAGAGTGGATGCGACTGTTCCTCGAACATATCCAGCGTCGGGCGTTTGAACTCGGCCTCCTCTTCGGCGGACCACGTGCCACCCTGCCGTTCTATCCCGTCGCGTTTGACGGTGGCCAGAACGCCAGCGGCCTGCTCGCCGCCCATCACCGAAATGCGCGAATTCGGCCAGGTCCACAGAAAGCGCGGCTGATAGGCACGACCGGCCATGCCGTAGTTTCCAGCACCAAACGAGCCGCCGACCAGCATCGTGATCTTGGGCACCGAAGTGGTCGCCACCGCCGTCACCATCTTGGCCCCATGCCGCGCGATGCCTTCGTTCTCGTATTTGCGGCCCACCATGAAGCCGGTGATGTTTTGCAGGAACACAAGCGGGATTTTGCGTTGCGAACACAGCTCGACGAAATGGGCGCCCTTCTGCGCGGCTTCGGAAAACAGCACGCCGTTATTGGCGATGATCCCAACCGGACAGCCTTTGACATGGGCAAACCCCGTGACCAGCGTTTCGCCGAAGCGCGGTTTGAATTCGTCGAACCGAGACCCATCGACCAGACGCGCAATCACTTCACGGATGTCATAGGGCGTGCGCAGATCAGCAGGGACAACGCCCAGGATTTCCTCGGGGTCATAGGCCGGATCTTCGGGTGCCTCAAGCTGTAGGCCGGGCTTCAGCCGGGCACCGCCCAAGGACCCAACGGCCCGCCGCGCCAGGGCCAAAGCATGTGCATCATCCTCGGCCAGATAATCCGCAACGCCGGACAGGCGCGTGTGGACGTCGCCGCCGCCCAGATCCTCGGCGCTGACAACCTCTCCGGTCGCTGCCTTGACCAGAGGCGGCCCGGCCAGAAAGATCGTACCCTGATCCCGCACGATGATGGTCACATCTGACATCGCAGGCACATAGGCCCCGCCCGCCGTGCACGATCCCATCACCACGGCGATCTGAGGGATACCCTTCGCGCTCATCCGCGCCTGATTATAGAAGATGCGGCCAAAGTGGTCCCGATCGGGAAAGACCTCATCCTGATTGGGCAGGTTCGCACCGCCGCTGTCGACTAGATAGATGCAGGGCAGATGGTTTTCCTCGGCGATCTCCTGCGCGCGCAGGTGTTTCTTGACCGACATTGGATAATATGTGCCGCCCTTCACGGTGGCGTCGTTGCAGACCACCATGACCTCGCGCCCCTGCACAAGGCCAATGCCCGCAATCACCCCAGCACAGGGCGCGGCACCGCCATACATCCCATGCGCCGCTGTTGCCCCGATTTCGAGGAACGGAGACCCCGGATCCAGCAGGTTCGCCACCCTTCGGCGGGGGAGCATCTTGCCGCGGGATTCATGCCGCGCGCGGGATTTCTCGCCGCCCCCCATGCGGGCTGCCTCGGCGGCGGCAGATATCTGCGCCAGCGCGTCGAGATGGGCTGCGCGGTTGGCTTTGAAGCCCTCAGAGGCGGGCATAGCTTTGGATGTGAGTTTCATTTGCATACCTCTATTTTCAAAGACCGATTGGCAATTGGAAGAGCTATGAAAACCACAGCAATGCCAAACAATATTGATTTTCCTAATAGTCCAATCGGCACCCAACTTGGGAACAGTGACACGCCGTCGACGCCGAACAAGCCCATCATTCCAAAGGCGAACCAAAAAACGGTCACGAGGGTGCAAGCTATTATTGCGTGGATGAGACCAGAACCGCTCGCGACTCTGAGCTTCTCATTGCATTTTCCACATTCGACGAAAGGTATGTAGCCCTCACTGCCCTTCGCTGTATTTGCGATATTCCACGTGACAGGTGCATCGCAACAAGGACATCGGAGCCCACTAATTCTATCGAGTACTTTCATTCCCCTACATCTTCCCCCGCCGCCCGCGCCTTCAACTCCTTGCGGATCACCTTCCCGGTCACGGTCATCGGCAGTTCCTCCAGAAATGCCACCTCGCGCGGGTACGAATAATGCGCCAGACGGTCCTTGACCCAACCCTGCAACTCGGCACCCGTGGCCTCGGCCCCCGGTTTCAACACCACATAGGCCTTGACGATCTCGGTCCGCAGCGGGTCGGGCTTGCCGACCACGCCCACGGTGGCCACAGCCGGATGGGTCAGCAGGCAATCCTCGATCTCGGCCGGACCGATGCGGTAACCGGCCGAGGTGATCACGTCATCATCCCGGCCGACAAAGCGCAGATAGTCGCCTTCCCACACGCCGCGGTCTCCGGTGATCAGCCAGTCACCCCGGAACTTCTCGGCCGTCGCTTGCGGATTGTTCCAGTATTCCAGCAGCATCGAGGCCGAACCCCGCCGGATGGCAACATCGCCTTCCTCGCTGGTCGGGATGCCATCCTCGTCGATCACCGCGACTTCATGCCCAGGCACCGGCTTTCCGATACAGCCGGGTTGAACAGGGAAATCCTCGGCGCAGGAGGATACGACCATATTGCATTCGGTCTGGCCGAAGAATTCGTTGATCGTCAGACCAAACGCACCGTGGCCCCAGGCCAGCATCTCGGCCCCCAGCGGCTCACCCCCGGACGCAACCGAGCGCAAACCCGGGATCGCCTGATCCGCCGCCTTGAGCATCCGCAGGGCGGTCGGCGGAAAGAACACATTCCGCACCCCGCCCCGCGCAATGATCTCGGCGCAGGCTTCGGGAGTGAACTTTTCAAGCCGTGCCGCGACAACCGGAATGCCCAGCGCAAGGCCCGGCATCAGCACATCGAACAACCCGCCGATCCACGCCCAATCCGCCGGGGTCCACAGGCAGTCTCCTTCGCGCAGGTGATTGTGGCTGATCGAGACACCCGGCACATGCCCGGTCAGAACCCGATGCCCGTGCAGTGCGCCTTTGGGGCTGCCGGTTGTACCAGAGGTGTAGATCAATACGGCAGGATCCTCGGGCCCTGTCGCAGCATAGGGCAGCGCAGGACCGGCCACGCCAATTTCGGATGCGATCAGAGGTTCAGCCAGATCGCCCAGCAAATCCACCCCTTCAGCATCAGTCAGCACGATCTGAACGCCTGCATCGCCCGCCCGCGACCGCAGCGCATCCCGTTTGAATAACTTGAACAAGGGCACCGAAATCGCGCCGATCTTCCAGATCGCCAGATGAGCTGCCGCACACCAGGGTGACTGGCTCAGCAGCACTCCGACCCGATCACCGGGCCGGACGCGGGCCAGCAGGGCGCGGGCAATCCCATCAGCCATTTGCGCCAGTTGCCCATAGGTTGTCAGCCGCTGCCCTGATCCGGTCAGATCAATAAGCGCCACCTGATCACCCGGATGGTTCAGACATTGCTGCGCCATGTTCAGCCGGTCCGGTATGTCCCAGCCTCCTCCTGAGCGCAAACCCGGTATGCGCTCAGCGTGCAACAACGCGAATTCCCCTTGTTTTCCTGATGCTTCGCGACCTGACCTTGGGCGGACACATCACACAAACTTGATGCAGATCAGAGTGGCCGGACACCGCCTTTGCGAAACCAAGAGCATCAACATAACCAAAGGCAAGAATATGACAAAGAAACTCGCCGCTTTGACACTGTCTACCGCGCTGGTCGCCCTGGCGGCTCCGGCTTTGGCCCAGTCGCAAGGGGACTGGACGCTGGGTATCGGTGTTGGCTATCTGGATCCGAAATCCGACAACGGCACGCTGGCCGGTGCGGCAGCGACGATCGACGCGGACACCCGCCCGATTTTCACCGCCGAGTACTTTATTCGCGACAACCTGGGCATTGAGCTTCTGGCGGCGACCCCGTTCAAACACACCGTGGCCCTTGGCGGTACGGACGCGGCCACGGTCAAGCACCTGCCGCCCACCCTGTCGCTGAATTATCACTTCCCGACCAACAGCGCCTGGAAACCCTATGTCGGCGCCGGTCTCAACTATACGATCTTCTTCGACGAGCAATCGCCCCTGGGCAACATCAAGGTCGATGACTCCTTCGGCGTCTCGTTGCAGGCCGGTCTGGATTACATGGTCACCGACAACGGGGCGATCCGCCTGAACGTGCGCTGGTTCGACATTGACTCGGACGTCTCGCTCAACGGCGCCCCCATCGGCACCGCGGAAATCGATCCCTGGCTGGTCGGTGTTTCCTACGTCCATCGGTTCTGATCCCGTTTCCAAAGCGCCCTGCGGTTACCTCGTCCGCAGGGTGTTTTTTCTTTCAGAGCATTTCATTCATCATTTCGCGGCCGATCAGCATCCGGCGAATCTCGCTGGTGCCTGCACCGATCTCCATCAGCTTGGCATCCCGGAAAATCCGGCTGACCGGCGCATCCGACAGGAAGCCCGCCCCGCCCAGCGCCTGAACCGCCTGATGGGCCTGAACCATCGCCTGTTCCGACGCGTAAAGGCAGCACGCTGCCGCATCCTGCCGGGTCACGTCACCGCGGTCACACGCCTTGGCGACTTCGTAAACATAGGCCCGCGCCGAGTTCATCGCGGTGTACATGTCGGCAATCTTGCCCTGCATCAACTGAAAGCTGCCGATGGGTTTGCCGAACTGCTTGCGTTCAGCCAGATAAGGCATCACTTCGTCCAGACAGGCGGCCATGATGCCGGTCCCGATGCCTGCCAGCACGACCCGTTCATAATCCAGCCCCGACATGAGCACGGCAACACCCTTGCCCTCTTCGCCCAACACGTTCTCGAACGGAACCTCTACATCTTCAAAGATCAGCTCAGCCGTGTTCGACCCGCGCATACCCAGCTTGTCGAAATGGGGCGAGGTTGAAAAACCCTTCATCTCTTTTTCGATCAGAAATGCGGTAATACCCTTTGATCCGGCATCGGGGTCCGTCTTGGCATAAACCACCAGAGTATCCGCATCCGGCCCGTTGGTGATCCAGTATTTGTTGCCGTTCAGACGGTAATGGTCGTTCCGCTTTTCGGCGCGCAGCTTCATCGACACCACATCCGACCCGGCCGAAGGTTCCGACATGGCCAGCGCCCCCACATGCTCGCCCGAGATAAGCCGCGGCAGGTACTTTTGCTTCTGTTCTTCATTGCCGTTCAGCTTGATCTGGTTCACGCACAGGTTCGAATGCGCCCCGTATGACAAAGAAACCGAAGCTGAAGCGCGCGCGACCTCTTCTACGGCGATCGTATGCGCCAGATAGGACATGCCTGCACCGCCGTACTCTTCCGGCACGGTAACACCCAGCAGACCAAGCTCTCCCATCTCTTTCCACAGCTCATTCGGAAAGGCATTGGTGGCGTCGATCTCGGCCGCCATCGGCTTGACTCGCTCCTGCGCCCAGCGATGCACCATCTCGCGCAGGGCATTCACATCCTCACCCAGATCGAATTTCATCGTGGCCATGAACATCTGCGTCTTCCCTCCGCTTTAATGAACAAGTGTTCAATAAATCTCTAGCAGCGAATCTGCCGCCGGTCAATCTTTGTGGCAGCGCGTCCGAAACAGAAAACGCCGCCCCGAAAAGGGCGGCGTTTCAAAAGATCGAGCGTGCGCCGCAGGCGCACTCCGCTTGGTCAAGACTGATAAACCGCGCTCACCTCAGCCCGGATGATCCGGGCGATCAATCGACAATCCTCCAGGGAAAACGTCAAAGGCACGCGCATATCCATAACGCCGGCCAGAACGCGGTCACTTTCAGGCATCCGCTCGCTATCGAAATATCGCCAACTGTCATAGCGCGACGTGAATCCTGTCGGTTCGGCACCGCCGAACCACTTCAGCTCAACCCCACGCGCGGCGCAACGGCTGATGACTTCGGCTATCCGTTCAGGCACCCAATCCAGCAGCAAGAACTGAATCGAAGACCCGACATAGGTTTCTTCTTCGGGCCGTTCGACGATCGTCAGTCCCGGCGTGCCCCGCAACCCGGCTTCGATCTCGCGATAACGTTCGTTCCACCGTTCCACCTGCCGGTCCAGATCCCGCAATTGCGGGCGCAGGATGGCGGCGCGCAAATTGTCCATCCGGCCCGAGACGTTGGGCGTGGTGTATTTGATCCGTTCGAACACGTCCGGCCCCGGCGCCGCAAGATGGCGTTCGTACAACATGTAGGACCCCGACAACATCGTAGCCTTGGCCGCCAGTTCCTCGTCATCGGTGACCAGCAAGCCCCCTTCGCCCGAATTGACATGCTTGTAGGTCTGGCAGGAATAACACCCGATCGCGCCCTGCCGTCCTGACAACTGACCGCGCCAGGCTGCACCCATCGTGTGTGCGCAATCCTCGATCACGATCACCCCGGCCGCGTCACACATCTGCATCAGCCGGTCCATATCACACAGATGCCCACGCATATGGCTGAGCATCAGAACACGCGCTTGATCCAGCTTGCCCTCTAGATCATCCAGATCGATGGTCAGCTCTTCCGTCACTCCGACAAAAATTGCCCGCCCTCCGACCGAGGCAATCGACCCCGGCACCGGCGCCAGCGTAAACGCATTGGTCAAAACCGGGTCGCCCGGCTGCACGCCAACCGCACGCAGGGCCGTGGCCAGAGCGTAACCGCCAGACGAAACCGCCAGACAGTATTTGGCCCCCATCTGCGCCGCAAATTCCTGCTCCAGCAGGGCCGTTTCCCCCAACTCTCCGGGGACGACATTGTAACGATGCAGACGTCCATGGCGCAGAACGGCCAGTGCCGCTTCGATTGCTTCTTCCGGAAGGGGTTCCTGCTGCGTAAAGCTGCCAGAGAATACGTCGGTCATGGTCTTGTTCTGAGGCTCCGAAAGGGTCCGGTCAAGGTTTCAGGCTGCCGCACCGATCAGATCAGGCACGAGGCCGGGCAAGTCATCAAAATGATGCAGAAGGGCTTCGGGTTCCAGCGCCGCCATGTCATCCCCCGATGGCCCGAAGGTAACCAGCACCGAAGGAACGCCCGCCGCCCTGGCGGTGTTGCGGTCAGTATCCGAGTCTCCGACCAGCACGCACAAGTCCGGATCGCCCCCGGCACGGCGCGCGGCTTCACGCAACGGCGCCGGGTCCGGTTTGCGGACCGGCAGCGTATCTGCCCCGACCAAAGATGCAAAACGGTCCCGCACCCCCATGCGTGTCAGCAACAATTCGGCCAGATGTTCCGGTTTGTTCGTGCAAATGCCCACACCGTAACCCGCGTCACTCAGCATCTCGACCGCCTGTAGTGCGCCGGGATAGAAACTGGTGTGGGTGTCGATGTCCTGCGCGTAGGCCTCAAGAAGAACCGGGTAATAGGCCTGCACCGTATCCTCGTCATAGGCCCCGACTCGTTTCAGCCCGTGGGTCAGCATCATGCGTCCACCTCGCAGCGCCACACCGGAATCCGGCCCGTGGACCAGTACATCCCCGTGCCCCATCTTGCGGAAACAATGGTTCGCGGCCGCCAGCAAATCGCCGGATGTATCCGCCAAAGTGCCGTCCAGATCGAAGATGACGGTGCGCATTTCGCCCCCTTGCTCGGCAGGTTTTCGCCGTGTCCTGTTTCAATCGGCAATCTTGTTTGATGGCCGAACGGCTTGCGCCTTTGACCTCAGCGGATAAAACGGACCGCAACAAAACACAAAGAGAAAACGAATTCATGACCACTGCCCTTGTCATCCTTGCCGCCGGAAAAGGCACCAGGATGAATTCGGACCTTCCCAAAGTTCTGCATCCCATCGCTCAGGTTCCGATGCTGATCCATGCGATGCGCGCCGGATCTGTCCTGTCGCCCGAACATACCGTGATCGTCACCGGCCACGGGTCCGAAGCTGTGGCAAAGGTTGCACGGGCCGAGGATGAAGGGGCGCAGATCGCCGTGCAGGAAGACCAGTTGGGTACGGCCCATGCGGTCGCCCAGGCCCGAAGCGCATTGAGCGGGTTCGAAGGTGATGTGGTTGTTCTTTACGGCGACACCCCGTTCCTGCAGCCCGACACGCTGGAAAGGATGATCGAGGCACGGTCCGGGAATGACCTTGTTATTCTTGGCTTTGAAGCAGCCGATCCTGCCCGTTATGGCCGGCTGGTCATGAATGGCGACGTGCTGGAACGCATTGTCGAATTCAAGGATGCGTCGGATGAAGAACGATCCATAACATTTTGCAACTCAGGGCTTTTGGCCTGCAATGCGCAGCTGCTGTTTTCGCTGATCGACGAGGTCGGAAACGACAACGCTTCGGGCGAATACTATTTGACCGACGTGGTTGAAATTGCGCGCCGCCGTGGGCTGAACGTGACCGCAGTCGCGTGCGACGAAGCGCAGACGCTGGGCGTGAACTCTCGCGCTGATCTGGCGGCCGCCGATGCCGTATTTCAGACGCGCGCCCGTGCCGAGCTGCTTGACCTGGGTGTCACCTTGATGGCGCCTGACACGGTGTATCTGGCCGCGGATATGGTGGTCGGGCGCGATACGGTGATCGAGCCAAATGTGGTGTTCGGACCGGGCGTCACGGTCGAAAGCGGCGCAACGATCCGCGCCTTTTCGCATCTTGAGGGCTGCCATGTCAGCCGGGGCGCTGTCGTCGGCCCCTACGCGCGCCTGCGCCCTGGTGCCGAACTGGCCGAAAACACGCGGGTCGGCAATTTTGTCGAGATCAAGAATGCCGAAATCGCCGAAGGCGCGAAGGTCAATCACCTCAGCTATATCGGGGACGCTTCGGTTGGCGCTGCGACCAACATCGGCGCAGGCACGATCACCTGCAACTATGACGGCGTGATGAAGCACAAGACCACGATTGGGGAGAATGTCTTTGTCGGCTCGAACACCATGCTGGTGGCGCCGGTCACAGTGGGCGACGGCGCGATGACCGCGACGGGCACTGTCGTGACCAGGGATGTGGACCCTGATGCGCTGGCTGTTGCGCGGGCCAAGCAGGAAAACAAGCCCGGATATGCACGTAAATTGTTTGATATGTTGAAGGCGAAAAAGGCTCGCCGCGATAAAAAGGCCTGAGATATGTGTGGAATAGTAGGTGTTTTGGGGCAGCACGAGGCCGCCCCTATTCTGGTAGAAGCCCTGAAACGGCTTGAATATCGCGGCTATGACAGCGCCGGGATTGCAACCGTCAACGACGGCGCATTGGGCCGGCGGCGCGCGGTTGGCAAGCTGGTCAACCTCAGCGATCTTCTGGTGCATGATCCTCTTCCCGGAAAATCCGGCATCGGCCATACCCGCTGGGCCACGCATGGCGCCCCGTCGGTCAATAATGCACATCCGCACAAGGCGGGCCCGGTGGCCGTCGTTCATAACGGCATCGTCGAAAACTATCGCGACCTGAGGGCCGAACTGGCCGAACATGGTGTTGATTTCCAAACCGAAACCGACACGGAAACGGTCGCCCTCATGACGGAACACCACCTGAACTCGGGCCTGTCCCCGGTTGAGGCCGCGTTCAAGACGATCGACCAGTTGGAAGGCGCCTTTGCGCTGGCCTTTCTGTTCGACGGAGAGGACGACCTGATCGTGGCGGCCCGCAAGGGATCACCGCTGGCCATCGGACATGGGGATGGTGAGATGTATGTGGGCTCTGACGCCATCGCCCTGGCGCCTCTGACCAACCAGATCACATATCTGGAAGAAGGCGACCGCGCGGTTCTGACGCGAACGTCGCTTGAAATCCGCAACGAAGCCGGTGAGTTGGCCAACCGGGAAAAGCGCAAGATTAAGCTGGATCATACGCGCGCGGACAAGGGCGAGCACAAGCATTTCATGGCCAAGGAAATCGCTGAACAGCCCATCGTTGTGGCAGAGGCGATCCGGTCCTACCTGCCCACGGGTGGTGACCGCGTGGCACTGCCCGATGCCGATCTGGATTTCAGCAAGCTGGACCGTCTGACCATGGTGGCCTGCGGCACCGCGTTTTACGCCTGCCTGACCGCGAAATACTGGTTCGAGCAACTGGCCAAGATGCCGGTAGAGGTCGATATCGCCAGCGAGTTCCGCTATCGCGAGCCTCCGATCACGGATCGAACACTGGCGCTTTTCGTCAGCCAGTCGGGCGAAACCGCCGACACGCTGGCCGCGTTGCGGTACTGTGAGGGCAAGGCAGACAAGATCGTTTCGGTCGTCAATGTCCCCGAAAGCTCGATTGCAAGGGAAAGCGATATCGCCTTGCCGATCCATGCCGGTGTCGAAATCGGCGTGGCTTCGACCAAAGCCTTCACCTGTCAGCTGAGCGTGCTGCTGATGCTGGCGCTCAAGGCCGCAGCAGACCGGGGCACGATGACGGGTGAGGACATCGCCGATCATGCCGCCGCTCTGCGCGGGTTGCCGACCGTGCTGAACGCCGCGCTCGATCAGAACCGGGCGATCCGCAAAGCCGCCCAACGCCTGTCCGAGGCGCGCGACGTCCTGTTTCTGGGCCGTGGCCTGATGTATCCGCTGGCAATGGAAGGCGCGCTGAAGCTCAAGGAAATCAGCTATATCCACGCCGAAGGTTATGCGTCAGGAGAGTTGAAACACGGCCCCATCGCCCTGATCGACAAGCATATGCCCGTGGTCGTCATGGCACCCCGTGACACCGTGTTCGACAAGACCGTGTCGAACATGCAGGAAGTGATGGCGCGCAAGGGCAAGGTGATCCTGGTCTCTGATGATGACGGCATTGACGAGGCCGGCGACGGAGTCTGGAGCACCATCCGCATGCCGCATGTTCACACCAGTCTTGCACCGATCCTGTATTCGGTTCCCGCGCAATTGCTGGCCTATCACACGGCGGTTGCCAAGGGCACCGATGTGGATCAGCCGCGCAATCTGGCCAAGTCGGTCACGGTGGAGTGAATTATGGCCAAGCAGTTCCCGCAGCTCGAGGAAGCGCATCAAAAGTTCATCGAAGATCAGCACATGTTCTTCGTCGGCACCGCCGGGGCCGAAGGTCGTGTCAATATTTCCCCCAAGGGAATGGATTCGCTGCGGATATTGGGGCCGAACCGCATCGTCTGGATGAACCTGACCGGCAGTGGCAATGAAACGGCGGGGCATCTTTTGCAGGTCAACAGGATGACGCTGATGTGGTGTTCCTTCACCACGCGCCCGATGATCCTGCGCACCTATGGCACGGCACGTTGCCTGCATGTCGGGGATGATGGATGGGACAACTTTGCCGGCCTGTTCCCAAATCACCGAAGCGCACGGCAGATCTATGACCAGACGATCGACATGGTGCAGACCTCTTGCGGCTATGCCGTGCCTTTCATGGAATTCCAATCCGACCGCGATACGATGCAGAAATGGGTGGATGGAAAATCAGACGAGGACATCCGCTCGTATTGGGTGGAAAGGAACAGCCATACGATTGATGGAAAGCCAACCGGCGTACCGATGTGAGCCCGATGCTGAGTGGATATCTAGATCAGATCAAAGCGCATGGTGACCCCGAGCGGGCGACCCAGATGGCCAGCTACCACAAGGCGGATCGCATATATCTGGGCGTCGCGAACCCGGTTCTCAACGACCTGACCAAGGCGTGGCGGAAAGAATTGGACGTACCGGCGCGGGTCGCATTGGCGGACGGGCTATGGCAAAGCAACATCCACGAAGGGCGGCTTGCTGCATCCAAGCTTTTGACTCAGGCACGCATCCGACCGGATGGGGCGGTTTGGAATTTGCTTCAAAGCTGGCTGCCGGATTTCGATGCCTGGGCCGTTGCGGACCATGCGTGCATGGCGATGCAAAAACGGCTTTCAGCAGATCCCGAAAGGTTGGACGAGGTTGAACTGTGGACCCGGTCCGATCACATGTGGACCCGGCGCGCGGCCTTGATCGCAACCCTGCCCTGGACCAAACAGAACCACCCCAAGCCTGACGATCTGCACCGCCGTGACCGCATCCTTGGCTGGGCTGCGGGATATGTTTCGGACCGCAACTGGTTCATCCAGAAATCCATAGCCTGGTGGCTGCGTGAACTGTCCAAACATGACCCAGAACGCGTGATCGCCTTTCTGAACCAGAACGGTGATGCCATGAAGCCGTTTGCCCGCCGTGAAGCAGGCAAATACCTGAAAAATCAGTCCACATAGACCTCAAGCTCGACAAGTTCGTCGAAGGGCACCAACAGGGCCCTCATGGCGTCCAGTGACAAGCGGCTGCCGCTGCTGTCCGGACCGGGAACCGGGACCAACGTAATATAGGCCTGCGCCCCGGTTCGTGGCACGACGACACGTGCCGTAACTTCGCTGTCCACCAGCGGTGTCTGCATCCAACGCCCCGGAGTGGTCGGATCCCCAAGCCCGGCGATGGTGGTTTTCGCCCCAACCCAGTTCGGGCGCGCGGAAACCGGTTCGGGCTGCAACACCTCTTCGGCAACTGCGGTGCCGGCTTCCGTGTCAGGCACCGTTTGGGCGGGCGCGTCGCCCCCGCCGAACACTCGGTCAGTCGTTGACTGCACGGCATCGCATCCGGCCGTCATTACGCATGTCAAAACAAGTATTTTCTTCATGCCGGAAACCTACAACCCTGCGCCCAGCTGTTCCAGCGCAAAGCACAGTTCGCCCTTGTCGCGAGCATGTTCCAGCTTTACCTATAATGGCATGACAGCTCCGCTAATCGACCCGTTTGCCCGCGCCATCACGTATCTCCGCGTCTCCGTCACGGACCGCTGCGACTTCCGCTGCGTGTATTGCATGTCCGAGAACATGACCTTTCTGCCCAAGAAAGACCTGCTGACTTTGGAGGAACTGGACCGGATGTGTTCGACCTTCGTCAGAATGGGGGTCGAAAAGCTGCGCATTACGGGTGGTGAGCCTTTGGTGCGTCGCAACATCATGACGTTCTTCAATTCGATGACACGTCATCTGGACAGCGGTGCATTGAAGGAGCTGACGCTGACAACCAACGGATCGCAACTGCACCGATTTTCCGATGATCTGTATGCGGCCGGTGTGCGTCGGGTGAATGTCTCGCTGGACACTCTGGATGATGACAAGTTCGCCAAGGTGACGCGCTGGGGTCGCCTGAAACAGGTTTTAAACGGAATCGACGCCGCGCAAAAAGCTGGCCTGCGGATCAAGATAAACGCCGTTGCCCTGAAAGGGTTCAACGAGCCCGAACTTCCCAAAATCACGGAATGGTGCGCCCAGCGGGATATGGATTTGACCTGGATCGAAGTCATGCCCATGGGTGATATTGGCAACGAAGACCGCCTGGATCAATACTGGTCGCTCAAGGACGTCCGGAAAGAATACGAAAACCACTATTCGGTCACCGATCTGGCCGAACGCAGCGGTGGCCCGGCCCGTTACGTGCGGCTCGAGGAAACCGGCCAGAAAATTGGCTTCATAACGCCGCTGTCGCACAATTTCTGTGAAAGCTGCAACAGGGTTCGCCTGACTTGCACGGGCGAGCTTTACATGTGCCTGGGTCAGGAAGACATGGCCGACCTGCGCGGCGCCCTGCGCGATCATCCCGATACCGAACAGCCACTTGAAGACGCAATCCGATCTGCGATCAATCTCAAACCCAAAGGGCATGACTTCGACTATTCCCGCCAAGCCGTCGATGGCCGGATGAGCCGTCACATGAGCCATACAGGCGGCTGATATGCCGGATCATGACGGCCGCCCCACGGCGTTGTACCATGTGTACTGCGCCCTAACGTCTCTGGCCGCGCCTCTGATATGGCGGGTCGTTCGGAACAAGCTGCGTGCAGCAAACGTACCTGATAAGCGGCAACAAGAACGCCTTGGCCATGCCAGCCTGCCCAGACCAAATGGGCGTTTGATCTGGTTCCACGCCGCCAGCGTCGGTGAAAGCCTTTCGGTCCTCAGCCTGATCAGACGGCTGGCAGGCCGCCTGCCCGAGGCCGAGTTTCTGATCACCTCCGGCACCCCGACTTCAGCGGCTCTGATCGAAAAACGCCTGCCGCCCCGTACACGGCATCAATTCCCGCCGCTTGACACGGCAGGCCCGGTCCGGCGCTTTCTGAACCATTGGCAACCAGAGGGCGGGGTTTTCGTCGAAAGTGAGATTTGGCCGCGTTTGATCGTCGAAAGCGCCAGACACGCCGTTCCGCTGGCCCTTCTGAATGCACGACTGTCGGACAAGTCCGTTGCCGGTTGGAAAAAACGCCCCAGAACAGCGCGGTTCGTATTGAACAAGTTCAACCTGTTCCTGACGCAAAACGACAAAACCGCAGCCAACCTGACAGCCATGGGTGCCCCTGCCGGCCGCGTCCGGCCCGGCACCAATCTCAAGGCCATGTCAGACCCTCTTCCCATAGACCACGGCACGCTGGATGACATCGGTTCTCGGATTTCTGGCAGACCTGTGTGGATCGCCAGTTCAACCCATGCCGGTGAAGAGGAAATCGTTCTGGCCGCGCATCAATCACTTCTGGAACGCTGGCCCGATCTGCTGCTGCTGCTGATCCCCCGCCACCCAGAGCGCCGTTGCGATATCGCAAAACTACTGGACGCCTCCGATCTTAGCGCCGCGTTCCGATCAGATAGTTCCCCGATCGAAACCGAAACCCAGGTATATGTCGCCGATACATTGGGCGAGACCGGCACATGGTACGCTCTGTCTCCCATCGTGTTCCTGGGCGGTTCCCTGAAAAACATCGGCGGCCACAACCCTTTCGAACCCGCCCAGGCCGGAGCCGCCGTGATAACCGGCCCCGGATACTTCAATTTTGCTGAAACTTTCGCGCCGTTGATCAAAGCCGGTGGCGCCATCGAGGTTCGAACCGAAACAGATCTCTCTGCGGCGGTCGACCATTGGCTTTCAGACGATCAAGCCCTGACCCGGGCCCGCAGCGCCGCCCAATCCTGCGTCCAGACGCAAAGCAACGCACTGGACTCCGTCGTGGAAACGCTTTGCTGTTCACTCAACCTGACGTGATCAGGCGGGATCTTTCTTCATCTGGCCAAAAGTATCCCGGGGGTGTGGGGGCAGAGCCCCCACCCGCCCCATCAGGCCGCCGGCAACCGCTGCTCGACGATCTCTGCCCACCAGCTGCACCCGGCGGGAATCGCCTCATCGTTGAAGTTGTATTCCGGGTGGTGAACCATGGCCGTATCGCCGTTACCAACTAGAATATAGGCGCCAGGGCGCTCCTCCAGCATAAACGCAAAATCCTCGCCGCCCATAACCAAAGGCGCATCGTCGCAATCGCCGGATACCGACCGGGCAACAGCTGCGGCAAACTCAGTCTGCTCTTCACTGTTCACCATCACCGGATACCCACGGATGTAGGTCACATCGGCGGTGCCTCCGAACGTTGCCGCCACACCATTGCAGATCTCATTGATCCGCTTTTCGGCCAGATCCCGCATATCCTTGCTCATGGTGCGCACGGTACCCTTGATCTGAACAGTCTGCGGGATCACGTTGAACGCTTTCGACGAGGTCTCGAACGACGTCACCGACACCACGACCTGATCGATCGGATCGGCATTGCGCGAGGAAATCGTCTGAAGCGCCAACACCGCCTGCGCGGCCAGTACCGTGGTATCTACTGTTTCATGCGGCTTGGCAGCATGACCGCCGCGCCCTTCAAAAGTGATGTCGAACTGATCGGTTGCGGCAAAGAAAGAACCGGGGCGGATGGCGAACTTGCCCACAGGTTGACCCGGCCAATTGTGCATGCCGTAGACTTCCTGAATATTCCAGCGGTCCATCATGCCATCTTCACACATTTCACGACCACCGCCGCCGCCCTCTTCGGCAGGCTGGAAGATCACAACAACCGTGCCATCGAAATTGCGGGTTTCAGACAGGTACTTCGCCGCACCAAGCAGCATCGCCGTGTGGCCATCGTGGCCGCAGGCATGCATTGCGCCCGGCGTTTTCGAGGCATAGTCCAACCCCGTCGCCTCATGGATCGGCAGCGCATCCATATCTGCGCGCAGGCCGATCACCTTTCCCTTGCTGTCCGACTTGCCTTTGATCACCCCCACGACACCGGTACGTCCGATACCGGTCACCACCTCATCGCAGCCGAACTCCTTCAGCTTCTCGGCCACCTTCGCGCTGGTGCGGTGGGTCTCAAACAGGATCTCTGGATTTTCGTGCAGATCCCTTCTCCATTCCGTGATTTCATTCTGCAATTCGGCAAAGCGGTTTTTGACTGGCATGTCTATTCTCTCCTAATTCAGTTCAAGCCGCCGGCATTCGGCGCTCGACCATTTCTGCGAACCACGAACATCCGATCGGGATGATCTCGTCGTTGAAATCGTATTCAGGGTGGTGCAACCCGGCGCTGTCACCGTTGCCCAGAACAATGAAAGCTCCGGGCCGTTCCTCCAGCATGAACGAGAAATCCTCGCCCCCCATCACCATCGGCGCCTCGATGCAGCTGCCCCCGACCGAGACTGCGGCCTCTGCCGCATATCCGGTTTGAGTTTCGGCATTGATCGTCACCGGAACGCCGCGCGAGTAATTGACGTTCACGGAACCACCGAATGTTGCTGCAATCCCTTCGGCGACCTCTTTGAGGCGCTGTTCGATCAGATCTCGCATCTGGTTGGAATGGGTTCGGACCGTGCCGCGTATCTGCGCCGATTGCGGGATCACGTTGAACGCTTTCGATGACGTCTCGACAGACGTCCCCGAAAGCACGGCTTGCAGGATCGGATCGGCATTGCGCGACACGATCGTCTGCAATGCCACGATCAGTTGTGACAGCATCACCGTCGTATCGACCGTTTCATGGGGTTTTGCAGCGTGACCGCCGCGCCCTTCAAGATGGATATCAAACTCGTCCGCTGCGGCCAGCAAAGGGCCCGAACGGATCGCGAACTGCCCGGTCGGCAGGCCCGGTACGTTGTGCATCGCATAGACTTCCTGAATGCCGAACCGGTCCATCAGACCGTCCTTGCACATGGCCTCGGCGCCATTCCCGCCCTCTTCGGCAGGCTGAAAGATCACGATTGCAGTGCCATCGAAATTGCGCGTCTCAGAGAGGTACTTTGCCGCCCCCAAAACCATGGCGGTATGCCCGTCATGCCCGCAGGCATGCATCGCGCCTGATGTCTTCGAGGCATAGTCCAGCCCGGTCTGTTCCTGCATCGGCAGCGCATCCATGTCGGCGCGCAGGCCAATCACCCGGCCCTGCGTGTCGCTCTTTCCCCGAATGACCCCGACCACGCCGGTGCGACCGATGCCTGTAACGACCTCATCACAGCCGAATTCCTTCAGCTTTTTCGCCACCAGCGCGCTGGTGCGGTGCGTGTCGTACAGAATTTCCGGATGTTGGTGAATGTCACGCCGCCAGCCTGTGATCTCTTCGTGCATCTCTGCAAGGCGGTTTTTGATCGGCATGTCACTCTCCCTCAAATTATGCCACGGGCAATCGTCGTTCCACGATCTCGGCAAACCAACTGCAACCGGCGGGAATCGCATTGTCGTCAAAATTGTATTCCGGGTGATGGCACATGGCCGTGTCCCCGTTCCCGATAAAGATGTAAGCTCCGGGCCGTTCTTCAAGCATGTAGGCGAAATCTTCCGACGGCATGATCGGATCAGTGCTGTCATTGACCTTGCCCGCCACGGCCTCGGCCGCCTCGGCAGCGTATGCCGTCTCAGCCTCGGAATTCACAGTCACAGGATAGCCGGGCGACCAGACGACATCTGCCTTTGCGCCGAAGGCCGAGGCCGTATCCTCGGCGATCCTGCGAACGCGCTCTTCTGCAATGGCGCGGTATTCGGGGTCGAGCGTCCGGACGGTCCCCTGCAAGCGGACGGTATGCGCGATCACGTTTGACGCGACACTGTCCGTTTCAAACGTACCCACGGTCAGCACCACGCGTTTGATCGGATCCACGGTGCGCGCCACGACGGATTGCAACGACACGACGATATGCGAGGCCACCAGCGTGGTGTCTACCGCGTCATGCGGTGCAGCCGCGTGTCCGCCCTTGCCGGTGATCGTGATTTCGAATTCATCAGATGAAGCCAGCAATGCGCCGGGTCGGATCGCGAATTCGCCCACCGGCAACCCCGGCATATTGTGCATGCCATAGACCTCATCAATGCCCCAGCGGTCCATCAGGCCGTCCTGACACATGGCCAGACCGCCTGCGCCACCTTCTTCGGCGGGCTGAAAAATCAGAACAACGGTGCCATCGAAGTTTCGGGTTTCAGCCAGGTACTGGGCGGCCCCAAGCAGCATCGAGGTATGCCCGTCATGCCCGCAGGCGTGCATCTTGCCCGATACAGTCGAGGCATAGTCCAACCCCGTCGCTTCTTCGATCGGCAATGCATCCATGTCAGCGCGCAATCCGATCACGCGCCCGGTCGTATCCTGCCGTCCCCGGATCACAGCCACGACACCCGTCCGGCCAATTCCCGGCGTGATCTCATCCACACCAAATTTCTTGAGACGCTCGACAACGAAAGCAGCCGTTTCATGCACGTCATACATCAGTTCAGGATGTGCGTGCAGGTGGCGGCGCCACTTGGTAATATCACCATGCATCTCTGCAAGTCTGTTTTTGACTGGCATCTCAAGACCCTCCCCTGAACCACTGAGGCCACGTTGAATGTTACGCCGCGCTCAGCCTTTCAACCAATCGTTGCATGAACCCATGCCCAGCTTCGAATTGCGCGATCGATATGAACTCGTTCGGCTGATGAGCCTGCGCGATATCGCCGGGGCCGCAAATCACGGCTGAATACCCGGCCGCCTGAAACTGCCCTGCCTCGGTCCCATAGCTGACGACGTGACTTGCGTTGTCCCCGGTCAGGGCGCGCACCAAAGCTTCGGCTTCTCCGTCCTGTTCGGGCACCAGCCCCGGGATCGCGAAATGTTCAGACAGTTCGATGCGCGTATCGGGGTGAACGGCCTGCATCCGAGCTTCGACCTGGCGGACCTGTTCGATATAGGCATCGCGCCATTCAGCCTGCGTTTCGTCCGGCACCGTGCGGAAATCCATCATGAAAGTGCAGTCTTTGGCGGTGATGTTATGGGCTGTCCCGCCTTCAATCATGCCGACATGACAGGTTGTCCACGGCGGGTCAAATACGGCTGCGATTTCGCTCGGCTCAGCAGCCATGCTTTCGGCATTTCGGTGATTTGCCCAATCAATCAAAGGCGCCGCCGCCATGATCGCGTTCACGCCAGTATGCATGATCGAGCTGTGCACTTCGAACCCGACGATATGTGTATCTATGCCGAACCCGCCCTTATGCCCCGTCACCGCCTGCATCATCGACGGCTCACCCACTATCACTGCCGATCCCTTGGGCAGAACCTGTTGCATTGCTTCAATCATCGGCGGCGCACCGGTGCATCCGACCTCTTCGTCAAAGCTGAGCGCCAGCTGAAGCGGCCGGCTGATATTGGCATAGTGTGCTTCGACCAGAGCCCAGATGGCCAGGGCGTCAAACCCCTTCATGTCGCAGGTGCCGCGACCGAAGTACTTGCCGTCTTTCTCGGTCACCGTGAAAGGATCAGTGTCCCACGGCTGACCGTCCACCGGCACGACATCCGTGTGACCGGACAGAACCACCGCACCTTCTTCCAATGGACCAACATGCGCAAAGATCGCGGCCTTGTGCGGTTGGTCCGGATCTGGCCAGCGGTGGCTTTCGATTCCGTGGCCTTGCAAGTAGTCCTGAACCCAATCCACCAGCGGCAGATTGGTATCACGGCTTACGGTCGGAAATGAGATCAGCTGTGTCATGATCTCAAGCGGAGTCAGGCGTTTCGCCATTTGGGTCAATACCCGCTGTCCGTGGTCAGAATGAAGTGCCCTGCCTCAACCTCTTGATATTGCGAAGGTTCCGGCGTGTAGTTGGTGGGATGAATAGGAGAAGGGATCGGTTTGAAATTCAGATCCTTTTCCGATTTCCGCTTGTTCGGGTCTGCGATCGGAACCGCCTTCATCAGCGCCTGCGTATAGGGATGCTGCGGGTTCTCGAACACCCGCGCCCGGGGCCCGAGTTCGACAATGCGCCCCAGATACATGACCCCGACATAGTGGCTGACGCGTTCGACAACGGCCATGTCGTGGCTGATGAACAGGTATGACAGGCCCAGCTCGGACTGCAATTCCATCATCAGGTTCAGAACCTGCGCCTGCACCGACACGTCAAGGGCCGAGACCGCCTCATCCGCAATGATCAGCTTGGGGTTCAGGGCCAAAGCGCGAGCAATTGCAATCCGCTGACGCTGACCGCCCGACATTTCATGCGGGAAGCGACGCATGAAGCTGCGCGGCAATTGCACCTTGTCGAACAATTGTGCCACGCGATCCTGAAGTTCGGATCCCGATGCCACACCATAATTGCGCATCGGCTCGGCCACTTGGTCGACCAGCTGCATCTGCGGGTTTAGCGACGCGAACGGGTCCTGGAAAATCATCTGCATGTCCAGCCGCGCCTTGCGCAAACCAGATGGATCAAGCTTCATGATATCGACACCGTCCAGATCAATCTCGCCCGCCAAAGGCTCAACCAGCCGCAGGATCGAGCGCCCAGCCGAAGACTTGCCGCACCCGGATTCCCCTACAAGACTGAGCGTCTGACCTTTGTTCAGAGTGAACGAGACATCCTCGACCGCATGAACGTTCGAAATCGTGCGCCGCAAAAGCCCGCCTTTGACCGGGAACCGTGTTGTCAGGTTCTTGACGGTCAGCAGAACCTCTTCCGTACCCGGAATTGGTGCAATTTTCTGCCCTTCGACCCCCAGTAGCTTCATCGGCTCGGGCGCAGATTTACCCTGCATCTCGCCCAGTTTCGGCACCGCGGCCAGAAGCGCCTTGGTATAGTCGTGCTGCGGGTTTTCAAAGATTTCCTTGACCGTGCCTTCTTCGACCTTGTTGCCGCGGAACATCACCACCACGCGGTCAGCCATCTGGGCAACCACGGCCATGTCGTGGGTGATGAACATCACCGCAGTTCCGGTTTCCCGCTTGAGGCGGTCCATCAAGGCCAGGATCTCGGCCTGAATGGTCACATCCAGCGCCGTGGTGGGTTCGTCGGCGATCAACAGGCGCGGCTCACAGGCCATCGCCATCGCAATGACAACACGTTGGCGCATCCCGCCCGACAACTCGTGAGGGTATTGTTTCAGACGGCGCTCGGGCTCTGGGATACGGACCTGACGCAGCAGTTCCAGCGCCCGTTGCTCGGCCTGCGCCTTCGTCATGTCCTTGTGGATGCGCAGACCTTCGGTTAACTGCCGGCCCACGGTGAAAACGGGGTTCAGCGCGGTCATCGGCTCTTGAAAGATCATCCCGATCTCGTTGCCGCGAATCTGTTTCATCAGATCCTGATCGGCCTTGGCCAGGTTCATTTTTTCGCCATCGCGGCGATCAAACAGCAGTTCGCCGCCCGCGATTTCGCCGCCACCAAACTCGACCAGACGCATCAAAGACAAAGATGAAACCGACTTCCCCGAGCCCGATTCGCCAACGATACAAACGGTTTCGCCTGGTTTGACCTCGAACGAGACGTCCTCAACACCAACAACGGGACCGTCCTTTGTCTGAAACTCCACCCGCAGTTTTTTGATTTGAGCAATAGGCTGATCCAGCACGTGCGCGCTCCCTTGACGAGGTAATTCTTGTTCTGAGTGCCGAACGCTACGGCGGGCCACCGGGAAAAGTCAAACCCATTACACATTTTCGCGACGGCACCACTTGCATTTTTCTCAAGTTCTGTTTCGATACCCAACGTAACCGCCTTGGGGAAGCAGCGCCGACGGAATCCGTTAGCGCTATTATCTTGAATGATCAAAACCTTACCCCGAAGCGGCAACGCCAAACCCGCAGGCCTTGCGGAGATAATCGAGACACGAACGTGTCCAATTCGGGAGTGACTTATGAAAATCAAAACCCTTTTGCTTGGTGCGATCGCAAGCACGGCAATGGCCCCGATGGCCTTTGCCGAGCGCGGTTCGGACGGCAATGTCAGCATCATCTATTGGCAGGCTCCGTCGATCCTGAACCCGTTCCTGTCCGGCGGTACGAAAGACGTGGAATCAGCCTCGCTGGTGATCGAGCCACTTGCACGCTACGACCAGGACGGCAACATGGTGCCATTTCTGGCGTCTGAAATCCCGACCGTGGAAAATGGCGGTGTCAGCGAAGACCTGACGTCGATCACATGGAAAATCGCGCCGGGAATCACGTGGTCTGACGGCTCTCCGTTCACCGCTGCTGACGTGAAGTTCACCGCTGATTACTGCATGCACCCGGAAGGTGGCTGCGCACAGGTCACCAAGTTCGAAGGCGTCACCTCGGTCGAAGCTGTTGATGACCTGACCGTCAAGGTCACTTTCGACGCACCGACCCCCTTCCCCTATGGCCCGTTCGTCGGCGGTGAAAGCCCGATCCTGCAAAAGGCCCAGTTCGAAAACTGCATGGGCGCCAAAGCCCCCGAATGCACCGAGCAGAACTTCAACCCGATCGGCACCGGCCCCTTTGTCGTCACCGAGTTCAAGCCGAACGACGTGATCACCTTCAAGGCCAACGACAACTATCGTGATCCGGCAAAACCTGCCTTTGCGACCGTGACCTTCAAAGGCGGCGGTGACGCGACAGCTGCTGGTCGTGCTGTCATGGAAACTGGTGAGTTTGACTATGCCTGGAACCTGCAACTGGCTCCGGAAGTGATCGCTCAGATGCAGGAAGGTGGCAAAGGTACGCCGGTTGCAGGCTTCGGCCCGCTGGTCGAGCGCATCATGCTGAACCAGACCAACCCGTCGCCCGAGCTGCCTGAAGGCGAGCGTTCGACAGCAAAGCATCCGCATCCGTTCCTGAAGGACCCGGCCGTTTACAAAGCCATGTCCATGGCCATCGACCGTCCGCTGTTGGTGGAAATCGGCTATGGTCAGGCTGGTAAAGTGACCTGCAACTGGGTTCCGGCCCCTGCTGCGTTCAACTCTACCTCGATGACCTGTGACACCCAGGATATTGAAGGCGCCAAGAAACTGCTGGATGATGCCGGCATCGTCGACACCGATGGCGACGGCGTCCGCGAGAAGGATGGCGTTCCGCTGAAGATCGTCTATCAGACCTCGACCAACGCCGTCCGTCAGGACTTCCAGGCGCTGATCAAGGAATGGTGGAGCCAGATCGGCATCGAAACCGAACTGCGCAACATCAACGCATCGGTCTTCTTCGGTGGTGACCCGGGCTCGCCCGACACGTTCCAGAAGTTCTATGCCGACGTTGAAATGTACGCCAACACCTTCAACGGCACCGACCCGCAGTCCTATCTGGGCAACGGCCTGTGCGACAAAGCTCCGCGTCCTGACTCGCAGTGGCAGGGCGAAAACATCAGCCGCTTCTGCAACGAAGAGTTCGACAAGCTGCACGCTCAATTGGCCGAAACCGCTGGTCTGGAAGCGCGTGCGGAAATCGCCAAGCAGCTGAATGACATCATGGTTCAGAATGGTGGTATGATTCCGCTGGTTCACCGTGGTCGCCTGTCGGCGCATGCAAACACCCTGGGTGGCGTTGTCCTGAACGTTTGGGACAGCGAGCTGTGGAACATTGCGGACTGGTACCGCAAGACCGGTTCCTAAGCACTGACCTTGCAAAACCGCGCCCCGATCGTTATCGGGGCGCGGTCATTTGCATCCCACCCCAACAAGAAGACGCATATAAAGGCGCCTCTTAATGCTTAATTTCACAATCAGACGACTGGTGCTGGCCGTTCCAACGCTGCTGTTCATCAGCCTCGTCATCTTCCTGCTCCTCGAACTCGCACCCGGCGATCCGATGGCGCAGGTTCCGCTCACCGTTCCCCCCGAAGTCAAGGAAAAGATGCGCGAGGCGCTTGGCCTTGGCCAGCCGATGCATATCCGGTTCTGGAAGTGGATCGTGCAATTCTTCTGGATCGAACCGCAGGTTCTGATAGACCACATCTTCGGCACCAGTTTTTCCGCAGGCGACCTGCGTGTAATATCCTGGCAGACCCGCTCGCCCGTCATGGACATCGTCGTTCAGCGTATCCCGCAGACCCTGTGGGTTGTCGGCACCGCCTATGTTGTCGCCATCCTGATCGCGCTGCCCATCGGCATCTATTCGGCCTATCGCCAGTATTCCTGGTTCGACCAGATGGGCACCTTCGTGTCGATGGTCGGCTTCTCGGTCCCTCCGTTTTTCTCGGGCGTTCTGGTGATCGTGATCTTCTCGGTCCAGTTGGGCTGGTTCCCGTCGATCTATGACACGACCCATGTGGTCAACAGCTGGGACAGCTTCGTCGTGCAGCTGAAGCAGATGATCATGCCGGTCATGGTGCTGGCGTTGCAGATCACGGCACAGCTCAGCCGTTTCATGCGCGCCTCGATGCTGGACAATCTCAACCAGGATTACGTTCGCACCGCCCGCGCCAAGGGGCTCAGCGAATACACGGTCGTCATGGTCCACGTCCTGCGGAACTCGATGATCCCCGTGGTCACGGTCATTGCACTGGGCATTCCGGCCATCTTCGGCGGCGCCATCATCACCGAGCAGGTATTCAAGGTGAATGGCATCGGCCAGTTGCTGATTGGCGCCATTCAGGCCAATGACCTGCCAATGGTGCAAACCCTGACCTTCATCTTTGCCGTGCTGATCGTGTTGTTCAACCTGATCGCCGACGTCCTGTATGGCATTCTGGACCCGAGGATTCGCTATGACTGATCACGACAAATCAGACACGCTGATCCCCGACGAAGGTCTGGCCCCGGCATCCACCGCGCTGCCAACCGCTGATGTGATGGAGGAACTCACGACCCCGCCGCGCAGCCAATGGCGCGACGTCTGGGATCAGTTCAAGACGCACAAGGGCGCCATGGTGGGTGCGGTGCTGTTCATCCTGATCGTGGCGGGCGTCTATCTGGGCCCCTATCTCTGGAGCATCGATCCAACGCAGATCGATATCCGGGCCCGCAATCAGGGGCCAAGCTGGGCGCATCCCTTCGGCACCGACCAGTTGGGCCGGGATATTCTGGCGCGCATGATGTCGGGCGGTCAAACCTCGGTATCGGTGGGCATCACCGCGATGCTGCTGGCACTGTTCCTGGGATCGTTCATCGGCGTTCTGGCCGGGTTCTTCAAACGGCTGGATGGTCCGCTCATGCGTCTGACAGACCTGTTTCTGGCCCTGCCCCTGCTGCCCTTGCTGCTGGTCATGATGCTGCTGTTCCGCGAGCCCCTGTCGGCCGCGTTCGGGTTGGAGCGAGGGATCTTCATCCTGATCGTCTGCGCCATCGGCATCACCTCATGGATGCCGACCGCACGGATCGTGCGCGGTGATGTGCTGGCCATCAAGGAACGCGAATTCGTTCTGGCGGCACGCTCCATCGGCACCAGTAACAGTCAGATCATCACGCGGCACATTCTGCCCAACGTGCTTTCACCGATCATGGTGTCCGCGACGCTGGGGATTGCCACGGCGATCATTACCGAAAGCGCGCTTTCCTTCCTGGGTCTGGGCTTTCCGCCCGACTTCCCGACATGGGGCCGCCTGCTGTTCGACGGAGTCGATTACCTACAGCAATACCCCGAGCGTGTGTTCTGGCCTGGTCTGGCAATCTCGCTGACTGTCCTGAGCGTCAACTATCTGGGTGACGGTCTGCGCGACGCACTGGATCCCCGCATTCGCGGACGCTGAAACAAGTTCAGTCGGCGCGCCTCAGCGCGCCGGCCAACAGCACGATCAGAACGGCCAATGGCAACAGCACGGCGAATGCCAGACGCAGGCCGAACACTTCCGCCAAAAAGCCGATCAACGGCGGACCGATCAACAGCCCCCCATACCCCAATGTCGCAACACTTGCGATGGCTTGCCCCGGCGGCACATTCGGATCGCTGGCCGCCCGGCTGAATGCCAGTGGCATGATCACGGCATAACCTATTCCCATCAAGGCAAAGCCGGCCAGCACGGGCAGGATCGTTGCTGTTGAAACCACCGTAAAAACACCAAACGCCGCGCAAATACCGCCGAACCGGGCGGAAACGACTGGACCGAACCGGATAATAACAAGCGCGCCTGCAAGTCGAAACGCCACCATGGTTACTGAAAACACCGCATAGCCCAAGGCAGCGACGCTTTCGGACGCCCCCGTGATGTCACGCAGATATATCGCGCTCCAGTCTGCCACGGCCCCTTCGCCCAACGCTCCGCACAAGGCGGCTATGCCAACCAGTATCAACGCGCCGGATGGCAAGGCGAAAACCGTACTCTGAGGCTCTTGGGATTGGCGCGAGGTCCAGCTTACCCAAGATGACGCAAGCGCAAGGCCAACAACCACGCCACCCGCCAACAGGAAGTGCACAAGAACCGTCAGCCCCATCTGAACCGCGGCATATCCGCTGAGCGCGCCAAGACCGGCCCCAAGGCTCCACATTGCATGGAACGAGGACATAACGGGTTTGTCATATGCCTGCTCTACCTCGGCGGCCCATGCATTCATCGCAACATCCATCGACCCGTGGAAGGCGCCAAAGACAAACAGGAACACTGCCAGCCCCCAAAGCCCATCCGCCATGGCCAGCAAGATCAGCGACCCCGTATACAGAATCGCAATGATCCGGGTGATTGCAACAGCGCCGAAACGATCCGTAAGCCGCCCGGTTATCGGGAAAGAGCAGACAGCCCCAGCAGCCATGAACAACAGGCCGAACCCGAGCGCATCATGGGACAGTTCCAAGCGGTCGCGTATGGCGGGAATGCGCGACGCCCAGATTCCGAACAGGGCACCATTCAGAATGAACATGGCGGCGACAGCGCGCCATGCTGCAACTATGCTTGCCATCCCATGCCCTCGCTCAGCTTACCCAGTGCCACCGTTCTACAGGTCAGAAAAAACTTGGCAATTGCTGCTCAACCGAGCCGTTTGCGAATGCGTCGCACCGAGTACCACACCGCGGCGACAACCGGGATCGTAACCGCCGCCGTCAGCATGCCCTTGCTGATGCCAGAGGCCGTCAGCGGATACAAAAGATAGCTGACCAGCGAAACCGCGTAATAGCTGATGGCAACCACGGAAAGCCCCTCGACCGTATGTTGCAAGCGCAGTGCCAGATCAGCCCGACGGTCCATGCTTTCCAGCAACGCCTGATTTTGCGCGCTGCGTTCCACATCCACTCTTGTCCGCAGCAACTCACCCGCGCGGATCGCCCGGTCCGACAAGGCCTCAAGGCGGCGTTCCGTGGATTTCACGGTGCGAATTGCAGGGTCATATCGGCGCATCATAAAATCGGCGAAATTCTGACCACCCTCGAAACGTTCTTCTCGCAACACTTCGATCCGCTGGTTGACGATGGCCTCATACGCCCCGGTGGCTCCGAACCGGAAAGAACACCGTGCCGACAATGTTTCGAGCTCGATCGACGTTGCCAGCAAATCCTGCAACAGCGCGTCAGGCTGCGCCGAGTTGCCAGTCATCTGCCCCATCAATCGGGTGAGTTGCCCATCCAGCTCTCCGATACGCGGCATCAGCTGCTTGACGCGCGCAAAACCCAGCATCGACATCGCCTTATACGTTTCAATTTCGCAAAGACGCTGAATAATCCGTCCCGTCCGACGCCGTCCGGTGCCCTCGGCCACGAACAAGGCAAAGCGCATGTGACCTGCCGGATCGATCCGAAAATCACTGGCACAAACCGCTGCATCGTCCAACACCCTGGACACGGCCAGGCTTTCCGGCTCGAACCAATCCAGCAGTTTCGATTTCACCACGTCGTCACTTTCGCGTTCAACCACGCGTACCAGAACCGACGTAACCCTTTGACCCGGACTGGCCATCAACCAATCGGGCGGAAAGACCTCAAAGTCAGCCGGGTCAAAGGCGCGTTCACTCACATTCTGCGCGATCGCCGTATAGGTCACGAATTCGGTATGCTGCTCCCACTTCAACCAGTGGCGTCCAATCTGGCCCGCGTAATGCGTAGCGTCCGGCCGAGGGTGCTGCGCACCGTGGCGATCCAGCAGGTCGATCAAATGAGCCAAATCCTCACGTCGATCGCGCGCCACGGCGGCCTCAGGCTTTTTGATCGCAAGAAAGACCACCGTACAGGGCATTGAAGCGACCGGAAACGGTCGAGCATGCAGTTCATTGGCCAGCGCATAGCGAAGGGGATGGTCATCTATCGGTGTCATGTGAGGCTCCGCATCGTCACGCGCACTATACGGCACATAGTTGACACATCAATTCTCTTTTTATTTCACGTACTTACAGGAGTACAACGGTATACAACCCTGCTATCTCATTGATTTGGCTGCCACAGCTCGATGGGGTTGCCTTCGGGATCATGGATGCGGGCAAATTTTCCAACTTCGCTGTCCCAGTCAGGATTGGTTTCCACCGTGATTCCAGCCTGCTCAAGCTGCGCCGTCAGCGCGCCCAGATCATCGACACGAAAATTGATCATCCACTGCTGATCGGCCCGCCCGAAATAAGCGGTGTCCTCCGCGAATGGCGCAAAGACCGTATAGCCTTCACGCTGCTTCCAGGGCACGGGGTCATAATGATTGACGCCCAGGTGCTTCTCATACCAGGCGCTCAGCGCTTTAGGGTCGCGGGCGCGAAAGAACACTCCGCCAATACCATTCACTTTCTCCATCCTCGACCTCCTGCCATCTGGGCCGCCACCCCAGACTACCACACTCCGCCTGCTTCATCTGGCTGGAAATATCCTGGGGGTTTGGGGGCAACGCCCCCATACAAACTCAAAAAAGAAAAGGGCGCCCAAAGGCGCCCTTTGCAATCGGATCCAACGCGACGATCAATCGATCATCGGCAGCAGCTTGTCCAGCGACTCCTTGGCGTCGCCGTAGAACATGCGGGTGTTCTCTTTGAAGAACAGCGGGTTTTCGATGCCAGAATACCCGGTGCCCTGACCACGTTTCGACACAAAGACCTGCTTGGCTTTCCAGCATTCCAGAACCGGCATGCCGGCGATGGGACTGTTGGGATCTTCCTGTGCCGCAGGGTTCACGATGTCGTTCGAGCCGATGACGATTGCCACATCCGTGTCCGGAAAGTCGTCGTTGATCTCGTCCATTTCCAGAACGATATCATACGGCACCTTCGCTTCGGCCAGCAAAACGTTCATGTGGCCCGGCAAGCGACCCGCCACAGGGTGGATGGCGAAACGAACGTTCTTGCCCTTGGCCCGCAGCTTGCGCACCAGTTCGGAAACCGATTGCTGCGCCTGTGCCACAGCCATGCCATAGCCCGGAATGATGATCACGCTGTCCGCGTCGTTCAAGGCTGCAGCAACGCCATCGGCCTCGATTGCGATCTGTTCGCCTTCAACGGCCATCTGTTCGCCCTGCGGGCCGCCAAAACCGCCAAGTATCACGCTGACAAAGTGGCGGTTCATCGCCTTGCACATGATGTAGGACAGGATTGCACCGCTTGAACCCACCAGCGCACCGACCACGATCAGTAGGTCGTTGCCCAGCGAGAAACCGATCGCCGCAGCCGCCCAACCCGAATAGCTGTTCAGCATCGACACAACCACCGGCATGTCGGCACCACCGATGCCCATGATCAGGTGATAGCCGATGAACAACGCTGCCAGCGTCATCAGGATCAGCGGGAACAGACCCCCTGTCGATGTGTACCAGATCAGGCAGATCAGCGAGAGACCCGCCGCCGCCGCGTTCAGCGCATGGCCACCGGGCAGCTTTGTCGCTGCCGAGGTCACCTTGCCCGCCAGCTTGCCATAGGCGACGACCGACCCGGTGAAGGTGATCGCACCAATGAAGATGCCCAGGAACAGTTCCACGTGCAGGATTGCCAGCTCGGCCGGGGTTTTCTTGGCAATCAACTTGGCAAAAGACCCCAGATCGGACAGATCCGCCTGGCTGGCACTGTCCGCAATGGCCATGACCTGCGCCACGTTGCCGATCTCGAAATGCGCGTTGAAGCCGACGAACACGGCCGCAAGACCGACCAGCGAGTGCATCGCCGCAACAAGCTGCGGCATCTCGGTCATCTGCACGCGCTGCGCAACATACTGGCCGATGAAACCACCGCCCGCGATCAGCAGCAGCGACAGAAGCCACAGACCCGAGCCCGGGCCAACCAGCGTGGCGAAAACCGCCAGCGCCATACCGACGATGCCATACCAGACCGCGCGCTTGGCGCTTTCCTGGTTCGACAAACCGCCGAGCGAAAGGATGAAAAGGACAGCCGCAACAACATAGGCGGCAGTGGTGAAGCCATAATCCATGTGCCCGGCCTCCTTAAGATTTCTGGAACATGGCGAGCATGCGCCGGGTTACGAGGAAACCGCCGAAGATGTTGATCCCGGCCATGAAGACGGACAGTGCCGCCAACAGAATGACCAGGAACGACCCCGATCCGATCTGCATCAGGGCCCCGACGATGATGATCGACGAGATCGCGTTGGTGATCGCCATCAGCGGAGTGTGCAGGCTGTGTGCGACGTTCCAGATCACCTGGAAGCCCACAAAGATGGCCAGCACGAAGACGATGAAGTGCTGCATGAAACTGGCCGGAGCGATCAGCCCCACCAGCAGCATCAGCACGCCACCAACACCCAGCAGGGTGAACTGCTGCTTGGTCTGCGCCTTGAAGGCCGCAATTTCCTGCGCCTTCTTTTCTTCCGGGGTCAGTTCCTTGACCTCGGGCTTTTTCTGCGCCGCGATTGCCTGCACCTTGGGTGGTGGCGGCGGGAAGGTGATCTCACCCTCATAGGTCACGGTCGCGCCGCGGATCACGTCATCTTCCATGTCGTGATTGATCTGGCCGTCCTTTTCAGGCGTCAGATCGGTCATCATGTGACGGATATTGGTCGCGTACAAAGACGAAGACTGCGCCGCCATCCGGCTGGGGAAGTCGGTATAGCCGATGATGGTCACGCCATTGTCGGTCACCACCTTTTCGTCCGGCACGGTACCTTCGACGTTCCCGCCGCGTTCGGCCGCAAGGTCAACGATGACCGAGCCCGGCTTCATGGCCTTGACCATGTCTTCCAGCCACAGCTTTGGCGCCGGACGGTTGGGGATCAGTGCCGTGGTGATGACGATATCTATTTCCGGGGCCAGCTCTCGAAACTTGGCCAGCTGCGCATTGCGGAACTCTTCTGACTGGACGGAAGCATACCCGCCGGTGGCCGCACCATCCTGCTGTTCTTCTTCGAAGTCCAGATAGACGAACTCTGCCCCCATCGATTCGACCTGCTCGGCCACCTCGGGGCGCACGTCGAACGCGTAGGTGATTGCACCCAGCGAGGTCGATGTACCGATCGCGGCAAGCCCGGCAACACCGGCCCCGACGATCAGAACCTTCGCAGGCGGCACCTTGCCAGCCGCAGTCACCTGACCGGTGAAGAAACGACCAAAGTTGTTGCCCGCCTCGATAACGGCGCGGTAGCCGGCAATGTTGGCCATCGACGACAATGCGTCCATCTTCTGCGCGCGAGAAATACGCGGCACCATTTCCATGGCGATCACGTTTGCGCCCTTGGACTTGGCAAGGTCCATTCCTTCTTCGTTTCCGGCAGGGTTGAAGAAGGAAATCAGCGTCTTGCCCTTGGTCAGACGCTTCAGTTCCGTCTCGGTCGGGATACGAACCTTGGCGATGATATCTGCGGCCTTCCACAGCGATGCTGCGGTCTTGACAACTTCAACGCCCACGGCCTCATACGCCGCGTCCGAAAAACCGGCGGCAGCACCTGCGCCTTTTTCGATCAGGCACTCATAGCCCAGTTTTTGCAGTTGCACGGCCGAGTCCGGTGTCATCGCGACCCGGTTCTCGCCGTCCAGTATTTCCTTTGGCGTGCCTATCTTCACTGGCAGTCCCCCTAATTCTTACTCGTTCTGAGCGGGTGATCGGTATTCTTTGTTAAGCAAAGATGTATCCTGCGCAACATTATTTCGCAAGCGCAGCATTTTTGACGTGATGTCATTGCAGCATCCACACTAGATCCAGCGCCGTGTCTTGCGTTCGTAGCGAGCGTAATCAGCGCGAAAGGTACGACGCAGGCGGTCTTCTTCCGGCAGGATGAACCGACGCTCCAACACCCAGACAAAGACTGGCAAAAGAACCAGGGACAGCACGGCATCAAACCGAAGGATAAGACCCGCAAGAATCAGAACGTCGCCCACATAGATCGGATTGCGACTGCGCTTGTAAATGCCGGACTGCACCATCGACGACGGGATTTCATGTGGGATGACGGTTGTCTTGTGACGGCGGAATTCGACCACTGCCAGAACAGCCATCAGGATTCCACCTCCGATCAACACCCCGCTCAGAAGATCCGTCAAACCGCCCTCAAGCGACAGGCCCAGCTTCAGATACCTTGCCTGCAACCAGGCAAGAGCCGCAAAAGCAACCAACCAAACCGGTGGAACGTCCATCCAGCGCATGCAAAGCCCTCATTGAATGACGACAAGATCAAGCACATGTCGCTTCTGCGCGATGTCCTACCGCTTTTGAGCCAAAATGGCAAAAGACCAGTATGTCGCATCGCATGGACTCATTATCGCGGATCGACTACCTCAATAGCAATCACCGACGTTCACACGAGTTAGCGAGCCTTCATGACTGATTTTGCGGCAACCAAAGCCATGTTCGACCTGCCAGAGGGCGTCATCTATCTGGATGGCAATTCTCTGGGCCCCCTGCCGAAATCGGCCGGTGCCCGAGTGCAACGGATGCTGACGGATGAATGGGGCCAGATGCTGATCACCGGATGGAACAAGGCTGGTTGGATGGCCCTGCCCACCGCGCTTGGTGACCGGATTGGCCGCCTGATCGGAGCTGAGCCCGGCAGTGTGGTGACCGGAGACACCTTGTCGATCAAGGTCTATCAGGCGGTGGCCTCGGCCCTTGAACTGAATCCGGGTCGCAAAGTGGTTCTGTCGGACAACGGCAACTTTCCTTCGGACCTGTATATGGCGGATGGCTTGCTGCGCTCGCTTGGGGACGCGTATGAGTTGCGCGTCGTTGATCCCAAAGCCGTGGCCGGTGCAATCACCGAAGAGGTCGCTGTTCTTATGTTGACCGAGGTGGATTATCGCTCGGGTCGGATGCACGACATGAAGGCACTGACCGAACTGGCGCATGCCAACGGCGTGATAACAGTCTGGGATCTGGCCCATTCCGCGGGGGCCATCCCGGTGGACCTTTCAGGGTGCAACGCCGATTTCGCAGTCGGGTGCACGTACAAATACCTCAACGGCGGCCCCGGCGCGCCGGCCTTCATCTATGTCGCGCCGAGGTTGGCGGAACACGCACGCCCCGCCCTGTCCGGATGGCTGGGGCACGAAGCGCCGTTTGCCTTCGATCTCGACTACCGCCCCGGCAGCGGCATTGAACGGATGCGGGTGGGAACGCCCCCCATCATCCAGATGACGGCCTTGTCGGCTGCGATGGATATCTGGGATCTGGCGGACATGACCGACGTCCGGGCCAAATCGATTGAACTGACCGAGCTTTTCATAGAACGCGTCGAGGCAACCTGCCCGGATCTGCAACTGGCCAGCCCCCGTGATCCGCAGCAGCGTGGCAGCCAGATCTCGTTCCGTTTCAAGGAAGGGTATGCCGCCATGCAGGCCCTGATCGCCCGAGGCGTGATCGGAGATTTTCGAGCACCCGACATAATGCGGTTCGGCTTTACACCTTTGTATATCGACGAAGGCGATGTCGAACGCGCCGTCGGGATTATGGCCGATATCATGCAGAATCGCCTGTGGGACACGCCCGAATACAGGATCCGTCAGCGCGTTACCTGACTTCGAGTCCGGCGCCGAAAAGGGCCGCGACCTGTGCGACCTGCTGTTCATAGACCTCGGCGCCGGCGCCAATCAGCTTCAGCCCTTTGAGCGTGGCCGTGATCGTCCGACCGGTCTCTGCCGCGTCAGCCAGCAGGCGAACCCGGCCCGCCTTTTCCTGTTGCGTCAGCCAGTCCGCATAGAGCGCGGCCAGCCTGGCCTCACCCGCCGCGATGATTTCCCCAGACAGAGATTTTGTGTTGTCGAGGATTTCAAGCCCGTGGGGCGAGGCCAGAATTTTTGCCATCCCCTCGGTCTGCGCCTGAATTGCGCGGGTCAGAACCTCGGGCACCGACCCCTGCGTCGCCAGCGCTTCGGCCACCGCAACGCTCTTTTCGGCATAGTACAGCTCGGTCAGCTTGCTGACGATCGCCTCTTTGTTCTTGTAATGCAGATACACCGCCGGCCGGGACATCCCCGCGCCGCGCGCGATGTCGTCCATCGAGGTCTTTCTATATCCATAAGTGGAAAACGCCTGAAACGCCGAGTTCAGGATCGCCTGTTGCCGTGAGCCGTCACCATTGTCTTTCATATTCGAAACCCTGACATTTTTTGTTCAATTTGTCAATTGACATCCTGACACTTTCCCACAATTATGTCAGAAACCAGCCACAGTAACACGAGGTGCGCCATGGCGACGACCCTGAAGATCAACGGCAAGCAACATCAGGTGGATCTGCCTGATGACGTCCCCCTTCTTTGGGTTCTGCGGGACGAGGTCGGGCTGACCGGCACCAAGTTCGGCTGCGGCGTGGCCGCATGCGGGGCCTGCACCGTGCATATCGATGGCGAGGCCGTGCGCTCGTGCCAGGTGACGCTTTCGGATGTCTGGGGTGACGTGACCACGATCGAAGGGCTCGGCTCGCCGGACGCGCTGGCCACGATCCAACAGGCCTGGATCGATCATCAGGTCGCGCAGTGCGGATACTGCCAGTCGGGCCAGATCATGCAGGCCGCGGCATTGCTGGTGGAAAACCCGGCCCCCTCTGACGCAGACATCGACGAAGCGATGCAGGGCAACCTGTGCCGCTGCGGCACCTATCCCCTTATCCGCGCAGCAATCCATGACGCGGCATCCAAGCTGAAGGAGGCGTAAGCAATGGCTTCCGTTGGAAAAATCCTCCGCCGTACGTTCCTGATCGGCTCTGCCGCGATCGTTGGCGGCGTGGCCTTTGGCACCTATTACGTGACCCGCCCCGCGGCCAACCCCTTGAAACCCCGCGAAGGAGAGGCAGCACTGAACCCGTTTGTGCTGATTGACCAGAATCGTGTCACATTGTTCGCGCCCCGCGCGGAAATGGGTCAGGGCGTCCGAACCACATGGGCCGCGCTGATCGCCGAGGAACTGGATGTCGATCTGGATCAGATCACCGTTCTGCACGGCCCCGCTGCGGCGGCCTATTACAATTCGGCCCTTGTGGGCGAAGGGTTGCCAAACAAGGGATACGATATCTCGAATTTCCAGCACAATCTGGGCGAGGCACTGGGTGTTCTGGGCAAGACGCTCAGCCTGCAAGTCACGGGTGGCTCGACCTCGATGAAAGATGGGTTCGACCGGATGCGGCAAGCCGGTGCTTCGGCCCGTGAAACACTCAAACGCGCCGCCGCAAACCGGTTGGGCGTCGACCCCTCGGATCTGAAAACGGCGTCAGGCCATGTCATTGCCCCCAACGGCGACAAGATCGCCTATTCAATGCTTGCCGAGGATGCCGCCGGGCTGGAACCCGTTGAGGTACCGTTGCGAGACCCGTCCGAATGGCGCTATCTGGGCCGAAGCCAACCGCGTCTCGACATGGTGGGCAAGGCGACAGGCACCGCTGAATTCGGCGTCGATGTCCGCCTGCCCGGCATGAAATTCGCCAGCGTGCGAATGAACCCCAAACTGGGCGGCGCGATGAACGGCTTTGACGACAGCGACGCAAGATCCATGCCCGGGGTTGAGAAGGTCGTCGATCTGGGCACAGGCGTGGCCGTGATCGCAAGCAACACATGGTTGGCCAATCAGGCAGTCGAGGCCATTGATGTCGATTGGGGCGACGCGCCCTATCCGCCGGAAACCGAAGACATCTTTGCCAGGATCGCCGAGGCGTTTGACGACGCACCGAACTCGACCATGCGCGACGACGGCGATGTCAGCGCGAGCCCGGAAAACGCCATTGAAATCACCGCCGAGTATCGCGTGCCCTATCTGGCCCATGCAACGATGGAGCCAATGAATGCCACCGCGCTCTACACGGGAAATGCGTTGGAACTCTGGTGCGGCAACCAGGCCCCCACACTGATTCAGTTCCGCGTTGCCAACACTGCCGGACTGGATACCGAAGCCGTCCAAATCCACACCACCTATCTGGGTGGCGGGTTTGGTCGCAGGGGCGAACTGGATTTCGGCGAAATCGCAACCAAGGTTGCCATGGCCATGCCCGGCACACCGGTTCAGACGACCTGGAGCCGCGAAGAGGACATGCGTCACGACTATTTCCGCCCCGGCGCCATCGCCCGGATGCGCGGCGCGGTTCAGGACGGCAAGGCCGTGCTCATTGACGGGAAGGTCGCGGCCCAATCTACGACCCAACAGGCGGTCGAGCGCTACACCGGGTTCCCCGGCGGAGGGCCCGACAAAGTGCTGGTCGAGGGCTTCTTCAACCAGCCCTACGCGGTACCGAATTACCGCATGAGCGGCCACATTGCTGATTTGGCTGTTCCCGTGGGGTTCTGGCGCTCGGTCGGCAACAGCCATAACGGCTTTTTTCATGAAACATTCATGGATGAGATGGCTCATGCCGCAGGCCGTGATCCGCTGGAGTTCCGGCTGGAGCTGATGAGGAACGAACACGCGCCGTCGGCGGGATGTTTGGAAGCGGTGAAGGAAATGTCAGGCTGGACGGGTCAGACGACCGAAGGCGTCGGTCGGGGCGTGGCTTTCACATACAGCTTCGGCACTCCGGTGGCCCAGGTCATCGAAGTGGTCGACGAAGACGGCACCATCCGCATCAGCAAGGCCTGGATTGCCTGCGACATGGGGCTGGCGCTGGACCCGGAAAACGTCAAGGCGCAGATGTTCGGCGGCATGATGTACGGCCTGTCTGCCGCGTATTTCGGTGAGATCACCTTTGCGGAAGGCGAAGTCGAGCAGTTCAACTTCCCCGACTATGACGCGATGCGGATGCACACAGCCCCGCAGGTCGAGGTGCGCGTGCTGGAAACCAATCAGCATATGGGTGGTGCGGGCGAGCCCGGAACACCGCCTTCGATGCCGGCACTCGGCAATGCGCTTTTCGACCTGACGGGCAAGCGCGCCCGCTCGCTTCCGCTGATCAATCAGTTCAACCTGCTGGTCTGATCGCACGGCACCGGCCCGATTTCCCCCTCGTCGGGGCCGGTGTCATTCAGGCAGATTTTTGAACTGCCTGATGAACCGTTCCGGCGGCCCATCCACGCACCGCATCACCGAAGGCTTCGAACAGGGGGCGCGAGACCGGGTCATTGATCGCGTCCCATTCCGGATGCCATTGAACCGACAGGGTAAAGCCGGGCGCATCCTTGATGTAGATCGCTTCGGGCGTCCCGTCCGGTGCATGGCCATCAATGACCACGCGCTGCCCAATCGTTTTGATGCCCTGACCGTGCAAGGTGTTGGTCATGACCTCGGTTGCGCCGAACAGTTTGTGGAAAACGCCGCCGTTTTCCAGTGTCACCACATGACGCAGGGCAAACTTTTCCTCCAGGGTTCCATCGGGCGGCATCCGGTGGTTCATCCGCCCCGGCAGATCGCGTATCTCGGGATAAAGCGTTCCGCCCATGGCAACGTTGACTTCCTGAAACCCCCGGCAGATGCCCAAAAACGGCTGCCCCCTTTCAACGCAGGCCCGAACCAACGGCAGAGTTATGGCGTCTCGTGCCCGGTCGAATTCGCCATGTGCATCGGTTGCAGGTTCCCCGTATTCTTCCGGGTGCACGTTCGGGCGACCGCCGGTCAGCAAAAAGCCGTCACAGACCTCCAGCAACTCATCTACCGACACGTAACGCGGATCTGCGGGTATCAACAACGGAAGACATCCTGACACGTTGGCCACGGCATCCGAATTCATCGTTCCCCCAGCATGTGTGGGGTATTGATCGTTCATGAGGTACGAGTTGCCGATGATACCGACGACAGGCCGAGACATTCCGCTTTCCCTGCTGTTGTTGTGCCTGTCAAGGAAGCTAGCGGCAGCGGTTTTAACGTGCAAGAATACACGCCCTGCATGAAAGCGCAGGGACGTGTTCGAAGACGCACTGTACGTTCTGGCCCGCCCCGCTTAATTGGAAAAATTTTCCAACGAACATCTGCGCGATGGAAAAAATTTCCCCACTCAGCGGGAAAGACGTATAAATACAACGCTCTTGTTAAATCTCGCCGATCAGGCCGGCTGCCTCGATCCCCGCCATTGCGGCCAGCGCATCATTGTCTGATGTGTCTCCGGTAACCCCAACGGCGCCGATCACGGCCCCCTTGCGATCACGCAACAGCACGCCACCCGGAACAGGCACGACCTGACCACCATAGACGCCATTTACAGAGGCCATGAAATAGGCCTGTGTTTCAGCGCGCTGCATCTGCGCGGTGCCCGCCATTCCCAGCATGACCGACCCATAGGCCTTGCCCTGTGCAATCCCGAACCGGCCCGGTGCTGCACCATCCTCGCGCTCGAACGCAATGACATGCCCACCGGCGTCCAGAACCACGACTGAGAGCGGCTTCAACTCCATCTCTCGGCCCTTTTCCAGGGTTTTGCGGATGATGGTGCGGGCCTTGCGTAGGGAAACTGACATCTGAAGGTCCTCTCGTCAGATTGAAGTTCGACGAAGCCCGCAAACGATTGGTCTGTGGGCTGTTGTCGGTGTTATCTTTGGCTGGCTTTCAATTCCAGACGGCGCGCATGCAGGACCGGCTCGGTATAGCCCGAGGGCTGAACCCGGCCCTTGAACACCAGATCGCATGCGGCCTGAAAGGCGATACCGTCAAATCCCGGCGCCATCGGTGTGTAATTCAGATCGTCTTCATTCTGGCGATCCACGACGGCGGCCATCTTTTGCAGTGCGGCCATGACCTGAGCTTCATCCACGACGCTGTGATGCAGCCAGTTGGCCAGTGCCTGCGACGAAATCCGACACGTCGCGCGGTCTTCCATCAGGCCGACATCGTTGATGTCGGGCACCTTGGAACAGCCCACGCCCTGATCGACCCAACGCACGACATAGCCGAGGATACCCTGCGCATTGTTTTCAAGTTCACGCGTGATTTCCTCGTCACTCAGATTGCGTCCAGCCAGCAAGGGGATGGTCAACAGATCCTTCAACGTACCACGTGCGCCGCCTGCGGCCAGCTCGTCCTGACGGGCCAGCACATCGACCTTGTGGTAATGCGTTGCGTGCAGGGTCGCGGCCGTGGGCGACGGCACCCAGGCACATGTCGCTCCGGCCATGGGGTGGCCGATCTTGGCCTCAAGCATATCGCCCATGCGATCCGGCATGGCCCACATGCCCTTGCCGATCTGCGCCTTGCCCTTCAGGCCACAGGCCAGACCAATATCGACATTGCGATCTTCATAGGCCGCAATCCATGGCGTATTCTTAATGTCGCCCTTGGGCAGCATCGGACCGGCCTCCATCGAGGTATGAATTTCGTCGCCGGTCCGGTCCAGGAAACCCGTATTGATAAAGGCGACGCGTGATTTTGCGGCGCGAATGCACTCTTTGAGGTTGACCGAGGTGCGGCGTTCCTCATCCATGATGCCCAGCTTCACCGTGTTGCGCGGCAGGCCCAGAATGTCTTCGACCATGTCGAATATCTCGACCGAGAACGCAACTTCCTCGGGCCCGTGCATCTTGGGCTTCACCACATAGACAGAGCCCTCGACAGAATTGCCCCCGTCCTGCTTCAGGTCGTGCATGGCGATCAGGGTGGTGCACAGAGCATCCATCAAGCCTTCGCCGATCTCGCGCCCTTCTGCGTCAAGCACGGCCGGGTTGGTCATAAGGTGACCCACGTTGCGCACCAGCATCAGGGACCGGCCTTTCAGCTTGGCCTGATCACCCGACGGAGTGGTAAAGCTCAGGTCCTCGGCCAGTTTCCGAGTGAACGTTGTGCCGCCCTTGGTGACCTCTTCGGTCAGGTCGCCTTTCATGAGGCCCAACCAGTTGCCATAGGCCACAACCTTGTCGGCGGCATCGACACAGGCAACCGAGTCTTCGCAATCCATGATGGTGGACAGTGCGGATTCCAACTGGACATCTGCAATGCCTGCGGGATCGGTCGCGCCTATGTTGCTTGTGGAGTCGATCATGATCTGGATGTGCAGGCCGTTGTTTTTCAACAGCACAAAGTCGGGCGTGTCCGCCGAACCGCCAAACCCGGCAAATTGAGCGGGATCGCCCAGCGCAGGGGTCAACGCACCGTCGGTGATGCCCAGTTCGGTGACATCCGCCCATGATCCCGACGCCAGAGGCACGGCATCATCCAGAAACGCCTTGGCCCATGCGATCACCCGTGCGCCGCGCGCCGCATCATAGCCACCGCTTGCCGGCAGATCCCCCATTGCATCGGTTCCGTACAGCGCATCATACAGGCTGCCCCAGCGCGCGTTGGCCGCGTTTAGGGCAAAGCGTGCATTGGTAATCGGAACAACCAGTTGCGGGCCCGGGGTCAGGGCGATCTCGGGGTCGACCTTGGCCGTTTCAATCTGGAACGCGTCGCCTTCTTCGACCAGATACCCGATCTCTTTCAGGAAAGCCTCATATTCAGCGGCATCGGTGTTCTGCCCCTTTCGGGACATGTGCCACCCATCGATGCGGCTTTGGATCTCGGCCCGTTTGGCCAGCAGCTCACGGTTTTTCGGCCCCAGTTCGTCCACCATCCGCGCCATGCCGGCCCAGAACTTCTGCGAAGAGACGCCCGTGCCCGGCAGCGCCTGCGTCTCGATGAACTCAGCCAAAACCGGATCGATCTGCAGTCCGCTCAGGGTTTGTCTGTCCGTCATATTCCTGCTCTCCTGCGATTGTGCGCCATTGTATGCACTGTGACTTAGGCGGAAAGTTTCCGATAGGCAACTTTCATCCCGTCATTTGGGGCATTCGCTTCGGCTTGAAGCTGTTTCAAAAACCTCAAGGCAATGGCAGGGCCGGTTGCAGCGCCCGAACGAAGCCCCTAACGTCGCGCCAGTCCCGAACAGATACGAGGCCCAAGATGCGCGACGCTGCCCCCACCACGATCTACCTGAAAGACTACACACCGTTTGGCTATCTGGTGGACAGCGTGCACCTGACTTTTGATCTGGACGCGCACGCCACGCGCGTCACCTCGCGCATTGCGTTCCGGCCCAATCCTGACGCAACCGACCGCACCTTCTTTCTGCACGGGGAAGAACTGAACTTGATCCGCGCCGCCATTGACGGGGCCGAGATCACGCCAGACGTGACCGACAAAGGACTAACCGCAGATGTCCCGGACGCCCCGTTCCTGTGGGAAGCCGAGGTTGAAATCGACCCCGGCAACAATACCGCGCTGGAAGGTCTGTACATGTCGAACGGCATGTACTGCACCCAGTGCGAGGCCGAGGGGTTCCGCAAGATCACCTTCTATCCCGACCGGCCAGACGTGATGTCCACCTTCACAGTTCGGATCAACGGCGACCTGCCGGTTCTGCTGTCGAACGGCAACCCGTCGGGCAAGGGTGAAGGTTGGGCCGAATGGGTCGATCCATGGCCAAAACCCGCCTATCTGTTCGCTCTGGTCGCCGGAGACCTGATTGCACATCCCGGTCAGTTCACCACCAGATCAGGTCGCACCGTCGAACTGAACCTCTGGGTCCGTCCCGGAGACGAGGGAAAATGCGCCTTCGGCATGGAGGCGTTGAAGAAGTCGATGAAATGGGACGAGGATGTCTATGGCCGTGAATACGACCTGGACGTCTTCAACATCGTCGCCGTCGATGACTTCAACATGGGCGCTATGGAAAACAAGGGGCTGAACATCTTCAACTCGTCGGCCGTTCTCGCCAGTCCCGAAACTTCGACCGACGCCAATTTCGAACGGATCGAGGCGATCATCGCGCATGAGTATTTCCACAACTGGACCGGCAACCGCATCACCTGCCGCGACTGGTTCCAGCTGTGCCTCAAGGAAGGTCTGACAGTATTCCGGGATGCGCAATTCACATCGGACATGCGCTCGGCCCCGGTAAAGCGCATCCACGATGCCATAGACCTGCGTGCCCGGCAGTTCCCCGAGGACAACGGGCCGTTGTCGCATCCTGTGCGCCCAGAAAGCTTTCAGGAGATCAACAACTTCTACACCGCCACCGTCTATGAGAAGGGCGCCGAGGTGATCGGCATGCTGAAACGGTTGGTCGGGGATGCGGCCTATGCCAAGGCGCTTGATCTGTATTTTGAACGCCATGACGGTCAGGCCTGCACGATCGAGGACTGGCTGAAGGTTTTCGAAGACACCACCGGGCGCGATCTGACACAATTCAAACGTTGGTACAGCCAGTCGGGCACTCCGCGCGTCAGGGTTCAGGAAGACTGGGCCGACGGCACCTATACACTTACGCTGAAACAGCGAACCGATCCCACGCCGGGACAGGAGGAGAAACTGCCTCAGGTCATCCCGGTTGCAGTCGGCCTGATTGGGCCAAATGGCGATGAGGTTCGCGCGACCGAAGTGCTGGAACTGACGCAGGCCGAACAGAGCTTTGCGTTCACTGGCCTGGCGGCGAAACCCACAGCATCGATCCTGCGCGATTTCTCGGCACCTGTCATTCTGGAACATGACCAGTCGAACGCGCAACGCGCGTTTCTTCTGGCGCATGACACGGACCCGTTTAACCGTTGGCAGGCAGGACGGGATCTGGCGCAGGACACCCTGATGCGGATGATCCTTAAGGATGCGGCACCGGATACCGATTACCTTGACGGCGTGTTGACTGTGCTGCGCAATGACGAACTGGACCCGGCCTATCGTGCGTTGATGCTGGGATTGCCGACACAATCGGAATTGGCAGCGGCGCTGCACGACCGTGGCCACACGCCCGACCCTATGGCGATCTGGACCGCAGTGGAAACGTTGCGGCAGGCAACAGCCCAGACCGTACAGGATTTGCTGCCCCGCCTGCACAGTGAGGCTTTGGTGGACGGCCCCTACAGCCCGAACGCCGAGCAGTCCGGCAAACGGGCACTTGGCAGCGCCGCGCTGGCGCTGACCTCTCGCCTGGACGGCGGGGCGATGGCGGCCGAGGTGTACGGCAAGGCAGACAACATGACATTGCAACTGACGGCGCTGTCTTGCCTTTTACGCGCCCGCAAGGGTGAGGCGCAGTTGGATGCCTTCTACGACCAGTGGCAGCATGACCGGTTGGTCATGGACAAGTGGTTTGGCCTGCAAGTCGCGATGGCAGCACCCGAGGCGACACCCGCAATTGCCGCGACCCTGACCGAGCATTCCGATTTCAACTGGAAAAACCCGAACAGGTTCCGCGCCGTCATGGGGGCCTTGGCGATGAACCACGCAGGGTTCCACCAGCCGGATGGCGCCGGATACGCCCTGCTGGCCGACTGGCTGATCCGTCTGGACCCGGTAAACCCACAGACCACGGCCCGAATGTGCTCGGCGTTCCAGACCTGGAAACGGTATGATCCGGATCGTCAGGCCCTGATGCGTGCGCAGCTTTCCCGCATCGCGGAAACACCGAACCTGTCGCGGGACACGACCGAAATGGTGTCCCGCATCCTCGGCGCATGACGCCTTACAGCTTTGCCCGCAGCAACCGGAATTTGCGAACGCTGGCCATCCTGGCCGGCGTTTATGCGGCGTTGCTGACGCTGGTTGTCCTGTTTGACGCGGCCTGGTGGATCACGGGGCTGCTGTCTTTGGCCACCCTGCCCGCACTTTGGGACGTGGTTCAGAACACCAGCGCAGGCATGCAATTGGATCAGGATGCGCTAAGCTGGTTCACGGGGAACCGGCAGGCAGAGGTCGCGCTGCGCGACATCGACCATTTCCGCTTTGACACCCGTTGGGATTTCTCGGTTCGAGTGTCGATCGTTTTGCATTCCGGCAAACGAATCCGTCTGCCGGATGAGTCGCTGCCGGCGCATCTGGATTTGGAAACCCTTCTGAAACAAGCCGGATTTCGCGTAGAACGGCATCATTTCACTGTTTTCTGAAACACTGGACCCTTGAATGGTGAATTGGACACGAAAAGAAGAAATTAATCGGCAATTTACTTGATTTGAACCCGATATCCCGCCAGACTTCGGTGTCAGTTATACGTTTTTACAGTTTTGAGTATCGCCATGTTTCGGTCGCTAAGGGCACTGTTCGCCCCATCCACAGCTACTCCTACAAATGTTTCAGCAGATCTGTGCGCGACAAAATCCGCGCTTGCGGCTGCCTTGCCCGAGCAGGGTCAGCTGAATATTCCCGTCGCAAAATCCGACCGCGATGATCTGATCGGACATTCCACGATCGAACATGGCCGCTATCTCGCCCGGCAGGACCGCTGGGCGGAGCTGTCGCAGGAAATGCGCGTGGCTGATCAGGATCGCGCCGCCGTTGCGGATGGTATGCCGGTGGCCGATCTGCTGGCGTTCGGTGCAAGGTCTGACGTTGTTCTGGCCGCTGAACATGCGCTCTCGGATGGCGCGGCCATCTCGGATTACGACCTGTTGGGGGGCATCTCGGAACTTGAAGGCGAGATGGCGGACAACCCCTATGACCCGATGATCGCCACCGTCGTTGCCCTTGCCCATATCGATCTGGCGTGGGCATGGCGCGGTACGGCCTCGGACGCGACGCTGCCACCTTTGCACCGGTCACGCTGCGCCGCGCATTTCGACCGGGCCGCAGCAATCCTGCCCAAATGCAGGAAGGATGCCCCCGACAGCCCCCTGATTGCAGCGACCGGATGTGCGCTGCTGGCTGGTCAGCGCAAATCCAACGCGCGGGTGGCCGAAGAATATGAACGGCTGATCACGCTGGATCCATGCAATCAGCGCCACATGCGCGCGATGGGCAGCCACCTTCTGCCCCGGTGGTTCGGCAGCTACGAAGAGCTGGAGTTGCAAGCCTTGCGTACAGCCGCCAGGACACAGGATATCTGGGGCGCGGGCGGATACACATGGGTTCAGTTCGACGCCATCGCATTGGACGAAGAGGCCTGTGCCCGCGTCGATATCGAGTATTTCCTTGAGGGTCTGCGTGATATCCTGCGCCTGCGGCCCGATCAGCAGATGATCAACATGCTGTCATCCTACTGCGCGATCACCGTCCAGAACGGATTTGGCCTGAATGATCAGGCCGACCTTGTCCGTTCGCAGATGCGCGACACGGCAAACCGGCTTATCCGCGATCACCTGACGGAATTGCACCCGTTGATCTGGGCGCATGCGGCCAACGGTTTCAACAATTCCGTCCGCATAAACTCGCCCGAACGATTTGCAGCGCGCGGTCAGCGCGATGCCTTGCGCGCCATCTCGGATCTGTTCCGGGAAGAACTGCGCAGCGGTATGGATGTGACATTCACACCGTCGGGCCTGCGGTTTTCCCAGAACTGAACACGACAGGATTCCCCCTTGCCCCTAAGCCCTGCCGGGCCTAATACGCAGGCTTAGACTTCTGCGGAAATGAGGCGCGCCATGCTCGATCTGACATACGAAATGCCCAAACCCAAAACCATTGCCGGGGCCAAGCACGATTGGGAACTGGTGATCGGGATGGAGGTGCATGCTCAGGTCTCATCCAATGCCAAGCTGTTTTCGGGTGCATCCACCCAATTCGGGGCGGAACCGAATTCAAACGTGGCTTTCGTGGACGCGGCGATGCCGGGGATGCTGCCGGTGATCAACGAATACTGCGTTGAGCAAGCTGTGCGCACAGGGCTGGGCCTGAAGGCGGATATCAATCTGAAATCGGCCTTTGACCGCAAGAATTATTTCTACCCCGACCTGCCGCAAGGGTATCAGATTTCCCAGTTGTATCACCCGATCGTGGGCGAAGGCGAAGTGCTGGTCGAACTGGGCGACGGTACCGCGCGCAAGGTGCGGATCGAGCGTATCCACATGGAACAAGACGCGGGCAAGTCGATTCACGACATGGATCCGCATATGTCCTTCGTCGACCTTAACCGCACCGGTGTCTGCCTAATGGAGATCGTGAGCCGCCCCGACATCCGCGGGCCGGAAGAGGCCGCGGCCTATATCGCCAAGCTGCGTCAGATCATGCGTTACCTGGGCACCTGCGACGGCAACATGCAGAACGGCAACCTGCGGGCCGATGTGAACGTCTCGATCTGTTTGCCCGGCGCCTATGAGAAGTATCAGGAAACACAGGATTTTTCGCATCTGGGCACGCGCTGCGAGATCAAGAACATGAACTCGATGCGCTTCATCCAGCAAGCGATCGAGGTCGAAGCCCGCCGTCAGATCGCCATCGTCGAAGGTGGTGGCAAGGTCGAGCAGGAAACCCGTCTGTATGACCCGGACAAGGGTGAAACCCGTTCGATGCGGTCCAAGGAAGAAGCGCATGATTACCGCTATTTCCCTGACCCCGACCTGCTGCCGCTGGAGATCGAACAAGCATGGGTCGATGATATCGCCGCCAGGCTGCCCGAGCTGCCGGACGAGAAAAAGGCGCGCTTCATCAATGAGTTCGGCCTGACCGACTATGACGCATCAGTGCTGACCGCCGAGGTCGAATCCGCCGCCTATTTCGAGGAAGTGGCCAAGGGCCGTAACGGAAAACTGGCGGCGAACTGGGTCATCAACGAGCTGTTCGGCCGCCTGAAGAAAGACGACCGCGACATCACCGACTCGCCGGTTTCGCCCGCGCAGCTGGGCGGGATCATCGACCTGATCGCCTCGGACGCGATTTCGGGCAAGATCGCCAAAGAGCTGTTCGAGATCGTCTATACCGAAGGCGGCGACCCGGCGCAGATCGTCGAAGAGCGCGGCATGAAGCAGGTGACCGATACCGGCGCGATCGAGGCCGCGCTGGACGAGATCATCGCCGCCAACCCGGCGCAGGTCGAGAAGGCCAAGGTGAACCCGAAACTGGCGGGCTGGTTCGTGGGTCAGGTCATGAAAGCCACCGGCGGCAAGGCGAACCCGAAAGCCGTCAACGAACTGGTCAGCAAGAAGCTGGGCTCGTAAACCTTTCGTTTTGTACAAGCCTGCCGGCAATCTTTGGCGGGTTTGTACTATCCGGTTTCTCACAAAATCTTAAGACTTGGGGTCAAGCCATCGGCTTGACTTCCTGCTTTTTGGGCCCTTTCCTCCGCAACAGAGAGGTGAGGTATTATGCAAAGCAGATTTGATCAGGAACTCGAAGACCGGCTGGTGCGCTATGCCGCCATCGACAGTCAAAGTGACGAGACATCCCCGACGACCCCGAGCACTCAGATTCAGTTCGACATGCTGAACCTGTTGCGCGATGAGCTGATCCAGATCGGCGCGCAGGATGTTGAGATGACGGGCGACAGTGTTGTCGTCGCGACCATTCCCGGAACGGCGCCGGGGCCGACCGTGGGCTTTCTGGCCCATGTCGATACAGCCCCTCAGTTCAACGCAACCGGCGTCAAGCCGCGGGTGATCAAGGGCTACAACGGTGGCGACATCACCTTCCCCGACAACCCGGATCTGGTTCTTTCTCCGGAAGACCACCCCTATCTGGCCGAAAAGATCGGCCACGACCTGATCACTGCGTCGGGCACAACCCTGCTGGGCGCGGACGACAAGGCCGGTGTATCGATTCTGATGACGATGGCGCGGCACCTGATCGAAAATCAGGATGTTCCACATGGTCCGATTCGTATCGCGTTCACTCCGGATGAAGAGATCGGCCGGGGTGTCACGGAACAACTTCCCCAGGATCTGGGCGTGGATTTTGCTTATACGCTGGATGGGCAGCAAGTGGGTGAGATCGAGTATGAAAGTTTCTCGGCCGACCGCGCCGTGATCCGGATCGAGGGTGTTTCGATCCATCCCGGCCTGGCCAAGGAAAAGATGGTGAACGCCACGCATCTGGCGGCAAAGATCGTACAGACATTGCCTCAGGCCACCATGACGCCGGAAACCACGGACGGGCGCGAAGGCTTCATCCATGTCACTGACATGAACGGCGGATCATCCGAGATGGAGATCAAGCTGATCCTGCGTGATTTCGAGATGGACGGGCTGGAAGCGCAACGAAACATCGTGCGGCAGGTCTGCGCCGCCGTGCAGGCCACGGAACCGCGCGCGACCATCACCTGCGACATCAGCCACCAGTACCGCAACATGCGGTATTGGCTGGAAAACGACATGACTCCGGTCGAACTGGCGCGCGATGCGTGTCGCGAGTTGGGGGTTGAACCGCTGTCGGTACCGATTAGGGGCGGCACGGACGGATCGCGCCTGACCGAATTCGGCACCCCCTGCCCCAACATTTTCACCGGGATGCAGTGCGTTCACGGCCCGTTGGAATGGATTTCAGTGCAGGACATGGCGTTGGCGACGGAACTGTGCCTGTTGGTTGTGGCCAAGGCGGCACAGGCCGAAGCGAATGGTCAGAGGTGAATTCCGCCGGATGAGCAAGGGCCCTTTCACCCGGGGGGCAGCGTGTTAAGTTGGCGCGGAAACGCATTTAGGAACAGTAGATGAAGCGCTACGAATACAAGGTCATCCCCGCCCCGCAAAAAGGTGTCAAAGCCAAAGGCGTGAAAACGGCCGAGGGCCGCTTTGCCGTCTCGGTCGAGCAACTGCTGAATCAGTTGGGGCAGGATGGCTGGGAATACCAGCGGGCCGAGTTGCTGCCCAGCGAAGAACGCTCGGGTCTGACCGGATCGACCACGAACTGGCGCAATGTGCTGGTGTTCCGCCGCGTGGTGGAAGAGGAAGTCGATGCCTCATGGGTCGGCGCAGTACCTGAGATGGATGACACCCCGCTGGCCCAGCCGATTCCGGGCCCCGACGAGGTACAGGCCCCGAAACCAATTGCAGCAGAGGCGGACGAGCCGCCTTTGTCGTTGAAGCGGTCTGATGACGCCGCTGATGAAAGTGACCCTTCAAAAACATAGGCTTGGGGGCTGGTACGACCGCCAGAGCGATTGCAAATGCCCTGTGGCCTTGTGCAGGACATCCGTGTTCGCTCTGACATACGTCAAGTCGAGACGGGACGGCCCAACCACATTGGAAAGCAATAAGGGCTACACCCTCGGGAAATCTGTGGCATGTTAGCCGGATATTCTGGAGGGACATCGAAATGGCTATTCGACAGACACAAGGGCGGACACGCCTGTATGACAGCATTCTCGACACGGTCGGTGACACGCCCTGCATTCGGGTCAATCGGATCGCGCCCGAGCATGTGACCGTCTATGTGAAATTCGAGGCCTTCAACCCGGCAGGCTCGGTCAAGGACAGGCTGGCGCTGAACATCATCGAGGCGGCGGAACGTGACGGGCGGCTGAAGCCCGGACAAACCGTTGTCGAAGCGACATCCGGCAACACCGGGATCGGGCTGGCCATGGTGTGCGCGGCCAAGGGATACCCTCTGGTCGTGACGATGGCCGAGAGCTTCTCGGTCGAACGGCGAAAGCTGATGCGGTTTCTGGGCGCCAAGGTTGTTCTGACCCCGAAGGCGCAAAAAGGGTTCGGCATGTATACCAAGGCCAAGGAACTGGCCGAGGAAAACGGATGGTTCCTTGCCAGCCAGTTCGAGACCGCAGCCAATGCCGATATTCACGAGAACACGACTGCCCGGGAAATTCTTGCGGATTTCGAAGGGCAACGGCTGGATTATTGGGTGACGGGCTATGGGACCGGCGGCACCGTTTCGGGCGTTTCGCGTATACTGCGGAAAGACCGGCCCGACACCAGGATCATCCTGACCGAACCGGCAAATGCCGCAATAGTATCATCAGGTTACGTCAATACGCGCAACGCTGACCATCAGCCGACCGAAAGCCACCCCGATTTCGAGCCCCACCCGATTCAGGGCTGGACACCGGATTTCATCCCCTGGGTTCTTCAGGAAGCCATCGACAATTCATACTATGACGAGTTGATCCCCATTCCCGGACCCGAAGGAATCGCATGGTCGCGCCGGCTTGCCGCCGAAGAAGGGATATTCACCGGGATTTCGGGCGGATCGACCATTGCGGTGGCCATGAAGCTGGCCGAATCCGCGCCGGCAGGCTCTGTCATGCTGGTCATGTTGCCGGACACCGGCGAGCGATACTTGTCGACCCCCCTGTTCGAGGGAATCGAAGAGGGCATGACGGAAGAGGAATACGCCATCTCGGCATCGACGCCGTCCGCACAGATGGAGGCGGGTTGACACGTAAAGGTCTTCAGACGCCGATATCAAGGGCCAGCGCGTGGATGCGGGGCACGATGTCGCCCAGCGCCTTGTGCACGGCACGGTGGCGGGCGACGCGGGATTTGCCTTCGAATGCGCTGGCGCGGATACGGACGTTGAAGTGGCTTTCACCACCGTCCTGATATCCCGCATGGCCGCGATGGCTTTCGCTGTCGTCGATCACGTCCAGCTCGCGCGGATCAAAGGCGGCTTGCAGGCGGGTTCGGATCTCGTCAGTCACACTCATTTTTTTGCTCAGCGGCAAAAATATTGCCGCACCCCTCTTCTACTTTCGGCTGCTTAGATTAAACTGCTGCCTCCGAGTCGAAAAGACGCGTTCTTGAGGATTAGAGCATGGCGAAATCAGACCCCTTCGGATTCGATATGTCCGTTTCCAGCGCCAAAAAGAAGAATCCGCGGGGACGCCGGGGCATGTCGGGTGCCTCTGAAACCTCGGTCCGGATCTGTGACCACGAGGGATGCGAAGAACCAGGAAAGTTCCGCGCGCCAAAAGCACCGGATGTCCTGGATGATTTTTTCTGGTTCTGCCAGCAACACGTGCGGGAATATAACCAGAAGTGGAATTTCTTTGACGGCACCACCGAGGCCGAGCTGAACGCGCAGCGATCGAAAGACAAGGTTTGGGAGCGCGAGACCAAGCCGATGGGCGACCCCGAAGCACGTGCCTGGGCCCGTTTGGGGATCGAGGATCCGCATCAGGTTCTTGGTGCCAACAGCACGCAGAACAAAGGCCGCACGACGGGTGGCGGCGGACGACGCCTGCCGCCGACCGAACGCCGTGCGATCGAGATTCTCGAGGCCAATGACAGCTGGACCAAGGCCGAGGTTCGCAAAGCGTACAAGAAGCTGATCAAAGTGCTGCATCCGGACATGAATGGCGGAGACCGTTCACAGGAAGAACAGCTGCAGGAAGTTGTCTGGGCCTGGGATCAGATCAAGGACAGCCGGAACTTCAAGTAGCGGTCACGGCTTTGCCTGCTTTGCGTTCGCGGCGCGCCCTGCCTGAATGGTGGGGTGCCGCGGACGACACAACCTGAAAAAACTGCGCAAGTTCCGTATGGAACCCTGTTTCATTCCACGCGAAAGTGGTGAAGGATTGGGGGCAGGAGTTTCCAGGGATCAGTTTCGTGCGCACATCCATTTGCCTGTTGCTCGTCTCGCTAAGCGGGCTCATCGCTGCCAGTTTCATTCAGACAGACGCGGATTGGCTGTTCCTATTGGCGCTGATTTGCGTGATGGCCAGCACAATCCTGTTCATACGGGCCTGGTTCAGGTGGCGCCGGGCCAATACATGGATCATCGTGGACGGTTCGAACGTCATGCACTGGAAAGATGGCACCCCGGATCTGGGTACGTTGAAGAAGGTCCTTGAGACTTTGAAGCGCGCAGGGTTCAAACCGGGCGTCATGTTCGATGCGAATGTCGGGTACAAAGTCGAAGGCCACTATATGGACGACCGGAAGCTGAGCCGCGCCCTGGGCTTGCGATCCAAGCAGGTCATGGTGGCCCCCGAAGGGACACCTGCGGACCCGCTGATCTTGCAGGCGGCGCGGGATAGCAAGGCACGCATCGTCACAAATGACCGGTTTCGGGATTGGGTGGACGAGTTTCCGGATGTGTTGAACGCGGATCGTCTGGTAAAAGGTGGCTTTCGCAAAGACGAGCTTTGGTTTTCGCTATAGTCAAGCAACGGTTGACCCAAGGCACAGATATGTAAGGCCATCTCAACGGTGCTGCACTGAGAAATTGCCTATGGTAAATGGTCCCAGAGAACACATTTGAAGGGGTTTGTTGAGGCCAGGGATCAAATCAGGAGCGGTTCGGATTACAACTATCCGCGCTTTAGTCCGGGTATGAGCTTCGCAATGCAATTGCTTCCCGGCGCTTCAAACAACTTAAGCGAGTTTGTTGCGACTCTGCAGTGCCGTCACGCAATTCGGGGAACAGTGCGAGCAATTCTTCGACGTCTTCACGACAGAAAGACTTCAGCGCTGTGTCGCCCAGAAAAAGACTTTCGCTACGTAGCCCCTGCGAGTGCAGTATCGCGTGTCGAGAGCAGGCAATGTGGTAATATGTGATGTCTTCACCTGTATGCACCTGCTGAATTGTTCCGTCATTCACCAAGTGGATTGCCGCAACAAAGACCCGATCTTGTCCGAACAACAACTCGGCGCGCCAGCCTTCCAGCATGATCCGATGTTGCGGGGACACAAAAACATCCTGGTTGGGTTGACCCTTGCAAATCGCGTCGCGCCGAATGCGAACGGGTCTAAATTTCGGTTGCAAAGCCAGTGTTTGTGCACTCAGCACTTTTTTCCCGATCCACAAAATCGGCAGCGTTTTCCCACCTGACACGCAAACTCTGTCACCGATCATCAGGTTCTCGACCGGGCGTGGACCGGCCTCGGTCTCTATCAGGGTTCCAGCAACAAAACAGGGCGGATTGTTTGGATCAAGATCTCCGGTTGTGATTTGCCAGTTTCCGGTTGTCATTGGCCCGGTGGGGTTGTTGGTGTCCCAGGCATAGATTTCGGTTCCAACCTGAATAAACTCACCAGATTCGCCGGTACCTCTGTAGTTACCTTGTCCAAGATACGTGTAGGGTACGAACGGACCACCGTTGATCGAAATCGTTTGACCCGAGACAGTGGCTGGATCGGTCAAGTTTCGGACGATCAAGTCGCCTTGCCCGCTTGTGTTGACCGAATGAAGTAAGACATCAAACGACATACGTTGTATCCGCTAAGCAGGTTGGACCAAAAGGGAACTCGCAATGAACAAGTTCCTTCCGTGTGTTGACTGAACAGAACACCATAGCCCTCACAAACTCACAAAGACCGCCCAAAAAACCACATTTAGAAGTCATGTTAACGCGCCGAAGAAGCATTTCAATGATAGTATGTTAATGTTTGCATTTGAGCGAGGCGCAAAGGCCGTTGCCAGCCTTTCACCGAGGACTTCTGGGTTATGCGCAATCGGCCTCAAAGCTTGTTAACGCGAGGTGCCAAATCGTAGCGTGGATTATCATTCTGGAATGACACCCCATGCGTAACGATAGGGCCAGTTTGCAAGAAAAACATGCGCACCTTTGGGCGCCTTTCGCTTTCCCTTGCCCTTGCCCGCAATATGTTGCACCACACACGGGTTCATACCCGGTGAACGGGCCAAAGGATAAGGACTAGGCGCATGGCTGACGGATCGATCGATATCAACGCAAAACCTACCGAGGATATCTCGGTCCGTGACGTGTTCGGCATTGACAGCGACATGGCGGTCAAGGGTTTCGCCGAGCGCAGCGACCGAGTGCCGGTGATCGATCATACCTACAAGTTCGATCCGGAAACCACGCTGGCGATTCTGGCGGGCTTTTCCCATAACCGTCGTGTGATGATCCAAGGCTATCACGGCACCGGCAAATCCACCCACATTGAACAGGTCGCTGCCCGTCTGAACTGGCCCGCCGTGCGTGTGAACCTGGACAGCCATATCAGCCGGATCGACCTGATCGGTAAAGACGCGATCAAACTGCGCGACGGCAAGCAGGTGACCGAATTCCACGAAGGCATTCTGCCCTGGGCGTTGCGCAACCCGGTTGCCATCGTGTTCGACGAATACGATGCGGGCCGCGCCGACGTGATGTTCGTGATCCAACGTGTGTTGGAGCATGACGGCAAGCTGACCCTGCTGGATCAGAACGAGATCATCACCCCGAACCCCAATTTCCGCCTGTTTGCCACCGCCAACACGGTCGGTCTGGGCGACACCACGGGTCTGTATCACGGCACGCAGCAGATCAACCAGGCGCAGATGGACCGCTGGTCGCTGGTGTCGACCCTGAACTATCTGAGCCACGACGCCGAGACGATGATCGTTCTGTCGAAGGCGCCGCATTACAACACCGCCGAGGGCCGCAAGACCGTCAGCCAGATGGTCACCGTGGCCGATCTGACCCGGACCGCCTTCATGAATGGCGATCTGTCCACCGTCATGAGCCCGCGGACCGTGATCAACTGGGCCCAGAATGCCGAGATTTTCCGCAATGTGGGCTATGCGTTCCGCCTGTCCTTCCTGAACAAATGTGACGAGCTGGAGCGCCAGACCGTGGCCGAGTTCTATCAGCGCTGCTTTGATGAGGAGTTGCCTGAAAGCGCGGCGAGTGCAAGCTTGGGGTAAGCACCCGAATTGCGCCCGGAGCGGGCGCAATGCCTCCGGCGGGGATATTTTTGGCCAGATGAAGACAGATCCGTTGCTGTTTTCGACGCCGGGCAGGCCAGTACTATGAGGGCTTAAGGACATGGCACAGAAGAACGACAACCCCGCCGATCCGTTCAAGAAGGCCTTGGCCGAGGCCACCAAGGTCATGGCCGATGATCCCGAACTGTCGGTGACCTATACGGTGGACCCTTCGGGCATGACGGGCGAGTCGATGCGGCTGCCTCAGGTCTCGCGCCGGATGACGCGCGAAGAAGTGCTGTTGGCGCGAGGCACGGCGGACGCCTTGGCGTTGCATCGCAAGTATCATGACGACGCGACCCATGCGCGCTATGCGCCTCCGGGCGATATGGCGCGGGATCTGTACGAAGCGATGGAGACCGCCCGCTGCGAGGCAATGGGCGCGCGGGACATGCCGGGCACCGCCAGCAATATTGACGTCAAGATCGGGCATGAAGCAATCCGGCGTGGGTATGATCAGTGCAAGCAACCTGCCGATGCACCTTTGTCGGTTGCGGCAGGGTACTTGATCCGGCATCTGGCCACCGGGCGCGATCTGCCCCCCGCCGCAGAAAACATCATGAACCTGTGGCGTGGGTTCATTGAAGAGCAAGCGGGTGGGACGTTGGAGAATCTGGACGAGATTCTCTCGGATCAGGCGGAGTTTGCCAAATTCGCCCGTCAGGTGATCAAGGATCTGGGATATGGCGACCAGCTTGGGGATGACCCCGATGAGCTGGACGACGAGCAGGAAGACCAGGCCGAGGAAGACGCCGAGGAGCAGCCCGATCCGGACAGCACCGGTCAGGATGATCAGGACGAACAGGACGCCGACGCGACACCTGAGCAGACGCAGGAAGAGCAGCAGGATCAGTCTCAGGCCCAGGTCTCGATGGACGAAATGGCCGAAGACGAGATGGGTGACGAGGCTGAGATGCCGGATGGCGAGGCGCCTCTGGAGCCGCCTGCCCCACCGCCGGCATCTGAAGCGGACCCGGATTACAAGGTCTATCTGGACACTCACGACGAAGAGATCGCCGCTGAGGATTTAGCGGAACCGGCCGAGCTGGAACGTCTGCGGGCCTATCTGGATCAGCAGCTTGAACCGCTGAAAGGCGCGGTGAGCCGTTTGGCCAACAAGCTGCAACGTCGCTTGCAGGCGCAGCAGAACCGCAGCTGGGAGTTCGACCGCGAGGAAGGCATTCTGGACGCGGGCCGATTGGCACGTGTGGTCGCGAACCCCACCACTCCGCTGAGTTTTAAGGTCGAGAAAGACACCGAGTTCCGCGACACGGTGGTGACGCTGCTGCTGGACAATTCGGGGTCGATGCGGGGTCGTCCGATTTCGATCGCCGCCATCTGTGCCGATGTTCTGGCCCGGACGCTGGAGCGGTGCAATGTAAAGGTCGAAATTCTGGGCTTTACCACGCGGGCGTGGAAAGGCGGTCAGGCGCGCGAGGCGTGGCTAAACGATGGCCGCCCGCAACAGCCCGGCCGTCTGAACGATTTGCGCCACATCATCTACAAGGGCGCGGACGCCCCTTGGCGTCGTGCGCGGCCCAATCTGGGTCTGATGATGAAAGAGGGCCTGCTGAAAGAAAACATCGATGGGGAAGCCCTGGAATGGGCCCATCGCCGGATGCTGGCACGGCGCGAACAACGCAAGATCCTGATGGTGATCTCGGACGGTGCGCCGGTCGATGATTCGACACTGAGCGTGAACCCCGCCAACTATCTGGAAAAACACCTGCGCGACGTGATCGCTATGGTTGAAAAACGCAAGATGGTCGAACTTTTGGCCATCGGCATCGGCCATGACGTGACCCGGTATTACGACCGGGCGGTGACGATTACCGATGTCGAACAACTGGCCGGCGCGATGACCGAACAACTGGCGGCTCTGTTTGACAGTGACCCGCGGGCGCGGGCGCGTGTCATGGGGATGAGAAAGGCCGGCTGAGGCTGATCTTCCGCGCGGCGGGCGTATTTCCCCGAGGGCGACGTGTTTTTCCTTGCTGATCATCGGCCCGTTCAGACGGGGTGTTCCCGTCTGGACATTTTTTGAAATGCGCCTCAGGGTCACGCTCAAATGATGTGAATGAGGCCGCCCATGTTCCAATCCTTCGAAGTGACCGCCCGCCCGGAACAGGGGCCACCGCGGCTGGCCGCCTTGCGCGAACAGATGGTGCAAGAAGGGCTGGACGGGTTTCTGATCCCACGGGCGGATGCGCATCAGGGAGAGTATGTCGCGGCGCGCGATGAACGTCTGGCCTGGCTGACCGGGTTCACGGGCTCGGCCGGGTTTTGCGCCGCCCTGCGCGACGTGGCCGGAGTTTTCATCGACGGGCGGTATCGCACCCAGGTCAAGGCACAAGTTGCCGCAGATTTCACCCCGGTCCCCTGGCCCGAGGTAAGCCTGAGCGCCTGGCTGAAACAGCAATTGCCCAACGGCGGCAAGATCGGTTTTGACCCGTGGCTGCATTCGGCGGGGCAGATTTCCGGCACATTGAGTGATCTGGATGGATCGGGCATCGAACTGGTAAGGTGCGAAAACCTTGTGGACCGGATCTGGGCCGATCAACCCGCACCGCCGATGAACCCGGTCAAGGCGCATCCGATCGAATTTGCCGGGGAAGGTGCGGACAGCAAGATCGCCCGTCTGGCCGAAGACCTTCGGCGGGCCGGGCACAAGGCAGCGGTGATCACCCTGCCGGATTCCATCATGTGGCTGTTGAATATCCGTGGGTCGGATATCGCCTATAACCCGGTGGCCCACGGCTTTGCCATTCTTCATGCAGGTGGTCAGGTCGATCTGTTCATGGCGGCAGAAAAACTGGCCGGGGTACGGGATCATCTGGGTTCTCAGGTGACCTTGCGCGCTATGGGCGATTTTCTGGATTCGGTTGCGGCTCTGGCCGGTCCGGTGCAGGTGGATGCCGCTTCGGTGCCTCAGATCGTGGCCGATGCGCTGGGTGACGCGATGACGGATGGCGGCGATCCCTGCGCCCTGCCCAAAGCCTGCAAGAATGCGGCTGAAATCGCGGGCAGCGCCGAGGCGCATTTGCGCGATGCGGTGGCGGTCATCGAGACGTTGTGCTGGCTGGACGAACAGGCCCCGGGCAGCGTGACCGAAACACAGGTTGTCACCCGGCTGGAAGAAAACCGGCGTAAGGACAATGCGCTTCAGGACATCTCGTTCGATACCATTGCAGGCACGGGTCCGAACGGCGCGATCATGCATTACCGCGTGACCGAAGAGACCGACAGCCGCCTGGAAAATGGCCATATTCTGGTGCTGGACAGTGGCGGGCAGTATCTGGACGGCACCACCGACATCACCCGAACCATCGCCATCGGTGACGTCGGAACCGAGGAAAAAACCTGCTTCACCCGGGTGCTGAAGGGCATGATTGCCATGTCGATGCTGCGCTGGCCTGCGGGCCTTTCCGGGCGGGATATCGAATGTGTGGCCCGCGTGCCGCTGTGGTCTGCGGGACAGGATTTCAACCATGGGGTCGGACATGGGGTCGGCGCCTATCTGAGCGTGCATGAAGGGCCGCAACGGCTGTCCAAAGTCAGCCATGTACCGCTGCAACCCGGCATGATCCTGTCAAACGAACCCGGGTATTACCGGGAAGGTGCCTTTGGCATCCGCATCGAAAACCTTGTGGTGGTGGAAGACGCTCCTCTGCTGCCCGGTGGCGATGCCGAACGCGCGATGCTGTACTGGCGCACGCTGACCTTTGTGCCGATTGACCGCAGACTGATCTTGGTCGATATGTTGACGCCTGACGAACGCGACTGGCTGAATGCCTATCACCGCGACGTTGCGGAAAAAATCCGCCCAAGGCTGGGACATGACGCACAACTGTGGTTGGATGCCGCAACTGCCCCAATCTGACACTGGCCTGTTACATAAAACAGGCAGAGGGGTGGCCCTGATACGACGACGGAAGGAAGAGGAATGGCTGAGATCACGATCCGGAAAGCGCCGGGCAAATGGACTGTCCGCTCGGGCGGTGCGATTCTGGGCGAAACGAACAACGCGCTGGAACTGCTTGAAGGCGAAAAGGATCCGGTGATCTATTTCCCGCGCAACGATATTGCGATGGCGTTTCTGGATCGGACCGACAAGGTGACCCACTGCCCCGGCAAGGGCGAGGCGACGCACTTTTCCATCGTCAACAAGTCATCCGTGACCGACAACGCGGTCTGGAGCTATGAGGATCCGATTCAGGCGGTGGCCGAGATCAAGGACCATCTGGCATTCTACCCGGTCGAATCGGTGAAAGTGGAGCAGATTTAACGCCAGCCCCCGCGCCCTCCTCACGCAGCTGTGGCATGCACGTGAACGGCATTTGCGGCACACTTTCTCCGGGGTAACACCGGAGGCTTCCATGTCGATGTCACGTCGCGATTTTGCTGGGATGATTGGGGCTGGTGCAATGGCGCCCGGCGTGCTGTGGGCGCAGCAGGATCCGGTTCTGAACGCGTTGCGCAGCACGCTGAGCGGGCGTCGGACCGCGTTTGAGGCGCAGATGGCGTATCTGAAGGGCCGTGGCCAGCCGGATGTTGTGGCCGGGTTGCTGACTGCGATGCGTTATGCCGACAGGCGACGGGATGAGGTTCTCGAGGTGATGGAGGCCCTGACCGGGCAACGCCATGGCAATGACTGGTTCGATTGGATGCTGTGGCAGGAACGTAACCCGCAGATTGTCCCTCATCCGTCGCTGATCCCGTTCAAGCGCGAGGTTCTTCTGGGGATCGACCCGAATTTCGATCTGTTCCTGCGGCCCGAATATCTGCAACGCGACAAGATGAAGATCCGCCTGGAAGAGATCGCCTGGGGCGGTGTGTACAAGGATGGCATTCCGTCCTTGGACGATCCCACCCTGATCTCTGCTTCGAATGCGGGGTATCTGAAGGGCGATGATCTGGTGTTCGGCGTCGCCATCAACGGGGATGAGCGCGCCTATCCCCTGCGGATCATGGGCTGGCACGAGATGTTCAACGAGGTGATCGGTGGCGTGCCCGTGGCGCTGGCCTATTGCACGCTTTGCGGGTCTGGCATCCTGTTTGAAACCCAGGTGGCGGGGCGGCGAAAGCCGTTCATTTTCGGGTCGTCAGGTTTCCTCTATCGTTCGAACAAGCTGATGTTTGACCGTGAGACGCATTCGCTGTGGAACCAGTATACCGGCAAACCTGTTGTGGGGCCCTTGGCGAACAGCGGCATCACGTTGAAACAACGCCCTGTGGTGATCACGACATGGGACAGCTGGAGGACCTCGCATCCCAAAACCCGTGTTCTGTCGCTGAACACCGGGCATCGGCGCAATTACGGATCAGGGGTGGTTTATCGCGACTATTTCGCCTCGAGCGAGCTGATGTTCCCGGCGGTTGTGGATCAGTCCCGGCTTAGGCAGAAGGATTACATCTTTGCCGTGCGCCAGTTTGGTGCAGCCCGCGCCTGGCCTCTGGTTGCGTTCAAGGGCAAACCGGTGATCAACGATGCAATCGGTCGGACACCTCTGGTTCTGATTGGCGATCCCAAAGAGCGCAGCGTGCGGGCCTATGAGCGAAAAACGCATGCGTTCCGGGCGACGCAAGGCGGGTTGCAGGATAGCGCGGGGAACGGTTGGACCGTCACGGAAGAGGCTTTGATCGGGCCGGATGGAACGCGTTTGCCACGAGTCGCCGGTCATGTTTCCTATTGGTTTGCGTGGGACAATTATCTGGGCGACGCAGCCAGCGTGTATGGTGAGTGAAACTCAGGAATGCTCTTCGGCAGCCGTGGCCGCAAGCGCCCTGTTATATGCCTTGAGCGCATCGACGTGATAGAGCGCCCCAACCGGTGTTTCAGAGCCGTCGTTTTCCAGAATAACAACCGGAATGCAGGGGATGTCGTCACGATCAAAATAGGGCATGGCGGCTTCCAGCGTGGCGCTGGCCTGAATGCACAGGCCCTGGTCGATCAGCCCCTGCGCCTCTTCTTTCGTGATCGACCGCGGATCCCCAAGCGGGCGCATCACGGCACCGGCGCGAAGCATTGCCAGCAGATAAGCCTGCGGCCCCGCGGCCAGGTGGACATCACGCCGTTCCAGCTGGGTCAGGAAGAAAGACCGGTCCACAAGTCTCGAGGCCAGTGCCGTGGACATGGACACGCTTACCATCACGGCAAGACCGATCTGCCAATCGCCGGTCAGTTCAAAAACGATCAAAGTGGTCGAGATGGGCGCGCCCAGCACCGCCGCAGCCACGGCGCCCATTCCGGCAAAGGCATAGAGCGTATGCGTGCCCGACACATCCGGCAGCAACCCGGTGGCGATCAGACCGAAGGCCAGCCCGGTCAACGCCCCGACCATCAGAGACGGTGAGAATACCCCACCGCCCATGCGCCCACCCATGGTAATCGCCACCGCAACCGTTTTGGTCACCGCAAACAGGATGGCCGTGGTCAGCACCAGATCACCGGTCAGGGCGCGAATTGTCGTCTCGTACCCCACGCCGATGATATGCGGGAACCAGATCGCCATCAGCCCCAGCATCGCCCCGGACACCGCAGGGCGCAACCAGGCCGGAATCGACAGGCGGTTCTGGATATGGCTGCCGATATCCTCGGCAAAGAAAATCGACCGCATCAGCAGCAGCGCGACAAGTCCGCAGATCAGGCCCAGGATCAGGAAGGCCGGAAGCTCGACATAGAATTGCAGCGATCCCGGCGTCTCCAGCGTGAACTCGGTAACGTCGCCATATTCCAGCCGGTTGATCACCGTTCCCGCGACCGAGGCGATGACGATCGGGGCAAAGGCGTGAACGGCGAAATGGCGCAGTACGACCTCAAGCGCGAACAAGGCCCCCGCAATGGGGGCGTTGAAGCTGGCCGAGACGGCCGCAGCGACGGCACATCCCAACAGGTCACGCCCCGTGATCCCGTCCGCATGTATGCGGTTGCTGACCCATGTGGAAATCACTCCGGCCATATGCACCACCGGCCCCTCGCGGCCTGTTGACCCGCCCGAACTGAGCGTGATCAGCGAGGCGAAGAACGACGCGATGCCCGCCTTGACCTCGACCCGCCCGTCGGTGATGGCCGAACCTTCGATCACGTCGGCAACCGACCGGACGCGCCCGTCATTGGTGAACCGGTTCAGGATGATGCCGACGACCAGGCCACCGAAGATGGGAATGATCAGAACCATGAACCATGGCAGTTTCTCGGCGTGGCTGTGCAGCAGCAGGATATCATTGGTGTCGTACAGATAGGCCTGCAATGCGCTGATGGCCTTGCGGAAGCCAAGCGCCATGAAACCCGCCCCTATCCCGATGGCCAGCGCAATGAACCAGAACTGGATCTGGCTTGGCCCCCGGCGCAGCATGACCCGCCACGCATCCTTGATCGCGGCCACAGCCTGATTGAACTGGTTGCGCAGAACGGTGCGGGTCGATTGGGTCATTGGCCCTCGAGGATCATCACTTAACCCTTAGTAAGCCACGGAGCGCCCATATAAAAGTGAGATAGCGACAGTGTGAGCACCAATTCGCGCCATCGCCGCGTCAGGCCTGCAACAGAGCCCGGGCGGCGGCGCGGGCTTCTTCGGTGATGGTGTCGCCGGCCACCATGCGCGCGATCTCATCCACCCGATCCGGTTCGGCCAGAGGAATGACGGTGGACAGGGTTTGTCCGTCAGTAACCTGTTTCTGCACCCGCCAGTGATGAGCTGCCCGCGCAGCAACTTGCGGGGAATGGGTGACAACCAGAACCTGCCCGCCCTGCGCGAGCGACGCCAGCCTGCGTCCGACCGCATAGGCGGTTGCCCCACCGACACCGCGATCGATTTCGTCAAAGATCATCGTCCGGGCACTGTCGTCGCCAGACAGGCAGACCTTGAGGGCCAGCAGAAAGCGGCTGAGCTCACCCCCCGAGGCGATCTTGTTCAGCGGCCCCGCCGGCGCACCGGGGTTGGTGGCCACGGTGAAGGCCACAGCGTCGGCACCTTCGGGGCCGGGTTCAACCGGGGTGATCTCGGTCTGGAACACGGCACGTTCCATCTTGAGCGGGGCCAGTTCCGCCATGACGGCCGCGTCAAGCCGCCCAGCGGCGGCCTTGCGCGCGGCGCTGAGGTCGGCTGCGGCGGCGTCATAGGCCTGTTGCGCCGCGTCTACGGCAGCTCGCCTGTCTGCCAGGTCGGCATCCCCTGCCTCCAACTGGTTCAACCGGTCACGCAGAGTGTCGGCAAACGAACCCAGATCATCCGGGGCCACGTCATGTTTGCGGGCCTGCGCACGGATGGCAAACAGGCGTTCCTCGGCCTGTTCCAATTCTGCCGGGTTGACGTCCAGCGCCTGAAGGCAGGCATTCACGCCATCCTGCGCCTCGCCCAACTCGATCATCGCGCGCCCGAGCGCTGCTATCGGTTCTTCCAGCTGGCCGCCCGCGTTGTCCGAGACGCCTTCCAACCAGCGCATGGCGTCGGACATGGCCCCTTCCGCCCCGTCCCCGGCCAACAGGGCAAAGGCACGCGCAACATCGTCGCGAATCCGCTCGGCCCCTTGCATCATGCGGCGGCGGGCATCCAGTTCGGCATCCTCACCGGGTTGCGGGTCAAGCTGGTCTAGCTCGGCGACCGCGTGACGCAGGAATTCTTCCTCGCTGCGGACCGCAGCCAGAGCGGCCTCGGTCTCGGCCAGCGCCTTGCGGGTTCGGGACATCGCGGCCCAGGCGGTTCGCACGTTTGACAGCTGCTCCGTGACCTGTGCGAATTCGTCCAGCATCGCCCGATGACCACGTGGGTTCAGCAAACCGCGGTCATCGTGCTGTCCGTGCAGTTCGATCAGGGTCTCGGACAGCGCCCGCAGAACTTCGCCCGAGCAGCGGCGGTCATTGACCCAGGCGGTCTTGCGCCCCTCGGCCGTGTTGACGCGGCGCAGGATCAGTTCCTGGCCACCCGGCAGACCGGCTTCGGCCAGAATCGCATGTGCGGGATGATCGGCAGAGAGTTCGAATTCGGCGACGACCTCACCCTGCGCGGCACCCTGCCGCACGAGTTCCGCGCGCCCGCGCCAGCCTAACACGAAGCCAAGTGAATCCAGCAGAATCGATTTGCCTGCACCGGTCTCGCCGGTCAGGGCGTTCAAGCCCGGCTGAAAGCTGAGTTCCAGCCGGTCAATGATCAGCATATCGCGGATATCAAGGGCGCGCAGCATGTGGTCTTCAGCGTCCCGGACCAAAGGCCATCGCGACTACAACCATTCACCTTTGATGGTCTGACGATAAATCGTGCTGAGCCAGTTGTTACCGCGGCTCTTGAGATCAAGCCCGCGAGAGGTCAACAGTTTGTACGCATCGTCATACCATTCCGAGGACTGGTAGTTGTAGCCAAGAATGGCACCTGCGGTCTGCGCCTCGTCCAGCAGGCCAAGCGACAGATAGGCCTCGACCAGACGATACAGTGCTTCGGCGGTGTGGGATGTGGTCTGAAAGTCTTCGACCACAACTCGGAATCGGTTGATCGCCGCGACATAGTGATCCTGACGCAGGTAGTAGCGCCCGATCTCCATTTCCTTGCCCGCCAGATGGTCGAAGGCCAGATCGAACTTCAGTACCGCCGATGTGGCGTATTCGCTGTCGGGATAGACCTCGATCACGGTCCGCAGAGATTGCAGCGCCTGGAAGGTCAGGCCCTGGTCACGCCCGACTTCGTCGATCTGGTCATAATAGCTGAGCGCCAGCAGATACTGCGCATAGGCAGCATCTTCATCCGTCGGATAGAAGTCGATATACCGCTGCGCCGCCGCGCGGCTTTCTTCGTAATTCTGGTCCGAATGGAACGAAAACGCCTGCATGATCAGTGCGCGCTTGGCCCAGTCCGAATACGGATACAAACGTTCGACTTCCGAGAAATACCACGCCGCGTCGTCCGAGCGATTCTGCGACAGTTCGTATTCACCTCGGGTATAGATCTGTTCCGGCGTGAACCCTTCCAGATTCTGTTCACGGTCCGCGCCCTTGCGACCAAAAAGGCCGCCGGCGTTGCCGCATGCCGTCAAAACTGCTGCCAGAAGAATCGCACCCGCGAGTCTGACTGCCGCTTTGCTGCCAACCATACCGCCCATCCTTGTCGTCTTGCTTAATGGGGTTTGCCCCGATTTGAGCCATGGTCTAGCACAGAAAATTCCGGTGCAAAACGCCTTATGCGACTTCCGGCGCAAATGTCGTCAGAGTTGATCTGATCAGGCCACTTCGGGAATTTCCTTGACCACAAGCCCCTGCCCCGGCAGGCGCGCGGCCTGTTCCGATGTGCACAGTACCGGACGCACGGCGCCCGGCGTTTCGAACAGGTTGCGCAGCAATGTGTTGGTCAGCGAATGACCCGACTTGTTTCCGGTGAAGTGACCCAAAATCGGCCCACCAGCCAGATAGAGATCACCCAGAGCATCCAGCATTTTGTGGCGCACGGCCTCGTCGACCCGGCGGAAACCGCCCGGTGTCAGAACTTCGACGCCCTGAACGACCACGGCGTTTTCAAGCGTGCCGCCCAAAGCCAACCCGTTTTCGCGCATCGCCTCGACATCCGTGCGTCGGCAGAACGTGCGACAATCGCTGAGTTCGCGCGCGAAGGAACCGTTGCGCATATCAAGCGTTTTGCTCTGGCTGCCGATGGCACCGTCTTCGAAATCGATATGGAAGTCGATGATCAGCCCGTCAGCGGGCGCAATACTGGCGCTCGCGCCTTCGCGGGATGCGGTGACGGTTTTCAGGACCTCATAGGCCAATACCGGGCTGGCCTGACGGCGCACACCCCGGGCCATGATGCCACGCACGAAATCAATCGAGGAGCCGTCCATGATCGGAACTTCGGGACCGTCGATCTCGACAAGCGCGTTATGCACGCCACACCCGGCCAATGCAGCCATGATATGTTCGACGGTGGAAACCGAAACGCCGGCATCATTCACCAGACGCGTGCAAAGCGGTGTCCGTTCAACCGCATAGTAGATCGCCGGGATCATCGCGTCGCCCAGTTGAATATCCGTCCGCTTGAACCAGATGCCATGACCGGCTGCCGCCGGTTTCAGGACCATGGTCGCCGGCTTGCCGCTGTGCAGCCCGACGCCTGTAAACGTGACCGGAGATTTGAGCGTATGTTGCAAAATAGGCCTCGGTGAGTAGTGTCCAGCCTGCTTGGGCCGTGTTGGACACTGAGTTAAGGAAGCCCGCGTCAAGGCTCAACTCACTCTTTGCAACCGATTGAAACATGTATGTAACAGATCGGCAAAACCCTGCTCACATAGTTGCAAGTGACTATTAATAAACAATTAAGGGCCGCCAAATGGCAGCCCTTTGAGTGGATTTTGTTACTGCGATCAGTTGGCTTGACGGCGCAGGAAGGCCGGAATTTCGATACGGTCCTGATCCGGATCGGCCTCTTCCTGAAGCGGCGCGGTTGCCTCGGACTGTCGCAAAACGGGCTGCTGACGCGGCGGTTGAGCCGGTGTGTCAGAGGCGTGCCCGGTCATCCGGTCGATCAGGCGATTGAAGCCAAACCGCGAGCGTTCTTCGTGTTCCGGCTGCGAAACTGCTTCGGGTTGACGGGGCGCCGCCGGACGCTGTGGCGCCGACGGAACCTTCTGCACAGCGGCCTGCAAACGCTGCAACGCTTCGGGCGACGGGGTGCCGGCAGCATGCCCGCGCGGTGCCACGAATGCCTCGGGCGCGGGTTCAACATGCTCGGGCTGCGGTTCGAATTCGGCCACACGCGGCTGATAAGCGGGTGGCGGCAAGCCGTCATCGTCACGCTCGACGCGCGGCTGGAATTGTGGCTGCGCCGGCTCTTCCGCGGCTTCGAACAGCGAAGGTTCGCGGTTTTCTTCCAGCTGCGGGGCAGGCTCTGCTGTGTCGGCAGCTACGTGCGCTTCTTCCTGAATATGCTCTTCAGCCGAAACCGTGCGGGTCAGCGGTTCGGACATCGAGCGGCGGGCCACCGGGACTTCGGTCGATTTTTCGCTGGCGTCGATGCCGGTCGCAACAACCGACACGCGCATTCCGCCTTCCATGGCGGTATCCAGCGTCGAGCCGACGATGATATTGGCCTCGGGATCCACTTCCTCGCGGATGCGGTTGGCGGCTTCGTCCAGCTCGAACAGGGTCAAGTCGTGCGACCCGGTGATGTTGATCAGCACGCCCTTGGCACCCTTGAGGCTGATTTCGTCCAGCAGCGGGTTTGCAATGGCCTTTTCCGCCGCCTGAATGGCGCGATCTTCGCCTGTTGCCTCGCCGGTGCCCATCATTGCCTTGCCCATCTCGTCCATTACGGCGCGAACGTCGGCAAAGTCGAGGTTGATCAGGCCGGGGCGCACCATCAGGTCGGTCACGCCTTTGACGCCCTGATACAGAACGTCGTCAGCCATCGAGAACGCCTCGGTAAAGGTGGTCTTTTCATTGGCCAGACGGAACAGGTTCTGGTTCGGGATGATGATCAGCGTATCGACAACCTGTTGCAGCGCCTCGACGCCGTCTTCAGCCTGGCGCATCCGCTTGGCACCTTCGAACTGGAAGGGCTTGGTGACGACACCGACGGTCAGAACACCCAATTCGCGGGCGGCCTGCGCAATGATCGGAGCAGCCCCCGTGCCGGTACCGCCGCCCATACCGGCGGTGATGAAGCACATATGCGCGCCGGCAAGGTGGTCCACGATCTGTTCGATGCTTTCCTCGGCGGCGGCCGCGCCTACGGTCGGGCGGGCCCCTGCCCCCAGACCTTCGGTGACTTTCACGCCCAGCTGCACCCGCGCCGAAGACTGGCTTTGTTGCAACGCCTGTGCGTCGGTGTTGGCGACCACGAAATCAACGCCGTCCAACTGTTTTTCAATCATGTTATTGACGGCGTTCCCGCCTGCACCGCCAACGCCAAATACTGTAATCCGAGGCTTCAGTTCGTCGTGCCCGGGCATCGAAAGATTCAATGTCATGCTCTGTCCGCCTGTATTTATGTCCCGCCAAAGCGGTGTTTTTCTTACCTATCCTTGTTCGATTCTAGCGGCCTGATGCCAAAAGGTCACGTCAAAAATCGCGTTTTCCCACAAAATATGGAGGAAATAAGGCAGAAACCGGCGGCATTTCGCAGGTCACGCCAGATATAGCGGAAACAACGGCGACCATTACTAGACAACCGGCATGAACGCGAGAACACATTCGTTCATCGCGCTCTGATCGACTGTCGACTACATTGCGGAAAACTGCTCAGGTCCTGCCGCGAGGCCTCTTTCGGGCCTTGTGGATATCTTGAGGGATAAATCGAAACGCTGCAACCGGTTTCTTCAGCTGAGCGGTGCATTTGGACAGTCCAGGCCGCGATCCGTCATGGATCGCACTTCCTGTATTTCGCCATCGACGAATGAGGCAAGCCGCACCATCAAACGATCTTCATGCAAAAACGGCCACCAACAGACCGGAATGCCGTCCGGGTCATTGTCGTACAGAAAACACAACTGACCGTTTGGCGTCGTGATCTGCCCGTAGACACAGCCCTGCCCCTCTTCGCGCCAGACCGACATGCGGCGGTTCAGAAATTGTTCGGTTCCCACCAGGCCACCGCTGCGGATTTCGTAGAATGTCAGAGTTTTGCCGACCGCCGCGTCCAGAAACGCCTCGGGCGTGATCATGGTCTGGGCCGAGGCCAAGCAAGGCAGCAGCGCCGTGCCCAGTGCACACCCGCGCAGGACTCTACCAGTTGTCACGGAACCACCGCACGGCGCGCTTGAACGGGCGCGCGGCATAGGTATCGACCGGGATTTCAAAGTCCCACCATTCATCCTGAGGATGGGCTGCAAACAGGCTGAGGCCGACAGCGGACGAGAACCCGGGCCCGGTGGCTGATTGGGGCAGGCCATGCACGCGCAAGGGGCGGCCCAGGCGAACGCGCTGACCGAGGATGCGCGTGGCCAGCCCGTCCAGCCCCATGATCTGGCTGCCGCCGCCGGTCAGCACGATCTGCTGGCTTGGCATGTGTTCAAATCCGGCGGCGTCCAGCCGGACGCGGACCTCTTCAAGAATTTCCTCGACACGCGGGCGCATGATGCCGATCAACTCGGCACGGCTGACGGTGCGGCGGTCGTGTTCCCAATCGCCGGTATCACCACCGATATCAATCATATCCCTGTCGTCGGCCCCGGTGGCATGAACGCCACCATTGAATGTCTTGATCCGTTCCGCCACGGCGGCAGGTACACCCAAGCCCATCGAGATATCGGCAGTCACGTGATCGCCGCCCATGCGCACGCAATCGGCATAGATCATGTGCTTTTTCATGAAGATCGAAACGCTCGTGGTGCCGCCGCCCATGTCGATACAGGCCGCACCCAGTTCCTGCTCATCCTCGACCAGCGCCGAGATGCCCGAGACATAGGCCGAATTCGCAATCCCGGCCAGTTCCAGATCGCAGCGCTTGATACAGCGCACGATGTTCTGGATCGCTGACGAATCCACGGTCAGCATATGCATGTCGACCGCAAGGCTCTGGCCCATCTGCCCGCGCGGGTCGATCAGGCCCGATCGGTTGTCGAGCGCGAAATTCACCGGTTGAGCATGCAGTACTTCGCGCCCGTCACCATAATCCGGCACGTCGCAGGCGTTCAGAACCCGGCCTACTTCGGCCTCGGTCACGATCTGACCGTCCAGATCGACTTGTGCATCCAGCCCGTAAGACCGCGGGTTCGCGCCCGAGAAACAGGCGATCACATGGTCGACGCGGATGTCGGCCATCTTCTGTGCGGCCTGAAGCGCGGTGCGGATGGCACGTTCGGTTTCCTGCATGGCGGTGACTTCGCCGAACTGCACGCCCCGCGACCGGGTGGTCGCGGCACCGATGACGCGAAAACCTGTCTGCCCTGCCATGGAACCGATGGTGTTGTCCTCGCTCAGCCGACCGGTTCCGTCAAAGCGCAGCACAAGACAGGCGATTTTCGAACTGCCCACATCCAGAATCGCAATCACACCGCGTTGCAATGCCTGCCGCCGCATCTGACGCATGGCACGTTGGGACTGATAAAGATCGGTCATCATGGTCGTTACTGCCCGTTACTCACTGTCACTTTTGTGTTCCACCAGTCTTCGCTGGCGGCTTTGGTCATTCGGATGGTCGGACGCTGCCCGAGGCGCATGTCGACCACGGCCACGTCACGTTCCAGAAGGTCCTGTACCTCGTTCACGGCAAGCACGCGTTCCAGCGCACGCACCGGGCGTTCGGTCGGCAGCATGATGCGCTGACCACGGTCCAGCACCAGATCCCAGCGCCGCTCTCCCACGCGCACCAAGCCGCGCACGCGATTGCCCAGGCTGCGCGAAGTCCGCAGAAGCTCCAGCGCTTCTCCGACGTGATCGTCGGCGCCCATCCCTGCGATCAGCGGCAGATCGGCGTTATCCTTGCGAGAGGTGGCTTCCTTGACATGCGCGCCTGTCTCATCCAGCAGCTCAAGCCCCTCACGCGTTCGCCAGACGATTACGGGCTGACGCTCGACGACATCGACTTGCAGGATGCCTCCGGGGCGGATTCTGACGGTTGCGGATTTCACCGGGTCCAGCCCGGTGATCGTGTCGCGGATCTGTTCCACATCCAGATCCCAGGAACTGATCGGGAAATCCAGCGGAACGATTTCACGGATATCTTCGGACAGGTCGGTTCCCGCCCCATCGATGGCCATCAGGTTGACCATGAATTCAGGGCGCTCCTGAATCGAAGTGCGCACATCGGCGATATAAGCGGCAAGTGCGTCGCGACGGTCCTGCGAGGCAAAGAAGATGCCAACCGCGGCAGCGATGGCGCAGATCGGCAGGCCGACCTTGACACCAAGGCGAATGCCCGGCGTCAGCATCCAACGTTGCAGCCGATAGCTGAGACGAGACGGCGCAGGGTCACTGCGCCTCGCAGAGCGGGAAAACACACGCGCACCGCGCAGGCGCAAAAGCGGTTCGGCCTCGTGCGAGTCCGTGTCGGCCGAGGCGAAATCGGCATCCGGCCCCGCAAGTGGTTTGCTGCGGTGGATTTCCAATGAACGACTGGCGATCAGCGGTCGCATGAGGCGTCCTCCACCATCCAGGCGCAGAGCTGTCCGAATGTCATTCCAAGATGAGCGGCCTGTTCCGGGACCAGAGAGGTTGGCGTCATGCCGGGCTGGGTATTGGTTTCCAGCAGGAACAACCCATCGGCACCCTTGCTGTCATCCCAGCGAAAATCGGTGCGGCTGACGCCCCTGCATCCCAAGGCAACATGCGCACGCACGGCGTAATCCATGCAACGGTCAAAGATGTTCGGTGGCACATCGGCAGGCAGAACATGCCATGATCCGCCCGGTTTGTACTTGGCATCGTAATCATACCAACCACCATCGGTCATGATCTCGGTCACGGTCAGGGCGCGGTCGCCCATCACCGTTACGGTCAGTTCACGCCCCGCAACATATTTCTCGACCATGATCTGATCGGGCATGTCTTCGGACAGCTGCGGCGGGCCGTTGGCGTTTTCATGGACGATGTAAATCCCGACGCTGGAGCCTTCGTTGTTTGGCTTGGCCACATAGGGTGGCTCCATCACGTGAGCTTCGACCACCTCGACCTTGGGCACGATCACGCTTGGTACGACGGGCAGCCCTTCGGTCTGGTAAATCTCTTTGCTGCGCTGCTTGTCCATTGCCAGCGCCGAGGCCAGCACACCGGAATGGGTGTAAGGGATACGCATCCATTCCAGCAGGCCCTGCACACACCCATCTTCGCCCCAGCGGCCGTGCAGGGCGTTGAAAACCACATCCGGTTTGATGTCCACAAGGCGCGCGCAGAGGTCGGGACCCGCGTCCAGTTCGACCACTTCAAAGCCTTCTCCCACAAGGGCGGCCGCGCATTCGCGCCCAGAGCTGAGAGACACCTCGCGTTCCGCCGAGGGTCCACCCATCAATACCGCCACTTTGGGGTTTGTCCTGCTCGACATACCCAATGTGCGCCTCAATGTCCCCGGACCTTATGTGGTGGTCCGTACTGCGTTTATGCCTTTGATCCGTCGCCTGAATTTGCCTGTTATGGTCTGACGGTCGGGGCTTTATTCTGTCAGCGGATCACCGACCCGCATGATTTCCCACTCTAGCGTGATGCCGCTTGTTTCGTAAACCTTTTTTCGCACCTCTTCGCCAAGACCTTCGAGGTCTGCAGCGGTGGCCGCGCCGGTATTGATCAGGAAATTCGAGTGCTTCGGGCTCATCTGCGCACCGCCAAGCGTCGCGCCGCGCATTCCGGCGTCGTCGATCACTTTCCACGCCTTGAGGTCATGCACGTCATCCGCCTGCCCGGTCGAAGAAAACCCCGCCGGGTTACGAAAGGTCGACCCCGCGCTGCGATCTTTGGTGGGCTGGGTTTCGTCGCGTTTTTTCAACTGTGCCTCCATACGGGCATGGAGTTCTTGGGGACTGCCTGAAGGGCCCTCGAACACAGCCGAAATCAGCACGGCGCCTTCCGGCAGGTCCGTCTGGCGATAGCGAAAGTTCAAGTCTTCGGGCGTCAGGTCCACAAGTTCGCCTTGCCGGGTGACAATCGTGGCCTTGCGCAGAACATCCGCCGTGTAGCTGCCGTAACAGCCCGCGTTCATCCGCACCGCGCCGCCGATCGAGCCCGGAATGGTGCGCAGAAAGGTCAGGTCAACACCGGCATCCGCCGCCTTTCGCGCAACATGCGCGTCCAGCGCCGCAGCCCCTGCTGTAACCGTGTTGCCGTCAACCGAGATCGCGTTGAACCCGCGCCCCAGCCGGATCACCACGGCCCGCAGCCCCCCATCCCGAACGATCAGGTTCGAACCGACACCCATCGGAAAGATCGGGGTTTGTGCGGGCAGTTCCCGCAGGAAGGCTTGCAGGTCTTCGGTATCGGCAGGTTGGAACAGGTAATCGGCCGGGCCGCCGACGCGAAGCCATGTGAGCTCAGAGAGAGGTCGCGCCCGAGACAGGCGACCTTTTGGAACGGGAAACGTTGTCATGCGTCTGCACGCACCGCCAGGCTGCGTCCGCCCACACCGCCCATGATCGCGGCGAACAGAAAGGGAAGAACGCCAGCGGTCAGCCAGACCAGCGGGCCGAACGCCTGTTCCTCTTCGCCGGTGCCAATACCGGCCAGTACCACGATCAACGCCAGCCCGACGGCCGAGGCCAGACCGATCAGCCACAACAAGCCGCGCAGGCCCAGCCAACGGCCCGCCGTAAAACCGGCGGCGGCACCTAGCAGGAAAGAAAGAATTGGCAGATAGGCAAATGTGGCGACGGACGCCATGGCGGACCTCCTGAAACTGGCCGGTTATTCGTCAGCCGCCTTCATGCCCTGCATTTTCATCTTTGTCCAACGGGTCAGATAAATCACGGGCCAGCGCAGCACGGACATACCCATGGCCAGCACCAGCAAGCCGATCCACGGGCCGTTCTGATAGGTGACATACCCCAGAATCGGAATGCCCACGGCGATCAGGATATAGGCGCGTGTCCAGTGGTTGTCTTTGCTTGGGATCATTGCCAGCAGATTCGCGGAAACGCCCCACAGACCGGCAAGGGCGATGGACCAGTTCATTCCATGACCTCCCCGCGCACCCATTTTCGCCAGTAATACCGGATGGGGTTGCGGAACATCGAAACGAATCCGCCGAAGGCGAAAACCGACCAGAACCAACCGTGATCATAACCCAGCCAGACGATCAGTACCGGAGCGCAGATCAGCAGGGTCACGCCCGGCGGAAACTGCATTCGCATCGGCAAGAACGCCACGATCGTGGCGCAGATCACCCAAAGGGCGGCAATGATCATCGAATAGTCCATCTGTCCCCTCCGAGGACATGCGGCGGCTGCGGGCAACTTTTTACACTTTCAGGTTGTGCACCAAACAGAAGGGAAGTCAAACAGCTTGTTTTCGTTGCAATCTCTCAGGCAGACCATTGGCCCAGGCGCTGATCGTACCGGCCCCGAGGCAGACTACGATATCGCCCGGGCGGGCCTGCTCTCGCACAAGCCGCTCAAGATCGTTTTCGTCAAACAGCGCGCGGGCGTGGCGGTGGCCGTGACGGATCAGACCCTGCACCAGATCGTCGCGCGATGCGCCTTCGATCGGGTCTTCACCAGCCGCGAAGATATCGGCGATAGCCACGACATCGGCGTCATTGAAGCAGGTGCAGAAATCATCGAACAGATTGGACAGGCGCGAATAACGGTGCGGCTGGTGCACGGCGATTACGCGGCCTTCGGTCGCCTGTCGCGCGGCCTTCAGGACTGCGGTGATTTCAACGGGGTGGTGGCCATAGTCGTCGATGATGGTGACACCGTCGACCTCTCCGACCTTGGTAAAGCGGCGATTGACGCCGCCGAAATTGGCCAGTGCCTCGCGAATTTCCGAGGCTTTCATGCCCAGATGGCGGGCGACAGCCACGGCGGACAAAGCGTTCGAGACGTTGTGGTCGCCGGGCATCGGCAGAGTGCAGCCTTCAATCACCTTGTCTTCGTATTGCAGGTGAATGTCGAAATGCGCGACGCCGCCCTTGTAGGTCAGGTTCTCGGCCCGCACATCGGACTGCGCGTTGAAGCCATAGGTGCGCACGCGGCGGTCGGTGATGCGGCCGACAAGCGCCTGCACCTCGGCATGGTCGGTGCAACACACAGCCAGCCCGTAAAAGGGGATATTCGATACGAATTCATGGAAACCCGCGCGCAACTTGTCGAAATCGCCCCAATGCTCCATATGCTCGGGGTCGATATTGGTGACGATGGCGATGGTCGCGGGCAGGCGGTTGAACGAGCCGTCGCTCTCGTCCGCTTCGACCACCATCCATTCGCCCTGTCCCATCCGGGCGTTCGAGCCGTAGGCATGGATGATGCCGCCATTGATCACGGTCGGGTCAAAATCCCCTGCCACCATCAGTTCGGCCATCATCGTGGTCGTGGTGGTCTTGCCGTGAGTCCCGGCGATGGCGATGTTGGATTTCAGCCGCATCAGTTCGGCCAGCATGTCAGCCCGGCGCACCACCGGAAGGCCGCGGGCACGGGCGCCGTCAAGCTCGGGGTTGCCCGGTTTGATCGCGGTCGAGACCACCACAACGGCCGCGTTTTCAAGGTTTTCCGCGCGCTGACCGACAAAGATCTCGGCCCCCAGACTTGCCAGCCGGTCGGTGATCTTCGATGCCTTCAGGTCCGAGCCCTGAACCCGGTACCCCAGATTGAGCAGCACCTCGGCGATACCCGACATTCCGATCCCGCCGATCCCCACAAAGTGAATCGGCCCTACGTCCTGCGGCAGTTTGGTTGCTGGGTTCATGTGGTCTCCTTCTGCGCCAATTGTTCAACAAGGGCTGTCAGACGCTCGGTGGCGTCAGGTGCCCCGACGGACAAGGCGGCATGGGCCATTTTCTGTGCGGCTTCGGGGTTCGTGAGAACCGTGGTGATTTGCTGTGTCAGCGCTGGAACGTCAAGAGCCTTTTCCGGGATCATGATGGCCCCGCCCGCCTGCACCAAGCCCCGTGCGTTGGCTGTCTGGTGATCTCCGGCGGCGGCGGCAAAGGGGATCAGGATCGACGGGCGCCCGATGACCGAGATATCGGCAACGCTGGACGCGCCAGACCGCGAGATCACCAGTTGGGCATCCGACATGCGACGGGGGACATCATCAAAGAAGGGCTGCACGTCGGCGCGGATGCCGTGTTCGTTGTAGAAGGCTGTGACGCGCTCGCCATCCTCGTCCCGGGCCTGATGCGCCACGCGGATGTGAGTGCGGATTTCTTCGGGCAGTGCGGCGATGGCACCAGGCACCACATCGCTGAGGATGCGTGCGCCTTGCGAACCGCCCATGACAAGGACCGACATCGGATAATCACCGGGCGGAATGTAACCGGCCGCGGCGCGGTCCAGAACGGCGGACCGGACCGGGTTTCCGGTGTGGATGCCATGCGCGCCCTCGGGCAGGTCCGTGGGCCACACACCACAGGCCACCTGCGCGACACGGGCGGCGAACAACTGGTTCACACGCCCCAGCACCCCGTTCTGTTCGTGGATCATGCGGGGGATTTTGAGCATGGTCGCAGCGCTCAGCGCCGGGATCGAGGGATACCCGCCGAAACCCACAACGACGTCGGGCTTGTCCCGCACCATCTGGAACACCATGCCAGCCACGCCACTGGCGATCTTGGGGCCGGCCATGGCTTTGGCCGCCAGACCGCCACGCGCGAAAGTGGCCGATGATGCCTCGACGATCTCGGTCGAATGCGGGAAACCACCGGTATAGCGGGCGCCGCGCGGGTCGGTGGACAGGCGCACGCGCCAGCCCTTGTTCAGCATCGCCTCGGCCAGCGCCTGAGCCGGGAACATGTGCCCCCCGGTCCCGCCAGCCGCAATCAACAGGTAAGGGTTCCCCATTATCCTCGTCCGCGCAGAATTTCGCCAAGCTCGCCCTGTGGGCGGGTTCGGGTGAAGGCCAGCAGCATTCCGACCGCAATACCGCCTGCAATCAGGGATGAGCCGCCATAGCTGACAAAAGGCAGCGTCATTCCCTTCGCGGGCAGCAGACGTACCGCAACACCCATGTTGATCATCGCCTGCACGCCGAACATGCATGCCAGACCGGTGCCCGCCAGGCGGATGAACATGTCGCGTTCCCGCATCAGGCGCAGCAACGAACGTACCACGACCAACGAATAAAGCGCGATGATGATCAGCACCAGGATCAGGCCGTATTCCTCGGCCGCGACCGCGATGATGAAATCGGTATGCGCGTCCGGCAGCGACCACTTGACCTGCCCCTCACCCACGCCGACACCGAACAGCCCCCCTTCGCGGATGGCGTTGGTGGCATAGCCTAACTGGGTGGTCGGATCGACCTCTTGATTCAGAAAGCCATCGATACGGCGGGCAAAGTGTTCAGAATTGGAATAGGCGAACATACCGCCCAGAACAACAAACCCGGCCATTCCAACCAGCAGCAGCATCGGCGCCCCGGCGACAAAATACATCACCCCCCAGCCGAACAGGATCAGGCAGGCCTGACCGAAATCAGGTTGCATCACCAGCATACCGACAATCGCCATGCACAGGGCAAACGACCAGATCCGCCCCGGCGGGCCGTTGATCTCTTGTGAGGCAGCCAGCAGCCATGCAGCAACGACGATGAAGCCGGGCTTCAGAAACTCGGACGGCTGAAGCGAGGCGAACCCCAGCGAATACCAGCGCACCGCGCCCTTGCCAAAGTCGGTCCCGAACACGGGCAGGAAAACCAGTGCCACGAAGGCCCCCAGGAAACCCAGCACCGCCAAACGACGCACCAGCGTCGGCGACATCATCGAGGTCAGAAGCATCGCAATCAGCGCCAATCCGCCGAAGATGGCCTGACGTTCGACATAATGGAACGGATCGAACCCGTTTCGCCCGGCCAGCGGTGGCGAAGACGCCAGCCCCAGCAACAGACCGATGGCAAACAGGATCAGAACGCAGGACATCGTCCAGCGATCGATTGTGCGCCACCATTTCGGTAGAATCGGTTCTCCGCGCTGGTCCTGGACCGCGCCATACACCATCTCAGTCATGAGATACCGCCACTCTCTGCCTCATCAACGCCCCGTTTTCGGGGTCTGATTGAGACTCTACAGGGATTTTTGTGTTTGGGCTAGTAGGATGAAGCCACAAGGCATAAATCGACCTTCCAGGCCCAAAGCACCCCCGGCTGCACGTGGCGGCCCGTGGTTATTGCAGCTTTGGACACGCCGCTTGGCGGAGCGGCGCGCGTTGATCCACAAGGCGGGTTGCTATGCATTATTCCTTGATCGGATATCGGTCGGGTTCCTCAAACACGTCAATGACGCGAGACCCCGCCTTGATGGTCCCTCCGTGCGCGACTCCGCTTGGGATCGAGTAGCTGTCGCCGGGGCCGTAGATGCGGGTCTGGCCACCGATCGTGAGTTCAATTTCACCCTCAACCACCGTCCCCCATTGGGCACCATGCGAATGCAGGGGAAGCTCCATGTCCTTAAGAAAAGTGAAGAAAGCGACCAGCCCTGCATCTGATCGAATGACGGCCGTCTGCACCACGTCTTCAGGAAAAGGCACATCCAGTTTTGGAAATGACGAAATAAATTCGGGGAATTGCATTCAGAGTTCCTTTTGCCAGTTTGTCTTGTCAAAACCTCTTTGCGGTATGGCCGCAGCATGTCAGTGCGCTGGAACTCTGGCAATCGCCCTGTCAGCCGACTTCGAATTTGAGAGAACGCGGCGAGCGCGCGCCGCGCGACTTCGGCATGGGCTCTTGCCATCTTGTTTAATCCACGCCATCCCCCGCGCATGACCTACGACACGATCATCCTTGGGGCCGGGGCTGCCGGCATGATGTGTGCGGCCCATTGCGGTGGGCGCGTGCTGGTGATTGACCATGCCAAGGCACCCGGCGAGAAAATCCGCATCTCGGGCGGGGGGCGCTGCAATTTCACCAACATGTATGCCGGGCCGGGCAACTTCCTGTCGCGAAACCCGCATTTCTGCAAATCCGCCCTTTCACGGTACACGCAATGGGATTTCATCGATCTGGTCGAGCGTCACAACATCGCCTGGCATGAGAAAACCTTGGGCCAGTTGTTCTGCGATGGCTCTTCGAAACAGATCATCCGGATGTTGCTGGATGAAATGAGCGGTGCAGGAGCAGAGCTGTGGGTTCAAACCTTGCTGCGCGATCTGCGCAAGACCGAAGGCGGCTTTGCACTGGAGGTGGAGCGTGACGGGCAACGGCAGCACCTGACCTGCGCCAATCTGGTGCTGGCGACGGGCGGGAAATCGATTCCCAAGATGGGCGCTACCGGGCTGGCCTATGACATCGCGCGCCAGTTCGGGTTGCGGATGACCGAGACTCGGGCGGCGCTGGTGCCTTTCACCTTCTCGGACGGGCGGTTCAAGGACCTGTCCGGCGTTTCACTTCCCGTGCGACTGTCGAATGATCGCGCCAGCTTCGACGAGGCGCTGCTGTTCACCCATCGCGGTCTCAGCGGGCCGTCGGTGTTGCAACTGTCGTCATACTGGCGCGAAGGTGAGGCAATCCAGGTGAACCTGATCCCCGACCTGCCCCTGTTGGATCTGTTGCGCGCACAGCGGCAAAGCGCTGGCCGCAAGGCGCTGACCACTGAACTGGCGCGGCATCTGCCGGCCCGGCTGGTCGATTACCTGTGTCGGATCATTCCGATGTCCGGGAAGCTGGCGGATCAGTCGGACGCGAAACTGGCCGAACTGACCTCGGCCTTGTCTGCGTGGCAACTGGTGCCGTCGGGGACCGAGGGGTATCGCACCGCCGAAGTCACCTTGGGCGGGATCAACACGGATGACTTGTCTTCGAAAACGATGGAGGCCAGGGATGTCCCCGGCCTCTATGCAATTGGCGAAGCAGTTGATGTCACCGGTTGGTTGGGCGGCTACAACTTCCAGTGGGCATGGTCGTCAGGCCATGCTGCAGGTGTTGCAATTGCCGCCGGACGCTAGCCTACGACGTTGTAGCCACGCCCGCGCATGCAGTTGCGCACGATCACTTCCTTGTTCTGGTTTTTATTGATGACGTCTGCGCCAGCGCCTACCAGGGCACCTGCCACAGCCGCGCGACCAAGATTGTCGCTGCTGTCCTGAACGATCCCGGTAACGGCCGCAGCACCCGCTGCGCCAATTGCTGCATTCCCCGCGGTAGAGCCATCAACGCTGCTCTGCGATGCCGCCAGTTGTTGGCATTGCTGCAGGTCCACGTTGTAATTCGGGCCGACCGGACCGTCGACGATGGGCTGATAGTTGGCACCCGTGTTCGTACAGGCCCCCGCAACAAGAATGGCAGGTAGGATCAGAGAAAGTCTACGAAATGGCATAGTCATAACCTCGTGTTGAATCTGCTGGCAGGCAAAACCAATAATGGTGCCGCGTCAAGCTGATAGCATCCAAGTTTGGCCCAGCCGGCGGTCTATTGCAAATGGCTATTCTGTCAGCCGGCGCTTGACCTGCGTTGCAAAATCCTCGCCGCGCTGTTCAAAGTTGTCATATTGGTCGAAACTTGCCGCCGCGGGCGCCAGTAGGACCGTCTCGCCGGGTCGGGCATCCGCCATGGCCTGCGCCACGGCCTCTGACATCGTCGTACAGACCTGCGCATCAGCCTCGAGCTGCATCGCAAAACCGGCCGCTTCGCGACCGATCACATAGGCCTTGATGACTTCACCCGCCGCCATGTTCAGGGCTGATATGCCACCCTCTTTCTCAAGACCGCCGCAAATCCATCGGATCTTTTTGAATGCCATAAGCGCTTTCAGGGCGCTGTCGACATTGGTCGCCTTGGAGTCGTTGACGTAGGTAACCCCATCGGCCTCGGCGATGATCTGGCTGCGATGCGGCAGACCCGGATAGGAATGCAGCGCATCCTCGATCACGCGCGGGGCAAGGCCCAGCGACCGGCAGGCCGCGTAGGCCGCGCAGGCATTCTGGTGGTTATGTGCACCGGGCAGGCCCTTGATGGCGCGCAGGTCGATAGACCCCGTCTGCCGCCCCTTGCGGTATTCCGACAGGAACCCTTTGCGCGCAAAGACCTGCCAGCCCGGCCCAGTCAGCTTCCGCGCCACCGAGATACGGATCACCCGGTCATCCGATGGTCCTTCAGCCAGTTGCCCTGCCAAAAACGCACCTTCGGTTTCGTCGACGCCAATGATCGCGCGATCCGGGCCGCCTTCGGAAAAGAGGCGCCGCTTGGCCGCGAAATATCCCCCCATGCCGCCGTGGCGGTCCAGATGATCGGGCGACAGATTGGTGAACACCGCCACATCGGGGGTCAGAGCGCGGGCCAGCTCGGTCTGATAACTGGAAAGCTCCAGCACCACGACCGAGCCATCTCCGCCCGGATCGATATCCAGAACACCGCGCCCTATATTGCCCGCCAACTGCGCCTCGCGACCGGCCTCGGTCAAAATGTGGTGGATCAGCGCCGCCGTGGTGGATTTCCCGTTCGATCCCGTCACCGCGATCACGCGCGGCGGGGTGTCGTAGTTGTTCCATTCCGGTCCGGCAAAGGAGCGGAAGAACAGGCCGATGTCGTTGTCCACCGGCACGCCTGCATCCAGGGCTGCCACCACCACGGGGTTCGGTTCAGGATAGAGATGCGGAATGCCCGGCGAAACGATCAGCGAGGCGATGTCGTCAAACGCCCCATGCTTGCGCAGGTCGGCGCAGGAGAAACCCTCGCCTTCGGCGGTTTCGCGGGCTGCCGGGTTGTCATCCCAGCACACCGGTTCCGCCCCGCCCGCACGCAGCGCGCGTGCAGTAGCCAGACCCGATCGGCCCAGCCCCAGAACGGCGACTTTCTGTCCTACAAAGCCTTTGACCGGGATCATTTGTTCACTACCGCTTCAATTTCCACAAGCACCTTGATCACAGGATCAGGTTTTTGAAAGTCTACAGTTACTAATCCGCCAAGAAACAGGAGTGTCGCAAAAAACAAACCAAGAATCTGGCTTTTTACTGCCATGGGATCAATTCTCCCGTCCAAATCTTTTAATTTGTAACCCAAGATTTGCATCGAACTTTGCGCAACATGCAGCGCAGCGAGCAAAACAACTGCCACTGCAATAATGAGAATCCGGACTTGATATTCAAACAGCCCCAAAACAATCAGGCCCAAAAAACTCAGCATGGCAGTCCAAAGCAGCGGCTGCATGTCCCGAGAAAAGACCTTTCTACATACCCTGCACCTGCGAAACATCCTCCAACTCTTTTTAGAATTGGATTGCATACTTCCCGCGATACGCACCAAACCAACCGACAACAAAATGCTAATGATACTAAAGAGTGCCGCCACGATTACTACCGTCCAGTAGGATAAATTCGGCTTCTGGAGCGCAAGAATTTGGTCCAAAAACCAGATCGGTTGACCGCCGGTTAGAGGGTCAACGCCGAACTTAACAAAGGCAAACGCCAACCCGGCGGACTGCAAACCTGAGGTGATCGCGTAGATTCTGTCTCTCGAGGACAGTTTTTCATTCTTGGAGTGCATATTTACTTCAATAACGGCTATCTGACCTTCAACGTCGCCAGACCGATCATCGCCAGGATCAGCGAGATGATCCAGAAGCGGATCACGATGGTCGGCTCGGCCCAGCCTTTTTTCTCATAATGATGATGGATCGGGGCCATCAGGAAGACCCGTTTGCCGGTGCGCTTGAAATAGAGGACCTGAATGATCACGCTCAGCGCTTCGACCACGAACAGGCCGCCGACCACGGCCAGAACCAGCTCGTGCTTGGTGGCCACGGCGATTGCGCCCAGCGCCCCGCCCAGGGCCAGCGATCCGGTATCGCCCATGAACACCGCCGCCGGGGGGGCATTGTACCAGAGAAACCCGAGGCCGGCCCCGAACAACGCGGAGGTGAAGATGAAGATCTCACCGGTGCCCGGGACGTAATGCACATCGAGATATTCGGTAAAGTCGACCCGACCCACCGCATAGGCGATCACGCCCAGGGTCGAGGCTGCGATCATCGCCGGCATGATGGCCAGCCCGTCCAGACCGTCGGTCAGGTTCACCGCATTGGCGGCCCCGACGATCACGACAATCGAGAACGGAATATAGAAGATGCCCAGATTGACCAGCGTGTCCTTGAAGACGGGTACAGCCAGCTGGTTCTGCAACGCTTCGGGATGGTGCAATGTCGCCCAAAGCGAAGCCAGCACGGCGATAATCACGCCCAAAGCCAGGCGCATCCTGCCTGAAACCCCCTGCGTATTCTGTTTTGAGACCTTCGCGTAGTCATCCGCGAATCCGATGGCCGCATAAGACAAGGTCACAAAAAGAACCATCCAGACATAAGGGTTGTCCAACCGCGCCCAGACAAGGGTTGACGTGACCAGAGCTCCGACAATCAGCAATCCACCCATCGTCGGCGTGCCTGCCTTGGAAAAATGCCCTTCGGGGCCGTCGTCACGGATCGGCTGGCCTTTGCCCTGTTTCTTGCGCAGCACGTTGATCAGGGGTTTTCCGAAGATGAACCCAAAGATCAGCGCGGTCATGAAGGCACCGCCTGCGCGGAAGGTGATATACCGGAAGAGGTTCCAGAAATCCCCTCCGTCCGACAGAGCGGTCAACCAGTACAGCATGACAATACCTTTCTCACACGAGGCGCGCGGGCAAGTTCACCCATCAAGCGCGCCCCCTTGCCCCATTTTGCGCAGACCGTCAACAATCGCGGCCAACGCCATGCTGAGTGAACCCTTGGCGAGCACCGTGTCTCCATCCCGGATCAAAGCAGGCAGATGTTCCGCCATTTCCGCACTGGTTGCGAACCAGAGCCCACGTTTCTTCTCGGGCAGCGCGCGGTGCATTGCCTGCATCAATGGCCCGATGCAATGAACCTGATCCACGCGCGCCATCGCCTCGATATCCGCCATGGCGGCATGCATGGCCTCTTCCTGGGCGCCCAGTTCCTTCATGTCACCCAGAAACGCAACGCGGCGGGTGCCTTTGGAGGCGGCCAAGACATCCAGCGCGGCCTCCATCGAGGTCGGGTTGGCGTTATAGCTGTCATCCAGCAGTTCGATCTGCCCGCCGCCGGGCAAAGGCAGGCTTTCCCGTACGCCGCGCCCCTTGACCGGAGACCATGCGCGCAGACCCGCGATAGCGTCATCCAGATCGACACCCAGTTCAACGCAGGCTGCCAAAGCCCCCAGTGCGTTCATGGCGAAATGCGTACCGGCAGAGTTCACCGCAAAGCGGAATACCTGATCACCAACGGCAGCTTCGGCATTCACGGCGCTCGTCCCCTGCTGAACGTCGGTCAGCCGGTAATCCGTTGCGCCTTGGCCGAAATCCACGATCCCGGCCCCCTGCCCAAGTGCCGTTTGGCGCAGGATGTCCGCGTGCTCGATATCCGCATTGACGATTGCCGCGCCACCGGATTCGAGCCCTTCAAAGATCGCAGCTTTTTCATGGGCGATGCCAGCCACATTCTCGAAGGCTTCCAGATGCACCGCCGCCACGGTCGTGACCAGCGCCACATGCGGGCGGGCTTGCCGGGCCAGCGGGGCAATCTCGCCCGGATGGTTCATGCCAATCTCGATCACTGCGAAATCAGTGTCGCGCGGCATCCGGGCAAGGGTCAGCGGAACGCCCCAGTGGTTGTTGTAGCTGGCCACGCTGGCATGGGTTCTGCCCTGTGTTTCGAGGATCACGGCCAGCATTTCCTTGGTCGACGTCTTGCCGACACTGCCGGTCACCCCCACCACACGCGCATCCGTTCTGGCGCGAGCCGCCTGCCCCAAAGCCTCGAGCGCCGCCTGCACATCTTCGACGATCAGCAGTGGTGCGTCTGGCGATACGTTGTCGGGAATATGCGAGACCAAAGCCGCGCCCGCGCCTTTCTCAAGCGCTTGGGCTACGAACTCATGCCCGTCCCGTGCCGCTTTCAGCGCCACGAACAGATCACCGGGTTGAAGGGTGCGGGTGTCGATGGAGACACCATCAGCGGCCCAGTCGGTCGTGACCCGTCCACCCGTTGCCTGAGCAGCCTCGGATGCAGTCCAGAGCGTCATGCGACCCTCCCGTCCAGCGCTGCAACGGAAATGCTGGCCTGTTCGACATCGTCGAAGGGCAGAACCTGATCTCCCACGATCTGACCGGTTTCATGCCCCTTTCCGGCGATCAGCAGCGCATCACCGGGTTGCAGCGCATCGATGCCGCGCAGGATGGCCTCGGCGCGGTCGCCGACTTCGGTCACGCTGGCGTCGCCTGCTGCCTCTGACGCGCCTGCCATCACGGCCGCGCGGATGACTGCCGGATCTTCGCTGCGCGGGTTGTCATCGGTGACAAAGACCACGTCTGCATGGTTGGCTGCCGCCCTGCCCATCAAGGGTCGTTTGCTGGCGTCGCGATCCCCGCCCGCACCGATAACGGCAATCAGACGGCCCATCACATGCGGGCGCAGCGCCCTGAGTGCTGTGGCAACAGCATCAGGCGTGTGGGCATAATCCACAAACACCGCCGCGCCATTGTCACGCGTGGCGGCCAGTTGCATCCGCCCGCGAACCGTCGTCAGATGGGGCAGAGTTTCGAACACCCGTTCGGGGCTGTCCCCGGCAGCGATCACCAGGCCACAGGCCAGCAGGATATTTTCGGCCTGAAACCCGCCGATCAGGTTCAGGCGGGTCTGGAACGTTCGGCCCTGCCACGCAAAGCGCAGGTCCTGCCCCGTGGCGTCGAACCGCTGGTTGATCAGACACAGGTCGGCATCGCCCAGCCCCACCGTCAGCACCGACTGGCCGCGCATCTCGGCGATCCGCCGGACCTGGGCCCCTTTCGGGTCGCTCAGGTTGACAACGGCCGTTCCATCCTGCGGCAAAACCCGGTCGAACAGACCGGCCTTTGCGTTGAAATAGGCCTCGAAGGTTTCGTGGTAATCCAGGTGGTCCTGCGTGAAGTTCGAGAAACCGGCGGCGGTCAGGTGAACGCCGTCAAGGCGGCGCTGTTCAAGGCCGTGGGACGAAGCCTCCATTGCGGCATGGGTCACGCCGTTCTCGGCCGCCTCGGCCAGACAGCGGTGCAAGGTGATCGGCTCGGGCGTGGTGTGGGCCAGCGGCGCTGTCCACGCACCTTCAACCCCGGTGGTGCCGAGGTTGACGGCGGCGTGGCCAAGCGCGGACCAGATCTGCCGAACGAAGGTGGAAACAGATGTTTTGCCATTCGTTCCCGTGACGGCCACGATGGTTTGCGGCTGCGCGCCGAACCACAACGCCGCGGCACCGGCCAGCGCCTGTCGCGGGTCTTCAACCACGGCCAGCGCTGCGTCCGAGGCTGCCAGTTCGGCCTCGGCGATCTCTGCCCCTTCGGCATCGGTCAGGATTGCAGCGGCCCCCATGCGCAGGGCAAACTGGATGAACTCTGCGCCATGAACGCGGGACCCGGGCAGCGCGGCAAACAGGAAGCCCTCTTTCACCTCGCGGCTGTCAACGGCCAGACCGGTGATATCCGGGTTTGCGCCCTCTCTTGCGGTCAGGGCCAGCTGGCTGAGTTTCTTCGTCCTTATGCCCATGACCCACCTCTTGCCGGACAGCCTAGTTTGAGGTCAGCGTTATAGCAGCGCCCGCCTCAGGCTCAAGCCGGGGACGCAACCCCAACAAAGGTGCGACGCGTCCGATCAGTTCGGCGGCAACTGGCACGGCGGTCCACCCGGCCGTGCGGCGTTTTTCACCGTAGGCCACGATCGAAGGTTCGTCCAACGTCACGATCAAAACGTATTGCGGATCGTAGGCCGGGAAGATCGTCGCGAAGGTGGCAATGACCTTGTCATCATAGTACCCGCCGCGCGGTTTGGGCTTGTCGGCCGTACCGGTCTTGCCGGCCACGTCATAGCCCTTGACCTCGGCGAAACTGGCGGTGCCGTCCGTTACCACTTTGCGCAGCATCTTTTGCGCCTGCCGTGCAGTGTTCTGCGACATGACACGAGGCCCGTATTGCGGGCCGTTCCGGCGCAGAATGGTCGGGCTGACGTAATGCCCGCCATTGGCAATCGCCGCGTATCCCGCGGCCAGATGCATCGGGCTGGTCGACAGGCCGTGGCCATAAGAAATTGTCACGGTACTGAGCTCGCCCCATTTCTTCGGCTTCAGCGGCACACCGCCCTTGGCCTCGACAATCTCGAATGGGGTCGGATCGAACATGCCAAGCGCGTCCAGAAACTCCTGCTGCCGTTTGGCACCGATTTGCAAGGCTAGACGCCCCGTGCCTCGGTTCGAGCTGTGGACGATCACATCCGCCACGCTGATCTTGCCGTAATTTTTGCCGTTGAATTCGCCGATGGGAAAGCGGCCGATCTTCATCGGCCCGGACGTATCGATGATGGTGTTCGAATTCACCAATCCAAGTTCAACGGCCTGGGCCGCGGTGAAAATCTTGAAAACAGATCCCAGTTCATACACGCCTTGTACATAACGGTTGAAAAGCGGGCTGTCCGAGGGGTCAAAGCCCGAGGTCGGTGGGCGCGGGCGGTCATTCGGATCAAAAGAAGGCAGCGAAGCAGCGGAAATAACCTCGCCCGTATGCGCGTTCATCAGAACGGCCGAGGCCCCCTTGGCATTCATGATCTTCATACCGCCGTAAAGAACCTGTTCTACTGCGGCTTGAATCGTCAGGTCCAGCGACAGTTGCAGTGGCTTGTTGCCGTTGGCCGGATCGCGCAGATAATCGTCGAACTGCTTTTCCACACCGGCCACGCCGATCACTTCGGCGGCGCTGACGCCTTCACGACCAAAACCGGACCCGCCCAGGATATGAGCGGCCAGCCGCCCGTTGGGGTAAAGCCGCATTTCACGCGGACCGAACAGGATGCCGGGATCACCGATGTCGTGCACGGCCTGCTTCTGCTCGGGCGAAATGCGTTTCTTGATCCACAGGAATTTGCGGTTGCCGGTGAAGTCCTTGATCAGCCGCTCTTTGTCCAGATCAGGAAAGATCGCAACCAACTGCTCTGCAGCGGCGACGGGATCGATCATCAACGGGGGCTGCGCGTAAACGGAATAGGTGTCCAGATTGGTGGCCAGTATGCGCCCTTCGCGATCGACGATGTTGGCGCGCTGCATGGCAATCGCCGCGCCTGGTGCGCTGGCCAGAGGCTCTTGTGCTTCCGATGTCGCCAGCATGCCCATGCGGAAGCCGACAACGGAAAAAGCGCAGAAGAAGAACAGGCCCAGCACCAGCAGACGCCCTTCGGCACGGGCGCGGGCGCGATCCTTCATCTCTTCGTGGCGCTTGCGGATGTTCTCACGCTCGATTGCCTTGGGGTTTTCGCCCCGCGCGCGGGCATCCAGGATTCGGGCCAGGGGGCGCAGAGGGGTGCGTGTCATGGAATCTGCACCTCGCCCAAAGCCTGAATGTCAGTGATGGCCTGCAATTCAATCGGATCAACGACGGGCAGGTCCGGGTCTTCGGCATAGGCGATCTGATCCGCGCGCCCGAACTGCTCGGCCCGCAACGGCAGCAGACCAAGGCGTTCAAAGTTCAGGTCGGCCAGTTCGCGCAGCCTGTCCGGGCGGTTCAGATAGGCCCATTCCGCGTTCAGAACAGCCAGTCGCACCTGTGCCATTCCGATCTCGCGCTGCAAAGACTGGGTTTCCTTTACCACTTGCTGGGTTCGGTAGTTTTCCTGATAGGCCCACAACGCCAACCCGAACACGGACAGAGCAGTCAACACATACAAAACACTCTTCATCTTGCCCTTCCCCCCAGTTGCGGCATTCCGATGGCCCGCGCTTCAATTTCCCCCGCCGGAGCTTCGGTTCGGATCGCCACACGCAGTTTGGCCGAGCGCGCGCGCGGGTTTTCCTGCAATTCCTGTTCGTCAGGCCCCACCGCCTTGCGGGTCTTCAGTGTGAATTGCGGCTGTTCCTGTTCAATCTCGGGCGCATAGCGGTTCGCGCGCCCCGTCTTGCCCGCGCGGGACTGGAAAAACCGTTTCACCATTCGGTCTTCAATGGAATGGAAAGTGACAACGGCCAGTTGCCCGCCGGGCTTCAAAGCACGTTCAGCGGCCATCAACCCTTGAAACAACTCTTCATATTCTGCATTCACGGCGATCCGCAGCCCTTGAAAGCTGCGCGTGGCCGGGTGGGATTGCCCCGGTTTCGGACGTGGCAGGCAGGATTCGATGATCGCGGCCAGACGCAGGGTTGTGGTGATCGGCTCTTCCGTGCGCGCTTTGACGATCGCCTTGGCAATCCGGCGGCTGGCGCGTTCTTCACCATAGTGGAACAGGATGTCGGCCAGTTGCGCCTCGGTCGCGGTATTGACCAGATCGGCGGCGCTTTCGCCATCCTGGCTCATGCGCATGTCCAAAGGACCATCCTTCATGAAGGAAAACCCGCGGTCGGCCTGGTCCAGTTGCATCGAGGAAACGCCAAGGTCCAGAACAACGCCGTCCAGGTTCTGTGCATATTCATCCATACGAGAGAACACGCCGGGCTGCATCACCAGCCGATCACCATAGGCGCCCGCCCAGTCTGACGCCATCTCAAAAGCCAAGGGATCGCGATCCACGCCGATCACCTTGTCGGCCCCGGCCTCCAGCAATCCGCGGGTGTACCCGCCTGCGCCGAAGGTTCCGTCCAGCCAGACGCCCGTGACCGGCGCCACCGCCGCCAAGAGCGGGCGCAGCAAGACAGGGATGTGAGGCGCGTCCGGTTGTGGATGATCCGCGGCCGCCATGCCGTCACCCGCCCTCGACTTCATCGAGGAATTCCAGCGGATCAACATCGTCGCCAAGGCCGTCCAGCCATTCCTCGGTCGCCGCCAGTTCCTCGGATTCGTAGGTCTCGGGCTTCCAGATCTGAAAAGTATCCCCGGCGGCGATAAAAAACGCCTCGCCCTCAAGACCGATCTTCTTGCGCAGCTTTGCCGGCAGAACCAGCCGCCCGGTTTCATCGACATTGGTCGGGAAGGACTGCCCATGGAACAGGCGCTGCAACATCTTGCGCTTCATCGCGCCACGTGGCAGCGCATCGATCTTGGCATCGACCTCGTCGATCGCCTCCATCGTGTAGCATTCCAGGTATTTGCGGCGATGATCCCCGTAGACAATCACAAGCTCTGGATTGTCGCCGGGCTGCCAGTTGGGATCGGAGGCTTCAAGCACGCGGCGAAACGAGGCCGGGATCGACACCCTGCCTTTCGCATCCACCTTATGGTGGCTTTCACCTCTGAACCTGCGCGCCAAGACGACTGTCCCTTTCGCTTGCGCCCCACTTGAAATTCGCGTTCCCCCCGGATGAAAAACGGCGGGTTGATCTGCTGCCACTGATCAACCCGCCGCATTGACCCGCTGTGCGGGATGTCCAGCTGCACGCGCCACCTGGGGGGATGTCTGCTCGCCCGCGCGCCGGATCTCTTGATTGATGAAAGCGAGATGCCTGTATGAAACCTGATTATTTTTGGTCGGGGTCGTTTTGTGCCCCTGCTGCCTCGTCCTCATCGGATGTATTAGGGATGCCATGGGAATTCATGGAAATCAACAGGAATTTTGCGAACCGTGTTCCATGAATCACGCTCCAACAACAATACCACCATAAAATTTGATCACAATGACACCAATTGTAGGAGGTCTTTCCGCGCAACACCCCAGATATAGACAATTCGAAGTTGGAATTTTTTTCCCACGATTTCCCGGAATATCTAAAGAATTGCCATTCAGGGTGGAAAAACCCGGCATCTTTGGGCAGCGATCTCGCAGAATCATTTGCACTTTGAGCGCAATTTCGGCGGGACTTCCCCTCGACAACCACATTGGCCCATGAAATCCCGTGGCGTTCGGGCAGTTTGCTCTGCGACGTGCGAAACTGGCAAATCGTGCATCAGGGAATAGCTGAACCGCCACGCCTTGCCTGGCGCTTCGGTCACACGCACGTCTTGAATGGTTTTATTGCGCACATATTCCAGCCAACACCGCTCAATTAAAAGGCAAGCCATAAGAAGGCCATGTTTCCGCTGTCACCCGTGACCCAAGGGAAGGCCCAATGTTTCAAGGTGCATTTCGAGTTGAAGGAAAAAACTGAACCAATCTATGCGCTTGCTGCATAGCAGCATTGACGACGCGACCTATTGTGCAATCGCAGCATTTGCCTATTTTCAACCTCAAGCAAGGGCCGAGCGTAATCGGCAAAGCAAATAAATACGGATGATGAGCATGGCAGTCGCAAGCACACATACAGCATCGAAGAGCACACCGGCGTTCGGAATCGCAACTTTGATCGAAAACGCAAAGGCGCGTTTTGCCCGCTATCGTATGTATCGCCAGACCGTCAATGAGCTGGCAGGACTGTCGGACCGTGAACTGGCCGATCTGGGCCTGCATCGTTCCATGATCCGTCGGGTGGCCATGCAGGCCGCCAACGATCACATCGCGCAATAAGCGCGCCACGAATATCGAGATCAGGCCCTTCCTCCTCCCTTAGGGTCTGTTATCAGCGGCAACGTCTCTCCTCCTCCCTGACGTTGCCGCACCATATACCGGCCTCAACTCGCCGGATCCTGATACATCGAGGCTCTCCTCCTCCCTGCCTTGATGTTGAAAGCGCGCGGCGACGCCTTCCTCCTCCCTGACGTCGCCGCGTCTTCTCCATACCGGGCTCAAACCCGGGTTCGAATACATCGGGGCTCTCCTCCTCCCTGCTCTGATGTTGACAAGACGGCGGTTCCCCTTCCTCCTCCCTGGGAACCGCCGTTTTTTTGTTTTTCTGACATAGGTGTAAGATGGCCCTCTGATTTCTGATCCGCAGGAAACAATGGCCGCCTATTTCATCGCGCAGATCGACATCCACCACCCGGATGGGTATCAGGATTATCTGGCGGGTTTCATGCCGATCTTCGACCGCCACAAAGGACGCCTGCTCACGGTTTCATCGAAACCGGTCGAACGGGTCGAAGGCGATTGGCCCAAAGGTGGCATTGTGCTGATGGAGTTTCCGGACCTTGCCGCGGCGAAAGCCTGGAAAGACGACCCTGATTACATCGAGCTGGCGAAGGTCCGGCAAGCCACCGCCTCAACCAATCTGGTTCTGGTCGAAGGGATATGACGCCTCAGAACGAGACGTCATCCTTGTTGGTCAGAAAACGCGAGACCACTTTCTTTGTGCCTGCCTTGTCGAATTCGACTTCGACCTTGTCGCCCTCGATCCCGACAACCGCGCCATAGCCGAATTTCTGGTGGAACACCCGTTCCCCCAGCGTGAAACTGGCCACGGCGGTCGCGTCGATCACCGTGTTGCGGGATTCGCGCGGCTGCGACATGCCGTATTGCCCCTGCCGCGCCTGCATCCGTCTCCAGCCCGGCGAGTTGTAGACATTCGCTTCGGCCGCGCGGGTCTCGATACCGGCCGACATCTGACTGTTGCCGTGCAACCCGGCCCCTGGCAAAACCTCAACGTGATCGTCCGGCAATTCGTCGATGAAGCGGGATGGCATGGAGTTCTGCCACTGCCCGAACACCCGCCGGTTTGCGGCAAAAGAAATGGTGCACACTTCTTCGGCGCGGGTGATGCCGACATAGGCCAGCCGCCGTTCCTCTTCGAGCCCCTTGAGCCCGGATTCGTCCATTGACCGCTGCGAGGGGAACAGCCCGTCTTCCCAGCCCGGCAGGAAGACGGCGGGAAACTCCAGCCCCTTGGCCGCGTGAAGGGTCATGATCGAAACCTTGGCCCCGTCGCTGTCCTGTTCGTTGTCCATGACCAGACTGACATGTTCCAGAAACCCTTGCAGGTTCTCGAAATTGTCCAGCTGGTTCACCAGTTCCTTGAGGTTTTCAAGGCGCCCCGGCGCTTCGGGCGTCTTGTCGTTCTGCCAGTGGGCGGTATAGCCGGATTCGTCGAGAATGATCTGCGCAAGTTCGATATGCGTATGCTCGGGTGCGCCGAACCGCATGGGCGAACCGTCATCGATCACCGAATCGTCGTCCACCTCGATCCGCGGCCCACGTGTCATCGCATTCCAACGCGCCAGACCGTCGATCAGTTCGCGCAGCGCCTTGCCTCCCTTGCCCTTGATCAACCCGTTATCGACCGCAATCCGAGCCCCCTCGACCAATGACACCCCATTTTCGCGCGCAGTCATCTGGATGGTTTGCTGCGCCCTGTCACCCAAGCCGCGTTTCGGCGTGTTTACGATTCTCTCGAAAGCAAGATCATCCTCTGGGCTGACCACCAGCCGGAAATAGGCCATGGCATCGCGAATCTCCATCCGTTCATAGAATCGCGGGCCGCCGATCACTTTGTAGGGCAAACCGATGGTCAGAAACCTGTCTTCGAAGGCGCGCATCTGGTGGCTGGCGCGGACGAGGATGGCGATTTCACTGTAACTATAGCGAAAGAATGCTGGTTCTAAGTCCTTTTCCTCATCAGAAAAACCTTTCAATCTCCAAACTAGGTTTAGTGTCTTAAAGTCTTGAAATGGGAAGTTCTGCGCAACCAGTTGGCTTTCTAACTGCTTGAGATTTGTTACACCACTTAATGCACCTCGCTTCGACAGTCTTTCAAACTCTTGGAGGATGTCCTGCGATCTTGGATTTTCTCTTCGCTTTGCAAAAGGAGAGGTTCCATCAACTAGTGCTTCGATTTCTTCACCTATCCTGCGGGCCTCTTCCTCGCCGTCCCAATGGCCGATCAGATTGACCTTGTGGCCTTCCTCGGCTTCGGTCCACAGCTCTTTGCCCAGACGGTTTTCATTGCCGCGAATGACGTTCGACGCAGCCGCCAGAATATGCGGGGTCGAGCGGTAGTTCTGTTCCAGCCGCACCACATACGCGCCGGGAAAATCCTTTTCGAACCGTAGGATGTTGCCCACCTCGGCCCCGCGCCAGCCATAGATCGACTGATCGTCATCGCCGACGCAGCAGATGTTCTTGTGCCCGCCCGCAAGCAGCCGCAGCCACAGATATTGGGCGATGTTGGTATCCTGATACTCGTCCACCAGGATATAGCGGAACCAGCGCTGGTATTGCTCCAGAACATCCTGATGGGTCTGGAAGATCGTAACCATGTGCAGAAGCAGATCGCCGAAATCCACCGCATTCAATTCGCGCAGGCGGGTCTGATATTGGGCATATAGCTCAATGCCCTTGTTGTCATAAGCCCCGGCATCGGCGGCTGGCACCTTGTCGGGTGTCAGCGCTCGGTTCTTCCAATCGTCGATGATTCCCAGCAACATCCGCGCAGGCCAGCGTTTGTCGTCGATATTTGCGGCCTGCACCAACTGCTTGAGCAGGCGCAACTGGTCGTCGGTATCCAGAATGGTGAAGTTCGATTTCAAATCGACCAGTTCCGCATGGCGGCGCAGCAGTTTGACGCAGATCGAATGAAAGGTGCCCAGCCATGGCATCCCTTCAGCAGGCAGCCCCAGCAGGCGGCCCACCCGTTCCTTCATCTCGCGCGCGGCCTTGTTGGTGAAGGTTACCGACAGAATCTCATTCGGACGTGCGCGCGCGGTGTTGAGAAGATGTGCGATCCGGGCGGTCAGAGCCTTGGTCTTGCCCGTTCCGGCACCTGCCAGCATCAGAACCGGGCCATCCAGACGCTCGACCGCGTCCCGTTGTGCCGGGTTAAGCTCATCCAGATAGGGCGAAGGGCGCACGGCCATGGCCCGCGCCGACAGCGATGCGCCCTCGAAGGCGTCCATTTCGTCAAAACTGCTCATGGCCCCAAACTACGCCGGATAAGCGCGAAGGGAAAGGGTTTGTTCACGGCTTGTTCACAGACTTTTCGCACTTCTTTTTACATTCAATTCTAAACAAACACACCACCGTCCTGCACCCCGTTAACTCTCTGTCAAATCCTGACTGGGATGTTTGGCAGAGTGTAGTGGGAGCGGACATATGAAACAGGCGGAACTGACGGGTCAGTCCTCGAGGCTTAAAATGATAGGCGTGGCCCTGATGCTGCTCGCGCTGACGGCAGCGGCGGGCTGGGGGATCTATGCCGCCCCTGCGCCAGTGGTTGATCGCATGCTGGAAGCAGACCTGCGAAAGAACGCGATGCGGATGAGCCGCCAGGTCGAAAGCCATCTAAACGATCTTGAGCAGACATTCCGTTTTCACGCATTGACCGATCATGACCAGGAGTTTCTGGAGCTACTGCCCGAAACCACGGACATTTACCGCTTCAAGCTGTTTGATGCTTCGGGGCAGGTGTTCTGGTCGACCCGAGCCAGCGACGTCGGGTTCGTGAATACGAAACCCTATTTCCAGTCGATCGTCGCCGCTGGGGGCCTTTTTTACAAACACGAAGAGAAGCCGGTTACCGAAGTTGATTCCTTTGTTTTCGACAATTCCCGGGATACGGAACTGAGCAGCCGCCATGTGGCCGAGGTCTATACGCCGATCATCAAGGATGCGACGTTCATGGGCGCGATCGAGTTCTATTCCGACATAACCGACCTGCGGAACCTGTTCATCACGCGCGTTCGCCTGTCTCTGGCGCTGCTGAGCGGCGTCGCCCTGCTGGCGCTGACGACTGTCATCCTGATTGTCCATCGCACCAACCGTCGTCAGGTTCGCGACCTGCGCAAACGAGCCCAGAAAGAGAGGGAGCTGATGGACGAGCAGCTGCGCCTGGCCCGAGAGGTCCGTCTATTGGGTGAGTTGAACGAATGGCTGCAATCAAGCCGGTCGCTGGATGAACTGTTCGACATGGTGTCTCGCTTCATGACCCACATCCTGCCAGAGGCCGAAGGCAGCGTGTATGTCTACTCAAACTCACGCGATGTGCTGGATGGCTGCGCCAGTTGGAACGGTGGAACTCATAAATCCCACATTCACCCCGAAGGTTGCTGGGGTTTGCGGCGCGGCCGGACTTACGAGTTCGGCGCATCCGAGATTGACTTTGTCTGCGAGCACGCCGAACCGCATGACGGGCGGCCCTATTTCTGCTTTCCCATTCTGGCCCATGGCGAAACCGTTGGTCTTTTGCATTTGCGGGCACTTGAGGGGCGCGAAGACTGCTTCAACAAGAGCCGCAAGCTGGCCCAATTATGCGCCGAACAGATCAGTATGGCGATCGCCAACGTCCGCATGCGGGATCAGCTTCACGACCAATCGGTACGAGACCCCCTGACCGGGTTGTTCAATCGCCGCCATATGACCGAGACGCTGCGCAAGTCCATCAGCCGCAGCCAGCAGACGGGCGCCGCGCTAAGCCTGATCGCCGTGGACGTGGATCACTTCAAGAAGTTCAACGATACTCATGGGCATGATGCGGGCGACATGGTATTGCGCGCCGTCGGCGCCGCCCTGGAACAAGGGTGCGACCGGGACGAAGTCGCCTGCCGCATCGGGGGGGAAGAGTTCATGCTGATCCTGCCTGACAACAGCCCCGAAGATGCCATGACCCGCGCCGAACAACTGCGCCAGGCGGTTGAAGCCGTAACCGTCCGATATGGCGAGAAGGTATTGCCGCGCATTACGATATCGGTCGGGGTTGCACATTACCCGGCCCACGGCACCATGCCGCAGGACCTGATGCGCGCGGCAGACGATGCGCTTTATGTCGCCAAGGACAAGGGGCGCAACCAGGTGCATGTTGCAAGCGGCACCAGGAACAAGACCGAAAATGCGTCGCCTGAAAACCGGCAACCACCCAAGGATGCAGCTTAAAAAACTTGCCGAATCGCATGGCAGGTCGGATCAATCTGCATGGACTTGCACAGCACCTATCCCGGCATACCGGATCTGAAACACCGTGCGCGCCGTCGTCTGCCGCATTTCGTGTGGGAGTATATCGACAGTGGAACCGGGATTGAAACGACGCTGCACCGGAACCGCAAGGCGCTGGATGACGTGCGCCTCTACCCCTCGATCCTGCATGGCGAGCTGGACTTTGATACGTCAAAGTCGTTTCTCGACGCTTCATATCCGCTGCCGTTCGGAATCGCGCCGATCGGAATGTCCGGGCTGGTCTGGCCCCGCGCCGAGCAACTGCTTGCCAGCGCGGCCGCAGAGGCGGGTATTCCTTATACCCTGTCGACCGTAGCCAGCCAAAGCCCTGAAGACATGGCACCGCATCTTGGGGACAATGCCTGGTTCCAGCTTTACCCGCCCCGGGATCCGGATATTCGAAAAGACCTGCTGAACCGGGTCCTCAAGGCCGGGTTCAAAACCCTGGTCCTCACCGCGGATGTTCCCGTCGCATCGCGCAGGGAAAGGCAGACACGATCGGGCCTGCGGCAACCGCCAAAGCTGACCCCGCGCATTCTGGCGCAGATCGCCCAAAGACCCGCCTGGGCGATGGGCATGCTGCGCAACGGTGTGCCGCATATGCGAACGCTGGACAAATATATCGAAAACCCCGGGAATCTGCCGCCCACGGCTCATATCGGTTACCTGCTTCGAACCTCGCCGGATCTGGACTATGTCAAATGGCTGCGCGACCATTGGGACGGTCCGCTTGTCCTGAAGGGTGTCCTGCGACCAGAGGATACGAGCAGGCTGGAACAGGTCGGTGTCGATGCTTTGTGGGTGTCGAATCATGGCGGTCGGCAATTTGACGCGGCCCCGGCCAGCATCGAGGTTCTCCCCTCTGTCCGGGATGCAACCCGCCTGCCCCTGATCTTCGACAGTGGTGTCGAAGGCGGTCTGGATATATTGCGTGCCATGTCGCTGGGCGCAGACTTCGTGATGCTCGGGCGGGCTTTTTTATATGGTCTTGCGGCACTTGGCGCGCGAGGGCCTGCACATGTCATCGAGATTCTCAGGCAGGACCTGCATGCAAATATGGGCCAGATGGGCCTGGCAAGCCTGTGTCAGATTGAGAGTTAACGTTAAACATTTGATGCTGCGGCGCAGCAAAAGTATAAGGGCGCTGCGATCATAGGGCGTTTGCGAGCGATAACATGCCGGTTCTACCCAGAAGAACGGATATACCTGCGCGTATTCTCCGCCCAATAAGACGCCCATACACAAAAGACCGGGACCTATCATGACAGACTTCAACAAGATCCTGATCGCCAACCGCGGCGAGATTGCCATCCGCGTCATGCGCGCAGCAAACGAGATGGGAAAACGAACCGTCGCCGTCTACGCCGAAGAAGACAAACTGGGCCTGCACCGGTTCAAGGCTGACGAGGCGTATCAGATCGGTGAAGGCATGGGGCCGGTTGCCGCCTATCTTTCGATCGACGAGATCATCCGTGTTGCCAAGCAATGTGGCGCCGACGCGATTCATCCGGGCTATGGTCTGCTGTCCGAGAACCCGGATTTCGTCGATGCCTGCGTCAAGAACGGCATCACCTTCATCGGCCCCAAGGCGGAAACCATGCGCGCGCTTGGCGACAAGGCAAGCGCGCGACGCGTAGCAATCGAAGCAGGCGTTCCGGTCATTCCTGCCACCGAAGTTCTGGGCGATGACATGGACGCGATCCGCAAGGAGGCCGCCGAAATCGGCTATCCGCTGATGCTCAAGGCGTCCTGGGGCGGCGGCGGGCGCGGCATGCGCCCGATCCAGTCGGAAGAAGAGTTGGAAGAGAAAGTGCTGGAAGGCCGTCGCGAGGCCGAAGCCGCATTTGGCAATGGCGAGGGTTATCTGGAAAAGATGATCATTCGTGCCCGCCACGTCGAGGTGCAGATCCTGGGCGACAAGCACGGTGAAATCTATCACCTGTATGAACGCGACTGCTCGGTCCAGCGCCGGAACCAGAAGGTCGTGGAACGCGCCCCTGCCCCGTATCTGAGCGACGAACAGCGCGCCGAGATCTGCGAGCTTGGCCGCAGGATCTGTGCGCATGTGAATTACGAATGTGCCGGCACGGTCGAGTTCCTGATGGATATGGACACCGGCAAGTTCTATTTCATCGAAGTCAATCCGCGCGTTCAGGTCGAACACACCGTGACCGAAGAAGTCACCGGTATCGACATCGTGCAGGCGCAGATCCTGATCGCCGAGGGCAAGACGCTGGCCGAGGCGACCGGCATGGCCAGCCAAAAGGATATCCAGCTCAACGGGCACGCGTTGCAGACACGGATCACCACCGAGGACCCACAGAACAACTTCATCCCCGACTATGGCCGGATCACCGCCTATCGCTCGGCCACCGGTATGGGCATCCGTCTGGATGGCGGCACGGCCTATGCGGGCGGGGTGATTACGCGCTATTACGACTCGCTGCTGACCAAGGTTACGGCCTGGGCCCCCACGCCCGAAAAGGCGATCTCTCGGATGGACCGCGCCCTGCGCGAGTTCCGCATCCGCGGGGTTTCGACGAATATCGACTTCGTCATCAACCTGCTCAAGCATCCGACCTTCTTGTCGAACGAATACACCACCAAGTTCATCGACACGACGCCCGAACTGTTCACCTTCAAGAAGCGGCGCGACCGCGGCACCAAGGTTCTGACCTATATCGCGGACATCACCGTGAACGGGCATCCCGAAACCAAGGACCGCCCGCGCCCGCGCGCCGACCTGAAGGAGGCCAGGCCTCCGGCGCTGAAGGCCGAACCGCAGATGGGTACGCGCAACCTGCTGGAGCAGAAGGGCCCGCAGGCGGTGGCCGACTGGATGAAGGCGCAGCGCCAACTGCTGATCACCGACACCACCATGCGCGACGGGCACCAGTCTCTGCTGGCGACCCGGATGCGCTCGATCGACATGATCAAGGTGGCTCCCTCCTATGCGGCGAACCTGCCGCAGCTGTTCTCGGTCGAATGCTGGGGCGGCGCGACTTTCGATGTGGCGTATCGGTTCTTGCAGGAATGCCCGTGGCAGCGCCTGCGGGACCTGCGTGAGGCGATGCCGAACCTGATGACCCAGATGCTGCTGCGCGGCGCAAACGGCGTGGGCTATACGAACTATCCTGACAACGTAGTGCAGGAGTTCGTGCGTCAGGCGGCGACAGGAATTGACGTGTTCCGTGTCTTCGACTCGCTGAACTGGGTCGAAAACATGCGCGTGGCGATGGATGCGGTCGTCGATAGCGGCAAGATTTGCGAAGGTACCGTCTGTTACACTGGCGATATTCTTGACCCGGATCGCGCCAAGTATGACCTGAAATATTATGTCGGCATGGCGAAAGAACTGCGCGACGCCGGCGCGCATATTCTGGGCCTCAAGGACATGGCGGGCCTGCTGAAACCGGCCTCGGCCAAAATCCTGATCCGGGCGCTGAAGGAAGAGGTCGGGCTGCCGATCCATTTCCACACACATGACACCGCCGGTATTGCCAGCGCGACCATTCTGGCCGCGTCCGAGGCGGGCGTCGATGCAGTTGACTGCGCGATGGACAGCTTCTCGGGCAACACCAGCCAAGCGACGCTGGGCACCGTGGTCGAAGCGCTGCGCCATACCGACCGCGACACCGGGCTGGACATCAAGGCCATCCGTGAAATCAGCGATTACTTCGAGGCTGTGCGTGGCCAGTATGCGGCCTTCGAATCCAGTCTTCAGGCCCCCGCGTCCGAGGTCTATCTGCACGAAATGCCGGGCGGTCAGTTCACCAACCTCAAGGCGCAGGCACGCAGCCTGGGTCTGGAAGAACGCTGGCACGAAGTGGCGCAGATGTATGCTGACGTGAACCAGATGTTCGGTGACATCGTGAAGGTCACGCCGTCTTCCAAGGTCGTTGGTGACATGGCGCTGATGATGGTCAGCCAGAACATGACACGTGAACAGGTCGAGGACCCGAATACCGACGTGGCCTTCCCCGACTCGGTCGTGGACATGATGCGCGGCAATCTGGGTCAGCCTCCGGGCGGGTTCCCCGAGACCATCATCAAGAAGGTGCTGAAAGACGAGGTTCCCAACACGCAGCGACCCGGCAAGGACGTGCCCCCGGTCGATCTTGAAGCCACCCGCGCCGAGCTGTCCAAGCAGCTGGAAGGCAAAGAGGTCGATGACGAGGATCTGAACGGATACCTGATGTATCCCAAGGTGTTCCTGGACTACATGGGTCGCCACCGGATCTACGGCCCGGTTCGTACCCTGCCAACGCGCACCTTCTTCTACGGCATGGAGCCGGGCGAGGAGATCACCGCGGAAATCGACCCCGGTAAGACGCTGGAAATCCGGTGTCAGGCCATTGGCGAAACGGATGAAAACGGAGAGGTCAAAGTGTTTTTTGAACTCAACGGCCAACCGCGCGTGATCCGGGTTCCGAACCGGTTGGTCACCTCGACCACGCAGGCGCGGCCCAAGGCCGAGGTCGGCAACCCGGATCATGTCGGTGCGCCGATGCCCGGTGTTGTTGCCACCGTCGCCGTAACAGCGGGCCAGCAGGTCAAGGAAGGCGACATGTTGCTGACCATCGAGGCGATGAAGATGGAAACCGGCATCCACGCCGAGCGCGATGCGACCGTCAAGGCCGTTCATGTGCAGCCCGGTGGCCAGATTGACGCAAAGGACCTTCTGGTCGAGCTGGAATAACCTGCCGAACCGGTTACAGTTCAAAGGGCCGCTCGGGAAACCGCGCGGCCCTTTTTCTATGCTGGAACGGAGACCCACCATGCTTGCCATCACCCCGATCTATGCGGCCCTGATCGCTATTCTTTACGTGGCACTCAGCGTCAAAGTGATCCTTCAGCGCCGCAGCGACAAAATCTCAGTCGGGGATGGGGGCAGCAAATTGATGATCAAGGCGATACGGACACATTCCAATTGCGCCGAATACGCCCCTATCGCCCTTTTGCTGATCGCCATGGTGGAATTGCAGGGAGCGGGCGGATTGCTTTTGCATATACTGGGCTTGATGTTGCTGGCCGGGCGTCTGCTGCACGCGTACGGATTCGGGCGCACGCCCCAGATCGTCATCCTGCGGCAGGCTGGCATGAGCCTGACGTTCCTGGCCATTCTGGTTGCGGCCATCGCCAACCTGATTCTGGCGCTGTAGGTCGGCTGGCGGGTGTTATCCGGTCAGATCCGTCGTCATCACAAGGGGCGCTTTCAACAAAACGGGCGTGATCCGGTTGTGTTCGTGATCGTCCGATTTCGGCATCGCGGTGACCAGCAAGATCATTGCGGCCAGCGCCATTATCTTCATGTCTGCAACAGAAATCATGAAAGCCCCTCTGCCTGTGTCCTTTTTTGATCCGTGTTCGAGATTGAACGGGCCGGATGCCAGGTTCCGTCGAAATATTTTTCCTCTTTTTTGTGTTTTTCCGCTTGCAGCCCCGCGTGGGAATTTATAAATCCCTCCTCACTCAACGGCGCGGGCGTAGCTCAGGGGTAGAGCATAACCTTGCCAAGGTTAGGGTCGGGCGTTCGAATCGCCTCGCCCGCTCCATTGAGAGGTCTTCGGACCACATATGTATCTGATGCGGGCGTAGCTCAGGGGTAGAGCATAACCTTGCCAAGGTTAGGGTCGGGCGTTCGAATCGCCTCGCCCGCTCCAGATACGAAATTCTCCAGACATGCTGGTTCTTCACATGACATTGCGTCATTCTGGTTGCATTGCCCAACGCAGGATTCACCCATGTCTGATTACGTCATTCGCCCTCTTACCGTTGACGAGGTGCAAAAGGCCGTCGATTGGGCCGGGCGCGAAGGGTGGAACCCGGGGTATCACGATGCTCGTTGCTTCCACGGCACGGATACCCGCGGGTTTCTCGGCGGGTTCCTGGATGGCGAGATGATCGCTTCCATCTCGGTCGTTCAGTATGATGACGCCTTTGCGTTCCTTGGGTTCTACATCGTCCGGCCCGAGTTTCGCGGATCGGGCCACGGGTTGAAAATCTGGCGGCACGCCTTGGAAAACTGCAATGCGGACAACATCGGCCTGGATGGGGTCGTCGAGCAGCAGGATAACTACCGCAAGTCCGGTTTTTCCTTTGCCTATAACAACTACCGCTTTGGCGGGACAAAACGCGGGATTCTGGCCGCGCTCGGGGCGCAACCAGCTGCGCGGGCTGAGGAGCTGAACAGCCTCTCGGACGATCTAGCCGCCTATGACCGGCAGATGTTCCCTGCCCCGCGCGACATCTTCCTTCGCGATTGGCTGAGCGCGCCCAGCCACGCCTCGCGCGTGATTGCCGAGAACGGGGTGATCCGGGGCTATGCGACCCTGCGGCCCTGTCAAAGCGGATACAAGATCGGGCCGTTGTTCGCGGACGACGCCGAGATTGCCCAAGCCCTGTTGGCCTCGGTATTGGAAGCCATCCCCGACGATCACGCCACGCATGACGTGTTCATCGACATGCCGCGGCCCAACGCCGCCGCCTTTGCGCTGGCGGATGCGCTGGGTCTTGAAAAGGTCTTTGAAACGGCCCGGATGTATTCCGGCCACGCGCCGGATATCGATCTGAGCCGTGTCTTTGGCGTCACCTCATTCGAACTGGGTTAAAACGCCTTGAACGTCATTGTGGTCAGCGAGCGTTCGATATTGGGAATCACCAGCAGGTGTTCATTGATAAAATGACCCACATCCTCGGTTTCGGGGATATAGAGCTTGAGCAGCAGATCATATTCACCGCTGGTGGAATACAGTTCGGAGTGGATTTCGCGCAGGGCGATTTCCTCGGCGACCTTGTAGGTGGTGCCGGGCTTGCAGCGGATCTGGATGAAAACGCAGGTGGACATGGTTTGACCCTATCGGTTCGTGTTGTTCGCAAGCTGACACGGGGCTAAGCCGGGTGCAATCCCCTGCAACAGTTTGCAGCGATCGCAACGCGCGGTCTGGAAACCCCCGACCTTCCCCGTCTATAAGCGCGCCTGTAGCAAAAGGAATTCGCCCATGCGCAGCGCAAAGATCAGCCGCCAGACTGCCGAAACCGAAATTTCGGTCGAGATCAATCTGGATGGCACCGGCATGTATGACAACCAGACCGGAGTTGGATTTCTTGATCACATGCTGGATCAACTGGCGCGCCATTCGCTGATCGACATGACGATCCGCGCCAAGGGCGATTACCACATTGATGATCACCACACGGTCGAAGATACCGGCATCGCGCTGGGGCAGGCTTTGACGCAGGCCCTGGGCGACAAAAAGGGTATCCGGCGGTACGGAGAATGCCACCTACCGATGGATGATGCTCAGGTGCGCTGTGCGCTGGACCTGTCCGGCCGCCCCTATTTGATCTGGAATGTGGACCTGCCGACGCAGAAAATCGGTGCATTCGACACAGAACTTGTGCGCGAGTTCTTTCAGGCGCTCAGCACCCATGGCGGCATCACGCTGCATATCGACCAGTTGCACGGCTTCAACAGCCACCACATCGCCGAGGCCGCATTCAAGGCCGTCGCACGCGCGCTGCGCGACGCCGTTGAAACCGATCCGCGCAAGGCAGATGCGATTCCGTCGACCAAAGGCGCGTTGTAAATGCTGACCGCCATTATCGACTACGAAAGCGGCAACCTGCACTCGGCGGAAAAAGCGTTTCAGCGCATGGCGCAAGAGGTCGGCGCCGGTGAGGTTGTCGTCACCTCGGACGCGGATGTTGTGGCACGCGCGGATCGCTTGGTTCTGCCGGGCGACGGGGCGTTTCCGGCATGCGCTGCCGAATTGCGTGGGCACAAGGGCATCTATGACGCGATGGTCGAGGCGGTCGAACAGAAAGGCCGCCCGTTTCTGGGCATCTGTGTGGGGATGCAGTTGATGGCAACCAAAGGCCATGAATACAGCGAAACGGATGGTCTGGACTGGATTGCCGGCGATGTCGTCAGGATCGAGCCGTCAGACACATCGCTGAAAGTTCCGCATATGGGCTGGAACGATCTTGTTCTGGACAGCGATCACCCGGTGTTCAACGGGGTGAAATCCGGCGATCACACCTATTTCGTCCACTCGTACCACTTCCGGGTGTCCGACCCGGCACAGAGATTGGCTTATGTGGACTACGGGCAGGAGGTCACGGCCGTCATTGGCCGCGACACGATGGTTGGAATGCAGTTTCACCCCGAGAAAAGCCAGGACGTTGGCCTGCGCATGCTGGGCAACTTCCTGACCTGGAAACCCTGAGGCTTACTGAACACGCGTCCAGATTTGACCGCGGCAGATCAGACCGCCCGCCACACATCCCTTGACGGTCAGTTTGTTCTGGCCGTCCAGTGACATTTTTGAATTGTAGGTTTTGTTCCGGTCCGGTGCCCAGATCTTGCCGCTATCATAGCTTCCGCCGCCATCGGGCACCATGTCCCAAATGATCTGTTTGCCCAGGTTTTCATATTCCAGCTGCTCGTTGCCATCCGCATCAAAGGCGCTGTCGATGGTTCCGCAGATCGCACTGCCGCATCCGGAAATCGTCACATGCAGATAGCCGCCGGTATCACCGGGTGCAGTCTTCCACAGACCGTCGACGGGATCCGCAGCCATCGCGCTGGTCGCAAGAAACATCAAACCCGCTGCAAACGTAAATTTCTTCATGATTGTCTCCCTGTTTTGATGGCAGTCTGACCCGGCAACCAGCTGCGGGCAAGAATGACCCAGCGTCGCGTTGCATCCCCTGCCCCGCCTGTGCGATATCCCGCGCGTGCAACACAGATATAGGGCCGCCCGACATGATCCTCTACCCCGCCATCGACCTCAAAGACGGCAATGCCGTGCGCCTGCTGCGTGGTGAAATGGACAAGGCCACCGTGTTCAACGAAGACCCCGCCGCGCAGGCCCGCGCCTTTGTCGAGGCCGGGTGCGAGTGGCTGCACCTGGTCGATCTGAACGGCGCTTTTGCTGGTGAGCCAGTCAACGCCGCCCCGGTCGAAGCGATTCTGAAAGCCTGCGACGTGCCCGCGCAATTGGGAGGCGGCATCCGCGACATGGCCACCATCGAGACCTGGATCGACAAAGGCCTGGCCCGCGTGATTCTGGGCACGGTCGCGGTCGAGAACCCCGATCTGGTGCGCGAAGCGGCCAAAGCCTTTCCCGGCAAGGTCGCCGTGGGCATCGACGCGCGCAACGGTCTGGTTGCCACCAAGGGTTGGGCCGAAGAAACCGACGTTCAGGTAACCGATCTGGCCCGCAGCTTCGAAGACGCGGGCGTCGCTGCGATCATATACACCGACATCAACCGGGACGGCGCGATGCAGGGCCCCAATGTCGAGGCCACCGCAGAGCTTGCCAAATCGGTCGATATTCCGGTCATCGCATCTGGCGGCGTGTCCTCGATCGCCGATCTGATCGCCCTGCGCGATTGTGGCGCAGCTTTGAACGGTGCCATTTCCGGCCGCGCGCTTTATGATGGAGCGATTGATCTGAAAGAGGCTCTGACCACGCTCAGAGGATAGCTTTATGTTTCATTCGCCGGTAAAGCGTTCCGAACTGTCCGCGCACAGCCTGCTGAACGAACGGTTCAAAACCGGCGACTTTCTGGACTGCTTCAGTGTTGAATCCAATCTTCCGCCGCGCCGGGCCGCGGAAATCATCACCGCGTTCCCCGGATGGGTGCTGGCATTGGTTCGGCTGCGCGGCCTGTTGGTGACACCCTTTGGCCTCAGCACGACCGGCCCGGATGCTGACGACAAGCTGGGGATCTTCCCGGTCGAACATGATGGCAGGACCGAGGTGATCGCAGGTTTCAACGATCGCCACCTGGATTTCCGGGTGTCCGTCCTGTCGGAAAACGGCCGCTTCTCGCTGGCCACATGGGTCCGACGCCATAACCTTGGCGGGCGCCTGTACTTGGCTGCGATCCTGCCATTTCACATCCTGATCGCGCGAAACGCGCTTGCGCGTGTGAAAAGCGCAAGCACATGACCCAAAAGGTCTAACCCGCGGCCGCAGCGGTCAACTTGGCGAGCGCACCGCGCATCTTCTCGACTACAGGTGACTTTTCGACGTCATCCAGCTCGTCCATCGTTTCCTTGGGGTCTTCATAGGCCAACCAGACCTGACCGTTCCCATCCTCATACGCCTGCACCTTGAGCGGCAGGAACAATCCTGCACGCGGATCGATCTGCATGGCCGGCGTGCCCAGCGCAGGATTGCCGAAAATCAGCACTTGATTGGCCGGAATGGGCGTACCGACCTTTTCCGCCCCGGCCGCGTGGTCGATACGGGCGAAGACAGTGGCCCCTGCGTTGCCAACCGCTGCTTCCAGCGCATCCAGCGCCTCGGCTACGGATTTGTTCGTTTGAACTTTGATGATGTCGTCAGCCATGGCGGCCAAAGCCCCTCCGAGCGAAAAAATTGAAGCAAGTATCAAGCTACGCATGTCGGTATTCCTTCTGTAATATTCACTCCAATTCTCACAGGTTTTGGAAATCTGACAATCACAAGTCTGGCATCAGCAAAGCTTTGCCAGAATTGATGACGCCCATTTTATCCTGGCTTTGAAGAACAATCCGACCAGAAGCCAAACATTTCACTGGGTTGAGCCATAATTCGGGCGGAATCCCCGCTTCACTCCTTCGTCAAACACAACAACCCGGGTGGCAAACGTGAGTGTTTCCAACCTAGACGTTCCCAAAACGTCCAGATTCGGATCGGCAACCATTGCGATCTTCTGTGCGGCGATTTTCACGAGCGCCAGTCTTCTGTTCTTTGTCCAGCCGCTTTTTGCCAAACTGGTTCTTCCAAAAATCGGCGGCGCCCCGGCGGTCTGGACGACGGCTATGCTGTTTTCCAAGTGGTGCTGATATTCGGGTATGTTTACGCGCACCTGTTGACCAAGTTTCTGCCCTTGCGCTGGCAGATCATCGCCCATTTTGCCTTTTGGGTGGCGGCGCTGACTTTCCTACTGCTGTCCACCAGCGAAAGCTGGAGCTATGACGCCTCGACCTCGACCGCGCTGCAAACGCTTGGCCTGTTCGCCGTAGGTGTGGGTGTACCTTTTGCGGTATTGTCGGCAAATGCGCCCCTGTTGCAGGCCTGGTACGCCAGGTCGGGCGGGCCTTCGGCGGATGATCCGTATTTCCTCTACAGCGCCAGCAATGTCGGATCCTTGCTGGCGTTGTTGGCCTTCCCCCTGGTTGCGGATCCTTTTTTTGGCGCAGCCGAGATCAGCCGTGCCTGGCTGGTCGGCTTCGTGCTGCTCGGCGCGCTTTTGCTTGGCAGTGGCATGATCGCCTTGCGGGGATCACGGCACACGAAGCCGTCGGTTCAAACGGCGCTCAAGGCCAGTTTCCCGACCCTGCGGCAGATCGCTGTCTGGGTGTTCGTCGCCTTCATCCCCTCTTCCTTGATGCTGTCCTTCACAACGCGGGTTAGCACGGATCTGGGTGCTCTCCCGTTGATCTGGGTTGTTCCGCTGGCGGTCTATATCCTGTCCTTCATCATCGCGTTTGCCAAATGGAAACACCTGACGCTTGACGCCTTGAACCTGCCCATGCTGGCGGCGCTGGCGGCGGGTGTCTTACTGGTGTCCAAGGTGGTCAGCGAGCATGACGCGCCGGTGGTTATTCTGCTCTATGTCCCGGTGTTGTTCATCATCGCCCTTTTTGCGCACCGCCTGCTGTACGACATGCGCCCATCCGCCGAGCAATTGACCGTGTTCTACATCGCCCTTTCCATGGGCGGAGCAATTGGCGGGCTGTTCAACTCGATCGTTGCGCCAATTGCCTTCACACGTGAGTTGGAGGCGCCAATCACCATGATTCTGGCCGGAGGCTTGTTTCTTGTCCGCGCCCCGGGATTTGCCCTTCGCCATGTCATCATGGGCATCGCGGCAAGTGTTTTCATCCTCGTCATCGCAGGTGCGACACGCGGCGTCGCGGCGCTGAGCGCGGTTATCCCGCGAGCAGGCGCGCTGTTCGTGCTGATATTCGCAGTGCTGTACCTGTTCCGGGCGCAGGCCATGCGTATCCCTGTGGTTCTTACCGTCGTTCTGCTTCCCGCATTTGCGGTAAAGAACAATCCGGTGTTCGAAGATCGCAGCTTTTTCGGCGTGCATTCCGTGTATTCAAGCAAGGGCTACCGTCTTTACAAGAACGGCACCACGGTGCATGGCTGGCAACGCGAATCCGAATATGGCACTCGACCCACACCGCTGTCCTATTATCACCCCGAAGGACCGATGGCGCAGGTCATCACGTCGGACTTCGGCAAGCAATCCAACAGCATCGGAATTGTCGGTCTTGGAACAGGTGCACTGGCCTGCTATCGGCAGCCTGCTCAAAACTGGGACTTCTTCGAGATCGACGCGACCGTTGACCAGATCGCACGCGACCCTTCGCTGTTCACCTATCTGTCGGAATGCACGCCCGATTCCGAGACCCATCTGAGTGACGCCCGGATCGTTCTGAAGCAAAAGCCTTTTGCCTTCGATATCCTGGTTTTGGATGCGTACAGCTCGGACGCGATTCCGCTTCACCTGATCACACGCGAGGCGGTAGAGATGTACACCAGCCGCCTGGCCGATGATGGGGTTTTGGTGTTCCACATCACAAACCGGTTCTACGATCTGGTCCAGCCTTTGGCCCGAATTGCCGACAGCCTGAACCTGACCGCTGCGCATCAGCAGCTGGCCGTGGGTAAAGAGCAGGTTGAAACCGGAGCCGCCACCAGCAGCGTTGTGATCCTGAGCCCCGACAAATCCCGAATTGAGAGTTTTGCGCAGGATGGAAACTGGCAAATCGTCGAAACCGACGGAGCGCTGCCATGGACCGATGGTAAGGCAAACCTGCTTTCGGCACTGAAACTGCTGAAGAACCGGGATCACTAAGCCCCCCGCTCCGCCCATGGCCCGTGCTACCAGGGCCATGGGCGGCAAAACGTCTGTGGCATCGGCGGCGCTTTGTCGGTAAAGGTCCGGCAACGAAGGACGATCAGATGCTGAAGACCCGGATCATTCCCTGCCTTGATGTTGCCGATGGCCGCGTGGTCAAAGGCGTGAATTTCGTCGGTCTGCGCGATGCGGGCGATCCCGTGGAATCGGCCAAGGCGTATGACGCCGCAGGCGCGGACGAAATCTGTTTTCTTGATATCCACGCAACCCACGAAAACCGCGGCACCATGTTCGATGTGGTACAGCGCACCGCCGAGCAGTGCTTTGTACCTCTGACAGTCGGCGGCGGAGTTCGCACCAAAGATGATGTCCGCGCCCTGTTGCTGGCGGGGGCAGACAAGGTCAGCTTCAACTCGGCAGCCGTCGCCAATCCCGACGTGATCGCGGAATCAGCAGATCAATTCGGCAGCCAGTGCATCGTCTGCGCCATCGACGCCAAGACGGTCAGCCCCGGAAAGTGGGAGATTTTCACGCATGGCGGCCGCAAGCCAACGGGCATTGATGCGGTCGAGTTCGCAAAAACTGTTGTCGCCAAAGGCGCCGGGGAAATTCTGCTGACCTCGATGGACCGCGACGGCACCAAGGCTGGCTTCAACCTGCCCCTGACCCGCGCGATTTCCGATTCCGTGGATGTGCCCGTGATCGCAAGCGGCGGTGTCGGTAAACTGGACCATCTGGTCGAAGGCGTCACCCAAGGTGGCGCAAGTGCGGTGCTTGCAGCCTCGATCTTCCATTTCGGAGAATACACGATCCGCGAAGCCAAAGAGCATATGGCCGCCGCAGGCATTCCGATGAGGCTGACATGAGCATTCTGCACGACCTTGCTGCCACGATTAAGGCGCGTAAAGGGGCTGATCCCGATTCAAGCTGGACAGCCAAGCTGCTTGCAAAGGGTCCCGAGAAATGCGCCGAGAAATTTGGTGAAGAAGCCATCGAAGCCATCATCGAAGCCACAAAGGGCGATCAGGCCAAGCTGACCGCCGAAGCCGCAGACGTGCTGTATCACCTGCTGGTCATGCTGGCCGCCCGGGACGTGGCGCTGGAGGATGTTCTGGCCGAACTTGCGCGCCGTCAGGGCATCAGCGGCATTGCCGAAAAAGCCGCCCGCCCCAAAGGGTAACGGCCGGGTTCCGCGCCGCCGCAACGCCCGCTATACTCGGGCGTCAGAATGACAGGCCGAGGGCGCGACATGATCCGAATTTTGATGCTTTTGGCAACGCTTGCCATCGTTGCGGCATGTGCGGCGCCTCCCCCTTCGACCGGGGATGAGGTGCAACGCCTGACAGCCGAGATTCAGCGTCTTGGCCCGGATATCGATCCGGAAGAAGCCCGCCGGGCGGCGCAAGTCGCCTATTCCTATACCGCGCAGCTGGTGGACGAATACCAGATCACCGACCCGCCGCTGATCCACAATGCGAAGGTCAACAAGGGATTGCGCCCGCGTGGTCTGTGCTGGCATTGGGCCGAGGATATCGAGCGTCGTCTGAAACAGGAAAACTTCCAGACGCTGGAATTGCACCGCGCCATCGCCAACGCCGACAATCCGTTGAGGATCGACCACAGCACCGCGATTATCAGTCGCAAGGGTGAATCGCTGTATGAGGGCGTCGTGCTGGATCCGTGGCGCTATGGCGGGGTTTTGTTCTGGTCACCTCTGGTCGAGGATACCCGATATGATTGGGTCCCTCGGGACGTGGTGCTGGAAAAACGACGACAGGAACAGGTTGCCCGCCTGAAACCCTATCAGCCAGCAACGCCCTAAAGCTTGGACGAGATGATCCCGGTGGAAAACCCACCCATGCGCAGCTCGCCAAACAGGCGCTGATACTCGATCTTCGGACAGCGGTTCATCACGACGTCCACACCGCGGGCCTCGGCCTTGGCTGCCGCTTCAGGGTGTTCAACCCCGATCTGCATCCAGATCGTTCCGAGGGACGGGAACCCCTCCAACGCTTCGTCCACAATGGGCGGCACGGATTCGGACCGTCGGAAGATGTCTACCATGTCCACGGGTTCGGATATCTCCGAAAGGCTGCCGCGTACCGTCTGGCCAAACAGGTCGTTCCCGGCATGGCCCGGATTGACCGGGATCACGTTGAACCCTTTCAACGACAGGTAGCGGGCGACGTAGTAGCTGGGCCGCACCGGGTTCATGGACACCCCGACAACGGCAACGGACTTGGTGCGTTGCAGAATGGTTCTCAGGTGCTGATCGGAATAGTCTGGCATGCCCTATCCTTAGCAGGGTTCCAAAAAGAAAAAAGCGCCCAAGAAACCTTGGGCGCCAGTTGTTGGAACGAGGGACAGTGAAATGACCCGCGGCAGTTCCATTCCGCGGTCACTGTGACATTTAGGCATATATTTGTTAAAAAAAAGAGGGGCGGCGCATTTTTGTGATGACTCTTCACGATTAGCTGATTCCCGCTCATTCGTGATAGAGGATCGCCGGCCAGTTTTCTTCAGCCAACTCAATGTATTCTGCCTGATCCTGCTTCCAGATTTCTTCGATCTCGATCGAGTGTGTCAGGTACAGACGACCATCCACGACTTTCCAGGCCTTGGGGTCCGAGCTCTTCAGAACGCCCATCGCCATTGCATATGAACAATACCCGCCGAACTGCGGCGCGAAAGCACGGGGATTGCTTTCGAACAGCTCGCGGTTCTCCTGCGAGGTGAAATGCCACCGCGCCCCTTTCCACATCACGGAATTCTCGGGCATGCCCATGATCGGCGTAGAACCGTCGAAATAGGACACGGCGTCATACCCGGCCAACGCCACCCCTTCGGTGGCGTAGTAAACGGGCCTTTCCTGCGCATACGTGGCAGGCGCCAGAAAAAAAGCGCACAGCGCGCCAAGTGTGGAACGTCGGGTCAGCATTGCCATGTCAGAATCTAAAATCACTGGGGTATCAAGATGCAATTTTTTGCTGCATGCGGAACCCCTGTTGACGTGGATGTGAACGATCTTCACCCAAAAACGTTCAATCGAAAATGTCTTCGATCACATCCCAGGCTTCATCGAACACGCGCGAGAACATGCTCTTTTTCTTCTTTTTTCGCTTGGCCTTCCGCGGAGGGGCATGAGAAACCGCAGATCGCACTGTTTTGGCAGGCGCGGCCTTCCGCTTGGGCAGCATCTTCAGATCGTGCAAAGGTGCGCCACAACTGGAACAGCTCAGCTCGTGCCGTTCTTTGCCCCTCAGGACCAGCGCAGCCCGGGTCCCGCAATAGCAGCAGGTCGCAATTTTGGATGGACCGGAAATAGCGCTCTCCTTTTTTTGTCAGGGCCGGGATGCATATAAGGCGATTGCCGCCGCATTTGAGACATTCAGCGATCCGAATCCCCCGGCTGCGTCAATTTTCACCAATTGATCCACGGTTTCCTTCGTCTTTTGGCGCAATCCCGGGCCTTCCGCCCCCAGAACAAGTGCGACGGGGCGGTCCCGACCGTCGCTCAGCGCGCCTTCGATCGTTACCTCTGCTTCACCATCCAACCCAAGGACCAGAAATCCCATATTCTGTAGTTCAACAATTGTGTCGGCCAAGTTGCGCATCCGCAGATAGGGTTGACGCTCCAGCGCGCCGCTGGCGGTTTTTGCCAGGGCCCCGGTCTCGGGCGCGGAATGGTGGCGGGTGCCTATGACGGCACTGGCACCCAGAACTTCGGCCGAGCGCAGAATCGCCCCGACATTGTGCGGGTCCGTAACGCGGTCCAGAAGGATAACGCGTGGATTTTCCCGACCGATGCAATTTTCGGCCAGTCCGCCCCAATCCAACGGCTTCACCTCCAGCGCGGCACCCTGGTGTACCGAGCCTGCATCGATGGGCGCCGTAAACTTGCGCGGATCGGCCATCTCGGGCTCGATACCAGCGAATTCAATCGCTTCCGCCAGTTTGTCCCGCGCATTGCGCGTTACGATAAGGCGCAATTTCTGCCGATTGGGGTTCATCAAAGCGTCGCGAACTGCATGCAGACCGAACAGCCAAACGGTTTCAGCAGCCGCGGCCTTGCGCGCCTGCTCCTTTTCAACGACCCATTTGGGTTTCTTCATTTTTCAGGCCTCCGGGCCGGGAATTCGGTTTCCTGCGCCAAAGCGAAATTTTCCTGTTGACGCTCCTTTGGTGCGCTAGTAATCACGCCTCCACGTCAGGTGCAACGCCTGACAGTGGGCGACAGGCCGCAAGGTGTGGCAGGGGACTGTAACTCCCTCGCGGAGACGCACGCCTGGTTCGATTCCAGGGTCGCCCACCATCTTTCCCGTAGAATTCAAAGATGGCTAGAACGCATTGCCCGCGCGAGCTTATGTGCATGCTTATGCGCAATGATGGCTGCAAAGACTCGTAAAAGTTGCGAAATAGGGCACCGCCCGCTAGTCTGTTCACGTATTTGCGAGGGATTTGTTATGAGATTGATACTGGCGGCTATTGCCGTGTGTGTCGCAGGCGCGGCGAATGCGCTGACGATTACGTTTGATAATAATTTTCCAAATGATCCCCAAAGCGGCCTGACAACATATCAGGGAACCAGCCAAGGTTTCACCTTTGACTATGGTGCGGTCTACAATTTTGGAAATCAGATTAATTTCCATGATGACAACGGTGTGCTGTCAACCGTCGTGCAGGCCGTAAACGGGACGAAATTCACTGTGCAGTCCGTCGATCTTTGGGGGTTGTCACGTGTGTTCAAGACTGGATCCGGCCCTGCACCCGCACTTGGAACGCAGGCCTACAACCGGTGGCTCAAGGCGGGTACTGCAACAGTTCCAACCCTGACATTTTCGGGGCTTCTGAACGGTGCCACAGTTGCGACGCAGACGTTCGGACCTTCGGCTTTGAACACTTTTAGTTTTTCAAGTGGGTTCACGGCCATTGATCAACTTTTGATCACGCTGAACGTCCCCAACGCAGTCAAATTCCCCTTTGGCCTTGGGTCAAACACCGTTTGGTGCGACCAATGGTGTGGCGAATTCAACGTGGATAACCTGCAGGTTGCACCGGTCCCCCTGCCCGCAAGCGGGCTGCTTTTGATCGGGGCCGTTCTGGGCCTGTTCGGGTACCGCAGGCTTAAGACAACCTAGTTGCACCCAACATCAAAAAAACGGCGCTGATTGTTGGTCAGCGCCGTTTTTTGTTTCTTAACCAAGGGTTTGGAAGGTTCTATTCTGCCGCCGGGCGCAGTTCCGAGACCTTGTTGAACCACGCCTCGATTGCATCCAGATCCGCCGGCAGGGCTTGCGCTGCGCCATCCGCGAAAGTCTGGAATTTCTCTTCGTTCAAACCGTTCACGCCGACCAGAACCGGGATATCCATCGCCAGGGCTTCGCCGATCACGGGGCGGAATCCACGCCCATCGGATTCATGCTTGCCGAATTTGTTGATGATCAGCAATTGGGGCGCGCCCTCCAGCGAGGCAGTCACATATCCCACCGCCTGTTCCAGCGCTGCCGGGTCCAGACGGCAGCCGCGCGACTGGGTGCCCAGCGACTGCGAAATGCGGATGGTTTCACCATCGGGAAGCACGCGCAAGTCCATATCGCATTTGCTGCTGTCGGCGCATTCCGTGTTTGTTTGCACGACACCGGCCAGTTTTGCTCCGGAGGCCAGCAGGCGGTCCGCAACGGCGCTCAGCAGGCGGTCCGTCGCGCCGCGATCGGTGGTGGTGACATAGGCCAGATGCATCTTGGACCTCTTGTAATTCGTTTGTGACGTTTCAAATAGCACGCATGACACCGCCCGGCCACTCCCTCGTTCACGGAAGCGGGGACAGGCCAATCACGGGAGCGTGCAGGTGAAGCAGAACCGCATAGGCGGCCAGCGCGGCCAGCCACACCCCGGGACGCGGCCAGGGACGCGGTGCGCGCAGTGAGAACCGCGCCGTGTTGCGGGACAAGCGGACCCATTCAAAGCCCATTTCCCGCGACTTGCGCCGGTCGACAAGGGCCATGCCCATAGCTGCAAAACCGGCAAACAGGCCGAACAGAATCACATGTGACAGGCTGCCATTGGCAAGAAGATGTGCCACCGCCCACAGCATCAGCGCGGCAAGGATCGGGTGTCGGGTGGTGCGCAGGATACCGGGCTGTTCTGGGTCAAAGGGCCGATTGCCCAGCCCTCCGAATGAGAACGGGTTCTGAATGATCAGCCCCGCAACAGCCAGCCAGCAGACCACCGGCATGATCAGAACCGGCGCCCAGCGCAAAACCGCAAATGGCGGAATGACCTCGACATAAGGAGCGTTGGCAGCGGCGATGATCAACCACGCCAGGACGGCCAGCGACAGAACCGAATAGGCCGTGAAATACCCCCGGCGTCCGAGTGTATCGATCAGCCGTCCGCGTATGGCGGGTCGCACCGGAATCGCGTGGCTGAGAAGGAATGTGACGAGTGCTGCAAGGAATAGGACCCAACCGGTCATGGTGATCTCCGCGTTATTGGGATCGGTCTAGATCAGGACGACACTGGTATCCTTGTCCAAAATCAAGTTCGGCGCAGGGGCGGTGCATCGCCCCTGCCCTGTTTACAATCCAAGCGCCGCGCGGCGTTCTTCAGCAAACCCCTGCACGATGCGGTCGGCAATCAGCGCCAGAATCGCCATCGCGGCCCCGGCCGAAATGCCAAGCCCCACATCTGCCTGACCCAGCGCCAGATAGATCGACTGCCCCAGACCCGTGGTGCCAATAAGGGCGGCGATCACCAGCATCGCAAAGGCGTAGAGGATGGTCTGGTTCAACCCCAGCAGGATCGTGGGCGCGGCATAGGGCGCGCGCACGTCGCGCATGATCTGCCACTCGGTCGCACCGCTTGAGATCGCGGCCTCCATCATCTCGTCCGGCGTGTTGACCAACCCGTGCCGCGTGTAGCGGATCATGGGCACGATCGCATAGGCGCAGATTGCCAGAAAGGCCGAGAACTCGCCGATCTGGAACACCATGAGAACCGGGATCAGGAACACGAACAGAGGGATTGTCTGCAACATGTCGCAGATCGGACGGACCACTTTCCACACCGGTTCCCAGACCGCGCTGGCAAGGCCGATCAGGCCGCCGACCACGGCACAGGAAAACACCGCCGCACCGCTGAGGTAAAGCGACAAGAGCGCTCTCTCCCACAGGCCCGAAACGAGGATGGTGCAAAGCAGCCCCACGCACAGCGCCGCCAGACGCCAGCCCCCCGCGACCCAGCCCAGAGCAGCGGCGCCGGTCAGGACAAAGGGCCACGGCAGGTTGGCAATGCCGGTTTCCAGCATTCCAATCAGAATCATGACGATCAGACCACCCGTCAGCCGCCCACGCCATGCCATCAACAGCGCGATCCCGGCACCTGCGGCAAACAGGCCAAAGCTCATGCCCGGCGTCCACTGAAAGCCCCAGGTGAAGGGCAGCACCGCCTGATCCAGACCGATCCGCAAAGGCAGCAGCACATAGAAAAGTGAGTTGTTCTTGAGCGCATCCAACCATGGGCCATTGGCCTGAGTGAACGCGGTCAAGCCGCTGTCCACGGCCTCGGCCATCGGATCCAGCAAGGTCAGTTCGGATGGGTTCGGCAACCACGCCCAGAAGGCGGCCGTGAAGACCACGGCGAAACCCAACATCGCCCAGACAACCCGGCTGTCATAACGTTTGCGCTCGGTCGCCAAGGTGCCGCTCATGCGATCTATGACGACGGCAAAGACCACGATGACCAGACCCGCCATCAGAGACTCCCCGAACTGCGCCTTGCGCATGGTCAGCAGAACCTCCCAGCCGATATCGTTGAACCCACCGATGACGGCGGCAATGATGACCATGGACAAGGCCGCCATCAGACACTGGTTCACACCGACCATGATCTGCGTCGTGGCGGCGGGAATTTCGACCTGAAACAGTTGCTGAAAACGCGTGCCACCGGACATGATGGCGGCCTCTTTGATCTCGGGCTCCACCCGTTCCAGCCCCAGCATCACGTTGCGCGCCATGGGCGGCGCAGCATAGATGGCCGAGGCGATCAGACCGACAACCGGGCCAAAGCCAAAGAGCAGCAACAGTGGTGTCAGATATGCGAAGGTCGGCACCGTCTGCATGACATCCAGAACCGCCTGAACGAAAGATTTCACCCGCGGTACCTCGTTGGCGAGGATGCCGATGCCACCACCCAGTATCAACGCCACCGGAACGGATACTGCGACCAAGGCCAGAGTGTTCATGCTCTCAGCCCAGTAACCCGACGCCAGAACAAAGCTGAGGCCCAGAAAGCCCAGCGCGGCCATGGGCAAACCGCCCAGATACCAGCCCAGCGCGGTCACGATCCCGATCAGAATGGGCCATGGTGTGTTGCCAAGAACGAAATTCGCCCAGTTCATCGGATAGGTCATCAAATCCGAGAACAACCGCATCGCCGGTTTGATCAGGTTCAGAAACCAGTCCAGAAACGTGCCCACCCATTGGGTTGCAGGCAGTTCCCACGCGGCGGGCCATTTGACCAGCCATGGGGCGATGCCCTCGAGTGCAAGGCAAACCGCACCGACGACAACCGTGATCAGGGCGGCCTTGGCGCCTGCCGTCAGCCGCGCGCCGTGCTGCGTCGGAAACTCAGCTACGGCGGTCATGTTTCGTCCACCTGAAGCGCGGCAGCCAGATCGGAAGGGTGCACCGTGCCAACGACATTGCCATCGGCATCCCGCACCGGCACGGGTTCATAAAGTTCCATGCAATGGGCCAGGGCCGCGTCCAGTGTCATCGATGTGGTCAGGCCGGGATCGTCCGGGCCGCACTCTGCCTCGTTTCGCATGACCGAGGCGACCTTGGCATGCTGCCCCTTGGCGACGTCCTTCGAGAATTCGCGCACATAGTCATCGACGGGTCGCAGGACGATATCCGTGGGCGTGCCGATCTGCACGATCTTGCCGCCCCGCATGATGGCAATACGGTCAGCCAGCTTAAGCGCTTCCTGAATATCGTGGGTGATGAAGACGATCGACTTCTTCAACGTCGCTTGAATGCGCAGGAATTCATCCTGCAACTGGCGACGGATCAGTGGATCAAGCGCCGAGAACGGTTCGTCCAGAAACCAGATGTCAGGGTTTACGGCAAGACTGCGGGCGATACCCACCCGCTGCCGCTGCCCGCCGGAAAGTTGTCGCGGGAAGCTGTCTTCGCGCCCTTCCAGACCGACCAGCGAAATCACTTCCTGCGCGCGGTCCAGCCGTTCCTTTTTGCCCACGCCCTGAACGCGCAGAGGATATGCGACGTTTTCAGCAACGGTCATGTGGGGGAACAGGCCGAAATGCTGGAACACCATGCCCAGTTTTTTCCGGCGCAGCTCGGTCAGGGCCTTTTTTGAGGCGCCGATGACATTTTCGCCGTCCACCCGAATCTCACCGCCTGTGCCGGGCAGCAGCTGCGAAATGCAGCGGATCAGCGTGGATTTGCCCGAGCCCGACAGGCCCATGATGACGAAAAGTTCACCTTCCTGAACTTCGAAATTGGCATCCTGAACGGCGGGGATCAGCCCCTGTTCGCGAAGGGCGACGGCAGCCTTGTCGGCGTCATTCCCTGACCGAGACAGCGCGTCGGTCAGGGCTTTGTCAGCGCCCGGGCCAAACACCTGCCAGAGATTCCGGCAGGCGATGGCTGGCACAGTCGTGTCAGTCACCTAAGTGGCTCACTTGGTCGCCGCGTCGACAACAGGACGCCATTTGTCTTCGTTCTCGGCCATCCATGCGGCGACAACTTCTTCGACCTGACCGCCGTCGACATCGATCGCGCCCATCATCGGCTGCTGGTCTTCGACCGCCAGTTGATAGTTGGACAGGATCTCATAGGCGGCCGGCCACTTTTCTTCCAGGCCGCTCCAGCCGGCTTTGAAGATGCGCGATGGCGAAAAGTCGCAATCGTTTACCGCGTTCGGGTTCGGACCCCACGCCGGATCGTTAAAACATGCCTCTTCACCTGCGGGCAATTCAACGAACTGCACGTCATAGGCAGACATCGCCCAGTGCGGCTGCCAGAATGTGATCAGCAGCGGCGATTTACGCTCGGTCGATGCGCGAAGTTCAGCGATCAGGGCACCTTCGGAACCGGCGGGGACAGCCTTGAACGGCAGCTCAAGGCCAGTCATGCGATCCGCACCAGGCGTGCCCCAGTCGGCCGGATAGTCGACCAGACGGCCACCGGGCAGAGTTTCCGCCGTGGCGAACACCTGCGCGCAGTCTTTCAGCGCTTCCCACGCAGGCAAGCCGGGGCACAGATCAGCGACATGCGCCGGGTATGCGATACCTTCCTTGGCATCCAGGCCAAGATCGCCGATTTCGACAACCGTGCCTTCCTCGATCTTCTTTGCATATTCATCCGAAACATTGGACGACCAGATTTCAAGCGTCGCGTCGATGTCTCCATCGGCCAGCGCCTGAAACTGGTTCATCATGCCGGCGGTCACATATTCCACGTTATAACCGGCGGCCTTGAGCATTTCACCCGCCACATGCGTGGTCACGTGCTGACCGGTCCATTCGTTGATCGCCAGTTTGATCGGCTCGTCCACGGCCCCCATATCCGCCGCATGCGCCGCACCGGCAACGGTCAGGGCCATAAGGCTTACACTCAGTTTTTTCATGGATTTTCTCCCTGTCTTATTTGTTTTGCCCACCCCGGCAGGGGTTTCCCGCCGGTGTCTTTGTCTGATGACAATACCATGCCGCAACATGCACAAATTTGGTCGGAAAAGGAAAGTGATCAGTTTGTAACAGCGCGGCTTTCTTGCCGCTGAAGCGTTGATTTTTTCCCGCAGGCGCCGCAAGGACCCCAGCCCAACCCGCCATTATCCCCCGCCCCGGGGCACGGAATGTTGACTGACGAGTCAATCACAAACCGTTTTAAACCCGTTTGTCGAGCATTTCTTTGACAGTTCAGTGTTTTTCTTGTTCGGGCCGAGTTTCATTTCCGGTCGGGTGGCTTTCGAACACCGAAAATTCCCATTGCAAAAGGAAGGCAAAACAAAACACTCTTCCTAAGACAGCTTTGAGGTTGGGTTCATGCGTTCATTTGACGAGATCTTTGATATTGCCGCCTCTCGCCACGGTGGGATCGAAGCCTTTGAAGCACAGCTGAACAAGCCCAAAAGCCACGAAGAACTGGCGGCGATGCCCGACGACCGGTGGCTATCGATCATCACGAAATGCGTCTTTCAGGCCGGTTTCAACTGGAAGGTCATCGAAAACAAATGGGATGGATTCGAGGCCGCCTTTGACAGCTTCGATGTGGGCCGGTGTGCGTTCATGGATGATGAAAAGTTCGATTCCCTGCTGCAAGACACACGCATTGTCCGCAATGGAACCAAGATCGCAGCAGTGCGGGACAACGCGGCGTTCCTTTTGGAACTGCGCAACGAAGGCGGCGCGGGCCAGGTTCTGGGGGGCTGGCCCTCTGATGACTATGTCAACCTTCTTGCCATGCTGTCCAAACGCGGGTCTCGTCTTGGCGGGGCTTCGGCGCAATATGCGATGCGTTTTGCGGGCCGCGACAGTTTCATCCTGTCGCGAGACGTCACCGCCCGTCTGATCGCCGAGGGCGTGATCGACAAGCCCGCTACGTCGAAAAAAGCCATGGCGGCGGTACAACGGGCCTTCAATTCCTGGATGGATCAATCCGGGCGGTCTTTGACGGAAATCAGCCGGGTTCTGGCCATGAGCCTGTGAAAACCGTTTGCGGATCGCAAGCAGAGGACTAGGATTCACCTCATGGTTCTGCGCGTATTCCTGTGTGCTCTTTTATTGCTGTCCTCTTGCGGCCGTCCGTTGACAAAGCAAGAGCGCGACTTTGCGGATGCCATTCAGGGCGAGACCCTGAATCTGGACAGCGTGCGATTGGTCCAAGGCGCGCCGGTTACCAATGTGACGTATTTCCGCGAAGAGCGGCCACGTCTGGCCTGCCGCGAGCGCATCCTTCCTCCGGTAGAACCCGGGCCGGTGACCGGCAGGCCCGCAGCCGTGGCCCTGTTCAACAAGGTCTATTTTGCGCGCGACTGGTATCTGGAAGACTACATGTCCGATTTTCCGGATCAGATGAACCTGGTGGCCGCGATGCTGCTGGCCCATGAACTGACGCATGTCTGGCAGTGGCAGAATCGCCGGACCACCGGTTACCACCCGTTGCGAGCAGCGGCGGAACATGGTGGGCGCAGCGACCCGTATCTTTTTGACCTCGAAACCTCGCCGGACTTCCTGTCCTACGGGTTTGAACAGCAGGGCGCCATCGTTGAGGAATACGTTTGCTGCCGTGCGCTGGACCCTCAGGCCACCCGAACCAAACGGCTGCACAGGATGCTGAGTGCGCATTTTGATCTGTCCCCGCTTCCGCAAAAAGGGCGTGAGCGCGCGATCTTGCTTCCCTGGAGCGAGGCCGAGATCGACGGGATTTGCAGCGGAACCTAATTCTTCTGAAGTGTTTCCAGATAGGCCACCAGATCCACGATGGGCTGGCTCGTCAGAATTGGCTGACCCTGCGGCGTTTTCATGGATGTGTCCTGCCCGTCAAAATAAGGACCATAAACCGGCATAGGGCTACCATGGCTGACCAGCGGATCCCGACCATCAATGCGGGCGACAACGCCCGCAGTCGGGAACACGCCCTCTTCGTTGGACAAAGCGGTCAGATCACTTGGTTGAACCACCAGCACGGCTGCCATCGGACCCTGACCCATCGCATCGATTCCGTGGCAGGTCGCGCAATGGTGCACATAGAGTTCCTCTCCGGTCTTCGCGTCCTGAGCCCAGGCGGCCTGCGAGGCAGCAGCCGAAACCCCAAGAACCATTACACTGATTGTTGCCTTGAACATCGTATCCTCCTGCCTGGATTGGCATTTGCAGGGTTGCCCGATGACCGTCTTGGCGCAATGATCCAGATCAACGAATAAGGTACAGAGGTTTCGGGCAATGACACAATACGCCGCCATCATGCTGGCCGCCGGATTTGGAATTCCGATCCTGGCCGCGCTCAACGCGGCGCTGGGAAAAGTCATCGGGTCGCCAACTGCGGCAGCTGTTGTGCTGTTTGCCATTGCCTTCGCCGCCTCCGCCTTGGTCATGGCGCTGTTTCCCGGATTTGCGGCCTTGTCCAAGATTGCCAATGCGCCGAAACACCTGTTGCTTGCAGGTGTCCTGATTGCTTTCTATGTCCTGTCGATCACCCATGTCGCACCACATTTCGGGGTGGGCAATGCAGTGTTCTTTGTGCTGCTCGGGCAATTGATCAGCGCTGCGGCCATCGACCATTTCGGCCTGTTCGGCGCACAGGTCGAACCGCTTACGCTTATGCGGATGGGCGGGATCGCCGTCATGGCCATTGGCGTTGCGATCACTCAACTGGCCTGAGCACTCCGCCCTCAAGCCGGACCATCCGGTCCATGCGCGCCGCCAGGTCAAGATTGTGCGTTGCTATCAACGCCGACAACCCTTCGTCCCGCACCAGCTTCATCAGTGTATCAAAGACCTGATCCGAGGTTTCGGGGTCCAGATTGCCCGTCGGTTCATCCGCCAACAAAACACGGGGCGCATTCGCCAAGGCCCGGCAAAACGCCACCCGCTGCTGTTCCCCACCAGAGAGTGCGGCGGGGCGATGGCTGGCGCGTGCGGCCACGCCGACACGGTCCAGCAGATCCAGCGCTCGGGCCTGTGCGGCCTTGTCCGGTACACCATTGGCCAGTTGCGGCAGGGTGATGTTTTCCAAGGCCGTGAATTCCGGCAGCAAGTGGTGGAATTGATACACGAACCCGATATCCTGCCGACGCAGTGCGGTTCTGGTCCGGTCGCCCTTGCCCGATACGTTCTGCCCGCCGATTTCAACGGTTCCTTCGTCGGGCATGTCCAGCAGACCAGCAATATGCAGAAGCGTTGATTTACCTGCCCCAGAGGGCGCAACCATCGCTACGGCCTCACCCGCGCGCAGATCCAGATCAACTCCGCGCAGAACCTGCACCTCGCCCGGTTTGCCTTTCAGATAGGTCTTGGTCAGACCTTTCAGACGCAATGTGACATCATTCATAGCGCAACGCCTCGACCGGGTTCAGCCGCGCCGCTCGACGGGCAGGGAAATAGGTGACGACAAAGGACAGGCCAAGCGACAGGCCGATCGCCTTGAGCACGTCGCTCAGATGCAGCTCGGCGGGCAAGGCATAGATGCCCCGGATCGACGGATCCCAGACGCCGCCGCCCATCACGTAATTCACGAAGGAAAAGATCGGATCGATATAGATCGCAAAAAGGCATCCCAGGATGACCCCCATTGCCGTTCCGATCAGGCCGGTAAAAGCGCCGCAGATGAAAAAGACACGCAGAACCGATCCTTCGCTCAGGCCAATGGTGCGCAGGATGCCGATGTCGCGCCCCTTGTTCTTGACCAGCATGATCAGGCCCGAAACGATATTCATCGCGGCGATCAGAACGAGGATTGAAAGGATGATGAACATCACGTTGTCTTCAACTTCCAATGCCCGCAGAAAGCCTCCGGATGCATCCTGCCAGGTCCAGATCTGGCTGCGCTCGCCCGATGCTTCGAGAATCGAAATCAGGATCGGGCCCAGGTCTTCGGGGTTGTCCACCATCACTTCGATTTCATCGGCCACACCTTCGCGATTGAAAAAGCCCTGCGCCTGCGAAAACGGCATGTAGACGCGGGTGCGGTCGATGTCATAGCGCCCGGCCGAGAACACATAGACAACGCGATAGGCATTCACGCGGGGCGACGTACCAAAGGCGGTTTTGACGCCGTTGGGCGACGTCAACTTGACGACATCCCCGACCGTTGCCCCGATGCTGCTCGCCACGCCTGAACCAATTGCGATGACATCCTCACCCGCCTGGAATTCAGACAAGTCCCCCACAGCCTGCTCTGCCTGGGCAATTCCAGGCAGATCACGCAGATCGTCGGGTCGGATTCCAAACACCTCGACCCCGCTGCTGCGGTCGCGGTTGGTGATCAGTACCTGCCCCTTCACCAAGGGAGCCGCGCGTTGAACACCGGGCACTTGCGCGACCCGGGCCGCGCGTTCCTCAAAGTCGGCGATTGTGCGATCCACCCGCCCCTGCGCATCAATCTCGCCTGACGAATAGACCGTCACATGCGCGTTGGCGCCCAGAATGGTGCCAACAAATTCCGAACGGAAGCCGGACCGGACCGCCAATGTCGCGATCAGGGCAAACACTGCCAATGTGATCCCGATCAGAGAAATCCAGGTCATCACACTGACGCCGCCCTCGGCCCTGCGGGCCCGCAGATAACGCCATGCGATTTTCCATTCAAAAGGGGCAAAGGGCGGGGGTGTCTTGGCCATGCCTGCTCCGGGGTGTTCATGTTCGCGGGGACAGTTTCGACATTTCACCCGATGGTCAAGCCGGTTGTCATTCCGAACCCGTTCCTCAGCCTGAACGAGCCGAATCAATCCGGTTGCCCAGCACTGTGGCTGGGCCAAACGGATGACTTGGAATTCTGGCGCTACACCATGAGTTGTGAAGCGCATCACAGACAAACTGGTATTGTTTCATGTATGAAGTTAATCGTCGCGCTTTGTGAGCTCCTGAATCGAAAAGGCAACAATGGGCGCGAAATTTTATTACTCTTTTTGATTATTTTCAGAAACTTTGTCACCCTGTATGTGGGGGAACACATTTAAGGAGCGGGGGTCGCTCAATGAATTTTCAAATTTCAACCAACGGTGCGGGGGTTATTCCGTCTCGCCAAGCATCAAAAGAACTGGATTGTGAAACAGCGGCGCTGCTGCGTGCGGCCATTCGGCCGATCTTTGCCAGCGCGGCAAGCTGGGGCAACTTGACTGATATCCTGAAAGACAAAGGGTACCGTCTGGTTTTCCGGCAAGGACGTCTGTGTATCACGGATCGCACTACGGACGCGCGGGTTTGCGGGTTGCGATTTCTGGGTCTTGAGTTTCGCGACTTGGTCAACCGGCTGGGCCGTCCGATCGTGGTCGCACGCGGCGATGGCGCCAACGGCGACATCCTTGCAACGCGCCCGACGGTAGACCAAGACTGACGTCTGAACCAATCAAATTGGTCAGTTCACATTTGGTGGCCAAGCCAATCGCATGGCCACCTTCGCGAAATGGATCTGTGTTGCGTGACAGCAAGACCCGTCACCGGTGACGGTGCTCAGGCAATCTGCTGGTAGATTTCAGCAACTTTGGTAACGGCCGCCTCGGGGCTCAGTTCCTCGCTTTCACCGGTCCGGCGGCAAGTCAGTTCAACGACACCATTCTTCAGGCCACGCGGCCCGACCGTGATCCGCCAGGGCAGACCAATCAGATCCATGGTCGCAAACTTGCCCCCTGCCCGTTCATTGCGGTCATCATAAAGCGGCTCCAGCCCCAAGGCAGTCAGAGCATTGTAGATTTTGTCACAGGCCGCATCCGCTTCTTCATCGCCCTGCTTCAGGTTCACGATGCCGCAATGGAACGGGGTCACGCCCTCGGGCCAGATAATGCCTTTGTCGTCATGGCTGGCCTCGATGATTGCGCCGACCAGACGGCTGACGCCGATCCCGTGGCTGCCCATATGCACCGGAACCGGTTTTCCATCCGGGCCCTGCACGGTGGCGCCCAGCGGCTCGGAATACTTCGTGCCGAAATAGAAGATCTGCCCAACTTCGATACCACGCGCCACGCGGCGGCGTTCTTCGGGGATCTGATTGAACAGCGCCTCGTCATGCGTTTCATCCGTGCGCGCGTATTTCGAGGTGAACTCTTCCAGGATCGCCTGACACTGTTCGCGGCTGTCATAGTCAATCTCACGATCACCAAAGGTCAGATCGGTGACGGCGCTGTCATAGAAGACCTCGGATTCACCAGTGTCAGCCAACACCAGGAACTCATGGGTGTCATCGCCGCCGATGGGCCCCGAATCCGCGCGCATCGGGATCGCCTGAAGGCCCATACGCTCGTAGGTGCGCAGATAGCTGACAAGATGGCGGTTATAGGCGTGCAGCGCATCTTCCTTGGTGAGGTCGAAGTTGTAGCCGTCCTTCATATAGAACTCGCGCCCTCGCATCACACCGAAACGCGGGCGGATTTCGTCGCGGAACTTCCACTGGATCTGATAGAGGGTCAGCGGAAGGTCTTTGTAGCTGTTCACGTGACCGCGGAAAATATCGGTCACCAGTTCTTCGGCCGTGGGCGTGAAAAGCATGTCCCGGTCATGCCGGTCCTTCATGCGCAGCATTTCCTGCCCGTAATCGTCATAGCGGCCGGATTCGCGCCACAGATCCGCCGATTGGATGATGGGCATCTGGATCGCGATGTGACCAGCCCGGGCCTGTTCCTCGTGGACGATGTTTTCCAGCTTGCGCAGCACTTTGAAGCCCAGCGGCAGCCAGGAATAAATCCCCGCAGAAGCCTGCTTGATCATCCCGGCACGCAGCATCAGCCGGTGGCTAACGATCTGGGCCTCGGACGGGTTTTCCTTGAGAACGGGCAGAAAGTAACGGCTGAGGCGCATGAACGATCCTATTTGTCTAGCGAAAGCCCGAATGCTCTACGCGATCCACAAAGGCTAGGCAAGGCGCCGCATCATTCAGGCTTGCGCAGCAAATAAGTGTAATAGTTGCACGAACCAAAGAACGTGCCTTCCCGCGCGGCTGTTTTCTGACCTTCGGCCCATTTCAAGGCGGTCTCGGCGTCGATTGCGCCGGCCTGAATGCAGGGGCCGACATAGGCGTCGATCATGTTTCCAAAAAACGAGGTCTGGCCAGCCTCGGCCAGCAATTCCGGGATGAAACCGGAAACTTCCAGCCCCGTCTGCCGGGCCAGGAACGGAAGATGCCGCAGAACGAACGGATTGCCGACCACCGTCTGCAAGATCGCGTTCACCGCCATCGCGTTGGCGTCAGGGTCGCCAGCGCCGATCGTCAACGACGCATAGTCGCCATCGAAAATGGCGATCGTGCCGCCGGGCCGCGTCAGTCGCGCGGCTTCCTCCAGCATCGCCGCCGGGTCCACCACATGGCTGATCACCGTATGCGCGATGACGATATCAAAGCTACCTTCGCCGTCACAGGTGTTCCGGGAATCCGCAACCTCGTACCGTATGCGCCCCGCCAACCCCGCAGCGTCCGTCTTTTCCATTGCGACCTTGATCAGTTCCGCCGCCAGATCCGACCCGACAATCTCGCACTCCGGGCCGACCCGGTCGGCCAGCGCCCGCGTCACGACGCCCGTGCCACAGCCCAGATCGACGATGCGGCGGCACGAGGCCCAGTCGAGCCGGTCGAAATAGCGTTCGCGCATTTTTATGAAATCCGGCATTTCGCCGCGAAATTCCAGACGGTCCGCAACGACGCGAACCGTGTCTTCCCCCTGTTGATCCAGGCTCTGATAGATGTCGGGCATTGCTTCGTCCCCCAAGGCAGGGCGTCAGTATAGCACGTTTCGGCCCGGTACGTCGGCTCTCTGCGCTGGCGGGCTGTGAATGCGACGCCCGGCAATGGCGCGTTTGCGACCCGAGGTCAGTCGGGTTTTTGATTGACCCGCCAATTGGGAATTTCAATTGTGACGGGAACACCAACCCCAGGAGGCACTGTTGCAGACAATTCAGGAACCCGCCCGGCAGATACCTGTCATCCACCAGACCGATATTCTGGTCGTGGGCTCTGGCCCGGCCGGGTTGGCAGCAGCGCTGGCAGCGGCCCGTGCAGGCGCAGACGTGTCGCTGGTTGACCGGTTCGGCTGTATGGGCGGCAACATCACTGCCGTCGGCGTCGAAGGATTCGCCTGGTACCGGCACGAGCAAACCGTCGAGGCCGGCGGCATCGGGATGGAGTTCGAAACCCGCGCCAAAGAAACGGGCGCGGCGGTGCCCGAAAGCCAGTCGCTCAGTTATGAACTGGACAGCGAAGGGTTCAAGCTGGTGGCGGACAAGTTGGTCGAAGAGGCGGGTGTTCACCCGATGCTGCACCGGCAATTCGTCGCCCCCATCATGGAAGGGGACCGGATCACTGGTATCATTACCGAGTCCAAGGCCGGGCGCGAGGCGATACTGGCCAAGGTGGTAATCGATGCCACCGGCGACGCCGATGTGGCCCATCGCGCGGGGGCCCCGACGCACAAAACCGCTCGGGAGGACATGATGGCGGCGTCGGTCATGTTTCATCTGGCCGGGGTGGACAAGCGCGCCTTTATCGAGGGCGTCAAGGCCGACCCGCAGACCTATAAGGACTGGGGCGGCGGTGGTGAGTGGAACATCGAAACCAGCGGCAAAGAGGACGACATGTTCTCGCCCTTCGTGCACAAGCCCTTCCAGCAGGCCATCGATCAGGGGCTGATCCCGCCGCATCTGAATACCATTGCCGGCACCTGGGGCGCGATGCATGACACGGGCGAACTGACCTACATGAACCTCATCCATCTGGCCGAGATTGATGGGACCGACCCCGACAGCCTGACACGTGGCGAGATCGAAGGCCGCCGTCAGACCATGCTGGCCATCGAGGCGCTGCGCCGGTTCATGCCGGGATGCGAAAACGCGCGGCTTCGGAATTTCGGGATGACCATCGGTATCCGCGACACCCGCAAGATCGATGCGGTCTACAACATGACCGAAAACGACGCCCGCCATCAGGGCCGGTTCGAGGACACGATCGGCATCTATCCCGAATTCATCGACGGCTATGGCATTCTGATCCTGCCGACCACGGGGCGGTACATGCAGGTCCCCTACCGCTCGATGCTGCCCAGGGGCGTCAAGGGCCTGCTGGTCGCCGGGCGGTCGCATGGCGCGGACCGGGTGGCCCATGCCGCCACGCGCAACATGGCCTGCTGCGCCGTCATGGGCCAGGGCGCGGGAATCGCCGCAGCGGTATCATTGAAAAGCAATCAGGAGCTGGACCAGCTGAATCTGGCACCTGTTCACGCGGAACTGCAACGTCAGGGGGTCAGGATTCACTGATGGACAGAATTCCGACCATAGACATCTCGCCGCTGTCCGATCCCGGCAGCGCAGCCTTTGCCGCAACGGTACAAGGCATAATTGAGGCCTGCACAGGAATCGGGTTTCTGTCCATCACCGGGACAGGTGTGTCCCAGCGGACAGTGAATCACGTCCGTCAAACCACAAGAGAGATCTTTGCCATCAATGAATCCCGCAAATGGGATCAGGCCATCACGCGCAAGAATTATCGCGGTTATATCCCGATGGGTTTATTCACACCGAATGACGGATCCGGCAAGGCCGACAAATACGAGGGTTACAAGCTGCACCACGAGGTTGCCGCCGCCGACCCTGTGCGCTCTGAATGTGCCCTGTACGGCCCAAACCTGTGGCCCGCCGAAGTTCCCAGCGCCAAAGAGGTCATCCTGGATTATTGGCGTCAATTGGATCAGGTCACTGATGTGTTGTTGGGCGCGTTGGAATCCGGCCTGAACTTGACCTCTGGCATTTTGCGCGACGCGTTCCGCAATCCGATGACCAATATGACATTGCTGCACTATCCCCCGCAGGCCGCGGAAGAAGCGGGCTATGGCATCCATCCGCACAAGGATACGGACGCACTGACCATCATCGCGCCCGATCCGGTGGGCGGGCTCGAGGTGCAGACCCGCAGCGGCAAGTGGATTTCACCAGACTGCCCACTCGGTGGTTTCGTGGTGAATATCGGCGACATGCTGGAACTTTGGTCAGGCGGGCGATTGAAATCCACGCCACATCGGGTGGTCAACCGGTCGGGCAAGGAACGGTATTCTTTCCCTTATTTCGCCGTACCCCGCCATGACGTCATTGTTGAACCATTGTTGCCCGCCCTGCCCGGTTTCGACCGTCCGGCGGTTCATTGCGGCCACTGGTCGGCAGAAATCTGGCGCACCAACTGGCCCGATGAAGCCGCAGAAGAAGACACCCCTGAACTGGGGACGTTGCACGATTGAAGCGGGCAAAGCCCCTGCCCATGAAGCGCTTGCATCATGGGCTTTGATGCGCCAAGAACGCCTGCAAGTGCCTGAACAAGGGGATCACGATGGCTTTGCCGGTAAAGGATCAGCTGAGATACTGGGGCGTCGCCGCGGCGGTTTTTGTTTTGATCCTCTGGGCTTTGGGGGATGTCCTGCTGCCCTTCGTCATAGGCGGAGCAATTGCGTATTTCCTTGATCCCGTTGCGGATCGGCTGGAGAGGTTGGGCCTGTCGCGCATCGCAGCCACATCCGTCATCACCGTCATCGGGATTTTGGGGTTTATATTGGCGATCCTGATGGTCGTGCCCGCCCTGATTACCCAGTTGCTGGATCTGATCGACGTTCTGCCAGACCTGTTCAAGCAATTGCGCGGGTTCATTGAAAAACAATTCCCGTCGCTGCTGGATCGGGAATCAAACACTCATCAGATGCTGGTGTCCTTCGGCGATATGCTGAAATCCAAGACTGGTGATGTTCTGCAAACGGTTCTTGCCTCACTTGGGTCTGCGATAAACATTGTTGTCCTTCTGGTGATCGTGCCCGTTGTGGCCGTTTACCTGCTGCTGGACTGGGATCGCATGGTCGCTCGCATCGGAGAGCTCCTGCCGCGTGATCATGCCCCCACCATCAGGCGGCTGGCCGGTGAGATTGACGCCGTGCTGGCCTCTTTCGTGCGCGGGATGGGAACGGTCTGCCTGATCCTAGGTACCTACTATGCCGTCGCGCTGATGCTTGCCGGTCTGCAATTCGGCCTGATCGTGGGGTTCATCGCGGGGCTGGTCACGTTCATCCCCTATCTGGGCGCCCTGATCGGAGGCTCATTGGCCATCGGGCTGGCGCTGTTTCAGTTTTGGGGAGATTGGGCACATGTCGGACTGATCGCGGGGATCTTTGCCATCGGACAGGTCACCGAGGGGAATTTCCTGACACCCAAACTGGTAGGCAGCTCTGTCGGGCTGCACCCGGTCTGGCTGCTGCTGGCGCTGTCGGTCTTTGGGGCTTTGTTTGGCTTTGTCGGCATGCTGATCGCCGTGCCCGTGGCCGCAGCATTGGGCGTGCTGGCCCGATTTGCCACATCGCTGTACCTGGACAGCCGACTTTATACCGGTCTTGAACGTCAGGATCAGGAAACCGAGTAAATGGCCCGACAACTCAGCTTTGATCTGCCCGCCAAAACTGCGCTCGGGCGAGAGGACTTTTTTGTGTCGCCTGCCAATGCCTTGGCCGTGGCGATGATCTCGGCCACATCCTGGCCGGGAAACAAGCTTGTTCTGACCGGTCCGGCTGGCGCGGGTAAAACCCATCTGGCACATGTCTGGGCCGCGGAAACCGGCGGGCGCATCATTCAGGCCGCCGATTTGCGGTATGACGACGTGCCGGATCTGGCACGCAGGCCGATTGCCGTCGAAGACGTGCCCATGATCGCCGACGATGCCGACCAGCAGAAAACGCTGTTTCACCTGCACAATCTGGTTCTGGCCGAGGGGAACGCCCTGCTGATGACGGGTCGGCTGGCCCCGAAGTTCTGGGAATTGCCACTGGCCGACCTGCAAAGCCGGGTCGAAGGCGCCCATCACGTGGCGCTGGATCCGCCCGACGACGCGTTGCTGGGTGCGGTTCTGGCCAAACTGTTCGTAGATCGGCAGCTGAACCCCGGCCCCGAGGTGATCGCCTATCTGGTCAAACACATGGATCGTCGATTTGAAACTGCGGCCGACGTAGTGGCGCAGCTGGATCAATTGGCCCTTATGGAAAAGCGCGACATCACCCGTTCCCTGGCCGTGCGGGTTCTGAACATGAGCCCGGACGAGATCGAGACCAATGATTGACCCGCTGACGTCAATTTCGCATCCTCAAACAGAACAATCTGGAAGGCACATGGATCAGACCGTCGAAACCGATATCCCGGATTGGGGAACAATCGGAAAGCCTCTGTTTGACAAACCGGACGCACGGGCGCTGTCGCGCGTCGGGGTTGTCGATGTCGGGTCGAACTCGGTCCGGATGGTCATTTTCGACGGGGCGGCCCGATCACCGGCTTATTTCTACAATGAAAAGGTCATGTGCGAACTGGGGGCGGGCCTGTCCGAAACCGGACGGCTGAACCCGCGAGGCCGCAAACGTGCCCTGGCGGCATTGCGGCGCTTCCAGCACCTGGCAATGGATCTGGATTTGCCCGGTTTGCATGTTGTCGCCACCGCTGCTGTGCGCGAAGCCTCGGATGGGCCCGAGTTCTGCGATCAGGTGCAGGCTGAAACAGGATTGCAAGTGGCCATCATTGACGGTGACGAAGAAGCCCGCCTGTCGGCACAGGGTGTCCTGTTGGGATGGCCCGGAGCTTATGGGCTGATCTGCGATATTGGCGGATCGTCGATGGAATTGGCCGAAATCGGCGGTGGTCAGGTCGGCCGCCGCGTGACCTCGCCGCTTGGGCCGCTGAAACTGCGTGACATCAAAGGCGGGCGGCGCGCGCGAAAAGCGCATATCAAGGAAACGATGGAGGATCTGCGCAATCAGATGGGCCAGCAGCGGGATCGTTTGTTTTTGGTCGGCGGCAGCTGGCGTGCCTTTGCGCGGCTGGACATGCTGCGGCGAGGCTATCCGCTGAACGTTCTGCATGAATACCGCATGACCACCAAGCAGGTGCGCGAGACGATCAAATACATCGAGAAACACGATCATGAAAAGCTGCGTACTCAGGCCGGCGTGTCCAGTTCGCGCATGGCGCTTATCCCTTATGCGATGGATGTTCTGGCGCGGCTGATCCGCACGTTCAAACCCAAAGATATCGCCATCTCGAGCTATGGTATCCGCGAGGGGTTGCTGTATGAGCAGATGCCGCAGGAAGTGCGCGACCGCGACCCGCTGATCGAAGCCAGCCGGTTCTCGGAAGCCAAGGACGCGCGCCTGCCCGGATTTGGCAGCAATCTCTATGATTTTGTCATCCCGCTGTTCAGATCCGCACCGCCCAGCAGGGTGCGCCTGATCAAGGCGGCCTGCCTGCTGCACGATGTAAGCTGGCGCGCACATCCCGATTATCGGGCCGAGGTGTGTTTCGACAACGTCACGCGCGCCAATCTGGGGGGCCTGAAGCACTCCGAGCGTGTTTTCATCGGATTGGCACTGCAACACCGCTATCGCAACAAACGGGAAGGCAACCGGTTCTCTCGGCTTTACGAATTGCTGGATGAGAAAAGCCAGAAACAGGCCGAAATTCTGGGCAAGGCCATGCGCTTTGGCGCGATGCTGTGGATGCACAAGGACGCCAATATGGGGCGCCTGAAATTCTATCCCAAAAAGCGGGAGTTGGAGCTATACCTGCCCGAAGCAGCAGCCCCCCTGTTCAGCGAAGTTGCCGAAGCGCGCCTGAATTCACTGGCGAACGCCCTGAAATCCGATACGCGCGTGATCATCAAGGGCTGACCATCGATCCGATCAGATATCAGTTGCCCCTTCGGGCAATTCTTCACTTTCATTTTCAGGCTCTGGCGGATCCTCGGCCTGTTTCCTTCGGATGATGATATCGCCATTGGGCAAGATCTCGGGCGCTTCATAAGCGCTCCAATCCTTGATCTCGGCCCCCAGCTCGGCCAGTGCGGGGCCCATTTCCCGCAAGAACGACTGCATTGCCGGGCCAAACTCATCCGCAAGGCCCAGCAGATCATCCAGCGCCGGTTCCATCTCCTTGCGCAGACCTTCGAAAAACAGCTCGGCCCCCTGCTCCATCAGGGATTTGCTGTTGTCTTCCTGCGAAAGGGCGGGCGCGGCGATGCCGGCAGTGATTATGCTGATCAGCAAAACGTGTTTCATAACTAGTATATAGCGCCCCAGCCGAAGGCGTGAAAGGTCACAGGTCGATGTCCAGTGTGACCGGGAAATGATCCGACGCCGTCAGCAGTGCCTGTCGCAGGTCCGGTGCGGACCAACAGGCCGCGTCGCGAAACGGATGCCAAATGCGCCAGGCCGGGCGGTATGCACGCAGATCCTGTGTAATCATTATGTAATCCAGAAGAGCCTCGAGAAACCTGCCTTCTTCCGGGCGGGCAAAGCGCGCCGTGGAGGGTATCGATCCCGGCCGAAAACCATGAGCCGTCACCGCGTGCGGGTCGAACAACCCAGCTTCCAGCAAAATCTCGACCGAAGAGCGGCCGAACAGATGCTCGAACTCATCCAGCCCGGGACCGTCGTTCAGGTCTCCCAGCAGAATGACGGGTTCCTGGCTGGCAACGTGCATCTCGACCCGCCTGGCAAGCCAGACCGCCTGCGCCAGTTGCTTGCGGCGGTTGGCAATCGAGATCCGGATCGCCTCGTCCCGCGACCCGGCCCCATGCGGAGCCTTGGATTTCAAATGAGCTCCGATCAGCCGGACGTCGTGGCCCGATTGCGTCGTCACCGCCAGTTCCATCGGTGGTTTGGAAAACCGCACCACATCCTCGGTCGCATCAATATCCAGATCGATTCTGAACGCACCATCGAACCGGGGGGCCAAGGGGTCGTCGATGTCACCCTTGGGATCATGACGCACGGCAAGAATGGTCCTGTCGTAGAGCAGCGCCAGCTCTTGATGGGTGTCGTTGGCAAACCCCATCACAGCGTCAGAGATGCGCAGATCGAACGCCTCGGCAAAGGTTTGCAGGGCCCGCACCGTATTCTGGCGTTTGCCGGTGTTCGGAGCCTCGACAATCAATACCGCATCCGCGTCAATCGCGGTCAGCACTTTTGCGATCGCCTCGACCTGTTGCGCCTTGGTGACATTATGCCGACCGGACCAGGTGTCATCGACAATCAGATGGTCGTTTTGATCAAAAAGATTGGCAAACCATTCGATATTGTAGGTCGCCAGCCGCATCCTGTCAGGCCCGCGCGCCGTTGATCTCATCCCAGGCGCGGTTGATGTCGATCATCTTTTTCTCGGCTAGTCTGATCGCCTCTTCCGGGACACCGCGCGCCATCATGGCGTCCGGGTGCGTTTCGCGGACCAGCCTTCGCCAGACTTTGCGGATATCGGGCAAAGGCATGTCCTGCGGCACACCCAGAACCGTGTAAGGATCCTTTGGCGCATCCGGCACGAACCGTGCCCGCAATGCTTTGAATTGAGCGTCGGACTGCCCGAATATCTTGCTCACTTCCTCCAAGAACGCGTTCTCATTGGGGTGGTAGAACCCATCGGCCATGGCGATGTGAAACAGCCCCTCCATCAGGTCGCAAAGCGTGGTGCTGTCTTCGGCGAACATCCGGGCGATCTTGCGGGCATAGTCCTGATACCCCGCCACATCCGTGCGCGCCATGTTGAAGACCCGCGCAGCATCTTCTTCGTCTTCGCGCGCGATCTGGAACACATCGCGGAAGGCAGTGACTTCATCTCGTGTCACCTGGCCGTCTGCCTTGGCCATTTTTGCGCCCAGGGCAATCACCGCAATCGTGAACGCCACCGATCGTTCCGGAGGTGTTCGCAGATTTTCAAAAACTGCGGCTAGGCTTTCGCCTTGGGCCAGCGCGCTGAGCGCATCGGATATGCGGGTCCAGATCGACATGGGCGTACACTAGCGTCACAATTCGGGACTGTCAGGTGCGACAGATCATTCAGGTGAAAGAATTTTCTGCATCAGCACAAGATCCAGCCATTGACCCCATTTGAACCCAACTTCGGGCATGCGACCAACCTGTGAAAAGCCCAGCGCCGCGTGAAACGCCACGGCGCCCGGATTGGCCGAGGAAATGCCTGCGACCAGCACATGCACCCCGTCGGTTCTTGCGGCCGCCTCAAGCGCCTGCATCAAAGCACGCCCAACGCCTTTTCCGCGCGCGTCCGGTGACAACTGGATCGAATGTTCGCGCGTTTGCGCGTATCCGGGGCCCGCGCGAAACGGGGCATAGGTGGCAAAACCAACAACTTGCCCATCATGTTCGGCGACTAGGAATCCAGTGCCCCGCTCCGTAATATCCTCGGTGATTTGCGTTGTGCTGCGCTCATCGGTCGTGAAGGTGATCAACGACTCACGAATGATCGCATTGGTGATCCTGGCGATTTCGGGCGCATCCGCCGCCATGGCCGGGCGAATGATCATTCCAGCACCCGGACCCCATGAGGCGTCTCGAACTCCGCCCTGAGCGCGGCCGGGCCGGTGTCGAACACCACCTGATCCAATGCACCAAGATGTCTGGCCAGCGTCAACGCATCCGGGTGGTACACAACCAAACGCCGCAGCCGACAGCCGCTGTTTTGCAGCATGTCGGCCGGGTGAAGATCGCCCTGCCATTCGATAAGGGCGGGAAACAGGTTGTCGAACGGCAAGCGCCCGGTTGGTGGAACCGCCATGCGCCACCGCAGCGCGCCTCGGGTCAGGTCGATCGGCTCTCCGGTGCCATCGGGGAAGATCGACAGTGTGGCCTCGATATCCTCGACCCGGCATATCCAGTTCGTCAAACGCGGGCCGCCCTGAAAACTGTCCAGATCGAACCATCGCGGCCTGCCCGGAGGGTGCGCCTGCGGATCGATGGAAATCGCTTCCAGATAGAGCCCATCCCTAAGACCCAGCAGCCTGTTATGTGTCCCGAATTTTTCGTGTTTCCCACCGGGTTGCAGCGCAACGCCAAGCGCCTGTTCGATATGCGCAGACGCTTCTTCAAGCGTTTCGCCCGCGACGGCCAGATGATCCAGTAACATGTGCCACCTCCTGCAAGTTAATGGCCAGACCCTTGCGGATCTGGCCGTATGTTTTCGCCAAAGAGGCACGATCACAAGATGATCTGACGAAAAACCCGACCTTCTTCAGCCGCGCGCTTCGCTGATCAGGCGCAGGATGTCCTGAGCGGCCTCGGGAATGTTGGTGCCCGGGCCAAAGATTGCCTTGACCCCATGATCATAAAGGAACTGGTAATCCTGTTGTGGGATCACCCCTCCGCAGATCACGATGATGTCCTCGGCCCCGGCCTTTTTCAGCTCTTCCACCAGTTGCGGAGCCAGTGTCTTGTGCCCTGCCGCCTGCGAGGAAATGCCGACCACATGCACGTCATTGTCCACTGCATCCTGCGCGGCCTCGGCCGGGGTCTGGAACAAGGGGCCAACGTCCACGTCAAACCCGATATCGGCGAACGCGGTGGCAATCACCTTGGCCCCACGGTCATGGCCGTCCTGCCCCATCTTGACCACCAGCAGACGCGGGCGGCGGCCTTCGGCCTCGGCAAACTCCTCGATGGATTTCTGGATCGCGGCAAAGCCTTCGTCGCCCTCATAGGCCGCGCCATAAACGCCGGCCAGGGTTTTCACTTCGGCGCGGTGGCGGCCGAATTCCTTTTCCATTGCCATGCTGATCTCTCCTACGGATGCGCGGGCACGGGCGGCCTCGACGGCGGCGGCCAGCAGGTTTCCGCCCTCTTGGGCAGCCTTGGTCAAAGCGTCCAGCGCCTGTTGGCAAGCGGCTTCGTCACGGGTCGCACGGATACGTTCCAAACGCGCGACCTGCGCTTCGCGAACCGCCACGTTGTCGACGTCCAGAATGTCGATCGGATCTTCCTGTTCCTTGCGATATTTGTTGACCCCGACGATCACCTCTTCGCCACGGTCGATCATGGCCTGGCGGCGCGCGGCGCTTTCCTCGATGCGCAGCTTGGGCATACCACTGGCCACGGCCTTGGTCATGCCGCCCATTTCCTCGACCTCTTCCATCAGGGCCCAGGCTTTCTCGATCAGCTCATTGGTCAGGCTTTCGACGTAATAAGACCCCGCCAGCGGGTCGACCACATCGGTCACGCCGGTCTCTTCCTGCAACACCAGCTGCGTGTTCCGGGCGATACGCGCCGAAAAGTCGGTGGGCAGCGCAATCGCCTCGTCCAATGCGTTGGTGTGCAACGATTGAGTCCCGCCCAGAACCGCGCTCATCGCCTCATAGGCGGTGCGGATCACGTTGTTGTAAGGATCCTGTTCCTGCAACGAAACACCTGACGTCTGGCAGTGGGTGCGCAGCATTTTTGACCGTTCAGATTTCGCGCCGAACTCGGTCATGACCCGGTGCCACAGCGTGCGCGCGGCGCGCAGTTTGGCGATCTCCATGAAAAAGTTCATGCCGATGGCAAAGAAGAACGACAAACGGCCTGCGAACTTGTCCACGTCCATCCCGGCCTGTGTCGCTGCACGGACATATTCGCGCCCGTCGGCCAGGGTATAGGCCAGCTCCTGCACCAGATTCGCGCCGGCCTCTTGCATGTGATAGCCCGAGATCGAGATCGAGTTGAACTTGGGCATCTCGTTCGAGGTATACTCGATGATGTCCGAGATGATCCGCATCGAGGGCTCGGGCGGATAGATATAGGTATTTCGCACCATGAATTCCTTCAGAATGTCGTTCTGAATGGTGCCGGACAGAACCGATTTGTCGTGCCCCTGTTCCTCTCCTGCCACGATGAAGTTCGCCAGAATCGGGATCACCGCGCCGTTCATGGTCATCGAGACCGAGACCTGATCCAACGGAATGCCATCGAACAGGATTTTCATGTCCTCGACACTGTCGATGGCCACACCGGCCTTGCCCACGTCACCGACGACACGCGGGTGGTCGCTGTCATAGCCGCGGTGGGTGGCCAGATCGAAGGCAACCGACACACCCTGCTGGCCCGCCGCCAGGTTGCGGCGATAGAAGGCGTTGGATTCTTCGGCGGTCGAAAAGCCCGCATATTGACGGATCGTCCACGGACGGCCGGCATACATCGTGGCTTTCACACCGCGTGTAAACGGACCAAAGCCCGGCAGCGAACCCATATGCGGCAAACCAGCGGTGTCTTCCTGCGTATAGAGCGGTTTGACCGCAATGCCTTCCAGCGTCTCTTTGGTCAGGTCGTCCAGCGGACGCCCGCGCAGCTCTTTCTCGGCCAGCGCTTTCCAATCCTTGGTGTCGGTCATTTCGGTTTCCTCTTGTCAATTCGGATGGCGGCAGTCGAAAGCTTCCGCATTGAGGTCTTGCGCTTGGCCGTTTCATTCAGCCGCAAGCGCGACATTTTGAGTGTATGGTACAAATCGTCGGTCGCAATCGGTGTCACAGAGGCTATATTCAAAGGAACAGGAGGCCACATGACACGCACGCTTGCCTTTGTTTTCTTGGCACTAATCCCGATGTCTGTCTGGGCGGCGGATGGCACGGCGACGACGGATGACAGTTTTGTCCGCCCGGTGGGTGACAGCGAACTCAGCGAGTTTCTTTGGGTCAACCGACCTATCGTAGTCTTTGCCGACACGCCGGCGGACCCGCGGTTCCAGCAACAGATCGACATGCTGGTCGAGGGCGAAGCCGCAATGCGTGAGCGTGACGTGGTGGTTCTGACCGACACAGACCCATCGGCGCGGTCTCCGATCCGGTCACAGCTGCGCCCGCGCGGGTTCCAGATGGTATTCGTCGACAAGGACGGCGTGGTCAAACTGCGCAAACCTTCTCCGTGGAGCGTGCGCGAGATTGGCCGGTCCATCGACAAGACCCCCCTGCGCGAACGCGAAATCCGCGATCGGCGCGAAGGCGGCTGACCGCTTTCGCCACCCCGAAAGGCCCCGGCACAGAATGCCGGAGGCTTTGATGGGTATGGCAAAAGCGCGGTCATGATCACTCGAACTCGATGATCACTTCGTCCACGGCGAGACTGTCGCCGGGGCCTGCATTGATCTTGGCAACGATGCCCTTCTTCTCGGCGCGCAGGATGTTTTCCATCTTCATCGCCTCGATGGTGCACAGCGCTTGACCTTCCTGCACCTCCTGCCCCACTTCGACGTCGATCTTCACGACCAGGCCGGGCATCGGGCACAGCAGCATTTTCGAAGTGTCCGGCGGCAGTTTTTCAGGCATCAGCCGCGCCAGTTCGGCCTGACGCGGGGTACGTATCTGCACCTTGAGATCCGCGCCGCGGTTACGGATGCGGAACCCGCCCGAGATCTTGCCCACCTTCATGACCAGCGGCGCTTCATCGACCGTCATGACGGCAAGTTGATCACCCGGTGTCCAATCACCCGTCACCCGCATTTCCTGACCGTCGTCAAACCTGATCGTGGCCCCATCCTGATCCGCGTTGACCTTGACGGGCCATTGGATCTCGCGCCCGAAGGAGACAACCCAATCGGTGCCGACCTTGCGTTCATGATTGTCCATCCGGCCCGACACGCGGGTCCGGCGAATTTCTGCGACGCGATGCATGGCTGCACAGGACGCTGCAATCCGGCGCAGGTCTGCCTCGGCCAGTTCGACGCCCTCGAACCCGTCGGGGTATTCCTCGGCGATGAAGGCCGTGGTCATATCACCGCTGATGAATTTCGGATGATCCATCACGGCGGACAGGAACGGCAGGTTGTGGCCAATGCCTTCAACCTCGAAACTGTCCAGCGCCACGCGCATCGCCTCGATCGCCTGATCACGGGTCGGAGCCCAGGTACACAGTTTGGCAATCATCGGGTCGTAATACATGCTGATCTCACCGCCCTCATAGACGCCGGTGTCATTTCGAACAGCAACATCGCCTTCGGGCGCATCCCCCTGCCATTTGCCGTTGGCCAGCATCGGTCCGGCTGCCGTCTCCTGCGGCGGGCGATACCGGGTCAGACGGCCAATCGAGGGCAGGAAGCCGCGATACGGATCCTCGGCGTACAGGCGGTTTTCGATCGCCCATCCGGTCAGTGTCACGTCGTCCTGCGTGATCGACAGCTTTTCACCCGCTGCTACGCGGATCATCTGTTCGACCAGATCAACGCCGGTGATCAGTTCGGTGACAGGGTGTTCAACCTGCAAACGCGTGTTCATTTCCAGGAAATAGAAGTTCTTTTCACCGTCAACGATGAACTCTACCGTTCCCGCGCTGGAATAGCCCACGGCCTTGGCCAGGGCCACCGCCTGTTCCCCCATGGCTTTGCGTGTCGCTTCGTCCAGAAACGGCGACGGCGCCTCTTCCACGACTTTCTGGTTCCGGCGCTGGATCGAGCATTCGCGCTCTCCCAGGTAGATGCCGTTTCCGTGACTGTCGCACAGAACCTGAATTTCGATGTGACGCGGTTGGGTCACGAATTTCTCGATGAAGATCCGATCATCCCCGAACGAGCTTGCGGCTTCGTTCTTTGACGACTGAAAGCCCTCGCGCGCCTCGTCGTCATTCCACGCGATCCGCATGCCCTTGCCGCCGCCGCCGGCGCTGGCCTTGATCATGACAGGGTAGCCGATCTCGTTCGAGATTTTGACCGCCTCTTCCGCGTCTTCGATCAGCCCCATGTATCCGGGTACCGTCGACACATTCGCGTCCTGCGCGATTTTCTTCGAGGTGATCTTGTCGCCCATCGCCTCGATCGCGCCTTTCGGAGGACCGACGAAAACCACACCTTCGGCTTCCAGCGCCTCGGCAAACTTGGCGTTTTCGGACAGGAAACCATAACCGGGATGGACCGCCTGCGCGCCGCTCTGGCGGATGGCGTCCATCACCTTGTCGATAACGATATAGGACTGGTTTGCAGGTGGCGGGCCGATATGGATGGCTTCGTCCGCCATCGACACATGCAGCGCGTTCTTGTCCGCGTCCGAGAAAATGGCGACGGTGCCGATACCCATCTTGCGGGCGGTCTTGATAACCCGGCAGGCGATCTCGCCCCGGTTGGCGATCAGGATCTTATTGAACATGGAACGTCCTTTGGCTTGGTGTTCTGGAAACGCAAAACGCCGCCGCAGGGAACAATCCCCACGACGGCGTGATGCGCGATGACGGGCGGGACGACATGCGCCCCGCAAAATATGCGTTAATTACAGGTGTTCTGTGTCTTGCAGTACAGCACGTTGCCCGCCGCGCCGACGGCTGCGCCAAACAACGGGTCCGCGTTGAGGACGGCCGCCCCCACTGCCCCGGCACCGCCGCCGAGGATTGCCTGTTCGCCCGTGGTGTCTCCGCAGGCGGCCAGACCCGCGCAGGTCGTCGCAACAAGGATGAAGCGTGAGAATCGCATAGTATCTGCCCTTTTTGGTTTCTTGGTCCTTTTCGGGTCAGATGCGCGAAACACACCCTGTTATTCAATATCAACGGACGCGCCGGCGATTTTTGTGCGGGATTTTGCCTCTTTTTGTCCGTGACAGGCAAAAAGAAAAACGCGGACAGGACTATGTGGGGAACACAAGCCTGCCCGCGCAAGGAAGGGGTACGGAATAGTAGGTGCATGTGCGGCGCAGGCAAAGTAGAGCCGCACGGCTCATCCAGTTTGCACAGCACAATATTGCCGGCAAACACAGTATTGTTTCCAATCGGGATTTCGGCTGGAATCTGCCCACACCCGGAAATGCCGCGCAACTTCGCGCCTATACCGGTTCGATACTGCTCGGGCGTTTGAGGCCGCTTTACCGTCACAGTTTCGTGACAGATCAAGCCGCTTCCCGCGCGTTTCGCGGTTGCAGCATCACGACTCTCGGTCAGCGTTGGACATACAGAACCGCCTTGCGCCAATGCGTTATCCAAGCGGCTCAAGACGTCGTGTTTCAGCGCAGTAAAAAACACACATTTACTTGAAAAATCAAAGCGTTCACTTCCCATTCTCGTGATTTCCCAAGGTTTGCACCTCGTGAAACGGTCCTTGTGCACACTCGCACTCAAAGGAACACCCACATGACGAAGACTAGAAAAAAGGCACTCCTGCTTGCTGCCTCTGCGCTTTGTGTGACCAGCACGCTTGCCTTTGCTCAGGATGCCCAAACCCAAGCCGAACTTGACGCCTTGCGCGCCCGGGTCGAGGCGCTGGAATCCGCCAGTGCCAGCCCTGCCAACGGTGACTTCCGCATCGGTAACACCGTTCTGGACGTTTATGGCTATGTAAAGGCCGACTTCTTCTACGATTTCGAGTTCGATCAGGGCGACACGGCGTTCGTGAATGTCATTGGGGAACCGTCGGCCGCGACCGATGGTACATTTGGTGCCACCGTCCGCCAATCGCGGATCGGTCTGCGCACCACCACCCCAAGCGGTATCGGCGATATCGGCGGACAATTGGAACTGGATCTGTTCGGTTCCGGCGGAACGGCCGAATTGCGTATACGCCACGCCAATATCACCATCGGTGACAACTGGCTGATCGGACAGACCTGGACCAACTTCATGCCGCTGGACACCTACCCGACCTCGGTGGAATTCAACGGCCCCGTTGGTATCCCTTTCGCACGGGTTCCGCAGGTTCGCTATACCAACTCTTTCGGAACGAACACGTCCTTCGCCGTTTCGATCGAAGAGAATGTCGGCGGTTCGAACTCGGACGATCCGGTTTTGACCGCATCCGCCGAATACAATGACGGGACTTATGTCGCACGTGTGTCCGGCCTTTATGGCAAGGCGGAATCCGGCAATGTCGAAGTTGATCAGACCGGGTTCACGATATCCGGCTCGGTTCGCCCATGGCAGGGCGGTCTGTTCCAGGTCAACTATGTGAACGGCGAGGCACTCGGCCCGTACCTGATCGGCCTTGGTGATCCCATCGTGAACGACCAGGCCAATGACGTGGATGGATACACCATCGAATTCCGGCAGGATCTGAGCCCGAAATGGAATGTTGGCATTGCATACGGCAAAGAAGACTATGACCTGCCGACCTCGACCGGAACCCTGTCGTTTACCGAACTGGAAACGATCCACGTCAACGCATTTTACAAGGCAACCGAGGATCTGACACTCAGCGCCGAGTACATCTATGGCGAACGGAACGACGCGCCGACCGGCAGAACCTTTGACGGAAGCCGCGTTCAGCTGGCCGCTCAGTTGAACTTCTGACGCCGCACACGGATCCTGCCCGGTTTCGGGCAGGGTCATCCCGAAACCGGTCTTGAAGGGCTGATATGCGGCGGCCTGGATCACGATCAGCCTGTCCCGTCGATTACGTCGGGAAAGGACGCACGGGCGGCGTCCACATCGATCACCAGCATCGCGTCATAGCTGGCCGGATCAAAAGGATCTTCCGCCGGGATGACTTCGCGCCCAAAAAGCCAGCTGAGACGTCCGGCATCCAGGTTGCCCCTCTCGAACGGCTGATCGCCGAAATGCGCCCAAAGGGCCTCCATGAAGGCGGCATCGGCACGTTTGTCCGCCGGTTTGCGATCCCGGAACCGTTCCCGCCGCGTCAGCGGCGTCACACCCTTGGGATTGGCGCGGCGAATAGTGAACTGAAAATCGGTGCCTGAAAGACGCCCTGGAAACCCGCGATGTTTCAGCATGGCGACACTCCACAGCTTTGTTTTGCAGTCAAAAATAGTTCGAACCCGAACTTGGATGGGATCATGTTGCGCACCTCCAAAGCCGCACCGTTGGTCTGAGAAGCTTTGACGTCATGACAGCGTGAGTTCATGGTCAAAGCCCTTCCCAGATACACCGGGACTGCTCCAGCCGGTAGGCTTCAAAATACTGTGTCGCGTCCGGAGCGGTGTCGCCGAATTCCACCGGGCGATCAGACAGGGAAATGACAACTCTGGATGGCTGCAATTCGTGCAGAGCCACATAAGGAACGGCAAGAACCTGGCACAGATGCTCCATATCCCTGGACGCCACATCATAGCCGATCCGTCCCACTGATGCTCCGATCTTCGGGGCGACAAATCGAAAGCGCACCCAAAGCTCACCGGGGTTGTTGTCCAGCAGGACATCGCTCAGATGCACGGGCTGACCGGACGGTACCGGCAACGAACTGTCTGTCTGGGCAAAAACAGGAGCGCCGAGCGCGCACAATACCAGACATATGGCACGATCCCGGACCCACCGAAGGCAGGCTCCTCCTTCCGGGATCGCGCGCGCAGTGCTTTTGGCCTGCGCGGTTCTATGTCTGACGGGTCGGATCATTCAACTATTTGTCGCTTTTTGTCAATTCCGCCGCAATTTTGAGCATTTCCTGCTCAGAATCGGACTACCGGTGCCAACAACCGGGGCGGACAACGCCGCCCCGAATGGGTCAAAGCGGAATATTGTCGTGCTTTTTCCATGGGTTCTTAAGCTGTTTGCCGCGCAAACTGGCAAAGGCTCTGGACACGCGCCGGCGGGTCGAATGCGGCATGATGACCTCGTCGACGAACCCGCGTTCGGCGGCGACAAAGGGGTTTGCAAACCGATCTTCATAATCGGCGACATGCTGTGCGGTCTTTTCCGCATCATGCAGATCTGCCCGGTGAATGATCTCGGTTGCACCCTTGGCACCCATCACCGCGATTTCGGCAGTCGGCCAGGCATAGTTGAAATCGCCGCGCAGGTGTTTGGACGCCATAACCACATAGGCACCGCCATACGCCTTGCGCGTGATCACCGTGACCTTGGGCACGGTCGCCTCGCCATATGCATAAAGCAGCTTTGCGCCGTGCTTGATCACGCCGCTATATTCCTGCTGTGTGCCCGGCAGAAAGCCCGGCACATCGACAAGCGTCAGGATCGGAATTTCGAAACAGTCGCAGAACCGCACGAACCGCGCCGCCTTGCGCGAACTGTCGATATCCAGACATCCCGCCAAAACCATCGGCTGGTTCGCCACCACACCTACGGTCTGACCTTCCAGCCGGATAAAGCCGGTGATGATGTTCTTGGCGAAATCTTCCTGAATTTCGTAGAAATCGCCTTCATCGGCTATTTTGGTGATGAGTTCCTTCATGTCGTAGGGCGTGTTCGGATTGTCCGGAACCAGAGTGTCCAGCGAATCCTCGATCCGGTGAGGGTCATCAAAGAACGGGCGCACCGGAGGTTTTTCGCGGTTGTTGAGCGGCAGGAAATCCACCAGACGGCGCACTTCTGCCAATGCTTCCACATCGTTTTCGAACGCGGCGTCGGCGACCGAGGACTTCTTGGTGTGGGTCGAGGCGCCACCCAGTTCTTCAGCCGTTACAACCTCGTTGGTAACCGTTTTGACCACGTCGGGGCCCGTCACGAACATGTAAGACGAGTCTTTGACCATAAAAATGAAGTCAGTCATCGCGGGGCTGTAAACCGCACCGCCGGCGCATGGGCCCATGATCACGCTGATCTGCGGAACCACCCCCGAGGCCGTGATGTTGCGCTGAAACACTTCGGCATACCCGGCCAGCGAAGCCACGCCTTCCTGGATTCGCGCACCGCCCGAATCGTTGATTCCGACAATTGGTGCTCCGTTTTGCACCGCCATATCCATGATCTTGCAGATCTTCTGGGCATGCGTCTCGGACAGCGACCCACCAAAGACCGTAAAGTCCTGGCTGAACACATAGACCATGCGGCCGTTGATGGTGCCCCAGCCGGTGACAACGCCATCACCTGCAGGTTTTTGTTTTTCCATTCCGAATTCGGTGCATCGATGACTGACGAACATGTCGAATTCTTCAAAGCTGCCCTCATCCAGCAACAACTCGATCCGCTCTCGCGCCGTCAGTTTTCCGCGCGCATGCTGGGCATCAATCCGCCTCTGCCCGCCGCCCAGTCGTGCGTCGTTGCGGCGGTTTTCCAACTCGGAAAGGATGTCTTTCATGACGATTATCCCCTGTAAAATTTGCCGGGACCCTACCCCTTTGCGCCTCTCATCCAAAGCCCTTTTCGGCAAATTTGCAAATATTCAGCAACAACAATCTGGATAACTGTAAACTTGCAAAGTCTCTTATTGAGATCGCTGGATTGCTGGCAATCCCAAATTCCATGACTATACATGTGAACCATGCAGTTCAGCTCTCGCGCGGTTCGCCGCACACCACCCACATTGGCGACACTGGTATTGCTCGCGGGCTTGTCTGCGCTGAGCATGAACCTGTTTCTGCCGAGCCTGCCGAACATGGCCGCGTATTTTGGCGCCGATTACAAGGTCATGCAGCTGTCGATCGCGCTGTATCTTCTGGTCAATGCCGTTCTGCAAATCCTGATTGGGCCGCTCGCCGACAAGGCAGGTCGCAGGCCAGTTCTGCTGTGGGGGATCGGCTTGTTCCTGCTGGCCACGCTTGGATGCATCTATGCCCCCAACGTTGAAATCTTTCTGGCGTTCAGAATGTGCCAGGCGGTCGTGGTTGTCGGCATGGTTCTCAGCCGGGCCGCGGTAAGGGATATGTACGATCAGGATCAGGCGGCATCGATGATCGGATATGTGACAATGGGTATGGCCGTGGTCCCGATGATCGGCCCGGCGATCGGCGGGCTGCTGGAGGAAAGCTTTGGCTGGAAAGCGAATTTCTGGCTGCCTTTCGCCCTGGGTGGATTGACGCTTGCCTTGACCTTTGCGGATTTTGGCGAAACGTCAGCGAAAAGCGGCAAGACCCTTGTTCAGCAGTTCAAGGAATACCCTGAACTTCTGACCTCGCCACGGTTCTGGGGCTATTCACTGTCCTGCGCGTTGTCTTCGGGGACCTTCTTTGCCTATCTCGGTGGCGCGCCCTTTATTGGAACCGAGCTGTTCGGACTAAGCGCGGCACAGGTCGGCATATATTTCGGTGCACCGGCAGTCGGTTATTTTGTTGGCAACTTTCTGAGCGGTCGTTTTTCCATGCAGATTGGCATCAACCGGATGGTGCTGTGGGGCAGCCTGCTGAACGCTTTGGGTGTCGCGCTTTCAGCATCCTTGTTCCTCACAGGTCTGGGCACCGCACTCAGCTTTTTCAGCTTGATGACCTTTGTGGGCGTCGGAAACGGCATGGCCATTCCCAATGCCACTTCCGGCGCATTGTCTGTTCGTCCGCATCTGGCCGCAACCGCCTCGGGGCTGAGCGGCGCAATCATGCTGGGGGGCGGCGCGGGCCTGAGCGCGCTGGCAGGCACCCTGCTGACCCGGGAAACCGGAGCCATGCCGTTGCTCTGGCTGATGCTCACCTCCGCAGTTCTGGCGATTTTCGCAATTGGATCCGTCATTCGGCGAGAGCGTCAATTGGGGCTGTGACCACTTGCCCCGAAAACTTTGCAAAGTTAGTCTTCCAAAATAGAAAACTTGCAAAGGTACCTCATGGCCACCCAAAAGCTCTATGCCGGCGCGAAACTGCGTGAAATGCGCACGCGACTGGCCCTGACACAACGCGAATTCGCGGCGAAACTGGGTGTTTCACTCCCATATCTGAACCAGATGGAGAACAACAACCGGCCGATCTCGACCACGGTTGTGTTGGCTCTGGCACAAGAATTCGGCATGGATGTCACCGAGCTCAGCACCGGCGACAGCGAGCGACTGGTGTCGGACATGCGCGAAGCTTTGGCCGACCCGGTTTTTGCGGATATTCTGCCGCCACTTGCCGATTTACGCCTGACGGCATCAAACGCCCCGGCATTGGCCCGCGCATTTATCGAGCTGCACAAAACCTACCGGCAAACGCATGAACGCCTCGCGTCACTGGACGAAGCTTTGGGGCGGGAAGACGCCCGAATGCAGGCCAGCCCCTGGGAAGAGGTGCGGGACTTCTTCCACTATTGCGACAACTACATCGACGCCGTGGACCGGGCGGCAGAGCTGTTCGCCAATCGCGCGGAAAGCCCGGGCAGCATCCGGCAGGCTGCTTTGAACAGCCTGACTGAGCGCGGCATTCAAGTGATGTTCTCTGACATCGCCCCTTTGCGTACCTATGACGCTGAAAGCAAAATCCTGCGCCTTTCCTCCCGCTCGACTCCGCAAACGCAAGTTTTTCAACTGCTGTTGCAGGTCGCATTGATCAGTCAGGACAAGCTGCTGGAAGCGACACTGGATTTTGCCAAGTTCCAAAGCGAAGAGGCGCGGTCCATCGCCAAGATCGGCCTCGCCAATTATTTCGCCGGCGCTTCCTTGATGCCCTATTCCGCATTCCTGACCGCCGCTCAGGAAGAGCGCCACGATCTGGAGCTGCTCAGCAACCGGTTCGGCGCATCGATTGAGCAGGTTGCGCATAGACTGTCGACGCTGCAACGCCCCGGTGCAAAAGGTATCCCGTTCTTTTTTGTCCGCGTGGATCAGGCCGGAACAATCACGAAACGACACTCGGCCACGCGTCTGCAATTTGCACGGTTTGGTGGCGCATGCCCCCTTTGGAACGTGCATCGGGCCTTTGAAACGCCGGGCCATTTCCTTCGGCAACTGGCAGAAACGCCGGATGGTGTGCGTTATATCTCGCTGGCTCGGGATGTGTCGAAATCAGGTGGTTCATTCGGCGCACCGGTCAGGCGGTACGCAATTGCGCTGGGGTGCGAGGTACGCCACGCCCCGGCGCTCGTGTATGCCGACAACCTCGACATAAACAACGCCAGCGCTTACGAGCCCATCGGCATTTCCTGCCGCATCTGCGAGCGGCAAAACTGCCATCAGCGCTCGGTCCCGCCGCTGGAACGTCGGCTCAGCATCGACACCCATACGCGCGGCACCCTGCCATACGAAGTCACCTGAGTTCGTATGGCCAGAAATTAACCGGGGGAGCCCCGACCGGGGCCGGGAAAGGATAGGGACAGTATCCCCCGGCCATAATGTTCAGGCCTTGGACAAAATCGCCCAGATTTCGTCTTTCAGCGCTGCCCGCTTCTTGCGCAAATCAACTTCGGCCAGGTCTTCCATGGGTTCGACGTTGGTTTCAGCCCGATGCACAACGCGATTGACCTCGTGATACTCATCAGCCAGACGGGCAAAATGCGCGTCCGTTTGCTTGAGCTGGCTCATCAGTTCAACCTTGTCCGGAAACTCTTCGGCCAGTTCATGCGGGGTGTGGGACATGTCTGTTCGCTCCTTAATATGTCGTTGCATATCAGTGGTAGAAGCGTGACGCGCCGCCCACTTTGACGCGGATCAATTTCACACAGTAAAAATTCAGAATTCAGCGTCGCGCAGCACGCCAACCCGCTGCACGTGCTTCGGCAGCAGAGCAAAACCATCGCTCGCCCTTGGCTGCGCTGATCCGGGTCTTGGAATAGTACCTCTGGCCCGGTTCGTGAAAGATCCTTTCGCCCTTTGACGAAACATTTCCTTTAATAATGCATACATCAGAGGATTTCGGTTTCTTGCGCGCCCTGTGCACCCAAGGCACCTGAATCTGAGTTTTGTGCAATCCCCTGTTTCCAGTCTTCGCAACCCGCTCGGCGCCTGCATACGTGTCCGAATATTTGCGGTACGCAAAGGCCAAGCCCTGCTCTACAATCTGGGTGGCGACGTCTTCGCGCTCCACGCTGCACCGAGCAACGATGCGACCGTAGCGATCCCGATCCACCGGGACACATGTGGTCATCCGTCCCTGAAACTGCTTCTGAACCATATGAGTGGCCCACGCCCCGCACGGCCAGCTTGATCCGTCGGAATCCTGACAGGTCTGATCCAGTTCGGGCGCATCGATACCGTGCAGCCGCACCCGAACACCACCGACATTCCAGGTGTCCGCATCGATTACGTGAACCCGACCCGCAAGGTGCTCTGCGGCATGGGTTAGACCTGGCAGCAGAAGAACAAAGGTTAAACAAATCCTTAACATGCCCCCGATATGCGCGGTATTTCACGCGCATTCAACCGGGGGCCGTTTGGAAAGGTTAACGTTGAGCGGTTGCCCAGTTGGGGTGAATCCACGGACGATCATTGGCCTTCGGCAACGGATCTTTGCCCAATAGCGAATCCGACACTTTTTCACCCACCATGATAGACGGCGCATTAAGGTTGCCGTTGGTGATCTGCGGAAAGATTGAACTGTCCGCAACGCGCAACCCGTCCACGCCGATGACACGGCCTTGGGGGTCGACTACCGCATTCTTGTCATCCGCGCGCCCCATCCGACACGTACCGCAGGGGTGATAGGCGCTTTCCGCATGCTCCGCGATAAAGGCGTTCAGCTCTTCATCCGTTTGGACAGCGGAACCGGGCTGAATTTCCTTGCCCGCAAAGGGCTTGAAGGCGGCTTGCCCAAAGATTTCGCGGGTCAGCCGGATACAGGTGCGGAAATCCTCCCAATCCTTTTCATGGCTCATGTAGTTGAACTTGATCACCGGCGCATCTGCGGCTTGGGCAGAGCGCAATGTGACCGCCCCGCGTGACGGGGACCGCATCGGGCCGACATGCGCCTGGAACCCGTGCCCCTCGGCAGCGGCCTGCCCATCATAGCGCACCGCTATCGGCAGGAAGTGGTATTGAATGTCGGGGTATTCCACGCCCGGCTTCGACCGGATGAACGCAGCGCTTTCGAACTGGTTCGATGCGCCCAGTCCCGTTTTGGTAAACAGCCATTGCGCCCCGATCAGGCCCTTGCTGAACAGGTTCCAGTGCTTGTAGAGCGTGATCGGTTGCAGCGACGCCTGTTGGATATACAGCTCAAGATGGTCCTGTAGGTTAGCACCAACCCCCGGGCGATCCGCCACGACGTCGATCCCATGCTCGGCCAGATGCGCCGCTGGGCCGATACCGGATAACATCAGCAGCTTGGGCGAATTGATCGACGATGCCGCCAGAACAACTTCGCGCCGGGCCTTGATGACCTCTTTCCTGCCGCCACGGATCAGTTCGACCCCTGTGGCGCGGCCGTTTTCCATGACAACCCGAGACGCAAGACCGCGCACGATATCGCAATTGTCGCGCTTGAGCGCGGGTTTCAGATAGGCATTCGCCGCAGACCAGCGCCGCCCTTTCCAGACGGTCTGCTCCATCGGGCCAAAGCCTTCCTGCTTTTCACCGTTGTAGTCGCCCGTGACTTCGTAACCGGCCTGCTGACCGGCATCCACAAAGGCCTGAAACAACGGGTTCTCGCGCGGGCCGCGCGACACGTGCAGCGGACCGTCAGTGCCGCGCCATGCCGGATCGCCCCCGTGGCCGCCGTCGTGCCAGGTTTCCATCCGTTTGTAATAAGGCAAAACATCCGCGTAAGACCAACCGTCAGCCCCCATCTCGGCCCAGGTATCGAAATCGCGCGCGTGGCCGCGAACATAGACCATGCCATTGATCGAGGACGACCCGCCGATCACCTTGCCGCGCGGACAGGCCAGGCGGCGGTTGTTCAGGTGCGGCTCGGGCTCGGACTGATAGCCCCAGTCATAGCGCGACATGTTCATCGGATAGCTCAGCGCCGCCGGCATCTGAATGAACGGCCCCATATCGGTGCCGCCGTGTTCGATCACCAGAACCGAGGCCCCGGCCTCGCTCAGACGATATGCCATTGCGCAGCCTGCGGACCCTGCGCCGACGATGACAAAATCTGCTTCCATTTCCACAACTCCTGCCCCGCCGAGAAGGTTGGATGCCTCCGGCGGGAGTATTTTCGAAAAGATGAAGAGGTTATTCGCCGCGTGGGAACCGGGCGCTTTCCTCGACGATGTTCAGATCCATGTGATTGCGCATGTAGCGTTCCGACGCTTTTTGCAGCGGCTGATAGTCCCACGGGTAGTATCCGCCCTGCCGCAGCGCTTCGTACACAACCCAACGCCGCGCCTGGCTGGCACGGACTTCGGCGTCGAAGCGATCCAGATCCCAACGGGCCTCGGATTTGGCACGCAGTGTTTGCAGCGTACCTGCGTGTTCGGGGCTGTCGGCCAGATTGTTCAGTTCGTGCGGGTCGGCCTCAAGATCAAACAACTGATCAGGGTCCAGCGCACAGCGGTTGTATTTCCACTTGCCATATCGCAACGAGACCAGCGGCGCGTAGGATGCCTCGGCCGCGTATTCCATGGCTACCGGTGTGGTTCGTTCTTCGCCCAGTGCCAACGGCACGAGGTTTTCGCCATCGGTCCAGGGGGCAATCTCGGCCATGTCTACGCCGGCCAGCGCCCCTAGGGTCGGCGTTACGTCAATTGTTGACACCGGAGCATCAATCCGGCCGGCGGGCAGATCAGGCGACGCGATCATAAGCGGCACTCGCGCCGAACCTTCGTAGAAGTTCATCTTGAACCACAGCCCGCGTTCACCCAACATGTCCCCGTGATCCGAAACGAAAAGGATGATCGCCTCTTGCCGGGTGGTTTCCAGCACTTCGAGGATTTCGCCTATCTTGTCGTCCAGATAGGAAATATTGGCGAAATAGGCGCGGCGCGACTTGCGAATGTCTTCCTCGGTGATGTCGAAGCTACGCCAGTCGTTGGCATCGAAGATCCGCTTGGCGTGAGGATCCTGGTTGTCATAGCCGATATCAGCGATTTCGGGCAGCAGATGCGCGCAATCCTCGTAAAGGTCCCAGTATTTGCGCCGGGCGACATAGGGATCATGCGGATGGGTGAAGCTGACGGTTACGCACCACGGGCGATCATCCTTGCCGCGTGCCAGATCATAAAGCTTGGCCTTGGCGTTGTAGGCGACCTCGTCATCATATTCCATCTGGTTGGAAATCTCGGCAATACCCGCGCCGGTGACGGACCCCATGTTGTGATACCACCAGTCGATGCGTTCACCCGGCTTGCGGTAATCCGGGGTCCAGCCGAAATCGGCCGGGTAGATGTCAGTGGTCAGGCGGTCTTCGAACCCGTGCAGCTGATCGGGACCGACGAAATGCATCTTGCCCGACAGGCAGGTGTAATAGCCCGCGCGGCGCAGGTGATGTGCGTATGTGGGGATATCGCTGCGAAACTCGGCCGCGTTGTCATAGACGCCGGTGCGCGACGGCAATTGACCGGACATGAAGCTGGCCCGCCCGGGCGCGCACAAGGGCGACGCCGTGTAAGCGTTGGCAAACCGGGTTGACCGTTCTGCCAGTTTCTTCAGGTTCGGAGCGTGAAGCCAATCAGCGGGACCGTCTGGAAAGAGAGTCCCGTTGAGCTGATCCACCATCAGGATCAGAATGTTCGGTTTTGTCATTTTTCAGCCTCGAGCAGAGTGTTGAGCACACGCATCGCGTGGTTCACGGCCAGTTGCGGTTCTTCAGGGGCGCTGAGTGCGGCGCGGATGTACAGACCGTCAATCAGGGCAACCATGTTCTCGGCCGCCTCTTGCGGGTCAGCCAACTTGTGCCGCAGGGCGTGGGACAGATTGGATTTGATGCGGGCCTGATAGATCTGCCACAGGCGCAGGGCATCATCATTTGTCTGAGCCAGCACATAGAAGGTCATCCATGCCGCGATCACATCGGGTGTGAAACAAGAAGGCGCAAAACACGCCCTGACGATCGCCTGCGCCCTTTGGTCCGGCGTAGCCGCTTTCAGCTCGCCCCTTGCTTCTTCGCCGAAGTCCGACAGGATCCGGCGCATGGCGGCCAGAAAGATCTGATCCTTGCCGCCGAAATAGTGATGCGCAAGCGCGCTGGACATGCCCGCACGTTTGGCAATCTGACTGACGGTTACATCAAGGGATTTCTTCACGCCCAGCTCAGCGATTGTCGCGCGAACAATCGCATCCCGGCGGATTGGCTCCATTCCGACTTTTGGCATCGTTCTCCCCTTGAGCAGGCGTCACGGGACCACGCTAGGGGGTTTTTATTGACTCGTCAATTAATGAAAAATCAGAGAGCGATGTCGTTACAGCTTCGGCGCAATACTCGGAGGCGTCAAGTCCTTGCGGTTCAACATGAATTCGCGCCACGATATAAAGCTCACGGCGGCAAGGATCAGCGTGCCGCCCGCGACAACCCACACGTCAACGCTTTCATGGAAAACCGCGGCGCCCAGGATCGTGGCCCATATCAGCTGAAGAAACGTCACCGGCTGCGTGACGGCCACTGGCGCCGCCTGAAGCGCCAGGGTCATGAAATAGTGCCCGGCGGTCGCAAAGCTGGCCACCAGAAAAAGAACCCCGATATCCCGCAGGCTTGGCTGCGTCCAAACGGCGATCGCAAAGGGTATCAAGGCAATGGTCACCCAGATCGACAAATGTGCCACAACGACGGCGGGCGGTACGTCACGCACCAGAATCTTGGCCAATAAATACGACCCCCCAAGGGTCAGGGCCGTTCCCAGCATGGCCAGATGGCCTGATGACACTTCGCGAAACCCGGGCCGCAGGATGATCAGGACGCCAACCAGAGCGACCAAAATCGCAGCAATCCGGCGAAAGGCCAGCTTTTCGCCCAAAAACAGGGCCGCCCCCAGTGTGACGTAAACCGGAGTCATGTAATTCATGGCTGTAACTTCGGCCAGTGGGATCTGTGTCATCGCAAAGAACCAGAGCATGACCGCAACCGCATGCACGATGCCTCGCAGACCGAAAAGCGTCAGCAGGCGGGGGGTCAGATGCGTCGCCATGATTGACCGCATGGCCGGCAACAGAAACACCAACCCCAGCACATATCGCAGAAAGGCGGCCTGGATGGAATTCATCGATGTGCCCAGCGACTTCACCAGCGCGGTCATCACAACAAAGGACAAGCCGGCGGCGAACATCCAGAACATGCCGGCAAGCGGGCGGGACGATACGGTGGATGAAGTCATGTTCAAGGTTGAACACCGAAACCCGGCCGGGAACAACCCTTCACATGGTAACAAGTTTCAGCGCGATACCCAACATGACCACGCCAATCCCTGCGTCCAGCACCTGCCACGCCCTGGGGCGCGCAAAAACAGGCGACAGGATGCTTGCCCCATAGCCAAGCGAAAAGAAGAATACAAAGCTGGATGTCATCGCGCCGAGGGCGAAACCAAGCCGGTCGTCATATTGGGCCGAGATCGAGCCGATCAGCACGACCGTATCCAGATATACATGCGGATTCAGCCAGGTGAACGCGAAAACCGTCAGCAGCGCAGCCTTGAGGCTGGTTCGCTTGCCATTGCCGATTTCCATCACCGAACCACCCAGCCAGGACGACCGAAGACTGCGCAAGCCATACCAGGTCAGGAATGCCGCCCCACCGTATCGCATCACGGTTTCGAACCAGGGTGCGGCCTGTGCCAGTGTGCCAAAACCTGCTACGCCTGCTCCGATCAGGATGGCATCAGACACCGCGCAAGTCAGGCACAGAAAAAACACATGCTCGCGTCGCAAGCCCTGCCTCAGAACAAAGGCGTTCTGCGCCCCGATGGCGAGGATCAGGCTGAAACCCAGCGCGAAACCGGCGATCACGGATGTAGGCATGGTACCTCCTGCGTTGCCTTTGCGTTGACTAATGGCCGCGATGCGATCTATCAAATTAAAGATGTTGCCCTCAGTTAAGTTTTGCTAATGCTGCTGGATCCTCACCAATTGGCCGCCTTGTCAGCCATTCTGCGCCATGGCAGCTTTGATGCGGCGGCGGCGGAACTGGCTGTAACCCCTTCGGCGATATCCCAGCGGATAAAAGCGCTGGAGGATCGCGTGGGCGCCTCGCTCATCCATCGGGGAACCCCTTGCACCGGAACGCCAGCCGGGCAGCGCATCGCACGTTACGCTGAAGATGTCGGACTGCTCGAGGCGCAGCTGGCACGGGAATTGGCTCTGGTACAAGAACCCGGGTCCGCAAGGGTTCGCGTTGCGGTACCCGCCGACATTCTGGCCACCTGGTTCATTGACGCGATGGCGCGGGTGCCCGACCTGCTGTTCGACCTTGTGATCGACGATCAGGATCATTCTGCAGACTGGCTGAGGCGCGGCGAGGTCAGCGCCGCCGTCACTGTCGGCGGACAAACCGTGAGCGGTTGCGACGCGATTGAGCTGGGCGTGTTGAGGTATCTGCCCACCGCCAGCCCGGAATTTGTCAACACCTGGTTCAAGAACGGCGTGACCGAGGAAACCCTCAGCAAAGCGCCTTGCCTAGTCTTCAACAGGAAGGACGGTCTGCAAAAAGCGTGGATCGCACATCACACCGGCAAACATCTGTCACCGCCTTTCCACTTCCTGCCATCTTCGCAAGGGTTCGTTGATGCCGCAGTCGCCGGAATTGGCTGGGGCATGAACCCCGCAGCCCTTGTGCAAGACGCCATGGCACGCGGACTTCTGAGCCCGATCGTTCCAGATGCGCCACTGGACATCGCGCTCAGCTGGCAGGTCGGGCGGGTTCTTGCCCCGGCGCTCAAACCCCTTACACAGGCAGTCCAGCATGCTGCGCAACGGGTTTTACTACCGTCACAAGGCAAATAGTCAGACTCATTCGATTGGAGGAACCAATGTTCTCGCGCGACGCCCTCAGTTATGACCCCATTCCCCTGCCTGACCGATGCGAGATCAGTGATGCGGACATGCAGGACGCGGCAGTGGCTTTTTTTGAAAAGATGCGGCGACGTCATACCGTTCGGGACTTCTCCACGCGCCCGGTGGCTCGTGACGTGATCGAAACCTGCCTGCGCACCGCGGGAACGGCCCCGTCAGGTGCAAACCACCAGCCCTGGCATTTTACTGCCATCTCGGACCCCAAGCTGAAACTGCGCATCCGCGAGGAAGCCGAGGAAGAAGAGCGTAGCTTTTACGCGGGAGCGGCGGGCGATGAGTGGATCAAGGCTCTGGAACCCATCGGGACAAACGCAGTCAAGGAACATCTGACCATCGCCCCGTGGCTGATCGTGGTCTTTGCCCAACGCTGGGGGCAATTCGAAGACGGGACGCGGTACAAGAATTACTATGTGCCAGAAAGTGTGAACATTGCCACCGGCTTTCTGCTGGCGGCGTTGCATCACGCCGGTCTCAGCACATTGACACATACCCCGAACCCGATGCGATTTCTGACCGATGCGCTGGGTCGGCCCGCTTCAGAGAAACCGACAATGATCATCGCAGTTGGACATCCCTCGGAAACCGCGACCGTGCCTTCCGTTGCAAAGCTGAAAAAGCCCCTGGACGAGATTTCTTCCTTTTTCTAGGCGGAGCCGCATCAGCCCTGTGTGCCAGAGGCGTCCTTTCGGCCCGGCGACATCGTCAGATAGCATGTCACGCAGGCCACCAGGCTGGCCGCGACTATGAACCCGACGGCCAATGCAACCTCGTGCATATGGGCGACCGCGGCCAGAGCCGCCGAAAGCAGCACCGCCAACAAACGGGTAAAAGACTTGATCGCGGCTGATCCCTGAACGCGCTGTTCCTTGGGCGCGACGTCCAGGAAATAGAGCTTGCGCGCGCTGCTGATCCCGGTCACCGCAACGGTGACGACAAACAGCGCGATCGCGTGCAGATGCACATCGTGATCGATACCCAAGTCGTGAAATGCCAGAAGAACGCCACCGGTTGCGGCCACCATCAGTGTCCCGACCACCATGACGGCACGATGAGATTTCATGTTCACGACCTGCCACAAAGGCCCGGACACAAGATAGCCCGAAGCAGATGAAACAATCATCGCGGTCAGTCCCTTGGCCGAGCTGTGATGCGCCTCGGCCGCGATCAGCGCGAAGAACGGGACAGAGAGCGAAACAGCCACCAAGAGCATTCGCATGACCATGTAACGCCGAAACCACGAGTATTCGAACATGCCCAGAATACCCCGGGCATTGGCCTTGAACGACAGCTTTGCCGTGGGTCCGGTCTTGTTTGCCGACTCCGCCGAGCGGGCATTCTCTGTCATGGCCAGCATCAAAAGCCCTGACAGCATGAAGAACGCAACCGATACACCGATCATGGTTGAGTGGCGGGAAAAAGGTGGGTTTTCCCTGGTGATCTGATGCACAAGCATGGCAAGACCGATGGCACACAGGCCTCCGCCCCCAAGTTGCAGGTAATGCAGGACCATGCGCGAACGCGAGTGGACATGATCGCCCAGCAGATCGGTGAACATCAGGTTCTGAACCTCGTCCACAAGACCGATCACGAAAAATACCGCCACGAACACCACTGCGATCAACGGAACGATCCCGGTCGCGGCGGCCACCATCGCCAAAACCAGACAGGATCCGATGATCGCTTCGGTCAGGGCAATGGCGCGTTTCTTTTGCGATTTCGCCGCGACGGATTGCGCCAGAAAGAAATCGGAAATCATGCTGCCAATCATTCGCACCGAAACCAGCGCGCCCGCCACGAACATCGGCAATTCGAATGACACGGCCAGAAACGGCAAAACCACCGATGGGCTGCCCAGAGTCCACGCAACCTGAGACACGATACTCTGCCCAGCAAGAACCGGCACGTTTCGCTTGGCCTTTTCAGCAGTCGCATCCATCGCGGATCTTTCGGTGGTGTTGTCCCGGAAATTCCGGGTTTTTCCAGCCTATGCGTTTCGAAGGGTTCAGCCAACAACTCTTCAAAACTGTCCGGAAACGAAAAAACCCGGCCGTTGAGCCGGGTTTCGCCGTCAACATCCGCAACAACTCAGAGCTGTGCCATCACCTCATCCGAGGCTTCGAAATTGGTCGTGACACGCTGCACGTCGTCATCGTCTTCCAGCGCGTCCACCAGCTTCATCAGCTTTTGCATGTCTTCCAGACCCAGCTCGGTCGTGGTGGTCGGCTTCCAGACCAATTTGGTGGATTCCGATTCACCCAGCGCGGCTTCCAACGCGTTCGAAACGTCGTTCAGATCCGTATCCGCACACCAGATGATGTGGCCATCCTCTGAACTTTCGACATCTTCCGCGCCGGCCTCGATAGCGGCTTCGAAAATGGTGTCTGCGTCACCCGCCGTTGCCGGGTAAATCACTTCGCCCTTGCGTTCAAACATAAACCCGACCGAGCCCGTCTCGCCCAGATTGCCGCCGTTCTTGGAAAAGGTCGAACGCACGGTCGACGCAGTGCGGTTGCGGTTGTCCGTCATGGTTTCAACAATCACGGCCACGCCGTTGGGGCCATAGCCCTCGTAGCGGATTTCTTCGTAATCGTCGCCTTCACCGGCGGTGGACTTTTTGATCGCGCGGTCAATCACATCCTTGGGAACCGAGTTCGACTTGGCCTCTTTCACGGCCAGACGCAAGCGCGGGTTCTTGTCGGGATCGGGGTCGCCCATCTTGGCGGCAACGGTGATCTCTTTCGACAGTTTGGAAAACAGTTTGGACCGCGCGGCGTCCTGACGCCCCTTGCGGTGCTGGATGTTGGCCCATTTTGAGTGGCCTGCCATAATGCGTCCTCGTCATCGTGATTGCGTGTTCGGCGCTCATATAGACGTTTGCAGGGGGCAGGATCAAGAGAGCGGCTTGCGACGGCTTCACCGACTAGTATGGTGACGGCATGACGACAGACCAGATCATTCTTTTTGCGCTTTTCATCACCGTCTTCGGAATGCTGCTGTGGGGCCGGTTTCGATACGACCTTGTGGCCTTTGCCGCGCTGATGATCGGCGTCGTGCTGGGCGTCGTGCCGGTGGATGACGCCTTTGCCGGGTTCGGACACCCGGCCACCATCATCGTGGCGCTGGTTTTGGTGGTTTCTGCCGGTTTGGTCCGGTCCGGAGCAGTGTTCCTGATCACCCGCACGCTGGTGGATGCCTCGCGGGGTCTGGGCGCGCATATCGCCCTGATGGGTGGGATCGGTGCGGTTCTGTCGGCCTTCATGAACAACGTAGCGGCGCTGGCGCTGCTGATGCCCGTGGACATTCAGACCGCACGCAAGGCCGGACGATCAGTGGGCCTGTCGCTGATGCCGCTGAGCTTTGCCACTATTCTGGGGGGGATGGCGACGCTGATCGGCACACCTCCGAACATCATCATCGCGTCGATCCGGGCCGAAACACTGGGCGAGCCGTTTCACATGTTCGATTTTGCCCCGGTCGGTGGGCTGGCCGCGATCGCCGGTCTTGCCTTTGTCGCACTGGTAGGCTGGCGCCTGATCCCCAATCGCGGACCGCAGGCCGAGACATCGGAAACCTTGGCCGAGTACATCGCCGAGCTGACCGTTCCCCCGGAATCCGCCCATATCGGCAAACGGGTCAGCGAGCTTTATGAGGTGGCCGAGAAATCGGACGTGGCCATCATCGGATTAATCCGGGATGGCAAGCGTCGTTATGGCCGGTCGGCACACGCTGTTTTACAAGAAGGTGACGCGCTGGTTCTGGAAGCCGGACCCGAAGCGCTGGACGAGTTTCGCGCGGCGCTCAATCTCAACTTCTCGGACACGCGCCGGCAGGAATTGCTGACAGCTGAGGGTGACGGGCTGGAAGTGATCGAAGTCGTCGTGCCGGAAAGCGCGCGTATCACAGGTCGCACGGCACAAGGGCTTGGGCTGGCCTGGCGGCAAAGCACCGTTCTGATGGGCATCTCACGCCAGGGGCGCAGGATCACTCAACAGGTCCGCAAGACCGAGGTGGAACCGGGCGATATCCTACTGCTGCTCTGCCCCCGCGACCGCGCTGCGGATGTTACGGAATGGCTGGGTTGCCTGCCCCTTGCCGGACGCGGGCTGAACGTTACTGCAAACGACAAGGCAGGGTTGGCCATCGGTCTGTTTGCCGCCGCTGTTTTGGCCGCAAGTGTAGGGTTGATCTATCTGCCCATTGCTTTGGGGCTGGTCGTGATTGCCTATGTATTGACCAAGATCATGCCGATCACCGACATTTACAATCACATCGAATGGCCGGTGGTCGTACTGCTGGGGTCTATGATCCCTCTGGGCAGCGCTTTGGAGACCTCGGGCGGTACCGAACTGATCGCAAACGCCCTGATCCAGCTGACCGATGGTCTGCCCGCCTGGGCCATTCTGACCGTATTGATGGTTGTCACGATGACTTTGTCGGACGTGTTGAACAACACCGCCACCGCCATTGTCGCCGCGCCGGTCGGGATACAGATGGCACGCACGCTCGAGGTGTCACCCGACCCGTTCCTGATGACCGTGGCCGTTGCGGCCTCGGCTGCATTCCTGACCCCCATCGGGCACAAGAACAACACGCTGGTTCTGGGTCCCGGCGGCTATCGGTTCGGAGATTACTGGCGCATGGGATTGCCGCTGGAAGTGCTGATCATAGCCGTTTCTGTTCCCGCCATTCTTGTATTCTGGCCGCTATGACCGGTAAAGGCTGCGCATGAAACCCTTTTTGATCCTGCAACTGCGCCCCGAAACAGATGCGTCCGACGCCGAATATGCCTCGATCCTGAACCGAAGCGGGATGCCTCAGGAACGGGCGCATCGCATCCGTTTGGATTGCGACGACCTGCCAGAAGGGCTGGATGTCACGGAGTATGCCGGTGTCATCGTAGGCGGCGGACCGGGATGCGTCAGTGACGACCCGGCGACCAAATCCCCGCTGGATGCCCGGATCGAGGCTGCGATCATGGGATTGATGCCGCAGATCATCGCACAGGATCACCCATTCATGGGCTGCTGCTATGGCCTTGGCATTCTGGCGGCTTACCTGGACGGCGACGTCAGCAAGGCCCGGTATGGCGAACCCGTCGGACCATCCACGTGCCACCTGACCCCGGAGGGGCGGCAGGATCCGTTGACCGCCGGGTTGGAACCCACCTTCGACGCTTTCGTTGGCCACAAGGAAGCGGTTCAGGCTCTGCCAGAGGGATGCGTGCACCTTGTCGCGTCAGACCCCTGCCCGTTCCAGATGATCCGTTGGGGGCAGAACGTATACGCCACGCAGTTCCACCCAGAAGCCGACGCCAGGGATTTTGAACAGCGCATCAATATCTACAAGAACCACGGCTATTTCCCGCCTGAAGACGCGCAAAAACTAATCGACCACTGCCATTCGGCCGATGTCACGCAGCCGGGCGAGATCCTGCGCCGGTTCGTTCGGCGATACGAATGACCCAACGGCGCGGTTGCCTGCGCCTTGCCCCCTCGCATAGGCTGATCTGACGCAACTTTGGGAGGAGTTGTCCTTGGATTTGCTTTTGAATGTCGGCTTGCCGGTGTCGCTTGCCATTATCATGTTGTCTCTGGGCATCGGGCTGGAGGTGGCAGACTTCCGTCGTGTCCTGAGCCGACGACGCGCCTTTGCCATCGGGGCGGCAAGCCAGATTGTTCTCTTGCCAGTCGCGGCCTTTGTGACGGTCAAAATCTTTGCATTGCCCCCCGAGATCGCGGTTGGTTTCATGCTGCTCAGTTTTTGCCCGGGCGGCGTAACCAGCAACATCCTCTCCAAGCTCGCCAAAGCCGATGTCGCGCTTTCGGTCAGCCTGACCGCCGTGATCAGCCTTTTGTCGATGGTGACCGTGCCAATACTGGCCGCGTGGTCGATCAGGCACTTCATGGGCGACGAAGCCCCCGAGGTTTCGATCACCGGTCTGGCTGTTGCATTGTTTCTGATAACAACGCTGCCCGTGGCCATCGGGGTCGGAATTCGCAACTTTGCAACAGGGTTTGCAAACCGCGTAGAGCCGGGATTGTCGACGCTCGCGACCGTTTTGTTCGTGCTGATCGTTGCCGCGGCACTGGCCGGGAACTGGCAATTGTTCGTCGACAATCTTGGCATCATGGGCGCAGGTTTGATTTCTTTGAATATCGCCCTGCTGTTCATCGGGCTCGGGCTGGCGCGGATATCAAACCTGTCCTGGAATGAGTGCAAGACGATCTCGATCGAAACCGGAATTCAAAACTCCACGCTGGGCATTACACTGGCGGCGCTGATCACGAATACCGAAAGCGGGTTCAGCCCGCTGGCCCTGCCCTCGGCAGTTTATGGCATTACGATGTACGCCGTGGTTCTGCCGTTTCTTGTCTGGTTCCGCAGGCGCTGAAAGGACCGTTATGACAAACAACACTGCTGATGCGATCGTAATCGGTGCTGGTCTGGCCGGATTGGCCGCCGCCGCCGAACTGGGCGACCGAGGTAAGAAGGTAATCATACTCGATCAGGAACCAGAAGGTTTTCTGGGCGGCCAGGCCTTCTGGAGCCTGGGCGGCTTGTTCATGGTCGACACGCCGGAACAACGCCGCATGGGTATCCGCGACAGCCACGATCTGGCATTGCGCGACTGGATCGGAAGCGCGCAGTTTGACCGCGAAGAAGACACCTGGCCCCGCAAATGGGCCGAGGCGTATATCGAGTTCGCCGCCGGTGAAATGCGCCCCTGGCTGCATGACATGGGCCTGCGCTGGTTTCCGGTCGTGGGTTGGGCTGAACGTGGCGGGTCTTATGCAAACGGGCATGGCAATTCCGTCCCGCGCTTTCACATCACCTGGGGCACCGGACCCGGCGTACTGGAACACTTCATCCGCCGGGTCCGCGACCATGTCAGCGCCGGCCTGATCCAGCTGAAGTTCCGCCATCAGGTCAGCCATATCATCATGCAGAACGGCGAGGCCAAGGGCGTCTCGGGCGAGGTTCTGGCCGATGATGCGGCCCCACGCGGCGGCAAGACCAACCGTGACGAGGTGGGCGAGTTCGAGGTCTATGCACCATCCGTCATCGTCACCTCGGGCGGGATCGGTGGCAATTTCGAGATGGTGCGCCAGAACTGGCCCCGCGACCGCCTGGGCGAACCGCCCAAGGACATGGTGGCGGGTGTGCCCTTCCATGTGGATGGTCGGATGATCGCCATCAGCGAAAAGGCCGGTGGCCATGTCATCAACGGAGACCGCATGTGGCATTACACCGAAGGCGTGCGCAACTGGGATCCGATCTGGCCCGACCATGGCATTCGCATTCTGCCCGGTCCCAGCTCGATGTGGTTCGACGCGCGCGGAAACCGGTTGCAGCCCCCCTGCCTGCCCGGGTTCGACACGCTGGGCACCCTGCGCGAAATCCTGAACACCGGCTATGAATACAGTTGGTTCGTCCTGACACAGAAGGTGATCAAGAAAGAATTCGCCCTGTCCGGGTCTGAACAGAACCCCGATTTCACATCAGGCAGCTGGAAGGAAGTGATCCGGCAGCGCATCCTGTCGGGGTCGAAAGCCACCGGCCCGGTCGAGGCGTTCAAGGAAAAGGGCGAGGATTTTGTCGTCGCCAACACGTTGACCGAACTGGTGAGTGGCATGAACCACCTGGGCAGGGGTCTGATCGACGAGGCGCATCTGCGCGCCCAGATCGAAGCACGGGATTCACAGGTGGACAATCCGTTCTCAAAAGACGCGCAGATGATGGCGATCCTGGCGGCGCGCAACTATCGCGGCGACAAGCTGATCCGCACCGCCAAACCGCACAAGTTCCTGGACCCCAGGAATGGCCCGCTGATCGCGGTCAAGCTGCACGTGCTGACCCGCAAGACACTGGGCGGTTTGCAGACCAATCTGGACAGTCAGATGATCGGCGCCGACGGTCAGGTTGTGCCGGGCCTGTTCGCAGCCGGCGAAGTCGCCGGGTTCGGAGGCGGTGGCTATCACGGCTACAACGCGCTTGAGGGAACTTTCCTGGGCGGCTGCATCTTTTCGGGTCGCAACGCCGGACGATCGAGGGCCATCGCGTGACAGCCCTGCCCTATTACTTGCGCATCATTTTGATCACCGACTCACCCTGAGCATCCAGCAAGGCCAGCGCGTTGCCTTGCATCGCGAAGGTCGTGACACTTTGCATCGCCTTGAGAAACTGCCGCTCGACCTCATCCAGCGGGGGCGGGCAAGCCATGAGCGTTGCAGCCATATTGTCCGGGAACGCAATCCGATTGTCAGAAATCTCGGCCTGGCCACTGAACCGGTTGCAACCTCCGCTGCCTGAAAATGCCCCTCCCTGCCCAAAAGCAAGTTCAGGACGTTTCTCTGTCTCGACAGCCGCACCATTGAGGCCCGAAGCGACCCATTCGGTGTTTTCCAGCATCGCAGCATCTTGGTGTTGCACCTGTATCATCAGCAGGTCAGCTGAATTCTCGGCCCCATGTGTCAGAACCGGATAAACGGTATCCGTGGTGAACAACAGCTTTTGCCCCTGCATGACCGAAGCACGCACGGCGTATCTGCGCCCGTCCTGAATCAATGCGTCATCATAAGTCAGTTCGAACTGCGCCGGAACTCCGGTCAGAGCATATCTCTGCGCGGCAAGCGTTTCGGCCGGCGCATCCGCCAATGAGATATCCTGAAGCTCGACGAACAAGGTCGTGTCAGGCGGAAGCGCAATACGCTCTCGGTAGGTTGCAGTTCCTTCGACGGTTCCGGCAAGCGATGCGCCGCTCAAAACGGTGGCGAAAGCAACCGCAGGAAACATGGTGCGGCCGAATGTCAGCATGGCAGTACCCCTTAAAGTAATATTTCTACAAAAGATTGCTGTTCATCTGACATTTACAAGTACGCCGCGGATAAAGCGGCAAATCTGCGCCGATGTCATAACGGCCAGATCAACGGGATCAGCAGAGACGCCAACAATCCGACCGTCAGGTTCAGCGGCACACCCACCTTCATGAAGTCGGTGAACCTGTAGCCTCCGGGGCCATAGACCATCATGTTCGTCTGGTATCCGATCGGAGTTGCAAAAGATGCCGAGGCCGCCACCATGACCGCGACGACCAGCGGACGCGGGTCTATTCCGACCGCCTGCGCCAAACCGATGGCGATCGGGGTGACCACAACCGCCACGGCGTTGTTGGAAACCAGTTCCGTCAGCACCGAGGTCAGCAGGTAAATCGCCCAGATAATGAGGAATGGCGGCAAGACACTGAGCCCCGGCGCAACGGCCTCGACGATCAGAGAAACCGCGCCCGAGCTGTCAAGCGCAGCCCCTATGCCCAGCATCGCAAAGATCAACGCCAACAGGCGACCTTCCACAAAAGAAAACGCCTCATCCGCATCGATACAACGGGTCAGCAGAACCACGGCGCAGGCCACAATCGACAACAACAGGATGGGCGCAATGCCCAGCGCGGCAAGGGCAACAATCCCTACAAGAGCCCCAATCGCAATCGGTGCGTGGCTGCGACGGAAGGCACGAGCCGATGGCTGGGTGACGTCCACCATGTCCATTTCCGCCGCCAGCCGCTGGATATCCGCCGGGGCACCTTCCAAAAGCAGCGTATCCCCAACCCTGACCACCAAGTCATCCAGTTGACGACCGATATTCTGGTTGCGGCGGTGCACCGCCAGCACGTAAACGCCATAACGACGCCGAAGCCGCATCATCCCAAGGGTCCGACCCACCAGACGGCATCCGGGCGTGATCAACACCTCAACCGTCTTGGTTTCAACGGCCGATACCTGATCCACGCGTTTGAGTTCCCTGTTGCGCTGAAGGCTCAGAAGCTCGGTCATCTCGGTGCGTAGAACCACCCGGTCGCCGACCTTAAGTTCGACGCCTTTCAGGTTGCGCCGCAACGACTCATCCCCCCGGATGACATCGATCAGACGCACGCCGGGGCGTTTGAACAACTGCACGCCGGTCACTTCGCGCCCGATCAGGTTGCTGTCCGGCGGAATGACGGCCTCGGTAAAGAACTTCATCTTGGACCGGTCGCTGAGCAGCGACGCCATGCTGTCCCGCTCGGGCAACAGTTTCGGCGCGATGAACCGCAAATAGATCATGCCGTAGATCACCAGCGCGATCCCCAGCGGCGTGACTTCGAAAATCGTAAAGGGTTTCATCCCCTGCGCGCGGGCCACACCATCGACCAGCAGGTTAGTGGACGTGCCAATCAATGTCAGCGTGCCGCCCAGAATGGCCGCATAACTCAGCGGAATCAGCAATTTGGACGCGGGAACATTCAGGGTGCGGGCGATTTGCACAAAGACCGGTATCATCACCACGACTACTGGCGTATTCGAAACCACCGCCGAGGCCAGCACGACAAACCCCATGAGCAAAGCGATTGCGACACGCGGGTTCACCTGAGCTTGCTTTTGCGCGGTCGAGGTGAACGAATCCAGGGCTCCGGTCCGCACCAAAGCCCCCATGATGATGAACATCGCGGCAATCGTCCAGGGTGCCGGGTTGGACAGAACTGCAAGCGCACTCTGATAGGGCAGAATGCCGGTTACAAGCATCAGTGAGACACCGCCAATGGCCACGACTTCGGTCGGATAAACCTCGCGCAGGAACATGATGAACATGCCCGCAACGATGACCAGCGCCAGAACTGCGCTTCCTGTGTCTGTCAGTGAAAGGAAATTCATTCGTGGTATTCTGTCCGAACCCGGGCCCAAGCGCCTGATGACATGCAGTTTCACGCATTGCGCCCGACAGAGCAAGCCTGACGATGACTATTCGGGCCCGGCTTGTTCCAGGCGCCCTCCGACGCGCACCATGCGCACGGTTTTGGCTTGTCCGTCACGATCATCGGTTTCCACGAACACGCCGCTTAGTGTGGCTTCGCCGTTTGCAGGGGTAAAGCGCGCCTTGGGCATGCCGGTGATGAACCGGCGCATGGGCTCCTGCTTGTCCATGCCGATGACCGAATCGTAATCTCCGCACATGCCCGCATCGGTCAAATACGCAGTGCCCCCCGGCAGAATCTGGGAATCCGCCGTCGGGACATGGGTATGCGTTCCTACCACAAGGCTTGCACGTTTGTCGCAGTAGTGCCCCATCGCCATCTTCTCGGACGTGGCCTCGCAATGCATGTCCACGATGATCGCCTGCGCCTGCCCGCCTCTGGGATGAGATTTCAGGATCGGTTCGATAGCCGAGAACGGATCGTCGAACGGGCGTTTCATAAAGACCTGACCCAGCACCTGAACCACCAGAACCTTGCGCCCCCCCGGGGCCGTGAACAGCCGATGACCCCGCCCCGGCGCGCCTTTGGCGAAATTGATGGGTCGTATGATGCGCTGTTCCTTCTCGATGAATTGCAGCATGTCTTTCTGGTCGAACGCATGATCGCCCAGCGTCAGGCAATCCGCTCCGGCGTCGAGCAACAGCCTGGCGTGATCTCCGGTCAGCCCCATGCCGTTCGACGCGTTTTCGCCATTGACCACGACAAAATCCAGCCGCCATTCGTCGCGCAGGCGCGGCAAATGCTGCTGAACGGCAGCGCGTCCCGCGCGCCCCATGACATCACCAAGAAACAGAATCCTCATGATCCGGGTCGTAGGGGCTGTACTGGGCAATAACAAGGCGGAAGCGTGAAATTAACGGCAGACTTGGGGGTTGAAATCAAATTCTGCCGTGGCAATGTTTCGATACGTCTCTTGAATACAGAAGGAATTCTTCGTGAAGTCGTCAATTGTTCTGACCGGCTGCCTTTTGGCGGCAACTGCTGCCGCTGCTGAAGGCACCAAGACATCCATGCCCAACCCCGCTGCGACCTTTTGCATTGAAAACGACGGGACCTACCAGCTTCGTAAAAACGAAGACGGCAGTGTCTATGGCGTCTGCATCCTGAAGGACGGCACCGAGGTGGATGCCTGGGATTACTTGCGCAGCCATTTCGAACAGTAGCAGCTAGAAGGTCAGCACGCGGCTTTCCGTGACAACCATGTCCAGCGGTTGGTCGGTTGGCTCGAGCGGCAGGTCCGCAGCCTCTTGCGCATCAAAAGCAAAACCGATGGCAAGCGTCGGGCGTTTGGCGCGCAGACCTTCCAGCGTTCGGTCATAAAACCCGCCGCCATACCCCAGGCGGCCACCATTTGCGTCGAAGGCGACCAGTGGAACGATCAGAATTTCGGGTTCGAAATAGTCATCCACCTGGGGCACTTTTGCACCGAACGGGCCGTCCTTAAGCACACCGTCCGGCGTCCAGCGAGAGAATTTCAGCGGCTGACCGGCTGTCTGAATGACAGGTACCCCCACCGGGCCATAAGCCGATGCTTCGGCCATCGCAGGCACCGGGTCGATCTCGGTCCGGATCGGCATGTAACCTGACAGGGGCACGCCGCGATAGCCTGCCAGAACCTCGGACAAGCGCCCGGCTGCGCCCGGCAAGCGGGCATCAAACGCGGCCTTGCGGCGGGCAAATGCCGCTTTGCGCGCTGCGGCTTTGATATCGGTCAGATCGGTCACAGTAGCACCACGCTGGCAAGCCCAAGAAATATGAAGAAACCCATGACATCCGTCGTGGTTGTCACAAAGGTTCCTGAAGCCAGAGCCGGGTCAATTCCCAGACGATCCAGCACCACCGGTACTACCGTACCTGCGAACCCGGCGATGATCATATTCACGACCAAGGCCGACCCGATCACGACACCCAGCAGCGGGGAATCGAACCACAGCATCCCCACGGTCCCCAACACGATGGCAAAGCAGAGCCCATTCAGCATCCCCACCAGCAGTTCCCGCCTGATAACGCGCATCACGTTCGAATTTGTCAGGTCGCGCGTCGCCAGCGCACGCACCGCCACGGTGAGCGATTGTGTTCCTGCATTGCCGCCCATTGACGCAACGATCGGCATCAGGATGGCCAGCGCGACCAATTGATCAATTGCCGCCTCGAATTGCGAAATCACCAAAGAGGCACAAATCGCCGTGCACAGATTCACCGCCAACCAGGGCAACCTTCGCCGGCTGGTTGCCGCCACACTGTCAGACAACGAGCTTTCGTCGCCAACACCGGCAAGACGCAGAATGTCCTCTTCGTGCTCTTCATCCAGAACGACCATCGCGTCGTCAATGGTGATGACACCGACCAAACGACCATCTGCATCCACCACCGGGGCCGAGATCAGGTGATACTGGTTGAAGGCATAAGCCACGTCTTCCTCATCCTGATCGACGGGGATGATGTGAAACTCTTCTTCTGCCAGATCAATCAGCGGCACTTCACGACGCGCCGCCATAAGCTTGCCCAACGTCACCTGAGCAACCGGTTTCAGGCGCGGATCGACCAGAACGACATGATAGAACTGCTCGGGCAAATCGTCATTGGCGCGCATGAAGTCGATAGCTTGCCCGACGCTCCAATGTTCCGGCGCCATGACGACTTCCCGCTGCATGAGACGACCGGCCGAGTTCTCGGGGTAGGACAGTGCCTGCTCGGCTGCGATCCTTTCGGAAACCTCCAATGCGTCCAGAATGGCTTCCTGCTGCGGTTCCTCAAGGTCTTCCAGCAGGTCAACGACATCGTCGCTTTCCATCTCGCGCACGGCTTCGGCCAGAACATCCGGGTTCAGAACCGAGATCACCTCTTCACGAACCGATTCATCCAGTTCAGACAGGATGTCGCCGTCGAACTCTTTGTCATACAGGCGGATCAGGCGCGCCCGGTCAAACGGATTGATCTGTTCAAGAAGGTCGGCAATGTCGGCCGAGTGCAGCGGCTCCATCAACTCAACCAGCTTGTCGCGGTCGTCTATGTCCACCGCGTACAGAATTGCCGCTACTGCCTTGGGGTCCAACGCATAGGCGTCTTCATCCCGGGGCTGATCGTGTCCGGCTTCGTCTCTGCCTGTCGTCATGCTCTGCCCCTTTTTTACGATTTGCCCTTAAATAGAAGAAGCAGCTACCGGAAAACAATGACAATGCGCCGATTTACCCACTTCTTTCGTCCGCCTATGCTGGTGTGCGGTTCCAAACAGGTGGAGAACAGGGAAAATGGCGCAAAAGACGCTTTTGAAAGGGCGTGTTCTGAGTTTCACAGGATCACCCTTCGACGGAGAGCCGACCGAGGCGACCCGGCTGGACGAAGCGGTCGTGATCGAACACGGGCGAATTGCAGAGGTCGGCACCGCCGATGCGCTGAATAAAGCCCATCCTGACGCGGTTACGAAGGATCACGGAACGCGCCTGATCATGGCTGGGTTCGTCGATCCACATGTGCATTATCCACAGACTGCGATGATCGCCAGCTGGGGCAAACGGCTGATCGACTGGCTGAACACCTACACCTTCCCGGAAGAGATGAAGTTCGGCGATTTCGACTATGCGACCGAGATCGCCAACCGGTATCTGGACCTGACGACCGCCCACGGCACCACGACTATGTGCAGTTTTTGCACGATTCACCCTGAAAGCGTCGATGCCTTCTTCACCGCGGCGCAACAGCGTGGGCAGCGTGTCGTCGCCGGCAAGACCTGCATGGACCGGAACGCGCCCGAAGGGCTGCGCGACACCGCGCAGACGGCTTACGACCAATCCGCCGCCCTGCTGGAAAAATGGCATCGCGTCGACCGCTTGTCCTATGCGATCACGCCGCGCTTTTCACCGACCTCGACCCCGGAACAGCTCGAGGCCATGGGCGCGCTTTGGGCCGAGCATCCCCATTGTCTCATGCAAACCCACCTGAGCGAGCAAACAGATGAAATCGAATGGGTTCGATCCCTGTTCCCTGAAGCAAGGGATTATCTGGATACCTACGAGAAATTCGGCCTGTTGGGCCAGAACGGCCTGTATGGCCACGTCATCCATCTGGAAGACCGGGAACGGGATCGGCTGCGCGAGGTCGATGCCTCTTTGATCCATTGCCCCACGTCGAACACCTTCATCGGATCGGGATTGTTTGACATGAACGGGCTGATCCATGATGGCCACCGGATCGGTCTGGCCACGGATACCGGCGGCGGGTCCAGCTTTTCGATGCTGCGCACCATGGCCGCCGCTTATGAGATCGGCCAATTGCGCGGCCGTCCCCTGCATCCGGCGCAATTGCTGTGGTTGGGCACGGTCGGATCCGCCCGAAGCCTGCGTATGGACGACTGCATCGGCAACATCGCTCAGGGGATGGAGGCGGATCTGGTGGTAATCGACCTCGCCTCGACCCCCGCCATCGCCCAGCGCGAGGCCCATGCAGAAGATGTTTGGGAAGCGATCTTCCCAACCATCATGATGGGCGATGATCGCGCCGTGGCTGAGGTCTGGATCGGCGGACAACAGGCGGCTTAGGCCTGCAACGCCCGGGCAAGCGTGTTCTGGCGTTCGATCACGCGGGGCAGATCGATGGTCGTTATGTGCCCGTCACGCACGATCTGGCGGCCTTCGACGAACAGATGTTTCACAGACATCGGCCCCGCCAGAAGCAGCGCCGCCGGATCCCAACTGCCCGCGCTTTCGATGCCGCGGGTATCCCACACAGCAATATCGGCTCGTTTTCCGGGCATCAGCCGTCCACAATCGGAACGTCCCAACACATCCGCGCCGCCGCGCGTCGCGATCTCGAGCGCTTCGCGGGCCGACATGGCATCTGCACCATTGGCGACCCGTTGCAGCAACATGGCCTGGCGCGCCTCAAGCATGAGGTTGCCATTGTCATTGCTGGCCGATCCATCGGCGCCGAGGCCGACCTTGACACCCGCATCGCGCATCGCCCGCACCGGTGCGATACCCGATCCGAGGCGGCAATTTGAACAGGGGCAATGGGCCACGCCTGTTTCCGAGCGCGAGAACAGATCAATCTCGGCCCCGTCCAGCTTGACGCAATGGGCGTGCCAGACATCCGGGCCGGTCCAGCCCAGTTCCTCGGCATATTGCCCCGGGCGGCAGCCGAATTGCGCCTGCGAATAGGCGATATCCTCATCATTCTCGGCCAGATGGGTATGCAACATCACGCCCTTGTCCCGCGCCAGCAACGCCGCATCGCGCATCAGGTCGCGGCTGACGGAAAATGGTGAACACGGGGCAAGGCCAACGCGGCACATGGACCCCTCCGACGGGTCGTGAAACGCGTCCACGACACGTACCATGTCGTCCAGAATAGCGGCTTCGTTTTCCACCAGGTGATCCGGCGGCAAGCCCCCGTCGCTCTCGCCGATGCTCATCGCGCCGCGTGTCGGATGAAACCGCATCCCCAACTCGGACGCGGCCGCGATCGTATCCTCAAGCCGCGCGCCGTTGGGATAGAGGTAAAGGTGATCGGAACTGAGCGTGCACCCCGACAGCGCCAGTTCGGCCAAACCGATCTGAGCCGAGGTGAACATTTCCTCCGGCCCGAAACGCGACCAGATCGGATAGAGCGTTTGCAGCCACCCAAACAGCAGCGCATCCTGCCCGCCCGGCACCGCCCGTGTCAGGGTTTGGTAAAGATGGTGGTGGGTATTCACCAGGCCAGGCGTCACCAGACAACCTGAAACATCATGCACCTCACCCTGTGTTTCCAGTCGCTGCCCGATCCGGGCAATCTGCCCGTCGCGGACCAGAATATCGGCCTTGGACAATTCCTGCCGGGACTCGTCCATCGTCAGGATCAGATCAGCATTCTTGAGTAGGGTTTCCGTCATTTCGCGCTCCTGCATCTGCCCGTCTCATGCAAGAAGTGCGTCGGCCGGTGGAAAACGGGCGCAAGAACCGGCCATCACCGGTGTAGTTGGCTTTGATGCGCCGGGCAACAGAATTCAGAATTGGCGGAGTATCTCAAGCGCTGCGGCGTGAAGGTCAGCGTTTGCTGCGGCCAGGGCCCGGCCGCCTTGATGTGCGGGGCCGCCCTGCCAATCGGTCACAATACCGCCGGCCGCCTGAATAACGGCAATCGGCGCTTGGATATCATAGGAATTCAAGCCCGCCTCGATCACCAAATCCGCCTGCCCGGCAGCCAGAAGCGCATAGGCATAGCAATCCATTCCATAGCGCGTCAGCTGTACCTGCTCGGACACCGCCTGAAACCCTGCGCGGTCCTTCGGGGTTCCAACCTCAGGGAACGTGGTAAACAAAGTCGCCTGATCCAGCGCCCTGGTATCGCGCGTTTGCATTCTTCTGGTGCCCTGCGGACCGGTCATGTGAGCACCGGAAGACGATCCGACAAAGCGCTCTCCGATATACGGCTGATCGATTACACCCATAAAAGGCCCGTCCTGATCACTCAGCGCAATCAGAACACCCCAGGTTGGCGTGCCGCTGATAAACCCGCGGGTCCCATCGATGGGGTCCAGTACCCAGGTGCGGCCACTGGTGCCCGTATGCGCGCCGAACTCCTCGCCCAGCACACCGTCATCCGGGCGCCGCCGCGCCAGAACGTCCCGCATCGCCTGTTCAGCCGCACGATCAGCCACTGTGACCGGGTCGAACCCATCGGCCAGCTTGTTCGTAGTTTCCAGATTTGTTTGACGAAAAAAGGGGAGTATGGCCTCACGCGCAGCTTCGGCCATTTCTTCGGCAATTTCGATATCGCTCTGTGTCGTCGGTTGCATGACCCTGAGGTGCGAGCAATCCGCGACAAAGTCAAGTCAGTCAGGCAACGTCGCTGAGAACCCGCGCCAGCTCGAACAGGCGGCGACGCTGATTTTCCGGAATCGCATAGTAAGAGCGCACCAGATCCAAAGCCTCTTTGTCACCCATCAAGTCGGCAGGGACGGATTTCTTGTCCGCATCGCCTTTCTGGGCTTCTTCCAGACCTTCGAAGAAAAAGCTGACCGGAACATCCAGCGCCTCGGCGATGTCCCACAGGCGGGATGCGCTGATTCGGTTGGCACCGGTCTCATATTTCTGGATTTGCTGAAACTTGATACCAACTTGCTGCGCCAACTGCTGCTGGGTCATCCCAATCAGCCAGCGGCGATGCCGAACGCGCTTGCCCACATGGACATCGACGTGATGAGTCATTGGTATTCTCCTATACTACACAAACATCTGCACGGGATTTTGCGACGTCCGATATCGCAGTTTTAGAGAGCTCCCCTTAACCGCTCCCTAATACGGACTGTACCGCCCCCCGTTTACAGCACTGATTATCTATAATGCCGGTTTTGAGATTTTTTTCAAGCTGGTTGAATCGAACGCCCCTGACAGGGATTTGTGGTTGTATTACCCAAAGCCTTTACAGAACCGTTTTCCTGCAACTGAATCCTCCTTCAAAATCGGGTGCCTTTTGAGCCCGCGCAGCAAACGGATTGACTTTTCTGACGGCGCACGCGCCTATGTCGGAAACTCTTGAGGAACAATATGCGGGCCTATTGCATTCCATCCGACGGGGCGCCTGCCCAGCTTTGTGACGTGAAAATACCCGAGCCGGGCGAAGGTCAGGTGCGGGTCGCGATAAAAGCTTGCGGCCTGAATTTCGCCGATCTGCTGATGCAGACGGGCGCGTATCAGGACACGCCACCTGCCCCTTTCACCCTGGGCATGGAGATCGCCGGTATCGTGGAGACAGTCGGACCCGGCGTTTCAACACTCAGCCCAGGCGACCGGATCGCAGTCTATTCCGGTCAGGGTGGGTTGGCCGAGTACGGTGTATTCGACGCGGATCGTGCGATCGTGCTGCCGGACGACACCGGATTCGAAGACGCCGCTGCCATCCAGATCGCATATGCCACCAGTCACATGGCCCTTGATCACAGGGCACGCCTGCAACCGGGTGAAACCCTTCTGGTCACCGGCGCAGCGGGAGGCGTCGGCCTGACTGCCGTCGAAATCGGCAAGCTCATGGGCGCCACGGTCATCGCGCAGGCGCGCGGCGAGAACAAGCTTGCCGTTGCCCGTGCCGCTGGTGCCGATCATCTGATCGATGCTTCCGAAGACCTGCGCGAGCGGGTCAAATCGCTGGGTGGCGCAGATGTCGTCTATGACGTCATCGGCGGGGATGTGTTCAAGGCCGCATTCAGGGCCACCAATCCCGAAGGGCGTTTGCTGCCCATCGGATTCGCCGGGGGCGATATCCCGCAGATTCCGGCCAATCATCTGCTGGTCAAAAACCTGACCGTGATCGGGGTGTATATCGGCGGCTATCTGAAGTTCCGCCCCGAAGCTGTGCGCAACAGTTTTGACACCCTGTTCAAGTGGCATTCTGAGGGCAGGATTAAACCGCATATCAGTCATGTTCTGCCCCTTGAAGATGTCGCACATGCAATGCAGTTGCTGAAAAAGCGCAAGTCGACGGGCAAGATTGTGATCACGCCCTGATCGCGATCATCCAACCACAGCCCGCAACTGGGTACCGCCCAGCAATCTGAAGTTCTGTCGCACCAACTGTGCCAGAGCTTCGACAACCGCATCCCGGCCCTGCTCGCCACCGTAGAGGTTGATCATGTGTGCAGGTAGATCCGGCAGGGCCCCACCCGAGTCGATCTGTTCAAGATGTGCGGCCTCGGTTCCGTCCAGCATTGCGTGAACCGCAAGATCGGCACTGACCGTGGCTTCTATGGTACGGTCGTTTTCGGTTTCAACGGACAGCTCCCACGGTATTCCGGCCGCATCCAGTGCCGATATGACCTGCGGTCTGAACAAGCAGCGCCGCCCCAGCGCCAGAGGCAACGGGCGCTTGCGCCATGCGGACCCGCCCGGCGCGCCGATCCAGCGCAACGGCAGCTCTGCGATGGTCTCTGCGCCATCGGCCGAAGACGGTTCGGTCGTCAGGATCACATCACATTCGCCCCGCTTGAACATGTCTTTCAATTGCAGTGAATAGGACGACACCAACTGCACCCTGACGCGGGGAAAATCGGCATTGAACCGTTGCAGGACCCGGGGAATCGCGGGGTAGACGATGTCATGGGGAACGCCCAGAACCACTTCGCCCTCAAAGGCCTGATCGGTGAGTTTTGAGATTACCTCGTCATTCAGGGCAATCATGCGGCGCGCGTAGGCCAGCAGCTGCTCACCGGATGCGGTCAATGCAATTGTCCTGCCGCTTCGGTCCAGCAACTCCAGGCCCAGCAGCTCCTCCAGCCGCTTCAGCTGCATGGACACCGCAGACTGCGTCAGGTGCAGAAATCCGGCGGCGCGGGTTACACCGCCTTGATCCGCCACCGCCACAAAAGATCGCAGGGTTGTAATGTCCAGATTTCGCATCTTCACGATTCCTTATGCGTTCCATCAATAATATTCGTTTTAAAAATATGTCATACTCACCCATATCAATCAAGGAAATTGATGACACCCATCGAAACCATCAAAAATTCGGAAAGGACACGTTATGACTCAACTCGCAATCCATAATCCCTGCAAACCAGCCAAACGTTCTTTGGTGTCCCTGATCTCACAAGCGTTCGAACTGTCCAGACAGCGGCGAAAGCTGGCACAGCTGGATGCCGCCGTGCTGGACGATATCGGAGTCACCCGCGAGGAAGCATCCGCAGAAGCAAAACGCTTTTTCTGGGATGCACCTCAATTCTGGAAAAGGTAACTGTGACTCTCATATTTTTATGGCGATGGGCGACCGTGAGTCGCCTGTTGGCATTTTTGTTGCGTGTTTTAGTCGGTTTTCGCCCGGAATCTCTTGAAACACAGCCCCTTGTTGCCGATATTTAGAGGGAAAACCGCCCCGCTCTGCCGGGGCGCTGTAACTTGACGACTAGGGAGACCCTTTGATGGCACAATTCGACACGATCCGGACGGCATCCGGCGCGCGCGCCGCCGAGATTGATCAGGGCCTGCGCGCCCACATGAATAAAGTCTACGGCACGATGTCCGTCGGCATGCTGATCACCTTTGCAGCGGCCTGGGCAATTGCCGGTCTGGCAACCACAACCGATCCGTCGGCAGCCGCCGCTCAACTGAGCGAAAGCAAGTACCTGACGTCGTTTGGTTACTCGCTGTTTGCGTCGCCTCTGAGATGGGTCATCATGTTTGCCCCGCTGCTGTTTGTCTTTGGCTTTAGCGCCGGGATCAATCGTATGTCGGCCGCGGCTGCTCAGCTGGTGTTCTACACCTTTGCTGCGGTCATGGGTGTCTCGATCAGCTGGATTTTCCTTGTGTTCACCGGTGAATCGATCATTCAGGTGTTCCTGATCACTGCAATCGCCTTTGCCGGTCTGTCGCTTTATGGCTACACGACCAAGAAAGACCTGTCGGCAATGGGCACATTCCTGATCATGGGTGTGATCGGCCTGATTGTCGCCTCGATCGTGAATATCTTCATCGCCTCGTCGGCGATGGCGTTTGCGATCTCGGTTCTGGGCGTACTGATCTTTGCCGGCCTGACAGCCTATGACACGCAGAACATCAAAAACACCTATCTGCAAATGGCCCATTCGGGCGATCAAGAATGGTTGGGCAAAGCCGCGATCATGGGCGCGCTGAGCCTGTATCTGGACTTTATCAACATGTTCATGTTCCTGCTGCAACTGTTTGGCAATCGAGAATAAGCGACCGGGATAGCCGACTTCCAAGGGCGGGCCTTACGGGTCCGCCTTTTTGTTTGCCGTAAACCAAACAAAAACCCCCGCCGAATTCGGCGGGGGTTTTGGACTTGAGAGAGAAATCTGTTAGCTGCAATTCAGCGGAACGGCAAAGCCCGAGCTCTTTTCCGAGGTGCCTTTGCGGTAGACCTGACCAGCCGGCAGACAGCCGGTAAAACGCTCTGCTTCTTCCGCAAAGCCTACACCGACCGAATTGTCGACCTTCACACTGTTAGAGCGCGTACGCAGCACACCAAATAAGGTGCCGTTGACGCTGACAGTGCTGAGGAACAGGTTTGTGTCGCTTCCTTGCAGTTGAACAGCAGTGTTTGGCGTCTGCCCGCCATTGTCTATTGCAACCGAAGCCACCTTGGACGGGTCAACCTCATCACTCAAAAGCGTGACTGTCCGCAGTTCCGCCAGCTCTGCCGGAACGTTGGTCGCGTCTGGCAGAAAGGCGACGGCCCCGGGTACGTCCGAAATCGTGCGCGGTTCGCCATCGATTCCAGTAAACCCGACACCTTCGCGGTTAAACGGGTCTTCACAGGCCGCTAGGGTCAGAACGGCAATTGTGGATAACAAGATTTTTTTCATGGCGGTCAACATTTTGTGGCGGTTTGCTGAAGCGTACTTGCAGGTTCCCATAAAAAGCAAGCCGCAGGGGATGCGATTGTCCCAAACGCTGATGCGCCACTGCAACGGACCGCCGCAGCCTGCCATCCGCCGAAATCAGGAAACCGGAACTGAAAAAGGGCTCTGTGCAACAGAGCCCTTTTTCGGAATTTCCAAATGGAATGGCAGATTACTTGATCTTGCCTTCCTTATACTCGACATGCTTGCGAACGACCGGGTCGTATTTACGAATGGTCATTTTCTCAGTCATGGTGCGCGCGTTCTTCTTGGTCACATAGAAGTGGCCCGTGCCCGCGGTCGAGTTCAGACGGATCTTGATTGTCGTCGGCTTCGCCATGGTTATCTCCTGCGTCCGAAAAGGCAGGGGCCTTTCGGTTGAATTCCTATGAGCGTGCGCTTTTACGCGCTGCACCGCCTATGTCAAGGCCAATCGGATGATACAGGCACAGGAATCTGATGCAGGTTCAACTAGGCAAGGTTGGCGCGGCCATATACGTGTGAATCTGGTCCCTTTCCGCGTCGGAAAGACCCAGAGCGGTGGACAATTGCCGCAGGTAAGACGCCTCGCGCGCATTGTCCAGACGGATCGCAGCCAGGGAAGTTGCATAGATCTGCGTCTTGAGCGGCGCACCAGAATCAGCCGCCAATCCCATGACGTCAATCGGTGCGTTCAGCTGCTCTTGCACGAATGCGCGCTCTTCCTCGCTGACATCATCGCCCAATTCACCCAGGATGATTTCCTTTTCCTGTTCGTCAAGTTCACCATCTGCCTTGGCAGCCTGAATCATTGCGCGCAGCATGAGTTTTGCCTGCTCTTCCATCGCTGCACCCGCGGGCGTGCCGCCGAACACGGTTTCCATCATGTCACCTGTGTGTTGATTGGCAGTTTTGGCAGCCCCTTGCATGGCGTTCAACAACCCACCCAAACCAGCGGCTCCGGCTGTGCTGCCGCCAACCCCCATCTTGCTCATCATGTCCTGCAAGCCTGACGCGCCACCGGGCAGACCAAATTGTTCTGCCATTTTGCTCAGCTGATCCACGCCAAAACCACCGCCGGCACCCTGCATCATGTTTTGCAGTCCGGCCATGCCGCCCATCTTCTGATATTTTTCCATGCCCTTGGCCGCAGCAAATCCAATGGCCACGGACGCCAGCGTTTTCATAAAGCTCATAATCAACCTCCCATATCTTCAAATTGGTTCCGAAAGTCTAACAGCCGAATGCAATCGCGAATACCGTGCTCAACCTGAACGCGACCGGCCCATAGCCCGGCACATGATAAAGCCCAAGGAAGGCATGTAATTTGCGATCTTGTTTGTACATATCACGGATTCGTGATAGGTTCGCCCATCCAAGAAGCCGAATTCAGGCTCGAAGGCCGAGGCAGCGTGAATGCGTTAAACCTGCAACGAGCAGAGTTGTTTTAGGCGACTTTTCTTGGGGGGCTATCATGACAGAATGGGCTATTCAGGCCGAAGAACTGGCCAATTGCAATTGCAACTTTGGTTGCCCGTGTCAGTTCAGCGTACTGCCGTCACACGGCAATTGCGAGGCGGTTGTGGTCTTTGACATTCAAAGCGGTCACTACGGTGAAACTGATCTGGGCGGTCTTCGGGCGGCAGGGGTCTATCATTGGCCGGGACCAATTCATGAGGGCAACGGTCAGATGCAGCTTATCATTGATGACAGCGCAACAGCTGAACAGCGGGCTGCGTTGCAAGCAATCATGACCGGTCAGGATACTGATGAAATGGCCACGTTCTGGTATGTCTTCAGCGCCATGGCGCCTTTGAAACATGAAACTCTGTTTGTTCCGATTGAACTGAACTGGAACCGCGAAGAGCGCAGCGGATACGCCAAAGTTACCGGAGTTTTCGATGTTGAGGTCAATCCGATCCCTCATATCGTATCGGGCGCACCTCACCGCGCGTCGATACAGTTGCCGAATGGCTTTGAATACCGCCATGCCGAGGCGGCATCGGGCAGTGCGACTACAACGGGTGGTCAGATCCGGCTGACCTTTGACGCAACCCATGCTCATCTGGCGCATCTGAACATCTCGGGCCATGGCGTCTTGGGCGCATAATCAGAGAACACCCATGACCAAACAGAACGCATCGCCCCGGGGCGGGACGGTTGAGTGGTTGCTGAGACAGGACAGCGCGATTGTTCTGGGAAGCGTTCTTCTGATCATCCTCGGTGCAACCTGGTACACGATAGCTGGCGTCGGGATGAACATGTCCGCGGTCGAGATGACCCGGATGGCCGGCCCTGTCGGAGACCCGATGCAAATGGGCCCGGCAGCAGCGTGGAGCGCAAGCTATGCCTTGCTGATTTTTCTGATGTGGTGGGTCATGATGATCGCCATGATGACCCCAAGCGCTGCGCCTGCCGTTCTTCTGTTCATCGCGGTCAAGCGGACAGGGCCTGAAAAGCACCGGACGGTTGCGTTCAGCCTGTGGTTTTTATCCGGCTATCTGGTGGCCTGGGGGGCGTTCAGCCTGATTGCAACCGCATTGCAATGGGGGTTGGAACAAATCGGGTTGTCCGACGGGCCGATGATGACGATTAGTTCGGGTGTCTTCGCAGGAAGCATCCTGCTGGCGGCTGGCGCCTATCAGTTTTCAGCTTTGAAAAACGCATGCCTGCGCCACTGTCAGAGCCCCGCACGTTTTCTGGCCGATCACAACCGACCCGGAACATTCGGTGCATTCCGCACCGGTATCCTGCACGGCACGTATTGTCTGGGATGCTGCTGGGCACTGATGCTGCTGCTTTTCGTCGGAGGGATCATGAACCTCTACTGGATTGTCGGAATTGCCGCGTACGTCGCGCTGGAAAAACTTTTGCCCGGAGCCCGGTGGCTTGTGCCGGTGACAGGTTTTGCGCTGATCGGCGCTGGCCTTTGGTTCATCACGGCACTGTTGTTTTCTGGCACCTGATTTTGAACGGCCCTGGGGTCGGCTGACTTGAAGACCCTAAAACGATTTGATGTAACAGGAGGTATCAATGCCCATTTTCATTACTTACGCATCTTACTCGCAAGCCGGTGTCAAAGGCATGTTGCAGAAACCCGAGAACCGCACCGGCCCAGTAAAAGCCTTGCTGGAAAAAGTAGGTGGCAGGCTGCTGTCCTTCTACATGACAACCGGCAGCAACGACGTGGTTGTGATCAGCGAAGCCCCAGATGAGACAGACGCCGTGGCCGTTGGCATGGCTGTCGCCGCGTCGGGTGCAGTGACGAACATCGAAACCGTTCGCGCCTGGACCGCAGACGAGTTCACGTCGATAACCGAGAAAGCGGCGGCGCTGACCGGTTCCTACACACCTCCCGGAGGATAGGCGGATACGCGCGGAGGGCCTGTAAGCCGGATCTTGTTCCGGGGTTGCCCCCTTCGATGACCATTCCTCTAGGCCGTGCATTGCTGCGCGGCTCAAGCTGCCAACCCGGTCCCTCTCGGCCAAGACGCGCTTAGCGGCGGTATCGGCTTGCGCCGACCGGCCCGCGCGGGGACCCTATTTGGCATTGCTCCCGGTGGGGCTTGCCGTGCCGCCCCTGTTGCCAGAGGCGCGGTGGGCTCTTACCCCACCGTTTCACCCTTACCCTGAACCTAGGTTCCGGGCGGTCTGATTTCTGTGGCGCTTTCCGTCGGGTTGCCCCGCCCGGGCGTTACCCGGCACCGTTGTCTTGTGGAGTCCGGACTTTCCTCTCGGGCCCTGCGACCCCAGCGGCCATCCGGCCCTCCGCGCGTGAGTTGGGTAGGCTCTGCGGTCGGCGGCGTCAAGGGTGGATGGTTCAGAGAAGGGGCCAGCCCCTTCTTAGCCTGCGGCCAATTCAACCCCGGGATATTTTCAGCCAGATGAAGGGCGGATCAGGAGTGCGGGATCAACGGAGCGAGGTCGGCTTGCTGCAAAGGCCCCCTGCCCCATGGGCGGTATCGAAGGCGGACGGCATGCAACAGCGTATCATCGTCTGCATCAGCGCTGAAACCGGCGGCCCGAGCCAGGCTTCGGAACTGGCCCTTTGATGCAGTTAGCGGACCAGCGGCATATCCGCGGGGCGCGGCCAGCAGGTTGCGCTCGAGCCGCAACCAGTCAAATCGCGGACCGGGGTCAAATTTGCGCCCGGGCGCCATATCCGAATGGCCGATAACACCGTTTGGCAAGATGGCCCAACGGTGCATTATCTGGCGCAACAGCTGTTCCAGCCGGTGCATCTGGGGTTCAGGGAACGGATGCTTGCCGGCGTTGTCCAGCTCGATGCCTATGGAACGAGAGTTGATGTCGGCCCGACCGTGCCATTCTCCGGCACCCGCGTGCCAGGCCCGGTCTTCTTCGCGTACCATCTGCCACAGCGTGCCATCATTGCCGATCAGGTAATGGGCCGAGACCTCGGCCTTTGGGTCGCACAGACGATCCAGAGCCGCCTGCGCGCTGTCCATCGCCGTGTAATGGATCACGATCAAGGATGGTGTCAGACCATCTCGGCGTTCACCAAAATTGGGTGACGGATGCCAGATCGGGTTCAGGGGGTCAGTTGCTGACGGCACTGCGGAACGGGCTCGGGTCCCAGCCACACGCATAACCATCCCCATCCGGGTCCAGACCTTTGCGGTCGCGCTGGGGGCCGCCATTGGACAGAAACTCGATCTGAGCCTGATCAGGGGATGGGAATTGCGCGCAGTTCCTCTGAGCCTTGGCCTGAAGGTTGAAGCCCGAGCGGCTGTAGAGTTGCACACCTACCGGATTGGACGTGCTCAGCGCATATTGCACAATGTTTGTCTGGCCGCTCGCCGTGCGCTCGGGCACTGCCGTCGGGGCCACGAGTTCATACGTCTGGCGGTTCTGCTCGATCCGGGCGGCGTCGGATTCGATGCTGCGGCGTTCGGACACGGCGGCAAAGTCCTGTTCATCCGAAATCGCGCCAGTGTTCGCCACGGGAACCGCCGTAACCGCGGCTGGGTTTTGGCCAGATGTGCTGGCCAATGCCGCCGCGGTCTGGTTGGCGATATCCGCGTTTTCACCCGTGGCAACAGGCGCCGTACCAGGGGCGCCCAGCGGTTGTTGTGAAACTTCGACCGGGGCCAGCAGAGGGTTGCCGGCCGCACCCTGACCTGCCAATTGAGCCTCGCGCTGCGCCTGGTATTCAGGCGTGTTGAAACCCGTGCTGGTCAGCGGTGCGACATCCGTGCACGCCGCTGCCAGTGCAAGAGCGGGGACCAAAAGCAAAACGCGCATAGTTTGGCTCCGTGTCTAGTGCTTCAGTTGCCCGAGGCTTACCACCATTTCCCGGGCTTGGCCACAAAACCGGCCGCGTTTTCCAGCGCATAGGCGGTATTGAGCAGGTCGCCTTCTTCCCAGGGACGTCCGATCAGCTGCAATCCCAGCGGAAGACCTTGTGTGTCCAGCCCTGCGGGGACCGAGACACCGGGCAGTCCGGCCAGGTTCACGGTCACGGTGAAGACATCGTTCAAATACATTTGAACAGGATCTGCTTCGGTCATTTCGCCCAGACCGAAGGCCGCCGATGGGGTTGCCGGGGTCAGGATGGCGTCGACACCGGCCGCGAACACGTCTTCGAAGTCTTTCTTGATCAGCGTGCGCACCTTGCGGGCACGGTTGTAATAGGCGTCATAGAAACCAGCCGACAGAACATAGGTGCCAACCATGACCCGGCGCTGCACTTCGTGGCCAAAGCCCTCGGCGCGGGTTTTTTCGTACATCTCGGTGATGCCATCACCCTGCGCCATCTGTGCACGATGCCCATAGCGGACACCGTCATAGCGGGCGAGGTTCGAAGACGCCTCGGCCGGGGCGATCACATAGTAGGCAGGCAGCGCATACTTGGTGTGCGGCAGCGAGATATCGACAATCTCGGCCCCCGCATCCTTCAGCATCGCGGCACCATCGGCCCAGAGCTTTTCGATCTCGGTGGGCATGCCGTCCATGCGGTATTCCTTGGGGATACCGATCTTCTTGCCCTTGATGTCGCCAGTCAACATCGCTTCGAAATTCGGGACGGCCAGGTCCGCGCTGGTCGAATCCTTGGCGTCATGGCCGCACATGGTTTCCAGCATGATCGCGGCGTCGCGGACGTTTTTGGTCATCGGACCGGCCTGATCCAACGAGGACGCAAACGCCACAATGCCCCAGCGCGAGCATCGGCCATAGGTCGGCTTGATGCCGGTGATCCCGACAAAAGCCGCGGGCTGGCGGATGGAACCGCCGGTATCAGTGCCCGTTGCCGCAAGGCACAGGTCGGCGGCCACAGCGGCCGCGGACCCGCCCGACGAACCGCCCGGTGTCAGCTGCGCATCATCGTTGCCACGACGCCACGGGCTGACCGCGTTGCCATAGACCGATGTTTCGTTGGACGAGCCCATGGCGAATTCGTCCATGTTCAGCTTGCCCAGCATGACTGCGCCTGCGTCGGCCAGTTGCTGTGACACGGTGGATTCGTATTCCGGCTTGAAGCCTTCAAGAATGCCCGACGCGGCTTGTGACGGCACGCCCTTGGTGCAGAACAGGTCCTTGATGCCGATCGGCAGGCCACACATTGACGGAGCGTCCCCGCCCTTGATCCGTTCATCCGCAGCCTTGGCGCGCTCCATCGCGATCTCGGGCGTCTTGTGGACGAATGCGTTCAGCGCATCTGCTTCATCAATGGCTTTCAAGCAGGCTTCTGTCAGCTCAACAGAGGTGACGTCGCCGGCTCGCAACGCGTCGCGGGCCTCGGCCAGGCCCAATTTGTTCAGATCGCTCATGTCTTACTCCACCACTTTGGGGACTGCGAAGAACCCTTCGCGGGCGTCGGGGGCGTTGGCCAGAATCTTGTCCTGCTGATTGCCATCGGTGACTTCGTCCTGACGACGCTTGAGGCGCATGGGTGTGACCGAAACCATCGGCTCGACACCTTCCACATCCACTTCGTTCAGCTGTTCGATGAACCCAAGGATGGTGTTGAACTCGGATGCCAGCGCCGGCAGCGCGTCATCCTCGACCTTGATCCGGGCCAGTTTGGCCACTTTGGCGGCGGTGCTTTGGTCAATCGACATCGGCTTCCCTCATCTACGTTAGGGGGCGTTTACCCGTCTGCAGCGGCAGTCGCAAGACCGGGGTGCCTTGGGCAGGTCCGAGTTTGGAATTCCCCCCTCTTCTGAGGCTATTCAAAACTGAATGACTGGTATGCAAAAAAGTAAACCGAATAGTTCATTATCGATCTTGAAAACTGTACTGTACTGTTCATTTTATTTATGCGACATAACGCAAACCGGAGAAAAACATGAAACCCCTGATAACAGCCGCAGTCTTGTCCGCCACGATTTTGGCCGCACCGGCCATGGCTTTGGGTATCGACACAAGCAACCTGACACGCACGTTGACCTTCCCGTCCCCTATCGCGGAACCGGTCACGCAGGATCAGGTTAAACCTGCCAAGTAACGCGCAGGTCCAAGCCGGGTCAGATATCCCCTCTCTGACCCGGCTGTTTTGCATTTTCGAGGATGCACATCCCTGAGCAAGCCGCTAGCATGACGTCGAATACAGAACAGAACTGCGCCGAGGTTTCGTAGTTCAGGCAAGCCAGTGGAGCAGATGATGAGCGCGCAAAAACAAGCGGTTCTGGACGCAATCGACGCAGCCAATGCAAATGACCCCAACCAAGACGAGGGCCGCCCCGCGGCACTGTTGTATGGCGAACGCATGAGTGCCGAGCTGGGCCGCCTGTTTCCGGATGCTTCCGACGCCCTTCAAATCGCCGCGCGCGGGCAGCATGTGGAACGTTGGAAACTTGCCCGCAGTGAATACCCCGAAGGCCGGGTTGGATATCTGTCATGGCGCAAGGCGCAGGGCGAACACCATTCCGACGTGGTCATGGGGTTGATGGCCCGCGAAGGTTACGATTCAGAACAGATCGAGGCCGCAGGGCGCATGTTGCGCAAACAAGGCATCAAGCGCGACGCGGAAGTGCAGGCGTTGGAAGACGTGATCTGCTTTGTGTTTCTGAAATGGTATTTCCAGCCCTTTGCCGCAAAACACTCGGCCGAGAAAATCCAGAACATCGTTGAAAAAACGGCCCGCAAGATGTCGCCCGAAGGCCGCGCTCGGGTGTTGAGCGAATTTGATCTGCCCGACCATCTGGCCGCAGCCTTTCAGAACTAGAATCGGACCGGGGCGGTTTCGTTGGCTTCTTGCCATGAGGCTCGGAAGACACACGCGATCCTTCCGCGCCTCAAGGCGCCGGGCCTTTGCTAAAACGGCCCCTGACAAGAGCTGCGCGATACACCTCGATCATCCATCCCAGCATGATGGCATTCAGGATATGCCACATGAAATGCGTCCCCACCGGCCATTGCCCGCAAAATGGCAAATCCAGCGCCCGGAACGTGATCGACAGAATCAGGATCAAGGCCCCGATTGTCATCCCTTTGGCCAGGATCATGTATTGGCCCCGCAGCAGGAACGCATAGATCAGGATCAACAAAGGAACCGGCGCGTAAACCGCCGACCCGCCAAACCCCGGCACAAGCTGGAACAAAGGCGCAACAAGTGCCGCAAAGGGAAGAAACAGAAGCGTACCGCAGATCGCCATTCCGGACGACATGCGACAGATGTTCCGGTTCACCGCAAATATATAGACCAATATGAACAGCAGGATCGGCGCCACATCCGCCAATGCCGCCCAAACCCGGGCATGGGTGTGAAACAGATAGCTTCCAACCCCGATCATGGCCAAAATCACGACCAGACCTTTGGCCAGCGGCATGTCCTGATCGCGCACGCGCTGCCAAATGACCCATGCGGAAATCAGAAAAGCCGCATTTGTGATCGCGTTGATCGGCTCGGCCCAATACTCCGGCGACACGCGTTCGCAATAGCCATCAATTTCTCGAATCCAGTCCATGGAAATTTACATAGCCAATGCTAGGCTGGAGCCAAGACAAGACTTGAGAGGAATTCCGGAATGAACATTATCTGGCTGGGCCATGGCAGTTTTCGCATAGAAACTCAGGGGCAGGTTCTGTTGATCGACCCGTGGCTGACCGGCAACCCGGTCTTGCCCGAAGATCGGCATGATGCCGTGCTGGAAGGGGCGACCCACATTCTTTTGACCCATACGCATTTTGACCACGTGGCCGATGTACTTCCTCTGGCAAAGCACCTGAAAATCCCCGTTGTCGGACAGTATGACCTGATGGGATACTGGAGCGAAGCGGAAGGCATTGAGACCATCGGTTTCAACAAAGGCGGCACCGTCGACCTGAACGGCGTCATGGTGACAATGGTACCGGCCTCTCACAGCTCGACTTTTTCAACACCGGACGGTCTGCGCACTGGTGGCAGTGAGGTCGGCTTCATGATCGCGGCCGAGGGGCGTATGCTCTACGTCTCGGGCGATACCGACATCATGGCCGACATGGAATGGATGGGGGATTACTACAAACCCGATATCGGCATCCTTTCGGCTGGCGGGCATTTCACCATGGATATGAAAGCCACCGCTTATGCCGCGAAACGGTACTTTGACTTCAAGACGGTCATCCCATGTCACTACAAGACGTTCCCTATTCTGGAACAATCCGCACAGGCATTGATCGACGGGTTGCCCGGGGTCGACGTGATCGAACCTGAAGTCATGAAAGCCATCACCGTTTGACGACAGCGCAGCGCGTCAGCCCGGCTTGTCCTGGCGGCGCGCTTCGAAGAAGGCCTTCAAAAGCGCGGCAGCCTCTTCGCCTGCAATCCCGTCATAGACTTCGGGCACGTGATGCGCCTGGGCATGCGAAAACACGCGCGCGCCATGCGCCACGCCCCCGGATTTGGGGTCTGCCGCACCGTAATAGATCCGCCGGATGCGCGCGGCCGCCAAGGCCGCGGCGCACATCGCGCAAGGCTCCAACGTGACGTAGAGATCATGATCCGGCAGCCGTTCAGAGCCCGCCTGCGCACAGGCGGCACGCAAGGCCATGATTTCCGCATGGGCCGTGGGGTCATTCAACTCGCGCGTCCGGTTCCCGGCCGCGGCCACGACCGTTCCGTCCGGTCCGACGACGACGGCCCCCACGGGCACCTCGCCGCGGTCAACGGCTGCGCGCGCCTCGGCCAGGGCCTGTTGCATATGCGATTTGAACACCATGCCCCCTGACTGCCGCAGAAACCCGCCTTTCGCAAGCGCCCGGGATGCGGTATGGCCCTGACATGAACAAGACCCCACCCCCCGGCGATCGGATCGCCAAAGTCCTGGCCCGCGCTGGCGTAGCATCCCGGCGCGAGGCTGAACGCATGATAGAAGCAGGCCGCGTGGCAGTGAATGGCAAGACCATCGACAGCCCCGCCCTGAACGTGACCGCGAAAGACAAGATCGCAGTCGACGGCAAGCCGGTCTCGGAACCGGAACCGTCGCGTCTGTGGTTGTATCACAAGCCCGCCGGGTTGGTGACGACGACCCGCGACGAAAAAGGACGAGATACAATATTCGACAAGCTGCCCGACGACATGCCACGAGTGATGAGCGTTGGTCGGTTGGACCTGAATTCCGAAGGATTGCTGCTGTTGACCAACGATGGCGGCATCAAGCGCAAGCTGGAACTGCCCTCGACCGGGTGGTTGCGGAAGTACCGCGTGCGGGTGAACGGTCGCCCGAAGGACGAGGATTTCGAACCGCTGCGCAAGGGGCTGGTGATCGAGGGAGAACGGTTCCAGCCAATGACCGTCACACTGGATCGCCAGCAGGGCGCAAATGCATGGCTGACGATCGGCTTGCGCGAAGGCAAGAACCGCGAAATCCGCCGCGCGATGGAAGATATCGGCTTTACCGTGAATCGTCTGTTGCGCGTGTCCTACGGCCCCTTCCAGCTTGGGACGCTGAAACAGGGCGAGGTCGAAGAAGTCCGTCGCCGGGTCATGCGGGACCAGCTGGGTCTGGACGCCGAAGACAAACCCGGCAACGCGCCCAAACGCCCGTCACGGCCCAAAAGAAAACGGCCTCTGATCGGCAAGAATCCCCGTAAGTGATGTGGGTTCGGCAACCTTCCCCCTAGCGCTAAGCCCGCGCATACCCTAAATTTTCAGTGAAAGCTGCTATTTGGGGGGCGTGATGTCCGGAAGCGGAGTGCAAAAACTGGCCTACGCTGTGCTGTTGGTGCTGTTGTTTGGCGTCTGCACTGGTTTGCTCGGAGGTCTGTAAGCCATGGCAAAGCGGTTCGGCGGCAAATACAGCCCACAGGGAGATGAATCGGAAAACACCCCACTGCCGAGGGGTCAGTTTGACGGCGCACGGGTCGAGCCCGCTGGCGCACGTGCGAATATTCTGTTTCTACCCGCCATTCCATTGGTGTTTCTGTCCCTGAACGACGGCGCGATTGGCATGACACTGGGGCTGGTCGCCGCTGGTTTTCTGACGGCGGCCGCATTTTTGCTGCGAGAAGGTCTGAGAGCTGAGGCCGCGTACAATGCCCGCAAAACCGCCCGAAGTCCTGCTTTTCCGCGGAAGATATTTGCCAGTGTTCTCACCGGCCTTGGCGCTGGCCTTGCGTCTTACAGGTCCGAGTTTCTGGACGCTGAAGCGGCAGCGCAGGTCAGTTTGTTGGCCCCCGTGCTGTTTGGTGTTGCAGCGACCGTTCTGCATTCTGTCTCATTCGGGCTTGATCCGATGAAGAACAAGGGCATGGAGGGGGTCGACACTTTTCAGCAGGACCGCGTGGCCCGCGTGGTCGATGATGCCGAGAAGCATCTGTCGGAAATGACGAATGCCATAAAACGCGCTGGTGACCGCAGGGTCGAAGCCCGCGTCGAACGGTTTCAGAACACCGCGCGGGATTTGTTTCGCACGGTCGAGGAAGACCCGCGAGATCTGGCCGGTGCTAGAAAGTACCTGACCGTGTACTTGCAGGGCGCACGCGACGCGACCGTTAAGTTTGCTGATGTCTACGCCCGAACCCGCGATGCGCAGGCGCTTGCGGATTACTCTGCTTTGCTGGACGATCTGGAACAGAATTTCGCCGCGCGAACGCGGAAAATGCTTTTGGATGACCGCAGTGATCTGACGGTCGAAATTGACGTGTTGCGTGAAAGACTGCAGCGCGAAGGCGTCCGGTTGGACTGACCGGCCATTATTTGAGCGAGGAACATACCCATGTCCGATGAGATCAAGAACAAGGCAGTTCAGGCCGAAACACTGGTACAGGAAGTCACCGCAGTTGCCCTGCCCGAACCGCAGGCCGAGGTCGTGTCGTTGGAGGAAGCCGACGAACCCGTCAGCGCCGAAATCCGCAAGCGGATGGATGAAATCGACATGGGCAACACCAATTCGATTGTCGCGTTCGGCTCGTCCGCGCAGGCCGAGTTGCAGGAGATCAGCCAGGCCATGCTTGCGGATGTGCGCAACAAGGATGTCGGCCCGGCCGGTGACAGCCTGCGCAATATCGTAACTACGATCCGCGGTTTCTCGGTCAGTGAACTTGACGTGCGGCGCGAGCGCAGCTGGTGGGAGAAACTGTTGGGCAGGGCTGCGCCTTTTGCCAAATTTACCGCCCAGTACGAAGAGGTTCAGGGCCAGATCGATCGCATTACCGACGATCTTCTGGGGCATGAGCATACGCTGCTCAAGGATATCAAATCTCTGGATCTGCTGTATGAGAAGACCTTGGGCTTTTATGACGAACTGGCGCTGTACATCGCTGCGGGCGAAGAGAAGCTGACCGAGCTGGACAGCCACGACATCCCTGAAAAGGAAGCCGAAGTTCAGGCCGCTCCGGAAGACCAGCAAGTGATGAAGGCACAGGAACTGCGTGACATCCGTGCGGCGCGTGACGACCTAGAACGCCGGGTTCATGACCTGAAACTGACACGACAGGTCACGATGCAGTCGCTGCCGTCGATCCGTTTGGTTCAGGAAAACGACAAATCGCTGGTCACCAAGATCAACTCGACGCTGGTAAACACGGTACCGCTGTGGGAAACGCAGCTGGCCCAGGCGGTTACGATACAACGCAGCGCCGAAGCCGCCGCCGCGGTGCGGGACGCCAACGACCTGACGAACGAGCTTTTGACTTCGAATGCGGCCAACCTGCGCGAATCGAACAAGATGATCCGCCAAGAGATGGAGCGCGGCGTGTTCGACATCGAAGCGGTCAAGCAGGCCAATGCCGACCTGATTGGCACCATCAACGAAAGCCTTGCCATTGCGGACGAAGGCAAAGCCAAACGCGCCGCAGCCGAGGCTGAGTTGCAGAAGATGGAAAAGGAACTGCGCGACACTTTGGCGGCCGCCAAAGCGCGCCGCGACGGAACCGGCGACAATGCCGGTACGGCGGTTCCCGGCTGAGGGCGGGATCGGCGTGCGGGCCTTCGGTTACTTGAAAGGAACCTTGGGGATGGTGTCGCTTTTGGCTCTGGCCAATTGCGATGAAACCCTGACGTCATCTGTTGTTCCGCAACCTCGCCCGACACCCGCACCCGTGGCAGCCAATGCCTATGTGCCACCGTCAGCCGCAAGTCAGGATCTGGCGCGTTTTTATCAGCGGGTTGAACGGGATTTGCTGGTGCGAGGGCTTTTACGCACCGATGGGGGCGGTCCGGACACTCCCTATGATGCCGATGATCTAGCGCGGAATTTCGAAGCGATTGCGTTCTACAGCGAATATCCGACGCAAAGCGTCTCGGCTGGCTCGCGTCAGACCGACGGGCAACTCAGCCGGTGGTCCGGCTCTGTCCGCATACAGACCGAGTTCGGGCCCTCCGTGCTTCCTTCTGCACGGCAGCATGATGCGGATCAGGTTCGGTCCTTTGCCACCCGACTGGCCAGATTGACGGATCATCCGGTTTCCGTCGTCTCTCGCAACGCCAATTTCCATGTCTTTATTGCAGGCAAGGACGACAGCGCCTATATCGTATCCCGCCTGAAACAGCTGATCCCAAATATCAGTCAGGACTCGCTGAATCTGGTGGCCAATCCACGCGCCAATTTCGATTGCCTGGTGATTGCATCGGCAACGACGTCTTCACCACACAGATACGTGCGTGCCGTTTCCCTTATCCGGGCCGAATTGACGGATCTGGGCCGCCAAAGCTGCATTCACGAAGAAATAGCTCAGGGTCTTGGCCTGTCCAATGACAGCCCGGCAGCGCGGCCTTCGATTTTCAATGATGATGACGAATTTGCCCTGCTGACCAGTCACGACGAAAAGCTGCTGACGATGTTGTATGACCCACGGTTGCAGCCCGGCATAGACGTCGATGAAGCGCGACCCATTGTACGAATAATCGCACATGAATTGATGGGGCAGCCGCTCTGACCCCGATGACAGGAGAACCCAGATGGGAATTTTCGATTTTCTGACCGGAGAATTTATTGATGTCATTCATTGGGTGGACGACACCCGTGACACGATGGTCTGGCGGTTCGAACGTGAGGGCCACGAGATCAAGTATGGCGCCAAGCTGACCGTGCGCGAGGGCCAGGCGGCCGTATTCGTGCATGAAGGCCAGCTGGCCGATGTGTTCACGCCGGGCCTATACATGCTTGAAACCAACAACATGCCGATCATGACGACGCTGCAACATTGGGATCACGGGTTCCAGTCGCCGTTCAAGTCCGAGATCTATTTCGTCAACACGACCCGGTTCAACGACCTGAAATGGGGCACCAAGAACCCGATCATGCTGCGCGATCCCGAATTCGGCCCCACCCGGATCCGCGCCTATGGCACCTACACGATCCGGGTGAAGGACCCGGCCCGTTTCCTGGTCGAGATCGTGGGCACCGACGGTGAGTTCACCATGGACGAGATTAGCTTTCAGATCCGCAACATCATCGTGCAGGAATTCAGCCGAGTGATCGCGGGCTCGGGCATCCCGGTTCTGGACATGGCTGCAAACACCGCCGATCTGGGCAAGCTGATCGCGGCCGAGGTCTCGCCCGTACTGGACGGCTATGGGCTGGAGATGCCGGAATTCTACATCGAGAACATCTCGTTGCCGCCGGCGGTCGAGGCGGCGCTGGACAAGCGCACCTCGATGGGTCTGGCGGGGGATCTGGGCAAGTTCACCCAGTATTCCGCGGCCGAGGCGATGACGGCGGCAGCCAGTTCCCCGGGCGGAGGCGGCGGCATGGGCGCTGGCCTTGGTATGGGAATGGGCATGGCGATGGCGAACCAGATGTCGAACATGGCAGCGGGTCAGTCGTCAGGCCCGTGGGGCGCGCCCGCGCCCGCTGCCCCGCAACCGGCCGCACATGTGGCCCCGCCGCCTCCGCCGCCGGTCGAGCATGTCTGGCACATTGCGGTGGACGGACAGACCAGCGGCCCGTTCTCGAAGGCCAAGATGGGCCGCATGGCCAGTGAGGGCGAGATCACGCGCGACACCTACGTGTGGACGCCCGGTCAGGACGGCTGGAAGAAGGCGGGTGAGGTGCAGGAACTGGCGCAGCTGTTCACCATTCTGCCTCCGCCCCCGCCCGGCGCATGAGGGCACCGCATGGCCGGCCTTGGAAAGCGTTCGAAAAAGGGCAGGCGCAGAACGCGGCCCGAACCGCATTTCGTCTGCCCCTGCTGCGACTATGTCACCCTTTCGGAACGTGGACAGTACCTGATCTGCCCGATCTGTTTCTGGGAGGACGAGGACATCCAATATGACACGAACCTGCGCGAGCCTTCGGCGGCCAATCACGGCCTGACATTGGCTGAGGGGCGTAAAAACTTCAAGACGATCGGGGCCTGCGAGGCCGCGATGCTGCCGCATGTCCTGCCTGCGGAAGACCGCGCGGACTATCTCTACTTCCCTCTCAAGGACTGAGCGTAGCATGACGGATGCCCCTGCCCCATCGCCTGATTTCGCGGAACATCGTTTCCCGTGTGACCAGTGCGGCGCCGATTATCGGTTCGATCCAAAATCCGGCACGCTGATCTGCGATCACTGTGGCCATTCCGAACCGATCGGTGCCGGCCCCTGGGGCGGCGCCAGCCTGCGCGAGCTGGATTTCGACGCTGCCATCGCCGACCGCCTGCCCGACAGCGAAATCGAAGAGACGCGGGTTCTGTCCTGCCCGAACTGTGCAGCGCAGGTTGAATTCGATCCCAACACCCATGCTTCGGAATGCCCGTTCTGCGCCACCCCGGTCGTGACGGACACCGGGATGAACCGGCATATCAAACCGAAGGGCGTTCTGCCTTTTGCGCTGGACGAACGCGCCGCCCACAAAGCCATGAGCGACTGGCTGGGGCGGCTGTGGTTCGCGCCGAACGGGTTGAAGGATTATGCCCGCAAGGGCCGCAGGATGCAGGGCATCTATGTGCCGTACTGGACCTTCGACGCCGATACGAAGTCGGCCTATCGCGGAGAGCGCGGAATAGTCTACTATGAAACCCGCACCGTCATGCGGGATGGCAAACGGGTGCAACAACAGGTGCCCAAGGTCCGCTGGACGCCCAAGTCCGGCCGGGTGGCGCGGTTTTTTGACGACGTGTTGGTGTTGGCCTCAAGGTCCCTGCCCAAGGCTTACACGGATGCTCTGGAGCCTTGGGATCTCCCGGCTCTGGAACCCTACCAGCCAGAGTACCTCGCCGGTTTTCGGGCCGAGGCCTATACGGTCGAGCTGAAAGATGGATATGCCGAGGCACGCGCTTATATGGCCCGCGTGATCGAGCGGGACGTGCGGTTTGATATTGGGGGCGACAGGCAACGCATCCATGCAGTGGACACCGATGTGCGCGATGTCACGTTCAAGCATATCCTGCTGCCGGTCTGGTTGGCGGCGTACAAGTATCGCGGTCAGACCTATCGTTTCGTGGTGAACGGCCGGACCGGCCGGGTTCAGGGAGAACGCCCCTGGTCGGCAATCAAGGTCACGATCGCCGTTGTGCTTGGCCTGCTGGTTGCGGCAGGCATCGGATACCTCATGGCGACCGGACAGCAATGACCTTCGGGGGCCGCAGCCAAAATCTGTGCGGCGGAACCCCTTGAACATCCCCGGCTTCTCACCCATCCTGCCGCCGGCTGCCCCGGAGGAGAAGACGACGTGACCCTGGCTGATCTGAACACGCTTCTGACTGCGCGCCATTCCTGCCGCGCCTTTCGGCCTGACCCGGTGCCGCGTGGTGACATCGAACAGATCGTGACCAGCGCGTCCCGGGTGCCGAGCTGGTGCAATGCGCAACCTTGGCAATTGGTCATCACCAGCGGAGACGAAACCGACAGGTTCCGCGACGCGATGTCAAACGAAGCCAGGAACGGCACGCCGGCCCCCGATCTTCCTTTTCCCGTTTCCTACTCCGGCGTGTATCAAGACCGCCGCCGGACGTGCGGCTGGGCGCTCTACCGCGCGGTTGGCGTAGAACGGGGGGACCGTAAAGGATCGGCGCAGCAAATGATGCAGAACTTCGCCCTTTTTGGCGCACCACATTGTGCCATCATCTCAAGCCCGGCAGAGCTGGGACCTTATGGTGCAATGGATTGCGGCGGCTTTGTCACGGCTTTTGCGCTCGCCGCTCAGGCTTTGGGCGTGGCGACCATCCCGCAAGCGGCATTGGCGGCGTACAGCCCGTTTTTGCATCAGTATTTTCAGATCCCCGATGACCGGTTGATCCTGTGCGCAATTTCCTTTGGCTATTCGGATATGGATCATCCTGCAAACAGCTTCCGTACGGAACGCGCGGCATTGGGTGACTTTGTGGACTGGCGCGGCTAAACCGTCGCTCAGGCAGGCTCAACGTTTCGGGGGAGGAACCAAGTGCGCGCATTGCTGCAAAGGGTGACACAGGCCAAAGTGTCGGTCGAAGGCACCGTCATCGGCAAAACTGGTCCCGGGCTCATGATTCTTGTCTGCGCCATGCAGGGCGATAGCAAGGCACAGGCAGAAAAATTGGCCGAGAAAGCCGCAAAACTGCGGATTTTCAAGGATGACGCCGGCAAGATGAACCGCTCGCTTCTGGATGTTGAAGGCTCTGCTTTGGTGGTAAGCCAGTTCACACTGGCGGCGGACACCTCCAGCGGCAATCGTCCCGGATTTTCAAACGCGGCCCCGCCCGAGTTGGGAGAGCAATTGTACAAGGTCTTCGCAGAGCACCTTGCCGCGCAGGGGATCGCGGTGGAAACCGGACAGTTCGGCGCGGACATGGCGGTTGAGCTTGTAAATGACGGGCCGGTCACGATCTGGGTGGAGAATTGATGGATATTGAAAAGCAAGCTGTCAGGTTGTGGCAGGCCGGTGTTGATGCCGTCGGCGGGTATAAGGCCACCCTGGCCGCCTTGCCTGATGTCCCGAAACCAGACCGTATTCTGGCCGTGGGCAAACCCGCCGCAGCCATGGCGTGGGCTGCGCTGGAACATTTCGGCGCCATCCCCACGCTTGTGGTCACCAAAGACGGGCATGGCCACGACCTGCCGGCTGGGGTCGAGGTGATCGAAGCATCACACCCCGTTCCGGACGACCGCAGCGTGGCGGGCGGGCGGGCGCTGCGCCTGGCCATGGATCAGATGGGGCCCGGATCACATGTTCTGCTGCTGGTCTCGGGCGGCGCGTCATCCCTGGCCGAAGACCTGCTTCCCGGAACATCGCTGGCGGATCTCGAGGCGTTGAACCGCGAACTGCTGTCCAAAGGGCTGGATATCCGCGCAATGAATGCCGAGCGGCGCAAGCTGTCGCGCATCAAGGGCGGCGGCCTGCTGTCCCATTTCGCCGGAGACCGCGCCACTGTTCTGGCGATATCGGATGTGCCCGGAGACGATCTGAACGTCATCGGTTCGGGAATCGGAGCATTGCCCGACAATCATTCCTTTGCCGCCAGCACCCGGATCGTTGCTTCGAACGCGCATGCCCGCAGTGCCGCTGCCAAAGCAGCGGAAACAATGGGGCTGAGGGTCTTGATCAATGATGAGGCTCTGCACGACGACTATTTGCAGGTCGCGGCGCGTCTTGGGCCCTTGCTGCGTGGAATGGAAAAGGGCGTGATGATCTTTGGCGGAGAACCGACCGTGGTCTTGCCTGATCACCCGGGACGTGGCGGCAGAAATCAAGCCCTTGCGCTTGCTTTGGCAAAAGAGATCGCGGGGCAGACGGATCTCGCGGTGATCGTGGGCGGCACCGACGGCACGGATGGCCCGACAAATGCGGCGGGTGGAATCATAACAGGAAAGACTTGGAGTGATGGCGCCGAACGCGCTCTTCACAAAGCCGACAGCGGATCATTCCTGGAAAAAGCGCACGGCCTGCTGACAACCGGACCAACCGGCACCAACGTCATGGACCTGGTTGTCGCGATACGTGGATGATTTGACGCTTATCATGCCGCTTTGGCCCGCAATCGACCGGAAACTACCCGAAAATGCAGAATGTACCTGAACACCCACTCAGCAATTGCCGCACACCGGACAACAAAGCGATGGCTTTGGCCTTCGGTATTTAAGAGAAATAACCTTGCCCGGTTCGCGGAAATAAGCCAACGTTGACTCATGCGTCAACAAAAAGCCCCCAAAGGGGCTGGAACCACTCAATAGGGAGAACACTCAATGAATGAACAAATAACGCATATGGCCGGTCAGGTCACAGCCGGGAAGATGACTCGCCGCGAATTCATGGGGAAAGCCGCGGCCCTGGGCGTTTCGGCTGCCGTGGCCAGCACGATGTTCGCGGACGCAGCACGCGCAGCAGGCCCGAAAAAGGGTGGTGATCTGAAGTTCGGTCTGCAAGGCGGTGAGTCGACCAACTCGCTGGATCCGGCGACCTATGCCAGCTCGGTTCCGTTCCAGAACGGCAAGCAGTTTGGCGACCAGCTTGTAGAAGTTGCACCCGATGGGTCCATCGAACCGCGCCTGGCGGAAAGCGTCGAAGGCAGCGCGGATGCCAAGGTCTGGACCTTCAAACTGCGTCAGGGTGTCGAATTCCACAACGGCAAAACCATGACCAGCGAGGACGTGCTGAAGACAATGCAGCGCCACTCGAACGAAGACTCCAAGTCCGGTGCCCTTGGTATCATGAAGGGCATCGAGTCAATGAAAGCCGATGGCGACAATTTCCAGGTCACTCTGTCCGAGCCAAACGCTGACCTTCCGTATCTGATGGCCGACTACCACCTGATCATTCAGCCCGATGGCGGCATGGACAATCCCGGAGCAGGTATCGGAACCGGACCGTACAAGGTGGAAGTGGACGAACCCGGTGTGCGCCACTTGTTCACAAAATACGAGAATCACTGGAACTCTGATTTTGGTAACTTCGACAGTGTTGAAGTCGTGGTTATCAATGACGCAACTGCGCGTACCGCTGCATTGCAATCGGGTCAGGTCCACGCCATCAACCGTGTTGAACCAAAGGTCGCGGACCTGCTGGGGCGCGCACCCAATCTGACCGTGCACTCGACCGCTGGCCGCGGCCACTATGTCTTTATCATGCACTGCGATACCGCACCGTTCGACAACAACGAACTGCGCACGGCCCTGAAGTATGCCATCAACCGTGCGGATCTGGTGGACAAAGTACTGCGCGGTTATGGCTCGATCGGTAACGACATGCCGATTAACGCAGCCTATCCACTGTTTGATGAGACAATCGAACAGCGCGAGTTCAGCGTGGAAAAAGCAGCCGAGCACTACAAGAAGTCCGGTCATGACGGCTCGCCGATTGTCCTTCGTGTTGCAGACGGCGCCTTCCCGGGCGCGGTGGATGCTGCAGCCCTGTTCCAACAGACAGCGGCCCAGGCTGGAATTCCGCTGGAAATCAAGCGCGAGCCGAATGATGGCTACTGGTCCGAGGTTTGGAATGTGCAGCCCTTCTGCGCCTCTTACTGGGGCGGTCGTCCGGTGCAGGACCAGATGTACTCGACCGCGTATCTGTCGACGGCTGACTGGAACGATACACGTTTCAAAGTTCAGGCATTTGACGACCTGCTGTTCGCGGCTCGTGCAGAACTGGATGTCGAGAAACGCAAGGGCATCTATAGCCAGATGGGCCGCATGGTCCGTGATGAAGGCGGTCTGATTTGCCCGATGTTCAACGATTTTGTTGAAGGTGTCAGCAACCAACTGGATGGTTGGGAAAGCGACCCGACACAGGAAATGATGAACGGCAACATGTCCCGCAAAATGTGGTTCGTCTGATACGGGCATCGGATAATGCATCCTATCATAAAACTGGTTTCCCAGCGCCTCGCGCTGGGAATTCTATTGCTGTTCGGCGCTTCGGCCTTGATTTTTGGCCTGACCGAAGCTCTTCCCGGAGACGCCGCGCAAGCCGTCCTGGGGCAGTCCGCAACCCCCGAGGCCTTGGCCAACCTTCGCGAAGAAATGGGCCTGAACCGCCCGGCCCTGACCCGTTATTTTGAATGGCTGGGCGGCATCGTTCAGGGCGACCTTGGCCAATCGCTGACCAACAAGCTTGATATTGCCGAGAGCATCGGAAAACGCCTCGGAAACACGTTGTTCCTGGCTTGTGTCGCGGCAATCGTATCCGTCCCGCTTGCGATCTTTCTGGGTCTGCTGGCTGTCCGGTTCCGCAATCGCTGGCCCGACAAACTGATTTCCGCCGTCACGCTGACAACGGTTTCCATCCCCGAGTTCCTGATCGGCTACGTCGTGATCTACTATATCTCGGTCAAACTGGGATGGTTTTCCTCGCTTGCGATGATCAACGACTCGATGTCGTTCTGGCAAAAGCTGAACGCGATTGCGCTGCCGGCCTTCGTTCTGACACTGGTGGTCCTCGCGCAGATGATGCGGATGACCCGCGCTGCAATTCTGAACCTCATGCAATCAGCCTATATCGAAACGGCCGAACTCAAGGGCCTGAGCACATTTCAGGTCATCGCGCGGCATGCCTTTCCCAACGCAATCTCACCCATCGTGAACGTTGTCATGCTGAACCTCGCCTACCTCGTTGTTGGCGTCGTCGTGGTTGAAGTGGTGTTCGTCTATCCCGGCATGGGGCAGTACCTTGTGGACGCCGTGACCAAGCGTGACGTGCCGGTTGTTCTGGCCTGCGGCGTGGTATTCGCGGCTGTTTACATCGGCCTGAACATGGTCGCGGATATCGTCTCGATCCTCGCCAACCCAAGACTGAGGCATCCGAAATGAAAAACATCCCTCTTTCGGCTCTGATTGGCCTCATATTCACCGGCGCCTATTTCTTCGTGGCCATTGCTGCCCCGTTGATCGCGCCTTACGGGATGGCAGAAGTGGTCGGCGATGTATGGGAGCCGGCCAGCGCCGAACACCTGCTGGGCACCGACAATATCGGCCGCGACCTGCTGACCCGCATGATCTATGGCGGGCGCACGACGATCTTCATTGCCGCCGCCGCGACATTGCTCAGCTTCTTGACCGGTACATCGCTTGGTCTTCTGGCCGCCGTTCTGGGCGGTTGGGCGGATCAGGCGCTTAGCCGGACGGTCGATCTGATCATGTCGATCCCAACCCTGATCCTTGCGCTGGTCATTCTGGCCATCGTTCCGGTAACTGTCCCGATCCTGATCCTCGTCATGGGCCTTCTGGATGCGACACGCCCTTATCGCCTTTCGCGCTCCGTCGCCGTGGACATCAACGTGATGGATTATGTCGAAGCCGCGAAACTGCGTGGTGAGGGGCGGACATGGATCATCTTCCGGGAAATCCTGCCGAACGCATTGTCACCGCTGGTGGCCGAGTTCGGCCTGCGGTTCATCTTCATGGTGCTGTTCATCTCTACCCTGTCTTTCTTGGGTCTTGGCGTTCAACCGCCGCTGGCCGACTGGGGTGGCATCGTGAAGGAAAACAAGGACGGCATCGTGTATGGCATTGGCGCGGCCCTGTACCCCGCGGTGGCCATCGCGACGCTCGCGATCTCGGTCAACCTTGTGGCTGACTGGATCCTGAACCGTACTACATCGCTGAAAGGAGGTCGGGGATGAGTGATTCCCTTCTCAAGGTCCGTGACCTCAAGATCGGTGCAACCGTTTACCCACCGGGTGAGAAACCCCATGACATCGAAATCGTGCACGGGGTCAGCTTTGACCTCGAGCGCGGCAAGGTATTGGGTCTGATCGGTGAATCCGGCGCTGGGAAATCCACCATCGGTCTTGCCTCGATGGCCTATGGCCGGGGTGGCGTTGAAATCACCGGCGGCGAAGTCTGGGTCAACGGGCGCGACATCCTGAAATCATCGCATGTCGATATTCGGAATCTGCGCGGGGGCGAGGTTGCCTATGTCTCGCAATCTGCCGCCGCGTCGTTCAACCCGGCCAAGAAGATCATGGATCAGGTTGTCGAAGCGGCTGTCGAGCACAAGAAGTTTTCGCGCAAAGAGGCCGAGGCCCGCGCGCGCGAGCTGTTCGCAAAGCTGGGTTTGCCTGACCCTGACAACATCGGCAACCGTTATCCGCACCAGGTTTCGGGCGGTCAGTTGCAGCGTTGTATGACCGCATTGGCACTGTGTCCTGAACCCGATCTGGTGGTGTTCGACGAACCGACCACGGCGCTGGATGTTACCACCCAGATCGATGTTCTTATGGCGATCAAGGATGCCATACGCGACACCGGCGTTGCCGCTTTGTACATCACCCATGACCTGGCCGTGGTTGCGCAGGTCAGCGACGATATCATGGTTTTGCGGATGGGTGACACAGTCGAATACGGCAGCACCGATCAGATCATCAACAACCCTCAGGAAGAATATACTCAGGCTTTGGTCTCGGTGCGTTCGATCGAGCACGAAGAAAAGCAGCCCACACCGGAACCGCTGCTTACCGTTGACGGGATCACCGCGCGCTACAAGGGGCTGAACTTCGACGTGCTGCACAACGTCAATGTCGAGCTTCATCCGGGGCAAACGCTGGCGGTCGTGGGCGAATCCGGTTCGGGCAAATCCACGCTGGCCCGGGTGATCACCGGCCTGTTGCCGCCGCGCGATGGCGAGATCCGTTTTGCCGGTCGCACGCTGTCGCCGGACCTTGCGGGGCGTTCTCGGGAGGATCTGCGCGAGTTGCAGATGATCTATCAGATGGCAGACGTGGCAATGAACCCACGTCAGACCGTCGGCACCATCATCGGCCGCCCGTTGGAGTTCTATTTCAACATGCGTGGCGCTGAAAAGCGCAAGCGGATCATCGAGCTGTTGGATGAGATCGAGTTGGGCGAAAAGTTCATCGACCGCTATCCTGCGGAACTGTCCGGAGGTCAGAAACAGCGTGTCTGTATCGCCCGGTCACTGGCAGCCAAGCCCAAGATGATCATCTGTGACGAGGTCACTTCGGCTCTGGATCCGCTGGTGGCAGACGGGATCCTCAAGCTGCTGCTGGACCTGCAAAAGATCGAAGATGTGGCCTATCTGTTCATCACCCATGATCTGGCGACGGTCCGCGCGATCAGCGACAGCATCGCGGTGATGTATCAGGGTCGCGTGGCCCGTTATGGCTCGAAGAGCCAGGTGCTGAGCCCGCCCTTCGACGATTATACCGACCTGCTGCTCAGTTCGGTGCCTGAAATGCACCTGGGCTGGCTGGAAGAGGTTGTCGCCCATCGCAAGATGGAAAGCGCCGGCAACTGATCCGGTTCGTGACATTTCGATGAAGGTTTGAAATCCCGGCACCTTGTGTGAAGACAGGTGTCGGGATTTTGCTATTGGGGGCGCAAAGTGGCAGCCCGAGGACGTCGAATCTCTTAGGGTCGCCGGAATGCAATGTCTCTCAAAGGGCCTCGACATGGACCGCAAGCTACTCCTTATCATTCTGGACGGTGTCCCCTATCGCAACTTTCGCCGCCTGTTCGGCAATCTCGAAGGCTGGGTCGACAGCGGAGAAGCACGCGTCTGGAAACTGCATGCCGTGCTGCCCTCGATATCGGCCAGTTGCTATGCGTCGATCCACACCGGCGTGACGCCGCAAGAGCATGGCTGCACCGGAAATGGAAACGTCTTCCGGCTGAACCATAAGGACGTGTTCAGCCAGGTGCGTGAAGCCGGTGGTGTGACCGGGGCGGTCACACACAGCTATTGGTCGCAATTCTTCAACCGTCATCCCTTCGATTACGTCCGCGACATCGAATATGACGAACCCGAAAGCGCGACGATCAACCATGGCCGTTTTCACAGCATGACGGGCTATGGCAAAGCCAACCAGATGACGCCATCCGATGTCGACCTGTATGCCACTCTGACCAATCTGTGCCTGCGTTTCGGGCTGGGCTATGGCATTCTGCACACCTGCACGCTGGACAGTATGGGCCACCGTTTCTTCCACGATTGTGAAGAAATGGATCACGCTTGCTTTGTCGCCGACGAAATGCTCGCCCCTTTCATCCCCCGCTGGCGCCAGTTGGGATATGAAGTGATCGTCACCGCGGATCACGGCCAGGACGAGCGTGGGCACCACGGCGGGCGCGGCCCGCTGCAACAGGAAACGGCGCTGTACTATTTCGGCGACGCCGAAGGGCCAGACTCAGATACCGTCATAAGCCAGTTGCAATTGGCCCCGACCATCCTGAGCCGAATGGGTGCCCCCATTGCTGAGACAATGAAGGCCGAACCGTTTCTGCGGTAATGCGCACGCAGCTTCGGGGTCACTTATGCGGCCTTCGCAGCCACCACTGTCGCAAACACCTGATATCCATAAAGTGACCCGTTTCGAGCACGTCTTTCGTGCTCGGCTACAAGCCCCTCTGCCAGTTCTTTTCCGATATCACCCCGCTCGTACATTTGCTTGGTGGTCAGGTCGACCCAAGGCAACATCTGCTCGGGTGTCGAGACAACTCTGCTCTGCACGTCGAAATGTTGCACGGAAAGTCCGGCATCGGAAATCATTGACCTGAGTTTTGCGACGACAAAAGGATCGGTCACAAACTCGCGTACAAATTCCTTTGCACACATATCCAGTGGATCATTCGGAAAAGCACTGAAGGTCGCTTTTGAGAAATCAGCGTCACAGACGATCAAGATCCCATCGGGTTTCAGCACTCTGAAGGCCTCGACAACCAACGATTTGGGGTCTTCTACATGCGTGAGCACCGTGTGCATGATGACCGCATCGACGGCATCATCCTCCAGCGGAAGCGCGGCACCGTCGGCAACCTTGAAAGTCAGGTTCGAATATTCCTTGGCCCGCGTGCTGGCTTCCGAGACAAATCCTTTTGAAGGCTCGAAACCTATGACGTTCGCCGGGTGGCAGTGTGATGCGATGCGACGTGTGACGGCGCCTGCACCGGCGCCAACCTCAACAACCGTCGATGCATCCGTGACGTTCAGGTGGCCCAGATACGCGGCAACGATCTGTTCCATCGTCGGGTCCGCTTGCCGCTGGTCCATCGAATCCGCAAACAGCTTGATGAATTCCGGCCCTGCGGCATCGACGTTCTGAAAGGGGTCGGCCATAAGGTAAGATCTCCTTGGAAATTTTGAGTGAGCTTACCACAGCCAGCCGATTTTCGGCATACAGGCCTCAAAAGGACCTGAGCCTTCAAATCATTGCATCAGTCGTAGGACCAGATCCCCTGCCCCAGCGCTTCTATCGCAACCGAAATACGCTCAAAACTGTCGGCCGCACGTTTCACCGCAGTTCGTGCGCGCAGATATCCGTGCACAAGACCGAATTCATTGATCCAGTGGGCCTGCCCGCCCGCCGCATTGATCCGACTGCAATAAACTTGCCCGTCGTCACGCAGCGGATCGCAATCAGCCGTTACAACCACGGTCGGTGGCAGGTTTGAATAGTCACTGTCCTGCAATGGCGCATAGGTCGGATCGCCCTGGGGCGGATCGCCCGCGCATCGGATGGTTTCATAGAACCTGATTTCGTCCAGCGTCAGCAAGGGGGCCTGGGCATGTTCCTGGTAGGACCCCTGACTGCGGTCCCCTCCGAGGCCCGGATAGATCAGCACCTGCCCAAGAATCCCGTCCAAACGCCCGCGCGCGTAGTGGGATACAGCAGCAGCCAGATTTCCACCGGCGCTGTCACCGGCCAAAATCAAAGGGTCTCCGAATTCGTTTGCGGCCCAGTTCGCAGCGCTCCAACAGTCGTCAAACTGTGCCGGGTGCACATGTTCAGGGCACAGCCGGTAATCGACGGCGACGACCCGATACCCGGTTTGGGCGCATAATTCAGCGCAAACATCGTCGTGACTTTCCAGACCACCAACAACGAACCCGCCACCATGAAAATAGATGACGGTTCGGGTTGGTTGCCCGGCAGAGTAAATTCGAACCGGAACACCATCGGCCGCCCGGTCTTCTGTTTCCACGCCAGCCGGGCGTGGTTGGCGAAAGTCCTGACACATGGAGTCATAGACACGGCGCTGATCCTCGATCGACAGCTCGACAGCGTCATCGGGATAGCTTTCGGCCGTGCGACGTATGAACGCCCAGGTTTCTTCGTCGATCAGGCGTTCATAGTCCATTGTCCCTCCGGCTTATTCAGACCACTCCCATGGCCGGGTGTATACGCCCAGCACTTTTGCAACATCGTCTTCCGAAGATCCGTTCGCGTCAAGCTGCGCGACGAGGCCGCGTTTCTTATCATCAATGACAGAAACCACTCGCGCCGCCAAACCGGCATCCTCGAGGGCACCGTTGTAGATACGAGTGATGGCCTGTTTCCGCAGATCAGGCTTGAACACCTTGCCAACGGCCGTTTTGGGCAGCTCATCCAGAATGGTCATGTGCTTGGGTTGCGCCGCGCGTTCATGCACGTGAACCTTGCAGTAATCCATCAGCTCTTTCTCGGTGACAGACGCGCCCTCGACCAGCTCGACAAAGGCGCAGGGAACTTCACCGGAATGCGCATCCGGCTGGCCGATGGCACCGGCAAAAGCAACGGCCTCGTGACCCAGCAAAGCCTCTTCGATCTCGGCAGGGTCGATGTTGTGACCGCCACGAATGATCAGGTCCTTGGCGCGACCGGTGATCCACAGATATCCATCTTCGTCGAAGCGCCCCAGATCGCCCGTGCGCAGGTACTTGTCGAAGTGATACAGGTTAACGTTCTTGTCGGCCTCAGTGTAAGTATTGCCCGCATAGACACCAGGGTTCGAGATGCAGATCTCACCGATTTGATCAGTGTCGCACTCGGTCGGTCCATCTGGCCCATCCTGCAAGATCTTGACGTCTGTATAGGGGAACGGAATACCGATCGATCCAATCTTTTTCTCACCATCCACCGGGTTGCACGAAACCAGACACGTGGCCTCTGTCAGACCGTACCCTTCGACAATGGTGACGCCGGTCGCTTCTTCAAAGCGGCGGAACAGTTCCACGGGCAGCGGAGCCGAGCCCGAGAAGGCCGTTTTTACGCTTGAGATATCGGCATCGACCGGGCGCTGCATCTTGGCTGAAATCGCGGTTGGCACGGTGATGATGAAGCTCACCTTCCAACGCTCGATCAGCTTCCAGAAATTGTCGAACACCCCGTCGCCGCGATATCCCTGTGGCGTCGGGAAAACCACATGGGCACCGGATGATACGGCCGCCATCACAATCACATGCACCGCAAAAACGTGGAACATGGGCAGCGGGCACATGATGACGTCGTTTTCGTCAAACAGAAGCGTGTTCCCCAACCAGCCGTTGTAGATCAGGCCGGAATACTTGTGCTGCGCCACCTTCGGCATACCCGTGGTACCGCCGGTATGGAAATAACAGGCGACACGATCTTCCTTGCTGTCTTCAAACGTCAGCTTCGTCGGTTGCTTGGCCAGTTCCGTGTGGAAGTTCTTGTAATCCGCATGGGCAAGCTTTTCCTTGTCGCCCATCTTGGGGCGCAGAAACGGCACCAGCCATGATTTGGGCGGGGTCAGATACCGGTTCAGGTCGATTTCCAGAATGGTATTGACCTTGGGTGCGTGGCGCACCGCCTCTTCGACCTTCTGCGCGACATCTGTTTTCGGGAAAGATTTCAGCGTCACCACGACCTTGGCACCGGTCTCGCGCAGGATCGCGGCAATCTGTTCCGGTTCAAGCAAGGGGTTGATCGGGTTCACGATCCCCGCAACCGCGCCGCCCATCATCGTGACCAGTGTCTCGTTGCAGTTGGGCAGCACATAGGCGACCACGTCCTTTTCACCCACACCCAGCGAGCGGAACAGGTTCGCCGCCTGGTTGACCTGAGCCAGAAGTTGCGACCAGGTCAGGGTCTCGGCCTTGTCCTTCGGGCCCGAGAACAGTTGGAAGCTCATGGCATTGTGGTTGGGGAACTTCCCTGCGGTGCGCGACAAAAGCTGGTGGAAGGTGACAGGCAAATCCCGATCCTCCCACGGCATTTCCTGTTCCATGCGCTTCTTGTCTTCCAAACCCACAAAGGCCATGTGGTTCCTCCCGTATTATTCTCCCGCGTTTTGCGCGGGCTTGTTGTTCGCAACCAAGATGGAAGCAAAACGAACCTCGCGCAAGCGAGGCCTTAGCCTTCAAGGGGAGTAAAATGTAGAATGACGCTACGGCGAATTCGCAAGTGCCGGAGCGTCACTCTTATTCTGCGGCGACACCATCGGTGAACTGCAACCGGGCAAGGCGTGCATACAGCCCGTCCTGAGACACCAGATCCTCATGGCGGCCTTGTGCCACGATGCGGCCTTCCTCCAGCACGACGATGCGGTCGGCTTTCTTAACCGTCGCCAATCTGTGCGCGACGATTAGGGTCGTGCGGCCGGCGCGCATCTTGTCCACCGCGCCCTGCACTGCGCGTTCGCTTTCCGCATCCAGCGCCGAAGTCGCCTCGTCCAGCAGTAGAACCGGCGCGTCGCGCAGGATTGCGCGGGCAATGGCAATACGCTGCTTCTGCCCCCCAGACAGCATGACACCGCGTTCGCCGACAAAGCTGTCATATCCTTGCGGCAAGGCCGCGATAAAATCATGCGCGGCAGCGGCCCGCGCGGCGGCCTCGACTTCTGCATCCGAGGCGTCCAGACGGCCAAAGCGGATGTTTTCCCGCGCGGATGCGGCAAAGATCACAGGATCCTGAGGCACCAGAGCCATGTGGCGGCGGAAATCAGACCGGTTGATGTCGCGCAGATCAAGACCGTCCAGCGTCACGCGGCCCGAGTTCGGATCATAGAACCGTTGGATCAGTTGGATCACGGTTGTTTTTCCCGCCCCGGATGGCCCGACGAATGCGACCGTCTCGCCAGGTTTCACCAGAAGCGACAGATGATCCAGTGCAACCGTATCGGGCCGCGCGGGATAGCGGAAGCTGACATCTTCAAACCGGATTTCGCCCTGAATGTTCTTGGGAAGCGCTTTGGGATTGGCAGGGTCGGTCACGGTATCTTCTGCATGCAGTAGCTCGACCAGACGTTCGGTGGCCCCCGCGGCACGCTGAAGTTCGCTCCAGATTTCGGACAGGGCGGCGACCGAACCCGCCATGATGATCGAATAGATGACGAACTGGATCAGAACACCTTCGGTCATCACGCCATTGCGTACGTCATTGGCACCCATCCACAGAACGCCGACAATGCCGGAAAAGACCAGAAAAATTACGATGACAGTCAGCACCGCGCGGGTTTGAATACGGCGCAGCGAGACGGCGTAAGATGTCTCGGTCATCTCGCTGAACTGCTGGCGGCTGGCCAGTTCATGAGAAAATGCCTGAACGGTCTGTACCGCGCCCAATGCCTCACCCGCGTTGCCGGACGAGGCCGCGATCCAGTCCTGATTCTCGCGGCTGATCACGCGCAGACGGCGGCCAAGTACAAGGATCGGCACGATGACCACTGGGATCAGCAACAACACCAACCCGGTCAGCTTGGCGGATGTCAGCAGCATCAGAACCAGTCCGCCAATGAACATCAGCATGTTTCGCAGGGCAATGGACACGGACGAGCCGAGAACAGATTGGATCAGCGTCGTGTCAGTGGTGATCCGGCTTAGCACCTCTCCGGTCATGATTCGCTCATAGAATTCCGGGCTCATACCGATGACCCGATCAAACACCGCCTTGCGGATATCGGCCACCACCCGTTCGCCCAGACGGGTCACAAGCGCATACCGAATACCGGTGCCCACGGCCAGAACGGCAGCGATGACCAGCGCTGCCAGAAAATACCAATCCAGAAGCTCTCCATCCTGAATTCGGAAATTGTCGACCACGCGCCGCACCGCCAATGGCAGCGTGAGGGTCATGCTGGCCGTCAGAATCAACGCCAGCGTCGCGCCGATCATCAGGAATTTGTAGGGTTTCATGAACGGCCAAAGCGAGGCCAGAACCCCAATCCTCTTTGAACGGGCGCGTTCCTCGGAAGCTCCGGGCGCGGCGGTATGCGTTGGCTTGCTGGCGGCTTGTCTTGCCATGTCTGGCCCTTGTGTCCTGAACCGTACTGAGTGACCGCTTTCTTGGAGGTAGCGGCAGGTATGGTCAAGCATCACAACCGCAATCGGCAGGTCGAAAGGGCCATTTGACGCAGAATTTCAGGGAAGGCGTGGAGCGGGTAGACGGAATCGAACCGACATAGCCTGCTTGGAAGGCAGGGGCTTTACCATTAAGCTATACCCGCAAATGGTTTGCGCTGGTTAAGTCATGCTTTCGGGATCGTCAAGCCGGAAGTGGCAAATTTAGTGGCGCAATTTTTCCGACACGGCTCGGCCCGTCAGTCCTGATTGCGAAATATCCGGGTCGAGGAAAAGAACCGCTCCAGTTCTTCGATCCGCTCCTTGCTTTCTTCCCAACGCGCCTCCTGCACTTCGGCAATCAGCGTTTCCGAGATCAACTGCAAGGCAATGGTCGAATCCCAACTGGATGGCGCCTCGACCAATGCGTGGAAGGAATAATTGGCGGTCTTTCCGATCGGCGATCCCCATTGGTCCGTAAACAGAACAACGGTGACGCCGCGGCCCGAGGCAACCTGTGCCAGCTTCTCCAGATGCGCCTCGTAGCGGCGGATGTCGAAGATCACCAGAACGGATGATTTATCCATATCCAAAAGGTATTGCGGCCAGACATTCGCCGAATTGCCCAGCATCGTCACGTTGGGCCGGATGATCTGCATGTGATTGAACAGATAATCCGCATTTGACCGCGTGATGCGGCCACCAACGACATAAAGATGGCGCTCTGTCTCGGCCAAAAGACGCGCGACGGCGTCGAACATCTCTTTGTCCAAACGTTCCAGCGTGTGGCGCATGTTGGTCCATACGGCCTGGGCAAAGCGCGTTGTCGGATGTTCTGCCTCATCATCCACAACCCAGGCGTCCCGTTTCGAGATCGGCTTTTTGATCTGCGCCGCAACCTCTTCGCGCAGCGCATCCTGCAAGTCGGGGAACCCGTCAAACCCAAGCTTGCGCGCCATGCGAATGACGGTCGGGGTCGAAACCTGCGCCGCAGCGGCCAGCTTGGTGATCGATTGCAAACCGGCCATGGGATAATCCTGCAACAGGACCGAGGCCAATTGACGTTCAGACCGTGTCAGATCGTCCAGTTCATCCTGAATCCGCTGTTTGACAAGTTTGGCAACGGTGGCCATCGGCGCCCTCGTTTCTTGAATTTGTTACAGAATATGTTCGTTTGAAATTTTGTCTACAGAAATTTTCTTGACAGGTGAGAAGTTGCTGTAACAAATGCTACCTATGTGTCACGAGACCGAGTCATCATTGCTTTTGCCGACCGAAGCCCCGGCAGCCCGCGTGCTCAATGCGCACGGTTGCGCGCCTGCCGTGCTGATATGCGAACATGCAAGCCGGTTTATTCCGGCCGCGCTGGATGGATTGGGGCTGGATGAGGCGGCGGCCAGCTCACACGCGGCCTGGGACATCGGCGCGCTGGACCTGTCGGTGGAGCTGATGGGCGCTTTGGATGCGCCGCTGGTCCACTCGCGCGTCAGTCGCCTTGTTTATGACTGCAACCGCCCGCCCGAACGCGACGATGCCATGCCGCAGGTCAGCGAAGTGTTTTCCATTCCCGGAAACATGAACCTGACAGATGCTCAGCGCGCCCAGCGGGTTCGCGACGTGTATGAACCTTTCAAAACACTGGTTTCATCCACTTTGGACGAACGGCCCAAACCTCCGGTTGTCATCACGATCCACAGTTTCACGCCCGTCTACAAGGGAACCCCCCGAACGGTAGAGCTGGGGATTCTTCATGACGAAGACGACCGCGCCGCGCAGCTGATGCTGAGCCACGCGGAAAGCTCGGGATTGCGCGTGGCTTTGAACGAACCTTACTCGGCCACGGATGGCGTCACGCACACGTTGCGCGAACACGCGGTCCGGCGCGGGCTTCCAAATGTCATGATCGAAGTTCGAAACGATCTGATCGACACAGTAGACGGCGTGAACCGCATTGCGGGATTGCTGACGCCAATTCTGCAATCGGTCATCCAAGACTTATCGCACGCAGAGGCGAAACCATGAGAGCAGAGGTATCGGGATGAATTTCATGCGGGGATATGTGGCGGTCATTGACCGCACAAACCGCTGGATCGGACGCTTCGTCATGTACGGCATCTTCGTCATGATGGGCATTCTGCTCTGGTCCTCGATTTCAAAAACCTTTTTCCTGCCATCGCTTTGGACCCTGGAAATGGCCCAGTTCGCAATGGTCGCCTATTACATTCTGGGCGGCCCCTATTCGATCCAGATGGGGTCCAACGTCCGCATGGACCTTCTGTACGGCGAATGGTCCGACCGTCGTCGCGCGTGGACGGATGCGATCACCGTCCTTTTTCTAATCATCTACCTGGGCGTGATGATCTACGGCGGATACGACTCTCTGAGCTATTCGCTGCAATATGGCGAACGCAGCCCGACCGCGTGGCGTCCATATCTGTGGCCAATCAAGGTCATCATGGTCGTGGGTCTGTTCCTGATGTTGCTTCAGGCGATCTCGGAACTGTTTAAAGATATTCTGCGCCTCAGGGGCGATGACATCCCGCGCGAGGTGATCTGATGTCTTACGAATTGATCGCCATCCTGATGTTTTCGACCATGATGTTGATGCTGCTGACCGGTCAGCGCGTTTTTGGCGCGATTGGATTTGTCGCCGTGATGGCCGCCCTGTTTCTGTGGGGGGATCGCGGCGGCTATGACATTGGCTTTTCGGCCGCCATGAAGCTGATGAAATGGTACCCGCTGCTGACCCTGCCGATGTTCATCTTCATGGGCTATGTTCTGGCCGAATCCAAAATTGCAGACGATCTGTACAAGATGTTCCACGTCTGGATGGGGGGCCTGAACGGCGGGCTCGCGATTGGTACGATCGGTCTTATGGTGCTGATCTCGGCCATGAACGGGCTGAGTGTCGCAGGCATGGCCATCGGCGCGACCATTGCGCTGCCGGAACTGCTGAAACGCGGCTATGACAAGAAAATGGTGACCGGGGTGATACAAGCCGGATCGTCATTAGGTATTCTTGTGCCACCCTCCGTCGTGCTGGTTCTTTACGCGATGATCGCGCGCCAGCCTGTCGGGCAGCTCTGGCTTGCAGGGCTGCTTCCCGGGCTGATGATGGCCGCAATGTTCATCCTTTACATCGTGATCCGCTGCCGCATCAACCCGGCGTTAGGGCCCGCCTTGTCAGCCGAGGAGCGCGACGTGCCCATGGCAGAGAAACTGCGCCTGTTGCGCGCGGGCCTGCTGCCCCTGGGTATTTTTGCCGCGATGATGGTGCCCTTCGTCAACGGCTGGACCTCGCTTGTTGAAAGCTCGGCCATCGGTGCGTTGACGGCGTTCGCCGCGGCCATCCTCAAGGGCCGTATGACACGTGAGGTTTTCGAGACGTCTGTACGGTCAACGCTGGGCATCACCTGTATGTTCATGTGGATCATTCTGGCTGCGCTTGCCTTTGGCGCTGTTTTCGACGGTTTGGGCGCCGTTCGGGCAATCGAGAACCTGTTTACCGAACGGCTGGGCCTCAACCCGTGGGTGATCCTGATCTTGATGCAGCTCAGCTTTATTCTGATGGGCACGTTTCTGGACGATACGGCCATGCTGGTGATCGTCGCGCCTTTGTACGTGCCGCTCGTGGGTGCATTGGGGTTCGACCTGATCTGGTATGGGGTTCTGTACACGATCACCACCCAGATCGCCTATATGACGCCGCCCTTCGGCTACAACCTGTTCCTGATGCGCGCGATGGCGCCGCCAGAGATATCGCTGCGCGACATCTACGGTTCGATCCTGCCCTTCGTGATGGTGATGACGCTGGCGCTGGCGATCATCATGACATTCCCGCAGATCGCGCTGTGGCTGCCTGAATACATCTACAACAAATGATCCCGGATCAAACCGGGGCTTCGCGGGCAATCCCCGCACAATCGAAACTGACCAACGGAGAGAGAGAATGACGAACAGACGTACATTTCTGAAAGGTGCTGCGGCCGCTCCCGCCGCTGCTCTGGCGACGCCTGCACTGGCGCAATCGACCATCAGATGGCGGATGCAGACCTATGCCGGCCCGGCGCTGGCCGAACACGTGATCGACCCGGCCATCAAGATGTTCAACACGATCGCCGGAGACCGGATGCAGATCGAGCTGTTCTATGCCGACCAGCTGGTTCCGACGGGCGAGCTGTTCCGTGCCATGCAGCGCGGCACGATTGATGCCGTGCAGTCGGATGATGACTCGATGGCGTCGCCCACCGAGGTCACCGTGTTCGGCGGCTATTTCCCCTTTGCCTCGCGCTACTCGCTGGACGTGCCGGTTCTGTTCAACCAGTACGGGCTGAACGAGATCTGGGACGAGGAATACTCGAAAGTCGGCGTCAAGCACATCTCGGCCGGTGCCTGGGACCCGTGCCACTTTGCAACGAAGGACCCGATCAACAGCCTGGCAGACCTTCAGGGCAAACGTGTGTTTACCTTCCCGACCGCGGGCCGCTTCCTGTCTCAGTTCGGCGTTGTGCCGGTCACCCTGCCCTGGGAAGACATCGAAGTCGCGGTTCAAACCGGAGAGCTGGACGGCATCGCGTGGTCCGGCATCACCGAAGACTACACAGTCGGCTGGGCGGATGTAACCAACTACTTCCTGACCAACAACATCTCGGGCGCCTGGGCCGGTTCGTTCTTTGCCAACATGGATCGCTGGAACGAGCTGCCCGAAGATTTGCAGACCCTGTTCCGCGTCTGCACCGATCAGTCACACTATTATCGTCAGTGGTGGTACTGGGGCGGCGAAGCCAGCCTGCGCGTCAACGGAGACAAGATGCAGCTGACGTCGATTCCGGACGAAGAATGGGCAACCGTCGAAGCCGCGGCCGTTGCCTTCTGGGACGAGATCGCAGCCGAATCCGAAACCAAGGCGAAGGTTGTTGAAATCTTCAAACAGTACAACGCCGACATGCTCAAGGCTGGACGGCCCTACCGCTACGGCTAAGAATTGGCCAAGCGACCCGCCCCTTGCGTGGGGGCGGGTCTGAAAGAACGAAAGGCCGATGAAGGATTTCGGCAAAGACAAAGGTGGCACATGCTCACGTTCGAACATCTGAAAACGCAGGTATCCGAAGGTTCGGTTGATACGGTTTTGGTCTGCATGGTGGACATGCAGGGCCGGTTGATGGGCAAGCGTTTTCACGCGGGCCATTTCGTGGCTGGCGCATGGGAAGAGACCCATTGCTGCAACTACCTTCTGGCCACCGATCTGGAGATGGCGACACCCGATGGCTACGCCTCGACCAGTTGGGAACGGGGCTATGGCGATTATGTCATGAAACCGGACCTCAGCACCCTGCGCCCGGTGCCGTGGCTTGAAGGCACGGTGATGGTGATGTGTGACGTGCTGGATCATCACACGCACGAGGAAGTGCCGCACGCGCCGCGTTCAATCCTGAAAAAACAGGTCAGCCGTTTGAAAGCCATGGGTTATGACGCCATGACGGCGACCGAGCTTGAGTTTTTCCTGTTCGAGAAAAGCTTTGACCAGATCCGCAAGGAAGGATTTCGGGATCTGGAGCCGATCTCGGGCTATAACGAAGACTATCACATCCTTCAGACCACCAAGGAAGAGCATGTGATGCGTCCGATCCGCAACCATCTGTGGGATGCGGGCATTCCGGTTGAGAACTCCAAAGGTGAGGCCGAGACCGGACAGGAAGAGCTGAACATCAAATACGCGCCCGCGATGGAAACGGCCGAGTATCATTCGATCGCCAAGAACGCTGTGAAAGAGATCGCGTGGCAACATGGTCACGCAGCGACGTTCCTGCCGAAATGGCACCACGAGAAAGTCGGCAGTTCATCCCACGTGCACCAGTCACTGTGGGCGGATGGACAGCCTGCCTTCTATGACGCCGGGGACGATCTGGGCATGTCGGCGCTGATGAAAAGCTATATGGCTGGGCTGCTGAAATATGCCCCTGATTACACTTATTTCATGGCACCTTACATCAACAGTTACAAACGCTTCATGAAAGGCACCTTCGCGCCAACGCGGATCATCTGGTCTGTGGACAACCGCACCGCCGGGTTCCGCCTGTGCGGTGACGGCACCAAGGCCGTACGCGTCGAGTGCCGAATTCCGGGCTCAGATATGAACCCCTATCTGGCGATGGCTGGCATGCTGGCGGCAGGGATCGCGGGCATCGAGGAAGGGCTGGATCTGCAACCGCCGACCAAGGGCGACGTTTATCAGGGTGAGACTGCCATGATCCCGGGCAACCTTCGTGCGGCGCGGGATGCGCTGCACGGATCGGTCATGTTGCGCGCGGCCATGGGCGATGACGTCGTCGACCACTATACCCGTGCCGCAGAGGTCGAGATCGAGGAGTTCGAACGCGTGGTCACGGATTGGGAAATTGCCCGCGGGTTCGAGCGGGCGTGAGGTCGGGTCACGCTGGGGGCTCTGCCCCCAGACCCCCGGGATATTTTGGGCCAGATGAAGCAGGGATCCTGTTTCTTTCGGAAATGGAGTGAAAATGGGGCAGATGTTGAAATGTGTCTCGCCGATCGACGGATCGGTTTTTGCCGAACGTGAAGTGTTGTCGCGAGAGGCCGCGTTCGGGGCCGCGGCGCGTGCTCGGGCTGCTCAGGCGGAATGGGCAGCCCGTCCGTTGCAGGAGCGGATCGATCTTGTGATGGCGGGTGTGGCCGCCGTTGGCGCCATGAACGATGAGATCGTGCCGGAACTGGCCCATATGATGGGACGCCCGGTGCGTTATGGCGGCGAGTCCGGTGGATTCAACGAACGCGCCAGCCATATGGCGGAGATTGCCGAGACGTCCCTGGCAGATATCGCCGTCGGCGAAGACGAAACGTTCAAACGCTACATTAAGCGCATTCCTCATGGGGTGGTCTTTGTGGTGGCGCCCTGGAACTATCCCTATATGACGGCGATCAACACGGTCGCACCGGCGCTGATCGCGGGCAATACGGTCGTCCTGAAACACGCGACACAGACGCTGCTGGTGGGCGAGCGTATGGCAAAGGCGTTCCATTCGGCAGGTGTGCCCGAGGACGTGTTCCAGAATGTGTTCCTGAGCCATGACGTGACCAACGACCTGATCGCGGGCAACGCATTTGACTTCGTGAACTTCACCGGATCAGTCGGCGGCGGTCAGGCGATGGAACGTGCCGCGGCGGGCACGTTTACCGGCGTCGGCACCGAGCTGGGCGGCAAGGATCCCGGCTATGTCATGGACGACGCCGACCTGAATGCCGCGGTCGACACGCTGATTGACGGTGCGATGTTCAATTCGGGCCAGTGTTGTTGCGGAATCGAGCGGATCTATGTTCACGAGAGCCTTTATGATGACTTTGTCGCCAAGGCCGTGGACATTGTGAAGGGTTACAAGCTGGGCAATCCGCTGGATGCCGAGACAACGATTGGCCCGATGGCCAATGTGCGGTTGGCCGATGAGGTGCGAGCCCAGATCGCCGAGGCGGTTGCAGCCGGTGCGGTCGCGCATATCGACACCTTCGCAGAAGACGATGGTGGCGCGTACCTGACACCGCAAGTCCTGACCAATGTCACTCATGACATGCGCGTGATGCGGGACGAAAGCTTTGGGCCCGTGGTGGGCATCATGAAAGTGTTCTCGGATGAGGAGGCCATCGCCTTGATGAATGACAGTGAGTTTGGCCTGACTGCCAGCCTGTGGACCCGCGATGTGGATCGTGCAGCGCGGGTAGGTGACCGGATCGAAACAGGGACCGTGTTCATGAACCGCGCCGATTATCTGGACCCCGGCCTGTGCTGGACGGGCTGCAAGAATACCGGGCGCGGCGGCGGTTTGTCCGTCATCGGATATCACAACCTGACACGTCCCAAATCCTACCACCTCAAAAAGGTAACGGGCTAAGGACGACGGCCTGCTTCGGACCCACCCCCTCGCCGAAGCAGGCCTTATTTTGCAAAGGAAACCTGACATGACACTTGTTGGAAACTGGTCCTATCCGACCGCCATCAAATTCGGAGCCGGGCGCATCAGGGAATTGCCCGAAGCCTGCGCCGCCGCCGGAATGAAGAAACCATTGCTGGTCACGGACAAGGGGCTGGCCGATCTGCCCATCACCAGCGCGACACTGGACATCATGGAAGCCGCGGGACTGGGCCGCGGCCTGTTCAGCGATGTGGACCCCAACCCGAATGAGAAGAACCTTGAAGCCGGAGTTGCGGCCTATAACGCAGGTGGTCATGACGGGGTGATCGCCTTTGGCGGCGGCTCTGGTCTGGATCTGGGCAAGATGGTCGCCTTCATGGCCGGTCAGACGCGCCCCGTTTGGGATTTCGAGGATATCGGCGACTGGTGGACACGAGCCGATGCCGATGTGATCGCGCCAATCATTGCCGTTCCGACCACCGCAGGGACAGGATCGGAAGTGGGCCGCGCGAGCGTCATCACCAATTCCGAGACCCATGCCAAGAAGATCATCTTTCATCCCAAGGTTCTGCCGACCGTGGTGATTTGCGACCCGGAGCTGACCGTCGGGATGCCCAAGTTCATCACGGCAGGAACTGGCCTGGACGCCTTCGCGCATTGTGTCGAAGCCTTCTCGAGCCCACATTATCACCCGATGAGCCAGGGCATCGCGCTGGAGGGTATGCGACTGGTGAAGGAGTATTTGCCCCGTGCCTATGCAGACGGCACCGATATCGAGGCCCGCGCCCAGATGATGAGCGCCGCTGCCATGGGCGCAACGGCTTTCCAGAAGGGCCTTGGCGCGATCCACGCGATGAGCCACCCAATAGGTGCGGTATTCAACACCCATCACGGCACCACGAACGCCGTCTGCATGCCCGCTGTGCTGGACTTCAACGCCCCGGCCATTGCAGACCGGTTCCAGCAAGCTGCGGCATATCTGGGCATCGACGGCGGCTTCGATGGTTTCCGCGCCTTCGTGCAGAATTTCAACGACAGCCTTGGCATCCCCCGCACATTGTCCGAATTGGGTGTGACCGAAGCTTCTATCCCAGAGCTTGTCGAAGGGGCGATCATCGATCCGTCATGCGGCGGCAACCCGATTGAGTTGACGAAAGACAACCTGACGCAGCTGTTCAAAGCAGCGCTTTAAGAAACCAAAAGGCCCGGCAAAACTTGCCGAGCCCTTCGCGTTCGGATTGCCAAGATCAGATCAATGCCCGGTCAAAACCAGAGTGTTCACCGGCATCAGGATCAAACGCAGGCGCAGACCCGCGGCATGTACCACGCCGATCGTGTCGACCACGTGCAGAAAGGCCGCCTCCCAAAAGCCCAGATCCTCGTGCTCCAGCCGCTCGTGGTTGTCTGTGTAGACATTAGCCAGACAATTGCTGCCCGGCGGAATGTCATCGGCCATACCTTTGTATAGCGGCTCCATATAGACCAGAATCGAGCCCGGATTGTTGTTGGTCTGCACGTCCCGCAATTCGTCCGATGGGCGGATCTGGCCCGACGGGATGACATCCTGCACCTCGACCACCACGGTGGGGATCACGGTGAATGGCTTTGTCATGCAGCCCAATTCACCAATCATGCCCGGCTTGATAACCTGGGCAGAGAGCTGGTTGAAAGCGGCCTGAAAACGATCATGCCCTGTGTGCGATGGCACAAGAATGCCCGCGGGGCGCAACAATGGGCTTACGTAGTCACCGACCTGAAGGCCGAACTGTTCGACCCGCCCTGTGACGCCCGCGGTGATCACCGTCTTGTCCAACTCGGTCTGCGCAGCATCCAGTTGCGCAATGGCACTGGCCAGCTGCGCGGGGATCAGTTCTTCGATCTGCTGCTCAACCGCAGCACGTTTGGATTCCGCTGCAAGAACCTGGGCCTCTCGCTCGGCGACAAGGTTTTCCAGCCTCTCAATCTCGGCCAGTCTTACGGCGCTTGAACCCTCATCTCGCAAGGTTGTGTTGCGCTCAAGATCCTCCAGAGACTGCGCAAGCGCTGCCTTGGCACCTGCAATTCCAGCTTCCGCCTCGGCCAAATCGGTTTCCGCAACCTTAAGCGAGGCCTGCACCTGTGCAATCTGCGCATTTGCCGCCTGAACCTGAGCAGTCTGGCTGAAATCCTCGATCCGGAAGATCGGTTGTCCTGCGGTTACCAGTTCGTTGTTCTTGACGAAAACCTCGGAAACACGACCGCCCAATTGCGGCAGAATGGTCACCGTTCGGAAATAGGATGCCGCGGTTTTGCTGGCCGGATGAAAATAAAACAGTGTGGTAATGACGGTCAGCGCCAGAATGGCACAGGTGGTCAAACCCCACCGCAGTTCGTACCACATGGTGAACAAGGTAATCTCGTGACCGATCCGCTTGCCCTGTACAAAACGGCGGAACAGATAGTCGGGCAGCACCGTTATCAGGGCGCAGAGCATGGTCTCGATCATATGGCTTGCTCCTGCGCGTCGCTGGGTTCGGATTCTGACGATGCCGGCACCGTTGTTTCAGGCACTGGTTCCAGAACAGGTGACCGACCCAGAGAACGAATGGCATCGGCAATGTTTCGAAGCGGGGTGGCAAAATCCGGAAACTGAAACCCTGCGACCAATATTGCAGCAACCCAGAAAAGCCCATTATGGGTAAATAGCGCCAGCAGCGCCAGAATACCCACCAACTGAAATTGCGGGTGATTGTTTTCGTGGGCCATTTTTTCAGGAACCGAATGCAGCGTCAGGTATCCGACACCGATCAGCACCACCAGAACGACGAAAAAAACGACCATGGCGGAGAAAAGGTAATCGCTTCCGTCAGCTGCGACAACATATCCTGGAATATGCCCTGTGGCCATTGGATGAACGTCTGCTGCGGTCACCTTACCCTCCTGTTTATTTTGATACTTCTTTGACCGGGTTGAAGCACAATTTCAAGGCTGCTTATAGTCCGGAAAACCAAACGCGTGGCGAATGAGGAGCTTTGGCGTCAGCATGAAACTCAAGGAACCTGTAGCGTCTCTTTACAGGATGGATCGCAAGTCATGATTGATTTCCTGATAATCGGAGGCGGCATCGCCGGGCTGAGCGCCGGTGCGCGCCTGTCGCAGCACGGAACCGTGATGGTTCTGGAAGCGGAAGATGCCCTGGGCTATCACGCCTCGGGCCGGTCAGCGGCGTTGTTCGAAGAAAGCTATGGACCGCCTTCGGTCGTCGCATTGAACAAAGCGGGGGCTGCCTTTCTTCATACGCAGAATGGCGGTTACCTGACCCCGCGCGGATTGATGCTGGTCGGGGCAATTGACCAGCCCGACATGTTCGAAGCCGATTGCGCCGATCTGAACATGGTGAAAATACCGATGGATCAGGCGATATCGCGCGTTCCGATTCTGGATCCGGACAAGGTCGGGTTTGCAGCCATCAGCGAAGCGGCCTTTGACATCGATACGGATCGCCTGTTGCAGGATTTCGCCCGGACCATCCGGCAAAACGATGGAACGGTTTCGACGAAAAGCAGAGTCACCGGCATTCGAAAAGAAAAGCACTGGGTGGTTGAGGCCGGTGAGATCTTTGAAGCCCGCACTCTGATCAACGCAGCAGGGGCCTGGGTGGATGAGGTTGCACAGCTTGCGGGGCTGCCCGGTATCGGCCTCACACCTCGCCGTCGGTCGATGGCGCGTCTTCCCGCCCCCGGAGGGCATGACGTTTCCATCTGGCCGATGATGCTGGGCGCCGGCGAAACATGGTACGCCAAACCGGATGCGGGCAAGTTGCTGGTTTCACCATCCGAAGCCGATCCAGTTCCGCCACAGGATGCTTATGCCGATGATATGGTGCTTGCAGAAGGTCTGGCACGGTATGAGGAACTGATGACCGAGCCTGTCACAAGGGTGGAAACGAATTGGGCGGGCTTGCGCAGTTTTGCCCCGGACGGGACCTTGGTGCTTGGGCGCGACCCGCTGGACCCTTCGTTTGTCTGGTGTGGCGGTCAGGGCGGGTATGGTTTTCAAACCTCACCGGCGGCCTCGCAACTGCTGTGCGATCTTGTTGTCGGAAACACACCCGAGCTAGAACCTGACATAATAGGCATGTTGACCCCTGACAGGCTGGAACGATGATCAAACGCAGCCTCCCCTCGTCTGCAAGCGTCGCCAATGCGTCTGAAGATGGCAAGCTGGTGGCCCCGGCAGCATCCCGGAACACGGACGCCCTGTGTGCTGTGTTGCAAGAATGGGGCCCGCCCCAGGGCCACGCATTGGAAATCGCAAGCGGGACTGGTCAGCATGTCAGGGCCTTCGCCGAAGTGCTGCCCGGGCTGACCTGGCAGCCTTCGGAAGTTGACCCTGAGCGGCGCGTGAGCATCGATGCCTATACCCGCAACCTGCCCAATGTCGCGCGGGTCGCAGAACTGGATGCAGCGACATCAGGCTGGCACAGGCGGTTTTTCGGCCAGGATCTGATCGTTTTGATAAACTTGATTCACTTGATCAGTTGGCAGGAAACCAGAACCATCATTTCAGAGGTCGCACAATCCCTGTCACCAATGGGCCGGTTCATCTTGTACGGCCCGTTCAAACGTTCGGGCAAACTCATCAGTGACGGGGATGTCCACTTTCATAAGGCTTTGATCCAGCAAGACCCGCAAATCGGCTATAAAAACGACGTGGACATTCTGAACCTGTTCGAAAACGTCGGCCTGCTCGCGCTGGCACCGGTCGAAATGCCTGCCAACAATCTAGCGTTCATTGCCGAACGCCCTGACGTCTGATCGAGATCAAAGTCAAACAGCCGCAACCCAATTCATATTCCAGTTGCTAGATATGAAGAAGGGCACTCAGCAATGGCATGGCAAGAAAAACTCTCGGCAACACGAAAGAGTTTGCGAAACCTGAACGGATCCATTCCCGATACGACACGCGCATTCGGAGCGCTTGGCAAAGCCGTCAAAGAGGGCGGGACGCTCGACTACAAGACCAAGGAATTCATTGCGTTGGGCATGTCAGTCACCCTGCGATGCGAACCCTGCATCACCTTGCACACCGAAGCTTTGATCAAGGCCGGTGCGACACGGGAAGAAGTGTCCGACGTGTTGGCCATGGCGATCCAGATGGGCGGCGGCCCAGCCATGATGTACGCGGCCAAGGCGCTGGAATGCTTCGACGAACTGTCTGGATGACAAAAAGAAATGGCCCCGAAGGTTTCCGGGGCCTTTCTTCGATCAACCGTCCTTGCGGATGGTTTCGTTTTTCGGATCGTAGGGGCTGTCGCAGGTGACGACCGCATCCCACAGCTTGTCCTGAATTTTGACCTGCAGCTTGGTGCCTTCGACCGCCATTTCGGGCTTCACGTAACCCATGCCAATGGATTTCTCGAACGCCACCGAGTAGCCGCCCGAGGTCAATCGACCCACGCGCTCACCTTCCGGTGTGTACAGCGCCTCGCGGCCCCACGGATCTGCATCGTCCGGCCCGTCGATCAGCAGGGTGCAGCATTTGACGCGCACGCCGGTCTCTTCCAGCTTGGCCTTACCGTAGAAGTCCTTGGACAGGTCGACAAAACGCGGCAGGTCGGCTTCCAGCGGTGTCGCGTCGCGGCCCAGTTCGGTGCCGAATGCGCGATAGGATTTCTCCTGACGCAGCCAGTTCTGGGCTCGCGCGCCAACCAGCTTCATACCATGCTTCTCACCGGCCTTTTCAAGCAGGTCGAACAGGTAGTTCTGCATCTCGATCGGGTGGTGCAGTTCCCAGCCCAGCTCACCGGTATAGGCCACGCGGATCGCGTTGACCGGGCACATGCCCAGTTCGATCTGGCGCGCCGAAAGCCAAGGGAAGCGCTTGTTGGACAGTGCGGTTTCCGGATCGGCATCTTTGATGACCTCTTTCAGAACGTCACGCGACTTGGGTCCGGCGATGGCGAAAACACCCCATTGCGTGGTCACGTCCTGGATCTCGATGTAACCGAACTCTTCCATCTTGTCCTCGGCCGCCTTGCGCAGATAATCGGCGTCGTACTCGGTCCAGGCACCGGCAGAGACGAGGTAATAGTTGTTCTCGCCATTGCGGACGATGGTGTATTCGGTGCGGGTGGTGCCGTGCGATGTCAGCGCGTAGGTCAGGTTGATACGACCAACCTTGGGCAGCTTGTTGCAGGTGAACCAATCCAGGAACTGAGTCGCACCGGGGCCTTTGACGACGTGCTTGGTGAAGGCCGATGCGTCGATCAGGCCGACGCCTTCGCGGATCGCCTTGGCTTCTTCGACGGCATATTGCCACCAGCCGCCACGACGGAACGAGCGTGCTTCTTTGTCGAAGTTCTCGGGCGCATCGACAGGGCCGAAGTAGTTCGGACGTTCCCAGCCGTTGACCCAGCCGAACTGGGCACCGCGCGCTTTCTGACGGTCGTAGGCCGGAACGGTCCGCAGCGGACGGCAGGCTTCACGCTCTTCGTCCGGGTGGTGCAGGATATAGACGTGCTCATAGCACTCTTCGTTCTTGCGGGCCGCGAACTCGGTGGTCATCCAGTTGCTGGAATAGCGTTTGGGGTCCAGCGAGGCCATATCGATTTCGGCTTCGCCATCGACCATCATCTGCGCCAGATAATAGCCGGTGCCGCCTGCGGCAGTGATACCAAAGCTGAAACCTTCGGCCAGCCACATGTTGCGCAGGCCCGGCGCAGGACCGACCAGCGGGTTGCCGTCAGGCGTATAGCAGATCGGGCCGTTGAAATCGTCTTTCAGGCCGGATTCAGCACAGGACGGCACACGTTCGGCCATCGCCATGTACTGATCCGCAATCCGATCCAAATCCAGCGGGAACAGATCCGCGCGGAAGCTGTCCGGTACACCGTGTTCAAACCGCGCGGGGGCGCCATGTTCATAGATACCCAGAATCCAGCCGCCGCGTTCTTCACGGGCGTAGGATTCATTGTCGGCGTCGCGCACGACGGGGTGTTCCGGGTTGCCTGCTTCGCGCCATTTGACCAGTTCAGGGTCCTTGTCCATGACGATAAACGTGTGTTCGACCGGGATCGCCGGCATCTTGATGCCCAGCATCTTGGCGGTGCGCTGTGCGTGGTTGCCCGATGCAGTGACGACATGTTCGGCAGTGATCACAACCTTTTCGTCGCTTTCGACAAGGTTGCCGCCTTTTTCCACCATTTTGGTGCAGGTGACTTCCCAATGGGTGCCGTTCCAGTGGAAGGCATCCGCCTGCATCTTGCGCACGATCTCGACGCCACGCTGACGGGCCCCCTTGGCCATGGCCTGCGTCACATCTGCCGGGTTAATATACCCGTCTTCGGTATGGTAGATTGCGCCCTTCAGATCCGATGTCTCGATCAACGGCCAACGTTCCTTGATCTGCTCGGGGGTCAGCCACTCATAGGCAACATCGCAGGTTTCGGCGGTGGAGGCGTAGAGCATGTACTCATCCATGCGCTCCTGCGTCTGTGCCATGCGCAGGTTGCCGACGACGGCAAAGCCCGCGTTCAGCCCGGTTTCTTCTTCCAGCGTCTTGTAGAAGTCGACCGAGTACTTGTGGATGTGAGTTGTCGCATAGGACATGTTGAACAATGGCAGCAGACCAGCCGCGTGCCAGGTGGACCCGGACGTCAGCTCGTCCCGTTCGATCAACATCACATCATCCCAGCCCGCTTTGGCCAGATGGTAGGCAATCGAGGTCCCAACGGCGCCGCCGCCAACAACCAGTGCTTTGACTTGGGTTTTCATAACCGGGCGTCTCCCCTTGAAATCAGTTGACACCATATGGCGCACTTGAGGGGGATCGCGCGACATTCATCCGACCAGTGATATGAAAAAAACGACCCGATGATCGAATGCGGGTCGCAGATCTGACATGAAACCCGTGATCTCAACCGCTGGAGCGACAGCGCTTGCTTGTCCCGATCGTGGTGCAGACAAGTTTCCGAACTTCCTCTGACGGTGTCTTTGCCGCAGGTTCCTCGGGCTGTGAAGGTTGGGCATCAGCTTCAAGCCGACTTTCCGAAATCCCGACACGCGCGGATACCGAGGTAACATAACCTTTGAAGCCCAGCCCGTTTTCGGATGCCTTGGCCTGCTGATAATAGTCCAGCCCAACAACGGCGATCCCGCAGATCGCTGCAAACCCTGCCAGATATTTTGCGCTCATGTCGGCCACCTGTTCCTAACCGAGTCGGTGAGACCAGAACATGTGGACGATTTGAAGGCGCAATGCCGGCCAGAACGCGAAAACCGCTAGGATTGGCCCGCCAAAACCTTGCCGGGATTCATGATGTTCTCGGGGTCCAAAGCAGCCTTGATTGCGGCCATATACTGCGTGGCGGCGCCCAGTTCCTTGATGAGGTATGGCCGCTTGCCCTGACCGATTCCGTGTTCACCTGTACAGGTGCCCTCCATTGAAATTGCCAGGTCGTTCAACCACCCGACAAACTCTTCGGCCTTGGCGACTTCTTCGGCGTTCTGCATGTCGATCAAAAGAAGCGAGTGAAAGTTCCCATCCCCCACATGCCCCACCATTGGCGCGAGCAAGCCAAGATCAGCTGCCTTCTGCTGAGTGCTTGTCACACACTCCGCCAGGCGCGAGATCGGCACGCAGACATCCGTTGAAATACCACGCGCGCCGGGGCGCAGTTGCAGACATGCCCAATACATATCATGGCGCGCCTGCCAAAGCTTGTTCCGTTCTTCGGTGGTCGAGGTCGCAGCAAAATCTGTACCGCCGAATTCCCGGGCGATCTGACCAAAGGTTTCAGCCTGTTCCGCCGCACCGCTTTCAGAGCCATGGAATTCCAGCAGCAGCAATGGCGTTTCCGGCAGGCTCAGCCCGGAATAGGCGTTTGCCGCCTGAACCGACATTTCATCCAGCAACTCTATTCGGGCGACCGGAATGCCATACTGAATGGTCATCATCACCGCGCGGCACGCGGCATCGACCGAAGGAAAGGAACACCTGGCCGAGCTGATCGCTTCGGGGATGCCCTGCAAGCGCAGAGTCAGCTCGGTGATGATACCCAACGTGCCTTCCGCCCCAATCAGAAGGCGTGCCAGATCATACCCGGCCGATGACTTCTTGGCCCTGTGACCGGTACGGATGATCTGGCCGTCCGGCATCACCGCCTCGAGGCTGAGAACGTTGTCCCGCATCGTTCCGTATCGCACCGCATTGGTGCCCGACGCGCGGGTCGCAGCCATACCGCCCAGCGAGGCATTCGCCCCCGGGTCAATCGGAAAGAACAAACCCTGATCCCGCAAATGGGTGTTCAGCGCCTCGCGCGTGACGCCGGGCTGCACGACACAATCCAGATCTTCGGCGTGGACAGCCAGCACCTTGTCCATCTGCATCAGATCGACCGAGATCCCCCCTGCTGGCGCATTCACATGCCCTTCCAGCGACGTTCCCGTGCCAAAGGGAATCACCGGCACCCGGTGCGCGGCACAGGTTTTGACAATTTCCGACACGTCCTGCGTAGTATGCGGGAAAACCACAGCATCCGGGCTCTGGTTTTCGATCCAGGTCGTGGTGTGCCCGTGCTGTTCACGGATCGCGGTACCCGTTTGCAACCTGTCGCCAAAACGTTGTTTCAGAACGCCTATGACGGTTTCAATACCTGTTTCATTCCGAGGCAAAGCGGTCGCCTGCACCATCGTAATCCTCCTCTGTCCCAGCACGTTGCGGGCCGTTCAGTCCATGACTAAAGGGCCCACCGAGTGCCGGTAATCCCCACAAATACCGAGGCCCTATTCGCCCAGCGCAATACCTTCGCGACGGGGGTCGGCACCACCGCTCAGCCCGTCTCCGATTTCGATGGCGTGAAGGCCAGATGTCAGGTCACGCGGGTTTACCTCGAACCCAAACTGGGTCAGCCCGTCGGAAAAGCCTTCGGCAGCGGTCCCGGCCTCGACATCATATGTTCCGAAACGATTGACAAGATGCGGCAGCGACACGGCTTGTTGCACATCCATGCCCCAGTCGGCCCATGCGATGATCGATTTGGCCACATAGCCGATGATCCGACTGCCGCCCGGCGAGCCAATCGCCAGAACCGGCGCGTCATCCTGCATCACGATGGTCGGGCTCATGGACGAACGCGGGCGTTTTCCGGGTTCCAGCCGGTTGGCGATCGGCACACCATCGCTGTGGGTCTTGAACGAAAAATCCGTCAGTTCGTTGTTCAGAAGGAACCCGTTCGTCATCAGACGTGAGCCAAAGCCGTTTTCGATGGTCGTGGTCATCGACAGCACGTTGCCATAGCTGTCTACAATCGAGATATGCGAGGTCGAAGGCAGCTCCAGCGACACATCATCCGCCCAGTTCAGCGCGTGGTCGAACTCCGGCTGACCGGGCCCGACATCTGCCAGCGCGCCTTCGGTGTTCAGCAATTCCGCTCGTTGCGACAGGTAGGCCGGATCAACCAGCCCCTTGGTCGGCATGGGCACAAAATCGCTGTCAGCCATGTACCGGCCCCGGTCCGCAAAGGCGAGGCGCGAAGCGTCCCCGATCAACCGCCAGGCCTCGGCGCTTTCCGGCCCCATAGCCGCCAGATCATAGCCGTTCAGCATCCCCAGAATTTGCCCCACGGTCAGCGCACCCGACGACGGCGGGCCCATGCCGCAGACTTCATAGGCGCGGTATTCCGCGCAAACCGGCTCGCGCTCGATCACCTGATACAGCGCAAGATCCGCACCGGACAGAACACCACGATTGCCCGGAGCGTTGCGAACCGTGCGCACGATATCCGCGGCAATCTCACCGCCATAGAATCCGGCCGCCCCATCGCGGGCCAGCACACGCAGTGTTTCAGCATAAGCCGGGTTCATCAGGCGCTGCCCCTGTTGCAGCGGTGCGCCCCCCGGCAGAAAATACGCGGCCGTTTCCGGAAAGCGCGACAAACGCTCGGCATCTTTTTCGACCAGGCTGGCCAGACGCGGGGACACCAGGAACCCTTCATCCGCCAACCGGATTCCATCGGCAAACAATCCGGGCCACGAGGAACGCCCCCAGCGACGATGTGCCTCTTCCAGCAAGGCAGGTGTGCCCGGCGTCCCCACGGACAGCCCACCGACAACCGCATCGAAGAATTTCAGCGGCTCACCGTTTTCGTCCTGAAACACGGTTGGTGTGGCCGCCAGCGGCGCCGTTTCTCGCCCGTCCAGAGTTGTCATCTGACCGGTCGCTGCATCGTACCAGACCAGAAACGCACCGCCGCCCAAGCCCGAGGATTGCGGTTCGACCAGGCCCAGCACGACCTGCACCGCAATCATGGCGTCTGCGGCAGACCCACCTGCGCGCAATACTCTGACACCGGCTTCCACCGCCAGCGGGTTGGCCGCGGCAACCATCCAGTTCTGGGACGTGACCGGAACGCCATCCAGTTTGGCCTCGAGCGCCGCGATGACCTCGTCGGTCATGGCCTGTACCTGCCCTTCCGTGGCCGTTTCGGGCGCAACGGCATCGGCCGCTTCCTGAGCGACCCCCGGAGTTGCAAAACAAAATGCAGAAAACAGTAGAACTGAAACACGTCTCATCTGATCAAATCCTCCGATACATCCCTGATTATCAAAACTGCGCGCCGAACACGCTCTGAACAAGTCCAACCTGCACGCCATCAGCAAATGGCCGGTGTCCGCAGCACGCGTTAAGCCTTTGCGTCGCCCACCAATCGATCCTGATCATAGCGGGTCATACCGCGGAACTCGGGCAACCAAGCTTCACGCCGGATGACCCAGCTTTCATATGTTGGCGCCAACTGATCTGGCGCATCAAGGCATCCAAGATGCACCTCCACTTCGGTTCCGCTGCGCGCAAAGACCGGAGAGCCGCAGCCGGGGCAAAAATACCTGTTAGCATAACCACGCGCTTCGCCGTAAACCTCTATTCTGTCGTCCGGGAAAACGGCCGCCGCATAGAAAACCGCGCCATGATGCTTGCGGCAGTCCAAACAGTGACAGATTCCGACCCGCAGAGGACGACCCGAAGCCCTGATGCGCAGATTTCCACAACGGCACCCTCCTTCATAGACGTCCATTCCTGCTCCTTTCCAGAGCGCTAGAGCATTGCTGGCACAACCTGATCCGGCGGGCGGTGGCCATCTTCGAAGGTCTTGATGTTGATGATGACCTTCTCGCCCATCTCCACCCGGCCCTCGAGCGTGGCTGATCCCATATGAGGCAACAGAACCACATTGGGCAGCTGCCGCAGGCGCGGGTTCACGTCAGTGCCCTGTTCGTAGACATCCAGCCCCGCCCCCGCAATTTCACCTGCGCGGATCATCCGGGTCAGGGCGTTTTCGTCCACAACTTCACCACGTGACGTGTTCACGATCACTGCCGAGGGTTTCATCAGTTTCAGACGACGTGCGTTCATCAGATGGAAGGTCGACGGCGTTGAGGGGCAATTGACCGAGATCACATCCATCCGCGCGACCATCTGATCGAGGCTTTCCCAATAGGTTGCCTCCAGCTCCTGCTCGGTCTCGGTGCGCAACCTGCGGCGGTTGTGATAATGGACTTGCATTCCAAACGCTTTCGCACGCCGCGCCACCGCTTGCCCGATCCGGCCCATGCCCAAAATGCCCAGACGACGACCACCGATACGGCCTCCCAGAAACGCGGTGGGCGCCCAGCCGGACCAATCTCCCTGCTGCATCACGCTCAGACCTTCGGGAATGCGTCGGGTAACGGCCAGAATCAGGGCCATGGTCATGTCGGCGGTGTCATCGGTCAGAACCCCCGGCGTGTTCGACACCAGAATCCCACGCTGGCGCGCTGTGGACACGTCAATATTGTCGACACCGGCACCGTAATTGGCGATGAGCTTCAGCCTTTCGCCCGCCTGCCCCAGCAGACCGCCATCAATCGCATCGGTCACCGTAGGCACCAGGACATCGGCGTCCTGCACTGCGGCCACCAGTTCTTCGCGCGTCATCGGAGTGTCATCGTCGCGCAAGCGCACATCAAACAACTCGCTCAAACGTGTTTCGACCGCTTCGGGCAACCGTCGCGTAACGACAACACTCAAACGTTCTCTTGGCACCTCGGCCCTCCCACTGCTTTGCAAACGGACGCGCGCCATGGCATCGTGGCGCAGGATAAGGCGGGGCACAAGAACCCCTTTGGCATTGAGTCGACCTTTTTTCGGAACCGGATCAACAGGCATAAGAGCAGGCAGTCAGTGAGTGGTATTCGACCGGTAAATCGCCGCTGTCTGGCGGCACTATCCGTATTTCTAATCATGTTCGGCGCATGGGCTGCTCATGCCGACGTGAAACGAGGATCCGTCACCAACCTCCCCCTGCCCCGTTATGTCTCGATGAAAGCAGCAGAAGGCAACGTGCGACGCGGACCTTCTTTGACACATCGAATCGACTGGGTGTTCAAACGGCGCGGAATGCCGCTTCAGGTCACTGCCGAATACGGCAACTGGCGACGGGTTCAGGACCGCGACGGCGCCGGAGGCTGGGTTCACTACGCCCTGTTGTCGGGTGTTCGGACAGTACTGATTGAATCCGAAATGCTGCCTGTCTATGCCCGACCCGATCCGACCTCCCCCGTGAATGCGCATTTCGAATCCGGGGTCGTGGCCCGACTGGGAACCTGTTCGCTGGACTGGTGCCGGATCACCGCCGGCGGGTATCGGGGTTGGACCTTGAAGTCGAACCTTTGGGGGGTCGACCCGTCCGAGATTCGCGAATAACCACAGGGCCGACCTTCCCCCGCGTTGCGGACACGCGACAAGGTGTTTGAGTTTCCTGCCGATATGCTGTGAAACTCGACCAAAACGGAGGCGATCATGCGCGCAGTTACATATTCCAACTTCGGAGACCCGGCCGATGTCCTGCGGATAAAGGACCTCCCTCCGGTCCCGCCGGGTCCGGGCGAGGTCACGGTAGAGCTGTCCTTTTCCGGAGTGAACCCTTCCGACGTCAAAGCCCGCGCCGGGACCAGACCGGGCGTGACAGAGCCTCCGTTCCCCCTGATCATCCCGCACAGTGACGGCGCTGGTGTGATTTCGGCCGTTGGCGACGGAGTATCCGCATCTCGGATCGGGCAGCGCGTGTGGATCTGGAACGGGCAATGGCAACGCCCTTTCGGCACCGCCGCCAGCCACATCACCCTTCCCGATGCCCAGGCCGTGGCTCTGCCGGATGCGGTGTCGATGCAGACCGGCGCGATTCTGGGCATTCCCGGTCTTACCGCCTGCCACGCGGTGTTTTCAGGCGGCTGTCCCGATGGGCAAACGATCTTGATACACGGTGGCGCGGGCACCGTCGGCTTTCTGGCCGTTCAGCTTGCCAAATGGGCAGGCGCGCGCGTGATCGCTACCGCCAGCCCTCGCAACTTTGACCGGGTCCGAGAAGCCGGCGCAGATATCGTGATTGATTACGCCAGCAAGGATCTTTCCTCCGAAATTCTCGATGCAAATGAAGGAAAGACAATCGGCCGAATTATCGACGTCGAATTCGGCCGGAATATTCAAACAAACGCCGCGGTCATTGCCGAGAACGGTCGCATCAACGCCTATGGCTCTGCCCAAGACATGGCCCCCGTGTTTCCATTCGGACCGATGATGTTCAAAGCCATGACGCTTGAGACCATTTTGATTTACCTTCTTCCGCTGGATCTTCGTACCGATGCCGTGAAGACCCTTCACAAGGCATTGACGGATGGCGCTTTGACCTGCCCTGTTCAAAAGGTCTTTGCACTGGAAGAATGCGCATCTGCGCATGCAATGGTGCAGGATGGAAACCGGACCGGAGCCGTGTTGATCGACACCCAATGACTGCCCTGAAAAAAATCGGTTCAACCTGAGTTTTTTTGACAAAACGCTCTTGATCCCCGCCAACAACAATCGTAGATAGCCGCTCACTGTTGGGGTGTAGCCAAGTGGTAAGGCAGCGGTTTTTGGTACCGTGTATCGTAGGTTCGAATCCTACCACCCCAGCCAGTTCATCGGAACATCGTTACTTCGATACCCGTGGCACCCGTTTGCCACGGAAAATGCCCCCGTTTATGCCCCAG
>NZ_JBQERJ010000004.1:0-355586 GCF_056534925.1 Ruegeria sp. P10
GTTTTGCCGCAGCGGCCGAAGCGCCGCACCCGGACGGCCCGCCGGGACCGAAGGCATCCTTGGCGATTGCCATGCCTCGGGCACGGCGATCATCGCCGAACTGGGTGCCGAGCATATGCGAACCGGCTGGCCGATCTGCTACACCTCAGCCGACAGTGTGTTTCAGATCGCAGCCCATGAAGAGAGTTTCGGACTGGACCGTTTGCTGGGTATGTGCCGCGCACTTGCACCGCGCTTGCACAAGATGAAAGTGGGCCGTGTCATTGCGCGCCCCTTTGTCGGCTCGCCAGAGGCGGGATTCGAACGGACTGCCAACCGCAAGGATTTCGCCATTCTGCCGCCCGCACCGGTTCTGACCAATTGGGTGCAGGATGCCGGGCGGAAGGTGCACGCGGTGGGCAAGATCGGCGACATCTTTTCCATGCAGGGTATCGACACGCTGCGCAAAGGGTCGGACGCTGAACTCATGCGGCACCTTTCAGAGCTGGTGGATGACGCCGAACAGGGCAGCCTGACTTTTGCCAACTTTGTTGAATTCGATAGTCTTTACGGCCACCGCCGCGATATCAGCGGTTATGCCCGAGCATTGGAATGGTTCGATCACGAGATCGGCAAGATTCTGGCCAGGCTGCGCCCCGACGACCTGTTGTTGTTGACCGCCGATCATGGCAATGATCCCAGCTGGACCGGGACAGATCACACACGTGAACAAGTGCCGGTTCTGATTTCCGGGTCGGGCACGGGGCAGATCGGCCAGGTAGACTTTGCCGATATTGCCGCCAGCATCGCCCACCACCTGAACATTCCGGCGCAAGGGCCGGGAAGGAACTTTCTATGAGCGTCGCCGATCTGCCGAAAATAGAACTGCACCTGCATCACGAAGGCGCCGCGCCACCGGCATTCATACGTCAGCTTGCGCATGAAAAACGAGTGGATCTGAGCGGTATCTTCAAGCCGGACGGATCCTATGATTTCCGCGATTTCGCGCATTTCCTGAATGTGTATGAAGCTGCTTGCGAAGTCCTGAAGACGCCCGAAGACTTCCGGCGGCTGACATTGGCCATTCTTGAAGAAAGCGCCAAAAACGGTGTCGTCTATTCTGAGACTTTTCTGAGCCCCGATTTTTGTGGCGGCGGCGACCTGCACGCCTGGCGGGACTATCTGAACGCCATTCAGGACGCGGCGGACGAGGCCGAGCGCAAGTTTGACATCACCCTGCGCGGCGTCATTACCTGTGTGCGCCATTTCGGCCCCGATCAAGCCAAGCGCAGCGCCTATTGCGCGGCAGAGACTGCGGGCGACTGGATCACCGGTTTTGGCATGGGTGGCAATGAATCCGTTGGCACTCAGGGCGATTTCAAATGGGCGTTTGACTGCGCGCGCGAGGCCGGCCTGCGGCTGACGACACATGCCGGTGAGTTTGGAGGCCCTCAAAGCGTGCGCGATGCCGTCCGCGATCTGGGGGTCGAGCGCATCGGGCACGGTGTTCGCGCCATCGAGGATCCGGACCTTGTTCGCGAATTGGTCGACCGGGACATCACTCTTGAGGTCTGTCCGGGATCGAATGTGGTTCTGGGGCTTTTCCCGGATTTTGCGACACATCCAATCGCGGCCCTGCGTGATGCGGGCGTGAAGGTCACCGTCTCAACGGATGACCCGCCGTTTTTTCACACGACCATGCGGCGGGAATATGAAATGCTGAACGCAGCTTTCGGCTGGGAGGCCGAAGATTTTGCGTCCCTGAACGAAACCGCCCTGGAAGCGGCCTTTTGCGATGACGCCACCCGTGCGCGGGTCAAGAAAAGACTGGAGAAAACATGAGCGAACATCTGACCATCGTCGATCACCCTCTGGTGCAACACAAACTGACGCTCATGCGGGACAAGGGCACCTCGACCGCCGTGTTCCGGCAGTTGCTGCGCGAAATAACGCTGCTGCTGGCCTATGAGGTCACGCGCGACATTCCCCTGACCACGCGTAATATCGAAACGCCGATGGAAGAGATGGATGCTCCCATACTGGCGGGCAAGAAAATGGCGCTGGTGTCGATCCTGCGTGCCGGAAACGGGATGCTGGATGGGGTGCTGGAGCTTGTTCCCTCTGCGCGTGTCGGCTTTGTCGGTCTGTATCGCGACGAAGAAACGCTGAAGCCCGTGCAGTATTACTTCAAGGCACCCGAGAGCCTGAAAGACCGTTTGGTTATCGCGGTGGATCCGATGCTGGCCACCGGCAACAGCTCGGCCGCGGCGATTGACCTGCTGAAAGAGGCGGGGGCGACGGATATCCGGTTTCTGTGCCTGTTGGCCGCGCCGGAAGGTGTGGCGCGTATGAAAGAGGCGCACCCGGATGTGCACATCGTCACTGCCGCATTGGACCGCGAGCTGAACTCGAAAGGCTATATCATGCCGGGTCTGGGTGACGCGGGCGACCGGATGTTCGGAACCAAGTAACCCGGCTTATTCACCGCATATGTTTTGTAGCCGGACCCAATCACGGTCCGGTAACACCTGTTCCAGTGTCCGGCCGGCCATGGGATCGGCCTCGATCAGACCCAGTACTGATTCACCGGTAATGTCCTGAGCATAGGCGTAAGGGGTAGAGGGCAGGGCGCTTTGCGAGAACATCGCCAGCAAGTCATCGTCCGGAAGGGAAGGTCGGGGCTGCGAAAGGACCTGTTCGGTATAGGTGTCGATGATCTCAGGTGTCAGTTCCCCGGTCGTCAACAGCCGAAAGGCCGAGGCCGCTCCGGTTCTGTCCAGCAGATCATCCAGCGGGTCGTTGAGCGCCGCCCGCGCGCGTTCTGCAATAACATAACCTGCTGCGACAGCAGGGTCTTCGTGGTCTTCAACCAGCGCCCGGTTCAACAGAACGGTGCCACCCGGCAAGCTGAGACTGTCCTGAACGCCGGCGGGCAGAATAATGATCTGCCGTACGCCCGTACGACTGGCCAACCGATCCAGTGACGCCTGCGCATCCACAGACGAGCAGGCCTGTCCCGAGACGCGCTCGATCCGACGCAGTATCGTGTCTCCGATTTCCTGTCGTTTGATTTCGGGCACGACCGAGACAACATGGTTTTGCAACGCACCGGGCAGCCAAAACAACAATACGGCCAGAACCGCGGCCACAACGCCTCCGACGCTCATCCAGCGCAAACGGCCGGGATGGGGGCGCGAACGTTCGATGGCATGTTGCAGCCGATCGATCGCTTCAAGCATCGTGGATTCGGATTCTCCCAGTTCCAGTGTCTCATCCGGATCACCGTCGGGGCAAAAAACAGCCGGAAAGACACCGGGGTTCTGTCTTTCAAGCGCCGCCAAAGACCAATGCGTCAAAGCCCTGTCATTGAAATCGGAGATGGTCAGGGTCGCCTTGCCAATCGATACCACAACTTCGCGCCGCTGTTCATCGGGCGAAGGGCGCCACAGACCGGTGGCTTCGATCCGCTGGTACTGTTTCAGGGCCGTCATCTGGTTGGGGTCTGCTCGAAATTGTTTTGCCGCAGCTTAGCATGGTGAAAACGCCGTGCGCAAACCTGTTGCGCAGGTATTCCGATTTGTGCTGGATACCCGTCAGGAAAAAGATCGCCGATCTTTGATCGCAACAAGGGCGCGAACATGCAGGCAGATACGACCACCTCTCCGGTGCTGGCTTCAGCCCTTATGGTAGCAGCAATGGCAATTATCGGCGTGATCGACAATGTTGTGATCCTGCTGGCCGAGACGGTCGGGCTGTGGCAGTTCCATTTTATGCGGGCATTGCTGATGCTGCCGCTGATTGTCGGGCTGTCCCTATTGGGGCTGGGCGGGCTGAGGCCGCAACGGTGGAGGGCGGTCATCTTACGCAGTCTTCTGATTACGACGGCCATGTTTTTCTATTTTGCATCGCTGTCGATGATGCCGATTGCGCAAGCTCTGGCAGGGTTGTTCACCTCGCCGATTTTCGTGCTGTTGATTTCGTCCATTGCGCTTGGGCAAAAGATCGGGCCGTGGCGCATTCTGGCTGTGTTGGTCGGTTTTTCGGGCACTCTTCTGGTTTTGCAGCCAAACCCTGTCGAATTTGACATGCGTTCGGTTTTTCCAGTTGCGGCAGGTTTTTTCTATGCCTTGAGTTCGATCATGACGCGGACATATTGCGCGCGTGAAAGCACGGTTGCGATGCTGGCTGCGATGGTCATTACCCTTGGGCTGTCGGGGGCCGTGGGCGCTGCCTTGTTCACGCTTGCACCCGTTGCCACGCTGGACGGGCCGGACGGCTTTGTTACACGGGGTTGGGTCTGGGAAGTGGGGCCCGCGCTGCAATGGATTGTTATTCAGGCGGTCGGGTCGACGATTGCGGTCTTCATGCTCATCAAAGCCTATCAGATAGGCGAGACCTCTTACGTGGCCGTGTTCGAGTACTCGGTGATGATTTTCGGGCCGCTCTTTGCATTCGTCGCACTGGGTCAGACCCTCGATTTGATGCAAGTGTCCGGGATTGTCCTGATCGCGACGGCAGGGGTTTTGCTGGGCTGGCGGGCCAGGCGGTCATCCACCCAGCAAGATTTTGCCTGACACGTACAATAGCGCTCTGCCAACGTTTTTTGCACGCTGCAACCTCAACAAGCAGGTTCATTTCAACGGAACAGGTGCAAATGGATTCGTATGATCCATTCATGCTGACCGTTTCGGAAATTGCACAAAAGCCTGTTTATTTCTTGCAAGTGTTTACCAAATCGCCCCGGAAATGCGCTGTGACGGCCCAAAATGGGCAAAAATATGTCTGAAATAAGACAGCCCCGATTTTTGATGTTAGCTGTTTGGCATAGTGAGTTTGTGCCAAAGGGGGTTAGGCACGTGTCTGAAGTTACGAGTATTTCTGTTTATCTTGATCAGTCGTCCGACACTGATCCAACCAGTTTGAACCATGCCGTGAACGCGCGCCGTGGTGGTTTTTTGAGCGGCACGAAGGTTGCGACAACCAGCGGGTGGAAACCTGTTGAGCGCATTGCAGTCGGCGATCTCGTCCGAACTCTGGATCACGGGTTCAAAGAGGTGCGCCGCATCTCGACCAGCGTCGTGGTCATTCCTGCCGAAGAGCGCCGTTCCGAGTATTTGCCGGTTTTCGTTCCGGCACGCGCCGCGTATAACGGGCGCCCCGTTTGGCTGATGCCCGAGCAGGGCATCGCTCTGAACCTGTCGCAGTTTGATGCCAATGTCAGCGGATGTTCCGTCGTATCCGCAAGACTGCTGAATGGCGTGGGTCGGCTTATGTCGCAGGCACCGGGATCGTCGTTCGAGGTCCGTTCCTTGTTTTTCGACGAAGATCAGGTGATCTTTATCGAGGGCGGCCTGCAAGCTTACTGCCCTTCCGGCCTGTTTAACATGCGCGGCAGGGTCAGCGGGGCTGGTTACGATGTCGCCGATGAAGAGACCGGCCCAAAGCTGGTCAACCTGATTGCAAGCAGGGGAGATATGTCAGCCCTTGCCAACCCATTGGGTGCCCTGCCTGCACCCATTCCGCAGGAACCGATATTTCCGATCCGTCCGCCCTCTGGGGTCAGGCGGCCGGGTCGACCGGGGCGTCCAAACGCGCCGGTGCTGTTTCTGCGGCCCGAATGGCAGATCTAACCAAACACTGACAAAAACGATGCAGGCGCGTGATCTCACGCGCCTGCGTCACTGATTCAGGCAGCCTTTGCTTCGGGGTTGAAACGCCCGTAGAAGGTTTGACCCTTTTCTGCCATCTCACGCAGCAGCGGAGGGCAGGCAAAGCGTTCGCCATATTTCTCGGCCAGCTGATCACATCTTTCGGCTGCGTAGGGCGTACCGATTATGTCGAGCCAGCTGAGCGGACCACCGGACCACGGCGCAAAGCCCCAGCCCAGAATGGCGCCCACGTCGCCTTCACGGATGTCTTCCAGAACACCCTCTTCCAGCGCGCGGACAGCTTCCAGAACCTGAGCAAACATCAGACGTTCCTGCACTTCGATCAGGTCAGGCTGGTCATCGGCAAGCGGATACTTGTCTTGCAGGCCCTTCCAGTATTCGACGCGCTTGCCCTTCTCGTCATAGTCGAAGAAACCGGCATTCGCCTTGCGGCCCAGGCGGCCCTGTTCTTCCATCCAGAAGATCAGATCGTCCGAGGGGCTTTCCGGATAGGCATTGCCCATGGCTGCCTTGGTCGCCCGAGCGATCTTGGCCCCCAGATCAATCGAGGTTTCATCGGTCAGTTGGATCGGACCAACCGGAAAGCCCAACTGACGCGCAGCGTTGTCGATCAGCACGGGGCTCACGCCTTCGGTGATCATCCGTGCGCCTTCGTTGATGTACGGAATGATGCAGCGATTGGCGTAGAAGAAGCGCGCATCGTTGACCACGATCGGCGTCTTGCGGATCTGGCGCACGTAGTCTAGCGCCTTGGCAACGGCGCGATCACCGGTTTCCTTGCCCTTTATGATCTCGACCAGCAACATCTTCTCGACCGGTGAGAAGAAGTGGATGCCGATGAATTGGTCGGGACGCACGCTTGCCTTGGCCAGATCGGTGATCGGCAGGGTCGAGGTGTTCGAGGCAAAGATGCAGTCCTCGGGGATGATTGCCTCGACCTTTTTGGTCATCTCGGCCTTTACGCCCATGTCTTCAAACACGGCTTCGATGATCAGGTCACACCCATTCAGATGGTCCAGATCCGGTGTCGACGTGATGCGGGCCAGCATGGCCTCTTTCTTTGCGGCCGTGACCTTGCCGCGCTTGATACCCTTGTCCAGATAGGTTTCGGTGTAAGCTTTGCCTTTGTCGGCCGCCTCTTGATCGCGGTCGACCAGAACGACTTCCATGCCAGCTTGGGCCGAAACCAGCGCGATACCGGCCCCCATCATCCCAGCGCCCAGAACGCCGATCTTCTTAACACGCTGATCGGGCACACCTTTCGGACGGACCGCGCCTTTTTCAAGCGCTTCCTTGTTGAGGAACAGTGACCGGATCATCGCCGACGAGGACGGGTTCATCAGAACGTTGGTGAACCAGCGGGCTTCAATTTTCAAAGCGGTGTCAAAGTCGACCAGCGCGCCTTCATAGATTGCGCTCAGAAGGGCTTTGGCCGCGGGGAAGGCGCCTTGCGTTTTCCCATGAACCATGGCGCTCGCGCCCACGAAGGTCATGAAACCGGCAGGGTGGTAGGGCGCACCACCGGGCATCTTGTAGCCCTTCGCGTCCCAGGGTTTCACCAGGTCGGCGTCCTTGGCATTCAGAACCCATTCCTTGGCCGCAGCGACCGGATCGTCGGCAACTGCGTCGATCAACTGCGCGCCCTTGGCCTTGGCCGGGTCCATCATCTTGCCTTCAAGCAGTACCGGGGCCGCCGCCATGGCGCCCACCATGCGGCTGTAACGGATGGTGCCGCCGCCGCCGGGGAAGATGCCCAGCAGGATTTCGGGCAGCCCGATCTTGGATTTTGGGTTGCTTGTCATGACGCGGTGATGGCAGGCCAGTGCGATCTCGGTCCCGATCCCGGCGCAGGTTCCGTTGATCGCGCAGGCGATGGGCTTGCCACCTTTCTTGGTCTTGGGGTCCATGCCCGCCAATTCCAGTTTGCGCAGGATGTGATGCCCGCCCATGACGAAATCAAACAACGCCTGCGCAGGTTCGTCCCCCGCTTCCTGACGGATAGTGGCCAATGTGTTCAGGTCCATTCCGCCGGCAAACGAGCCTTCCTTGCCCGAGGTAATGACAACACCTTTGATCTCGTCGTCGCTCAGGGCCTGATCAATCAGTTGGCTGACTTCTTGAAAAGCCTCGCGGGTCAGCACGTTCATGGATTTTCCCTGGGCGTCCCAGGTCACAAAGGCGACGCCGTCCGCGTCTTTGGTCAGAGTGAAATCAGTCATTGTCATCTCCAATCTGGTCAGCCGTCAGCGGGCTGCCGTCTTTCCGGGTGAAAGAGAATCCGTTTTCATCATCCTTCACCATCATGTCTATGTCGCTGTAATAGCCAGTCTCGGTCGGGGTCCGTGTGCCCACCACCAGAAAGGTCGCGGGCGCATCGGTCTTGTTCACAAGGTGGTGGCCATTGGCCTCACCAGCGGGCCAAGCGGCGCAGTCACCGGGCAGCATCTCATGCTCACCATCGTCATCGATCAGCACGCATTTGCCGCTGAGCATGATGGCAAACTCGTCCTGCTCCATATGGTAGTGGCGCAGCGACGAGAGGCCCTGAGGCTCCAGCCGCACGATGTTGACCCCGTATTGGGTCAACCCGCCCGCATCCCCGACGCGCTGCACGAAACGACCAGCGGTCGCCTCGGCCAGCTTGCCCGGATAGGACGAGCCCCCCTTGAACGGGATCTGAGAGAGATCCAGCTTGGGCATCAGACCCGCTCGATAATCGTTGCCGCACCCATGCCGGACGCAATGCAAAGCGTGGCCAGACCGGTTTCCTTGTCCTGACGCTCCAGTTCATCCAGCAAGGTGCCGATGATGATCGCACCGGTTGCGCCCAGCGGGTGACCCATCGCGATTGACCCGCCGTTGACGTTCACCATCGCCGGGTCGACATCAAACGCCTGTTGGAACCGCAGTACGACCGAGGCGAAGGCTTCGTTCACTTCGAACAGGTCCAGATCGCTGATCTTCATGCCGTTGTCGGCCAGAATTTTCTCGGTCACTGGAACTGGGCCGGTCAGCATGATGGTCGGGTCGGTACCGATTTTGGCGGTGGCCTTGATGCGGGCGCGCGGTTTCAGGCCGTATTTCTCGCCGAATTCCTTGTTGCCGATCAGCACGGCCGCAGCCCCATCCACGATGCCCGAGCTGTTGCCCGCATGGTGGATGTGATTGATCCGCTCAAGATGTGGGTATTTCAGCATCGCCACCTTGTCGAAGCCAGGCATCTGCTCGCCCATCATCTGGAAGGACGGGTTCAGCGCGCCAAGGCTTTGCATGTCGGTGCCTGGGCGCATGTACTCGTCGCGGTCCAGAATGGGCAGGCCGTTCTGGTCTTTCACTGTGATGATCGACTTTTCGAACCGGTTGTCGGCCCAAGCTTCGGCCGCGCGCTTTTGCGATTCAACCGCCAGAGCGTCTGCGTCATCGCGGCTGAACCCGTATTCTGTGGCAATGATGTCGGCCGAGATGCCCTGCGGCACAAAGTAGGTCTCCATCGCCAGAGAGGGGTCAACGGCAATCGCCGCCCCGTCGCTGCCCATGGGAACACGGCCCATCATCTCGACGCCACCGGCGATATAAGCGTCGCCCGCGCCGCCCTTGACCTGGTTTGCGGCCAGGTTCACGGCTTCCATCCCGCTCGCGCAGAAGCGGTTGATCGCCAGGCCGGGGATCGACTGGTCCAGATCCGAGGCCAGAACCGCCGAACGTGCCAGACAGCCGCCTTGCTCCATCACCTGCGTGACGTTGCCCCAGATCACGTCCTCGACGGCGTGGCCTTCCAGGTTGTTGCGTTCCTTCATCGCGTTCAGGGTCAGGGCGGACAGGCGTACCGAGGTTACCTCGTGCAGGCTGCCATCCTTGCGGCCCTTGCCGCGCGGGGTGCGCAGGGCGTCATAAATATAAGCTTCGGTCATGGGTCTTCTCCTCAAGCTCGATCCGACGGGTTGCCGGGCATCAGGTCATAGGGGTGTTTCCAGCCGGGCTGTTCGGACAGGCGAGTCAGCCAGGCGTCGATGTTGGGCCAGTCGGCACGGTCAAAGCCGAATGGTTCGGGGTAATACAGATAGCCGCAGCAGCTGAGATCGGCGTTGGTCACGCCGTCGCCGACGATCCAGTCACGGCCTTCCAGATGCGCGTTCAGCACCTGATAAGCGGCCTTCAGGCGGCCCTGGTTGAAGGCGATCACATCCGGGTTGCGATGCTGTTCGGGCAGAAAGTTGATCAGGAACCGGGTCAGGCCCGCCATCGAGCTAAGCTTGTGATTGTCCCACAGCACCCAGCGCAGGATGTCATAGTTCTCTTCCCGGTTTTTGCCTCCAAACTTGCCTGATTTTTCAGTCACATAGGCCTGAATGGCACCGGATTGGGAGGTTTGGAAATCGTCATCGACCATGAAGGGCGCTTCGCCCATCACGTTGATTTCCGAACGGAACTCGGGGCTTCGGGTGACGCCGTTGAAGAAATCGACAAAGACCGGTTCCCAATCGAGGCCAGACATTTCCAGCGCCAGAGCGGCCTTGTAGGAATTGCCGCTTTCTCCGAAGCAGTGCAGTTTTATGGTCATGCAATCGCCCCTCCCGTGGCGTTTAGTGCATCTTTCATCCTAGCTTGGCGGTTCTGGTGCCTAGCGCTTGCGCGCCTCCAACTCGGAATTGAAAAGACGCAATCGATGGGTAAGGTTGTCTTCATCAATGACGCTGTTGAAATTTTCGAACAGAAAAGACAGCGCTTCGCCTTCATCTAATCCTGCCTCACGGGCAAAAGCCCTGAGCTTTCGATAGCCGTCCTCGGTCATGGCGACCGGGAATCGGCGGGTCAGGCGAAATCGTTTTGGCATTGTATCTCCTCCGAAAACCGGCTCCGGGGCGGGGCCCCGGAACCGGAGAAAGATCAGAAGTTTGCAGCCTCCAGCGCCATGACCGTATCTGCGCCAGTTTGAATGCGCGACAGATGCAACGCCGTGGCGGGCAGACGGCGGGCCATGTAGAAGCGGCCGGTGTCGATCTTGGTCTCGTAGAACTCTTTGTCCGACGTGCCACTGTCCAGCGCTTCTTGTGCGGCCTTGGCCATACGGGCCCACATCAGGCCCAGGCAGACATGACCGAACATGTGCATGAAGTCATAGGAACCGGACAGCGCGTTGTTCGGATTTTTCATGCCTTCCTGCATGAAATACATACCAGCCGCCTGCAGATCCTTGGACGCAGCCTTCAGCGGTTCGATGAAGGCTTTGTCATAAGCCTCGTTCTGGCCTGAGTTTTCCTTGCAGAAGGTTTTGACCATGTCGAAGAAGGCCATGACGTGCTTACCGCCATCCTGCGCCAGTTTGCGGCCAACAAGGTCCAACGCCTGTACACCGTTGGCGCCTTCATAGATCATGGCGATCCGGGCATCGCGGGTGTATTGCGACATGCCCCATTCTTCGATGTAACCATGGCCCCCATAGACCTGCTGCGCCTGAACGGTCATGTCGTAGCCTTCGTCGGTTAGGAAGCCTTTGATGACCGGGGTCAGTAGCGAGATGAGCCCGTCCGCATCCTTGTCTCCTGCGCGGTGCGCCTTGTCGATCATGGTCGCGCCCCAAAGGATGAACGCGCGCGCGCCTTCGGTAAAGCTTTTCTGATCCATCAGGTTGCGACGGATATCAGGATGCACGATCAGAGGATCGGCCGGACCATCCGGATTTTTGACACCGGTCACATCGCGGCCCTGCAGGCGGTCTTTGGCGTATTCCAGAGCGTTCTGATACGCCGCTTCGGCCTGCGACAGGCCCTGCATACCCACACCCAGACGCGCTTCGTTCATCATGGTGAACATGGCGCGCATGCCCTTATGCTCTTCGCCCAGCAGCCAGCCGGTGGCTTCGTCATAGTTCATTACGCAGGTCGAGTTGCCGTGGATGCCCATTTTCTCTTCGATCTTGCCGACCGAGACGCCGTTGCGTTCGCCCAAAGAGCCGTCTTCGTTGACGATGAACTTGGGGACGATGAACAGCGATACGCCTTTGATACCCTCGGGGCCGCCCGGAATCTTCGCCAACACCAGATGGATGATGTTGTCGGCCATGTCGTGATCGCCAGCCGAGATAAAGATCTTCTGGCCCGAGATTTTGTAGCTGCCGTCGCCCTGCGGTTCCGCTTTGGTGCGCATCAGGCCCAGATCGGTGCCGCAATGCGGTTCGGTCAGGTTCATGGTACCGGTCCATTCACAGCTGACCATTTTGGGCAGGTACTTGTTCTTCTGCTCGTCCGTTCCGTGCGCCAGAATCGCCGAGGCCGCGCCGTGCGTCAGGCCCTGGTACATGGTGAAGGCCTGGTTAGAGCCCGAGAACATCTCACCCACAGCAGTGCCCAGCACATAGGGCATGTTTTGGCCGCCATACTCTTCCGGCATGTCGAGGCCAGTCCAGCCGCCTTCCTTCATCTGCTCGAAGGCTTCCTTGAACCCGGTCGGGGTGTACACAATACCGTTTTCCAACCGGCACCCTTCGGTGTCGCCAACCACGTTCAGCGGATGCAGAACATTGGTGGCAACTTTGCCAGCTTCTTCCAGAACCGCGCCGGTAAACTCGGCTTCCAGTTCGTTATAGCCGGGTATGTCCGACTGCGAGACATTCAGTACGTCGTGCAGGATGAACTGCATGTCTTTGGTTGGCGCGTTGTAAACGGGCATGTGAAGCTCCCTTAATTCATATGTCCGGATGACAGGTCGAGGTTACTCGGCTGCCTTCTTTTCCTGTTTCATCGAGGCGATGACTTTCTCGCCCCAGCGCAACTGCTCTTTCAGATCGTCGATGGCCTGCGTCAGCTCTTCGCGGCGCGCTTCCATGTCCTCCAGACGCTCGCACGCGATTTCATAGGTGCGGGTCATCTGTGTGACCTGCTGGTCGCCGACATGGTACAAATCCAGCAATTGCCGAATTTCTTCCAGGCTGAACCCAAATCGTTTGCCGCGCAGGATCAGTTTGAGCCGCGCCCGATCACGCTTGGTGAACAGACGTTTCTGGCCTTCACGGATCGGGAACAGAAGTTCCTTGGCCTCATAGAACCGCAAGGTGCGTGGCGTGACATTATAGGTCTCGCACATCTCACGGATGGTCATCACATCTTCGGTCATTCGTCATACTCTCGTCACTGGCGTCATGAGATATGAGTTGCGCAGTTGGTACGCGCTTTACAACACGAGAGTGACGTTTACGTAATCCAGACGCTGCGTCATTTCAAAGTTGACGTAACATCCGGTCACGTAAGCACGGTCTGACGCAATTTTCTTTCCGTAGCGTCATGCGGAATTTCCCGCCAAAGCTGTCGCAATTGCGGAAACACCGCGCATCTGCTTGCGCAGATTCAGGGTGATCAATTCGAATTTTCGGATTGGGGGCGGCTATCCCAAGGACTTGGCCGTCTGGTCGCGCAGACGCTTGAGCTCGTCCATGGCTTCGTCCAGTTGCTGGCGCTGCTGCTGAAGCTCGCTCATCTGGCGATCCGCCATCTCGACGAAGGTGGCCATTTGCGCCTCATTACCCTGATCTTCGTAGATCAATAGCCATTGGCGGATCTCTTCCAGGGGGAATCCGAACTTGCGGCCGCGCATGATCAGCTTCATCCGCGCGCATTCGCGCGGGCCGTAAAACCGAGACCGACCTTCACGGTCCGGTTGCAAAAGCTCGATGTATTCGTAATAGCGCAGAGTGCGCGGGGTCACGTCGAACTCGGCGCACATCTCTTTGAATGACAAACGGTTGTTGGACATTCCCGATCTCCTTGTCAGCAACCTAGGCGGTCCCGATCCCAAGCGCAACAGGTGGGCTTGCCCTTTGCGGAAACAGCGGCTCATAAAGGAGGGGCAGAGAACAGGACGCAAACCTATGGTCGACAAGACAGTTTTAGCCCGCCAGTTTATCGAGGCGATCCCCCATGCGCGGGCATTGAACCTCAAGCTCACGCAGATCGGCGAGGGCGAGGCAGAGATCACGTTGCCCTACAATGAGGCTCTGATCGGTGATCCGCGCACTGGGGTAATTCACGGTGGGGCGATTTCCACAATTCTGGACACGTGCTGCGGTGCTGCCGTGATGAGCCACCCGTCGGCCCCCGGCGGGACAGCCACGATTGATCTGCGCATTGACTACATGCGCGCGGCGACACCGGGTCAGACGGTGACTGCGCACGCCGTCTGCTATCACATCACGCGGAACGTGGCGTTTGTACGAGCGACGGCTATGGACCATGACAAAGACCTGCCGGTGGCCACGGCCTCGGGGTCCTTTACGGTTGAGGGGAAATAACATGGCAAGACCTCGTCCCGAACCAATGCAGGTGGTCAAGCAGCGACGCGATGCAGCGTTGCGAGCGCTGGTTGACGGCGTCCCGTATATCCGCTTTCTCAATATCAGCTTCGACCGGCGCGGGGACGAACTGACCGGTGTTCTGAACTTCGACGACAAGTTGATCGGCAACCCGTTTCTGCCTGCGATTCACGGCGGTGTAACCGCGGCATTCCTCGAAGTGACCGCCGTCATTACCCTCAGTTGGGAACATATGTTCCCACGTATCGAAAGTGGCGAGATCGACGGAGAGGCGATTGTGACCGACCCGAATATCCGCTTTCCCAAGACCATCGACTTTACTGTCGACTATCTGCGCTCGGGCCTTCCACGGGACGCATATGCACGGGCCTTCATCAGCAGATCCGGGCGGCGGTATGCCTCGGTCCGGGTCGAAGCCTGGCAGGATAACCATGCGAAACTGTTTGCGCAGGCTTCCGGACATTTCCTGATGCCGCAACCTCCCAGAGATAAGAGCTGACCGTGCAGGACACCTCGGCGCCCATCACGCACAGGCGGGTGCTGAAGATCGCGGTGCCCATTGTTCTGTCGAATGCCACCGTGCCGATACTGGGTGCGGTGGATACGGGCGTTGTCGGTCAGATGGGCGAGGCGGCCCCGATCGGGGCGGTCGGCATCGGGGCTGTGATCCTGTCTACAGTCTATTGGATCTTCGGTTTCCTGCGGATGGGCACGACCGGGATGGCGGCGCAGGCACGCGGGGCAGGCGATACCGTCGAAACCCGGGCGCTGCTGATGCGCGGCCTGATCCTGGGAGGCGCGGCAGGGCTGTTCTTTATCCTTGCGCAGGTGGCCGTGTTTGCGGGTGCGTTCGCGCTTTCCCCGGCAAGCCCCGAAGTCGAAGCCCTGACCCGATCCTATCTGGAAATCCGCATCTGGGGGGCGCCCGCCACCATCGCGTTATATGCCGTTACCGGCTGGCTGATCGCCGTCGAACGTACGCGCGGCGTGTTCATCCTTCAGGTCTGGATGAACGGGTTGAATATCGGTTTAGACCTGTGGTTCGTTTTGGGCCTTGGCTGGGGGGTCGAAGGGGTTGCCATTGCCACCCTTATTGCAGAATGGACCGGATTGGCTTTGGGGTTGTGGCTTTGCCGGGATGGGTTCGCAGATGGAATCTGGCGCGATTGGGCTCGGGTTTTCGATGCCGCCCGGCTGCGGCGTATGTTGCAGGTCAACGGTGATATCATGCTGCGCTCGGTTCTGTTGACCGGATCGTTCACGACATTCCTTTTTGTTGGCTCGGATCTGGGTGACGTGAATCTGGCGGCCAATCAAGTTTTGCTGCAATTTCTTGAAATCACCGCCTTTGCGCTTGATGGGTTTGCCTTTTCCGCCGAAGCGCTGGTCGGAGGCGCAGTCGGTGCCAGAGACAGGTATCAGGTGCGTCGCGCCTCTGTCATGGCCTCGCAATGGGGTGTCGGGGGGGCGCTGTTACTGGCGGCGGTTTTCTTCGCTGCCGGACCGGCACTGATCGACCTGATGTCAACTTCACCGCAGGTGCGTGAAGCCGGGCGCGAATACCTGTTCTGGGCCGCGATCGCCCCGGTGATCGGGGTGGCAAGCTGGATGTTCGACGGTATCTACATCGGCGCAACCTGGACCCGCGCCATGCGAAACGCGATGATTCAGTCGGTGGCGATCTATGTGGTCGCTTTGTTCATGCTGGTGCCTGTCTTCGGCAACCACGGCCTGTGGGCTGCGCTGATGGTTCTCAATATCGCGCGTGGTGTGACGATGGGCTGGCGCTATCCCAAGCTTGAGGCCCAGGTGGCCTAGAGCAACGTCAACAGGTTTTCCGGCGGACGCCCGATGGCGGCTTTGTCTCCGGCAATTGCAAGAGGGCGCTCGATCAGGATCGGGTTTTCGGCCATGGCACGGATCAGATCTTCGTCGGGCGAGGTTTTGGCCAGACCCAGTTCCTTGAACCGTTTTTCTCCTGTGCGCATCATTTCGATCGGCGACAGCCCAAGGGCGGATTGCGCAGCGCGCAACTCGTCGATTGACGGCGCGTCTTCCAGGTACTTTCGAACGCAGACCTGTGCACCGTTTTCTTCCAAAAGCGCCAGACCGGCGCGGGATTTGGAACAGCGGGGGTTGTGCCAGTATTCGATCACAGCCAATCCTCTCGTTTGCTGCCGACGGCTTGCGATACGGTGTCAAAACCGTCACGCGCCAGCAAGTCATCCAGCCCTTTGGCGATGTCGGCCGCCAGGGAAATGCCGCCATACACCATTGCGGTATAGAACTGCACGGCCGATGCCCCGGCACAGATCTTGGCATAGGCTTGCTCGGCAGTGCCGGTGCCGCCCACGCCGATCAGGGGGATATCCCCGTCCGTCAGTTTGCTCAGCCGAGCCAGTACGCGGGTCGACTTTTCAAACAGCGGGGCGCCCGACAAACCACCACTTTCGTCTTTCTGCGCGCTGCGCAACCCGTCGCGGGACAAGGTGGTGTTGGTGGCGATCACAGCGTCCACCCCGGTTTCGCGTGCGACCTCGGCGATGTCCTGCAATTCCGCCTCGGTGAGATCCGGAGCGATTTTCAGGAAGATCGGCAGCGGGCGCGGCAGCGCGTCACGTGTCTCGATCACACCGCTCAACAACGCGGTGAGAGCGGCTTTGCCCTGCAAATCCCGCAGCTTCTCCGTATTCGGGGATGACACGTTGACGGTTGCAAAATCCAGGTGTTCGGCACAATGGGCCAGCACTTTGACAAAATCGCCGGCACGGTCTTCGCTGTCCTTGTTGGCCCCCAGATTCAGGCCGATGACCGCGTCTTTGGGGCGGTCTGCCAGCCGTTTGGCCATCACCTCCATGCCTTCATTGTTGAAGCCAAAGCGGTTGATGGCTGCCTTGTCCTCGGTCAGGCGAAACAGGCGGGGTTTGGGGTTTCCCGGTTGCGGGCGCGGCGTGACCGCCCCGACCTCGACAAAACCGAACCCGGCGCGGGACAGCGGGGCCAAAACCTCACCATTCTTGTCGAACCCGGCGGCCAGCCCAACCGGGTTCGGCAAGGTCAGCCCGGCAACGACCGTTTTCAGGCGCGGCGTCGTTACCGGCCCGGGTGCAGGAGCAAGCCCTGACTTCAACGCCCTGATCGACATCCCGTGGGCGGTCTCGGGGTCCATGCGGTGCAGGGCGGCAAGGCCCAGTTTTTCTATCAGTTTCATCCGAATGTCGCCTTGGCTTCACCAGAACCGCATCGGATCAGGCGCGACGTTTCCACCGCCGCCTGACGGTGGATCACCGCCGCCTGATAGGCCGGGTCGGTGACCATTTCCAAAAATGCATGTGCCGTCGGATAGCGGGCAATGAAAACGGCATCCCACACCTCGTCCGCCGGGCCAATCAGGGTTGATTCAAACACCCCACGCCAGAGGATGCGCGCCCCGATACGTTCAATGATCGCAGCGGTTTCAGCCCCGTAGTTCTGATAGGCTTGCGCTCCGGTCAGGTCTGCATCCGCCAGTTCATGCGCGGGTGGGTACTGCGCCTTGGCCCGAAAGTTCACCAGGTTGAGCATTTCGATCGGCTTGTCCCGATCCAATGCCTTGAAGGCCTCGAACTGGTCGCGGTCCGGGTCAATATAGGATGTCATGACATATCCTTTGGGAACTGGTGCGCGGTGCCGTCAAACGGCAGAGGGCGTGACCAGACAACATCGCTCATCCGGATCTGGCGATAGAGATGCGGGAACAGGGCACCGCCGCGCGAGACCTCCCATTTCAGGTCGTCGCCCATCGCATCTGCGTCACAGGCCAGCAAAACCAGACCATCGACACCGGCAAAATGTTTGGCTGCGGTTTCAGCTGCTTGTTCAGCAGTTGAAAAGTGGACGAACCCGTCAGCGACGTCGATCGGAGCACCGTTCGAGGCACCTTGGTCCTGCAAGGTGGCCCACTCTTCGGCTCGGAAAATCTTGTAAATCAGCATACGGACCTGATGCCCCGCGCGGAAGATGGAATCAAGTCGGATTTCTTCTTTGACTCTCTGCCATCATGCGCGCACGATCACCACAAATAATAACTGGGAGTACGATAATGCAGACCCGAATTTTGACTTCAGTCGCGGTTCTGAGCCTGACCGCCGGAGTTGCGGCAGCCGACTACAAGTTGACAATTTTGCACACCAACGATTTTCATGCTCGTTTCGAGCCGATCAACAAATACGACAGCGGATGCGATGCGGAAGACAATGCCGAAGGGAAGTGCTTTGGTGGATCGGCGCGCCTGGTCACAGCCGTGAAAGACGCACGTGAACGTGCCGACAATTCGATTTTGGTGGATGGCGGCGATCAGTTTCAGGGGTCTCTTTTCTACACGTACTACAAGGGCAAGGTCGCTGCCGAGTTCATGAACAAGCTGGGCTATGATGCCATGACCGTGGGCAATCACGAGTTTGACGACGGCCCGGAAGTGTTGCGTGGCTTTATCGACGCGGTTGATTTCCCGGTCCTGATGTCCAATGCCGATATTCGCGACGAAGAACTTCTGACTGACCACATCAAGAAATCCACCGTGATCGAGGTGGGGGGCGAAAAGATTGGCCTGATCGGGCTGACGCCGATCGATACGCATGAACTTGCGTCGCCCGGTCCCAACGTGACCTTTTCAGACCCGGTGCCCGCGGTTCAGGCCGAGGTCGACAAGCTGACGGGCGAAGGCGTCAACAAGATCATCGTACTCAGCCATTCGGGCTATGGCGTCGATCAGCGTGTCGCGGCTGAGACAAGCGGCGTCGACGTGATCGTTGGCGGCCATTCGAACACCTATCTTTCGAATGCATCGGACAAGGCCGTGGGCCCTTATCCGACGGTGGTCAACGGTGTGCAGATCGTTCAAGCCTATGCCTACGGCAAGTTTCTGGGCGAACTGAACGTCACGTTTGATGATGACGGCAATGTGGTCGAAGCGGTTGGTGAACCCTTGATCATGGACAACACCGTGACCGAGGATCAGGCCGCATTGGATCGGATCGCGGAACTTGCTCAGCCTCTGGATGAAATCCGAAACAAGGTTGTCGCCAGCGCGGCCGAGGCCATCGAGGGGGATCGCTCTGTATGTCGCGTACAGGAATGCCAGATGGGCAATCTTGTTGCCGATGCGATGCTGGCGCGGGTTGCCGATCAGGGCGTTCAGATTGCCATCGCGAACTCGGGTGGTTTGCGAGCGTCTATCGACCCCGGAGACGTGACCATGGGCGAAGTGCTGACCGTGCTGCCGTTCCAGAACACGCTGTCCACTTTTGAGATCACCGGGCAGACCGTTATTGACGCGCTGGAAAACGGCGTAAGCCAGGTGGAAGAGGTCAAGGGCCGGTTCCCGCAAGTGGCAGGCCTGCGCTTTACCTGGGATCCCAGCGTAGCGCCGAACGAAGGGCGTATCATTGATGTGATGGTCGCTGAGGGTGATGGGTTCGTTCCGATCGACCCGAACAAAACCTACCTGGCCGTAACCAACAACTACGTCCGCAATGGCGGCGATGGGTATTCAATGTTCGAGGGCGACGACAAGAACGCCTATGACTTCGGTCCGGATCTTGCGGATGTAACCGCGGAATATCTGGCCGAAAACGCGCCGTACCAGCCTTATGTCGACGGACGCATCCAGCAGAAGTGACTCTGTTTTTGAAAAGAACAAAAGCCGCGTCACCATGATGCGGCTTTTCTTTTTTTGCTGATCAACTGAAATCGTATTCCGGCCAAAGTTCCGGGTCAAAGCCATCCAGCATCGGTTTGATCTGATCCGCGACCTCGCGCCAGCGTCCGATTGACTTGGTCGAGATCTTGTTGCGCACCTGATCCACGCTGGCCGTTCGCACCTGTCTGGTGTTCTTTTCGGGATGTACCATGGATTGGCACCACTCAATACCGCAAAACTCGGCAACGCGCTGGCTGTGGGTCAGGGGATCCGCCACCAGATCTTCATAGGGCATTGTCAGAATGCGGTTTCCGAACAGCTTATCCCAATGAGACATGTAACGGCGATACAGATTTGCGGTATGCGCGATCGCTTCAAGGTTGGATGTGTCGTTCATGCCATCTGCTAGGAACCGCTGGATCCATTTTGACAAACCGACATCGCGTGGATCCCGCAACATGTTGATGATCCGGGCATTCGGGAAGGCTGCAAGAATGAAGCCGACATTTTGATAGTTGTGCGGCATCTTGTCGACAAAGGCGATTGAATCCGCCGGAATCCCAGGCATCTGGTCCAGGTAGCTTTGGGCAATCGCCTTCGCGGCTTCTGAATCGAGCGACGTGCCAGACGAATAAAACTTGGCGGAAAGGTCGGTCATCAGCATTAGCTCGCCGCAACCGGCGATACCGGGCGCAGAGCTCAGCATCATCTCCATCAAAGTGGTTCCGGATCGCGGCTGACCGATAACAAAAATTGGTACCGGCATACTGTTTTGCTCTGCACTGACCCCAGGCGACCCTTCAGGGAACAGGTTCAGAATATCGGATATTTTGTTCTCTTCGATTTCGGGGTCGTAGGGCAGAATACTCTGTTGGATTGCGTTTGCCTTTGCAAATTGCGGCAACGCCTTGGCCAAGCCTTCGCTTTTTTCGATCAGATGTGCTTTGGCAAACTCGAGCTCTTGCAATGGTTGATCTGTCTGAGCGATGGCCTCGTTCAACGCAGGGATCATCTGCGGCACGTTTTCCGGTGCGGTCAATATTGCGGATTGCAACAGGGCATTCGGGTTGTGGGGATCGGTTTCCAGTATGTTTTGCAGAACTTTGATCGCTTGGGCTCTGTCACCGGCCTGATGCAGATTGATGGCCGTTTGCAATGCAATCGTTGTGTTCTTTGGTGCCAACTCGTACGCGCGTTGGATATCCCGCGTGCTTTCTTCGACAAAACCGATGCTTTGGAAGGCGCGGGCACGCTTTGAAAGCAATTCCGCGTTGTCCGGATCTGACGCCAGTTTGTGTGTTGTGAACTGGATGATGGATCGCCAGTTTTCCCCTTGGCGCTGAATTTCGTCGATGACTCTGGTGAGTTCCCGATTGTTTGGAAATCGTTCAATCTTTTTCTCTGCGTAGGTCAATGCCTGCACAATTTGCCCTGTTTGCATCAAGGCGTTAGCCAGATTCTCGGCAAATTGTGGATCATCGGGCTTCATCCGCGAGGCTTCAATGAAATGCGGAATGGATTTCCTGTACTGCTTCATTTCGGTCAAAACGAAACCGGCGATGGCTTGGTAGTCAGCGTCCTTTGGGAATTTCTTGATACCCAGCTGGGCCTTTTTCAGCGCCTGTGGCAGCTTGCCCGCATCCAAAAGGGCCATTGCTTTGCTCTTGAGGGATTGCGTTATTTGGTTTTCCGTATGACCCCGTAAGATCCTGTGCCAGTATCAATGTAGCATCGGTGGTTCATTACCCATGTGCGGACGGTTTGCAATAACTCTTCCCAATGACGCGATGGCGCAGCTGTTTTCCGCGCGCCCGGCGAACGCATTGCCAACCGTGCCGAACTTCAATGTTTGTCCGACAAATCAGGTGCATGTGGTTCGGGGTGGTGACTCAGGTCGGCGTCTGGATGCGCTGCGCTGGGGGTTCTTGCCACATTGGTACAAGACGGAAACCGCCGGGCCTTTGCTGATCAACGCCCGTGCCGAGACTTTGGCGGAAAAGCCTGCCTTTCGCGATGCCTGCCGGTCGCGTCGCTGTCTGATTGTCGCAACAGGGTTCTACGAATGGACCAAGACGGACGAGGGAAAGCGCTTGCCCTGGTACATCCATCGCAGGGACGGCGCCCCCACTGCCTTTGCGGGGATCTGGCAGGACTGGGGGGTGGATGAAAACCGTCAGAGCACCTGTGCCATCGTGACGACGGCGGCCAACGAAAACCTTGGCACCATCCATCACCGGATGCCCCTGATCCTCGAACCCGAGCATTGGTCATTGTGGTTGGGAGAAGCGGGAAAGGGCGCTGCTCGTCTGATGCAGCCGGGGGCAGAGGATGTGCTGACGTTTCATCGCGTTGATCCGGTTGTGAACTCGAACCGGGCCAGCGGGCTTGATCTGATCAAGCCTTTGCACGAGTGAGGGCGTGCGGTCTTTTCTTTGCAAACGCGGCAAGCTAGACCTTCGGCATGGCCCTGACCTTTTCTGATCTGACACAGCTTTATGCGCATGGTTTTGACACGGTCATCGATGTGCGCAGCCCGGCAGAGTTCGCTGAAGATCATCTGCCAGGCGCGATCAACCTGCCGGTTCTGAACAACGAGGAACGCGCCCGTGTCGGGAGCATGTATGTACAGGAGAGCCCGTTTCTGGCGCGTAAACTCGGGGCCGCTCTGGTGTTCCGCAATGCGGCCAACCACATCGAGCAACATCTAAGCCACCACGAAGGAAGCTGGCGCTCTCTGGTCTATTGCTGGCGCGGCGGACAGCGTTCCGGGTCGTTCACATGGATGCTGCAACAAATCGGCTGGCGCGCGGATGTAATCGAGGGCGGCTATCGCACCTACCGCAGGCTGGTGAATGCGTATTTGTACGATGATCCGTTGCCGCATCGGTTGGTGGCGCTGGATGGCTATACCGGTACGGCCAAGACAGAATTGCTGGCACGTTTGCAGTCACGCGGGGTGCAGGTTCTTGACCTCGAAGCACTGGCCAATCACCGGGGTTCCCTGCTGGGGGAAAGACCGGGTGGCCAGCCCAGCCAGAAAGCTTTTGAATCGGCCCTGGCAGGGGCGCTTTGTGCGATGGATACGGCGCGCCCGGTCGTCATCGAAGCGGAATCGTCCAAGATCGGCAGCCTGATATTGCCGCCCAGCCTGTGGAACGCTTTGTGTTCAGCCCCACGGGTGAACATCACGGCTCCGCTCGAGGCGCGCGCCGCCTATCTCGTTCAGGCCTACGACGACATCCTGTCTGACGGCGACCGTTTGCGGGACCGGTTGTCGCCGCTGCGCTTTCATCGCGGGCACGAGGTCGTGGATGGTTGGATGCAGCTGATCGAAGCAGGTCAAAAACAGGTGCTGACCCAGGCCCTGATGGAGCAGCATTACGACCCGGCATACGCAAAGTCGCGGCGGTCCCGTTCCGTCGAGGTTCTGGCCGATATTGAGATCGCCCTTCTAAACGATGCCGGCCTGAGCGAGGCGGCCACCCGGATCGAAACCCTGCTGGATCAGTCCTGAAGGCGCAGTCCCGGTGCATCGGTGAGCTCGCCGATTGCCATGGCCGGATATCCGGCGTTCCTGAGGTCTTCCAAGACGGTATCGGCATCCTTTGCCGCCACTGCGGCCAGCAGGCCGCCCGCTGTCTGCGGGTCGAATATCAGGGCGGCTTTGCCCTCGGCGGGCAGGGCAGGTGCTATTGCCCGGTTGTCTGCAAAAAGGGTTGATCGAACACCCCGGTCCGTCAGTTCCTGCGCGCCATCCATCAACTCCACGGCATCCAGATCCATCGTGGCCCCGCATCCGGAAGCGTCGCAGATACCTTGCAGATGTCCGGCCAGACCAAACCCGGTCACGTCGGTCATCGCATGGGCCCCGGCCAATATGCGGGCCGCCTTTCCCTGCGGCTGCGCCATGTGCCGGTAGGCTGCGGCGACCCAGGCACCATTAGCCTGGCCTGCCATCTCGGCCGCCATAAGAACGCCGCTTCCTATGGGTTTGGTCAGGATTAGACAGTCGCCCGGTTGCCCGCCGGCCAGCGTTATCGGGTCGGCGTCGCACAGGCCGGTCAGTGTGAATCCGATTGTCATCTCGTCACCCATGGAACTGTGCCCGCCCACGATATCGGCACCGGCGTCCCGCATGACGTCTCCTGCGATCGACATGATTTCCGACATGGTACGGCGTTGCAGGGCAGCAGACATGCGCGGAAGGATGATCGTTGCCGTGGCAGCCTGAGGTGCGGCCCCCATGGCCCACACATCCCCCAGGGCATGTGCAGCGGCGATGCGCGCCATAAGTGCGGGATCATTGGTAAAAGCCCGCAGGTGATCTGATGTCATGACCTGCCGAACCCCGCCCGTCTGAAGCAGAGCCGCGTCGTCGCCGGGCAGGGGGATGATATCCGGGCGAACGGGATCGGGCTGCGATTTCAGCGCCACCTGCAATGCTCCGCGCCCGACCTTGGCACCGCATCCGCCACACATCGGTTTTTCGCCTAGCGCCTCGACAAGCCCGGCGGCATGTGCGCGCGGCAGCGCGGGGGGCTTCATCTGCAGCAGGTCCCGGAACTTGTTCATGAAAGTCTGGTCGATGTGGTTCTTCCATTTCCACATCATCGCTCCGCTGTGGGACAACCCCAACCGCTCGCCCAGCGCTGATTTGCCGCCCAGCGAAATCAGCTTCAGGTAATCTCTCTGCGGGACGTACTTGCGCATCCGTCCAGCCCCCAACGCCGCGCGCAGATTGTCGAACAGAACCGGTGCTTCGCGCACTGCATAAACACCGGCTTTGGGTCTGGGATTGTCCGTAAGATAGGCGCAATCACCGGCGGCAAAAACCACGGGATCGCTGGATTGCAGGTAGCTGTTTACCCGGATGAAGCCATCCTCAAGGTCCAGCCCGGTCTTTTCGATCCAGCCATAGGGGCGGGCTCCGGCCGCACCTGTCACGAAACCGGCCGGGATTTTGCGCCCGTCCTGCAAAGCGACGTGATCCGAAGCGATCCGGCTGATCGCGGCGTTTTCGATCACCTCTACACCAAGATCCTGCATCGCACGGCGGATCGTCTCTGCCGCTTTGGGTTTGGTGGCCGTCAAGGCAATGGCATTGTCGATCAGCGTAACCTGCGCTGACCGACCCTTGGCCCTGAGCGCATGAGCCATCGCCATGACCAGTTCAACCCCGGCGATTCCACCGCCGATCACGACGACCGAGGCAGGGCCGTTGCCCGCCAGATAAGCAGCCCATTCTGCCGCGAATGGTCCAAGTGGTTTGGCCGGTACAGCATGTTCCGCAAAGCCGGGCATTGCGGGCATGTCCGAAGTGATCCCAACATTGATCGATGCCACATCGAAACCCACCGGAGGACGCCCGGGAACATGGATTTCCTGACGTTCGGTATCGATTCCATCGACCGCGCCCAGAATGACGCGTGCGCCTGCGAAGCGGGCCAGTATGACCAGATCGATGTCCAGCCGCCACCGGTCATAGTGCCCGGCGACATAGCCTGGCAGCATTCCGGAATACGGGGCCGTCGGGCCGGGGTTTATCACGGTCACACGCGCCCCGGGCAACGGGTCCATCCCCCATTTGCGCAGCAGCAGCGCGTGGGTGTGGCCTCCGCCAACAAGAACCAGATCGCGGGTCAGGGGCAGCGGAGGAATATGCATCGGTTTCAATTCGCGCTATGATCCGGAACGTCTTCGACCTGCTCGACGGCGTGGGTGGCCCAAAGTTCATCCTCGCCGGCATCCGGCAGGTCTTCGGGTTTTTCATGCCGGTGTATGTGCCATTTTGCAATGAACAGGGCCGTGATCGGAGCGGTCAGGAACAGGAACAGAGTGATCAGCAGCTCGTGCAGGGACAGCTTTCCTTCCAGAAGAACAGAATGCACGATCGAAGCCAGAAGCACGCCGCCCACCCCCAAGGTCGTTGCCTTGGTCGGGGCGTGCAGGCGGGACATTGGGTCATTCAGCTTGATCATGCCAAAAGACCCGACAAAGCCGAAGATACCCGAGACGATCAGGAAAAAGGCGATCAGCAGTTCCACGATGAATGCCATCCCGCCCTCATTCGATAATGTTGCCGCGCAACATGAAGCGCGCATAGGCCACGGTGGAAACAAAACCGAGCATGGCAATGATCATGGCGGCCTCGAAAAAGATCTCGGTCCCCTGATCCAACCCATATAGGATCATCAGGGCGATTGTGTTGATTACCATAGTGTCCAAGGCCAGAACCCGGGTGCCGACCCCGTCAGCGGTGATGATACGCCACAGACACATCATGATCGCCGCACCGAAACAGGCAAATGCAAAATAAATCGCGTAGTCGATCATTCGAAAATCTCCTTCAGGCGACGTTCATAGCGCTGTTTGATCTGGTCCCGCACGGCCTCGGGGTCGGGGGCATCAAGACAGTGCACCAGCAGATTATGCCCCTGAGCTGACAAATCACAACTGACGGTGCCCGGAGTCATCGTGATGGTGCCCGCAAGAACCGTGATCGCTTCGGGTGTGCGCAGCTCAAGCGGGACACAGACCCAGTTGGGCTGGCGGTTGTCATTGCGTTTGAACAGGATGATCCGGGCCACCGTCACGTTCGCAACCACGATATCCCAAAGCACCACCAGCATGTATTCCACAACCATTGGCCAATTGCGAAGTTTGGGACGATCCGGCCAGTAGGGTTGTGTGACGAATGGAATGATGATCCCGAGGATCAGGCCAAAGATCAAAGAATTCAGCGAAGGCTTGTTCGCCAGCAGAATCCAGACAAGCGTCAGCAAAATCGTCAGGTGAGGGTGCGGGAAAATTCGGCGCAGCAGTTTCATCACTCTTCCCTTCCCAAGACGGCAGAGATGTAGTTTTCAGGGGTAAACAACTGCTCTGCGGTTTTGCTCGTGTACTCCAGGGCCGGACCCGCGAACAGGGTCAGCAGGATCAGACCTGCCACGGCCCCGAACACAGCCGTAAAAGCAACGCCGGGTTGCGGTTCGGGGGCGGCGGCGGCAGACGCGTTTTCGCCTTCGGCGGTTTCATCGGTTGTGACAACCTCAGCGTCGTAGCTTTTCCAGAAGATCAGCGTCCCGGCACGGGCCAGCCCGACGATGGTGACGAATGATCCAATCAGGATAACGGCCCAGACCGAGGTGGCATCGGATGCATCGCGCGAAGCGTCCAGAACCAAAAGCTTGCCAACAAAGCCGGACAACGGCGGCATTCCAGCCATCGCGATGGCGCCGACAAAGAACAGGGCGGCAATCAACCCGCTTTGCGGCATCGGCGGCTTGGGGGCTATGGCCCCTCCCTGCCGTTCCATGATCAGGTCAGCAATGAGGAACAGCAACGCGGTCGCAAGTGTCGAATGGAACACGTAATAAAGGGCGGCTGCCGTCGCGCCGGGCGTGAACTGTGAAATCGCGATCAGCAAAGTACCCATGGACGCGATGGCGCAAAAGGCAACCATGCGGGCAATATGCTGCGATCCCAAAATGCCGACGGCGCCGACAGCAAGCGTCAGCAGCGCCGCGGGTTGCAACCAATCGCCAACCAGACCCTGCGTGACTTCGACGTCGGGACCGAAGGCCAGAGTGTACATTCGCAGGATCGAATAGGCTCCTACCTTGGTCATGATTGCAAACAGGGCCGCAACCGGCAGCGGGGCGTTGGCATAGCTGGCGGGCAGCCAGAAGTGCAGCGGCAGAACGGCAGCCTTGATGCAGAAGACCAGCAGCAACAACACCGCACCAACCCGCAACAATGCGGTATCTTCGACTGGGATCTCCGCAACGCGCACGGCGATGTCCGCCATGTTCAGCGTTCCGGTCACGCCATAGATCGTGCCAAGGGCAAACAGAAACAGGGTCGACCCCAACAGGTTATACGCCACATACTGCACACCCGCTTTCAACCGTACCGCGCCACCGCCATGGGTCATAAGGCCGTAAGACGCGATCAGCAGCACCTCGAAGAACACGAAAAGGTTGAAGGCGTCGCCGGTCAGGAAGGCGCCACAGACGCCCATGAGCTGGAAATGAAACAGCGCGTGGAAATGCTTGCCCCGGTCATCCCAGCCCGAGGCGATGGCATAAAGCACGATCGGCAGGGCCAGCAGGGCGGTCAGCAGAACCATCATTGCGGACATGCGATCCAGCACCATAACGATGCCAAAGGGGGCGGGCCAGTCGCCAAGCTCGTACACCTGAATGTCCCCGCCCGAGGCCTGAGCCGTGATTGTCAGCGCAATCCCAAGCAAAGCCACGACACCCGCGACCGAGAAGATACGTTGCAAGTCCAGATGGTATCGCAGGACCATGATGATGAAAGGGGCCAGAATCGCGGGCAGGACGATCGGCGCAACGATCCAGTGGTTCATGCGTCATCTCCCGGCGCGTCAACACTGTCCTGGGCGGTCATGTCGATATGGTCATTCTTGGCGGACAGGTATGCGCTGAGCGAGATCATCACGATCACGGCGGTCATCCCGAACGAGATCACGATGGCCGTCAGGACCAACGCCTGTGGAAGTGGGTCGGTATAGGGCACGTCCTTGTACTTGTTCAGAACCGCAGGCGCGTTCAGCGCCAGTCGTCCGGTCGCGAACAGGAAGACATTCACCGCGTATGTGATCAGAGACAGGCCCAGAATGACCGGAAACGTCCGGCGGCGCAGGATCAGGAAGATCCCGGCAGCGGTCATGATACCGACGGCAGAGGCTACGAGCGCTTCCATCAAGCCTGCTCCTTCTCTTGTTGCTCTTCCGGTGGGTTGTCTCGCAGGGGATTGATATCCATCGGGAATTCCTGTGCCATCCCCGGTTGCCACGCAAAGCGGGACAGGCTGTCCAATGCCAGCATGACCGCACCCAGAACCGCCAGGAATACGCCTGTATCAAACAGCATGGCGGTGGCCCATTCGAATTCCTCAAGCGGAGGCCAGTTGATGTAGCCGAAATCGCTGGTCAGGAAGGGGCGTTCGTTGAACCACGCGCCCAACCCGGTTGCCGCGGCGATCAGAACACCCCAGCCGATGGTGCCGTGGTAATAGAACCTCTGCCGCTCGATGGCCCAGGTATAGCCGCTGGCCATGTATTGCATCAGATAAGCGATGGCGACGATCAGGCCGGCAATAAAGCCTCCGCCGGGCTGGTTGTGCCCGCGGAAGAAGATGTACGCCCCGACCATCAGTGCGATCGGCATCATGACGCGGGTGACCACAACCATCATTAGCGGATGCGAATCCCCGGATTGCGGCCAATGCGGTTTGCGGTTCAGCAGATAGCTGCGGACATTTGTCCCGAGAACGGATTCCGTCAGTGCAAAGATGATCAGCGCGGCGATGCCCAGAACGATGATTTCGCCAAAGGTATCAAAACCCCGGAAGTCGACGAGGATCACATTGACCACATTGGTGCCGCCGCCGCCTTTGTAGGAATTGGCCAGATGGAAATCTGAAATCGTCGGGAACGCGAAATCGCGCATCATCATCGCGTAGATCAACGCACCGGTGCCAAGGCCCGCGACCACAGAAATCGCCGCGTCCCGCCAGCGCCGCGCCGCTGAACTGTCCCAGGGCGTTTCGGTCGGCAGGAAGTTCAGCGACAGCAACAAAAGGATCATTGTCACCACCTCGACCGAGATTTGCGTCAAGGCAAGGTCCGGGGCCGAGAGATAGTTGAAGGCAATCGAAACGATCAGGCCGACGACACCGATCAATACCAGTGACAAAAGACGATTCCGGTGGAACCACATAATGCCCAGCGTCGCACCCACAAGGCAGATCCAGCCAATGATCGGAATGATCTGAGCCGGCAGCGGAACGCGGGTTTCAATGCCGATGGTTCCGGTCGAATACGCATAATAGCCCAGGCCAACGGTAAAGGCGACAAAGATGATCGCATAGCGGCTGAGGACCCCGTTGTGCATCTCATCGGTGATCCAGCGGCTCAGCCGGGTCAGCGCTTCTATGATTGCTTCAAAGATCTGCTTGGCTTCGGGGCGGGGCAGGGCGTTCCAGATCCGCTCACCTCGTCTGTGCAACGCCAGTAGGAATAGACCGCCCAGCGTGGCCACGACCGACATGTAAAGCGCCGGTGTGAAGCCATGCCAGAGTTTCAGCGAGTAATACGGAAGCTTCTCGCCGCCGATCACCGCGCTGGACACTACTGCGACCAATGGGCCGACAATGGTCGCGGAATAAAGGCCGATCAGAATGACAAGTACGACCAGGAAAGCGGGCGCAATCCACAACCCAACGGGCGGATCATGCGGATGTGCCGGATAATCTTCCCGCTGTGGTCCAAGAAAGACGTGGCTGACGAAGCGGAAGGAATACGCGGCCGAGAACAACGCAGCCAACAGCGCCAGCCCCGGCACCAGGTAATGAGAGTGCATCCATGTGGTGTGCACGGTTTCCTCAAGCATCATTTCTTTGGACAGGAAACCGTTCAGAGGCGGCAGCCCGGCCATCGAGAGGGCGGCAATCGTGCCGATTGTGAAGGTGATCGGCATCAGGTGGCGCAAGCCACCCAGTCTTTTGATATCGCGCGTGCCGGTTTCGTGATCCACGATCCCGGCGGTCATGAACAAGGCGGCTTTAAACGTTGCATGGTTGATGATGTGAAACACGGCAGCGACGGCTGCAATCTTTGTGCCAAAGCCCAGCAGCATGGTGATGAGGCCCAGATGCGAAACGGTCGAAAACGCCAGCAGCGCCTTAAGGTCGTCCTTGAACAACGCGATAGACGCGCCAATCAGCATGGTGACCAGCCCCGTCGTGGCGACGATATAGAACCACGCATCCGTGCCTGCCAGAACCGGCCACATCCGTGCCATCAGGAACAGGCCCGCTTTCACCATGGTGGCAGAGTGCAGATAGGCTGAAACCGGTGTCGGCGCGGCCATGGCGTGCGGCAACCAGAAATGAAACGGGAACTGCGCCGACTTGGTAAAACAGCCCAGCAGGATCAGGATCAGCGCAGGCATGTAGTAGGGTGAGGCCTGGATCAGTTCTTTGTTCTGCAAAATGACGCTGAGATCGTAAGACCCCACGATATTGCCGAGGATCAGCATCCCGGCGATCATCGCCAAGCCGCCAGAGCCGGTGACGGCCAAGGCCATGCGCGCGCCCTGCCGACCTTCGGGAAGGTGCTTCCAATAGCCGATCAGCAGGAATGAGCTGAGCGATGTAAGCTCCCAGAAAACAATCAAAAGCAGGATATTGTCGGACAGGACAATACCAACCATCGCCCCCTGAAACAGCAGCAGGTAGGTATAGAACTGCCCCATCGGATCTTCGCGCGACAGGTAGAACCGTGCGTAGAGAATGATGAGCAATCCAATGACGAGGATCAGCAACGCGAACAAAAACCCCAGGCCGTCCAGCATGAAGTTCGCGTTCAGCCCCAGCCCCGGTATCCAGTCGAACCGGGCGGTCACGACGTCTCCGCGCATCACCGCAGGGGCATGGATCAACAGGCCCATCAGGGCCAGGAATGTGGTTAACCCGGCGGCGGAGGCGGCTGCGTTCCGACCTGCCCGGATCAGCAGGGCAGGAAAAACAGCGCCGAGGAAGGGAAGGGCCGCGATAAGGAATAGGGACAAGTGCGATACTCCGGTCTGGGCGGTCAGTGTGAAGCCAATTTTGTAAGGATATTTTCCCGACTGTCCAGATATTGTAACTTTTTTACAGAGTCCTATTGGCCCCATCAGAAACTCTGCAAGGATTCGAAAAAATGACGTGATCTTGATGCGGGCCGGGTTTTTCAACGCCCCCGTTTCAGACCATCTGTGATAGAACACATGTCAGCGAACAGGAGGCTGAAGCTTGGCCGAGAAAGTGAACCGAGCCCGAAGATGGATGTTGATCGGCGCATGCGCGGCGATTGCAGGCGGGTTTGCGATCAGGGAATACCGTTTGATCCCCGAAGACCACGACGGCGGCCGGATAACGGTTGCCGAGGCCCATGAGCAGGCCTCGAAGGGAAACGTTCTGTTGATCGATATCCGCACGCCGCGTGAATGGCGCGCATCGGGCATAGGCGAAGGTGCCGTGCCGCTGGACATGCGGCGCGAGGATTTTGTCAAAGCACTGACGGAATTGGCTGGCGGCGATCCGGCGACCCCGGTGGCCTTGATTTGCGCGCGCGGCGTGCGCTCGGCACGCCTGAGCAACCGCCTGATCGAAGCTGGATTCACCAATGTGATCGACGTGCCCGAGGGTATGTTGGGTTCGGCCGCAGGGCCGGGATGGGTTCGGGCCGGATTGCCGGTGCGCAAATATGATGAGGATGCAGGATGATCCGGGAATTCAGTCTGGCGTTGGCCTTGGCAGTGACCGGGCAGACCGCTTTCGCGGGGTGTGCCGGTCAAGAGGATACCTGTGAGACACCCATGGGTGCCTATCACATCGAACTGCCCGACGCGGACAATGCGCCAATGGTGGTGTTCCTGCATGGGTATGGCGGCAGCGGGTCGGGCACGATGCGCAATCGCGGGATGGTCGAACCGCTGTTGGAGCGCGGCTATGCGGTGATGGCCCCTGAGGGGTTGGAAAGGCCCGACCGGGGCGGCACCAAAAGCTGGAATTTCTATCCCGGTTTTGGTGAGCGGGACGAAGCCGCCTTTCTGACTGAAGCGGTGCAAGACGCGGCACGGCGGTTTGGCATCGACACTGACCGTGTCCTGCTGGGCGGGTTTTCCGCCGGAGCTTTCATGGTCAACTATCTGGCCTGCGAGAGCCCCGATACGTTTTCGGCCTATGTCCCGGTGTCCGGTGGTTTCTGGCGCCCGCACCCTGAAACCTGCAATGGTCCGATCCGTATGTTCCATACGCATGGCTGGACCGACAATGTGGTGCCGCTGGAAGGGCGCTTGCTGGGCGGAGGACGCTTTCAGCAGGGTGATATCTATGCGGGTCTCGAAATCTGGCGCGATGCGAACGGTTGTGTCGATCACAAACCGACCGGGTTCAGCGCGACGGGTGATTTCATGCGCCGCCGCTGGACCACCTGTGCCGAAGGCAGTGCGCTGGAATTTGCTCTGTTCCCCGGAGGGCACACCGTTCCCGCAGGCTGGGCCGACATGATAATCGATTGGTACGAAGGGCTTCCCGGCAGTTGATCACTCGGCCGGGGTCATGTTGCCTTTGCCTTCGACCAGTCGCTTCAGTTCATCGCGATAGCGGCGCGCTGACCGGGTAATGGCGGGTTCGCTGAAGTCTTCCCGCATTCCGACCATCTTGCGCGCGGCACCTGCCGAGACACCGCTGAGCGCGGACAATGGGATAGCCAGCGCAAGGCTGATGGCGATCGGGGCCAGCCAGACCGACACCAGACCGGACAGGATACCGACGCTCAGCGCCACTCCGCTTACGGTTTCCAGCGCATGGCACAGGATCAGCGTTCGCAGACCATAGGTGCCACCGTCGCGGGCCTGAGGCGACCAGCCGCGCTGAATGCCAAAAGCCGTACGGAACACAGCGATCATCTGTTGCACCATCAGGATCGGAGCGTAAAGGATCGACAACAGAACCTCGGCCAGGAAAGAGGCAAGGAATTTGCGCCCGCCACCGAAATCCGCGTAGCGTACACCGCTCAACGGCAGGGCCAGAACGCCCAGAACCTTGGGGGCCAACAGCATCGCGTACATGACCAGAATGATCAGCACGTGACGGGTTTCCGACATCTCGGGCCATTGTGGGAACAGAGGATTGTCGGGGCTGAAATAATGCAGGACAGAGGCATCCTGACCCTGACCGATCAGCGCCCACATCAACAATAGTGCAAACCACAACGGGGACATCAGATAGCCGACCGCGCCGTGGAACATGTGGAATCGCGATACGGCACGGAATCCGGAAGAACCCAGCAATTTCAGGTGTTGCAAGTTACCCTGACACCAGCGGCGGTCCCGCATTGCGTGATCGATGAGGGTCGGCGGTGTTTCTTCATATGACCCGCGAATACGCGGCAGAAATCGCACGGCCCATCCGGCACGGCGCAGCAGGCCGGCCTCGACGAAATCGTGGCTCATGATCAGCTTGTCCTGACCGCTGAACGAACGCAGCTTGGGCAGGCCGGCGCTGGTGGCAAAGGCCTTGGTGCGGATAATCGCGTTATGGCCCCAATAGTTGCCTTCTTGCCCGCACCAACGGGCCAGACCTTCGGCAAAGGCGATGCCATAGACACCATTTGCAAATTGCTGCATCCGGGCAAAGACTGACTGTGCGCCTATCAACTGCGGATAGCTTTGAATCAAGCCCGCACCCGGATCGCATGCCAGTGCATCAGTCAGGCGATGGATTGCGCGCCCGGTCATCAGGCTGTCAGCATCCAGCACCAGCATGGCATCCCAATCCGCGCCCCAACGGCTGACCCAGTCGGCGATGTTGCCAACTTTGCGGTCGGTATTCTGTTCGCGGCGGCGATAATACAGCTCAAGCCCGGGTGCCAGGGTGGTGCGCAGTGCTTCGACGCTGGCCTGTTCCTGCGCCGCAATCTCGGGATCGCGCGTGTCCGACAGAATGAACATGGCATAGTGGTGTTTACCGCCGCGCGCCTGAAGATCCTCCAGCATGGTGCGGGCATTGCCCAACACGTTCCAGGGGACTTCATTGTAGACCGGGGTCAGCAGGGCCACCCGCAGGGGTTGCGCCGCGGTCCGACGCTCGGGCCGTTCCTGTTTCGCCAGCGACACCATGCCCAGCAAAACAGTGCAGACGGTGAAGGAAATCCAGAAGAAGTTGAACGAAATCAAGGTCAAAAGGATGGCTTCGACCACGTTGATTCCTTCCGCGTCAAACCAGTCACTCATGACCCACAGCAAGGCCAGAGTGGCGGCCATCGCGGGCGAAAAAGCCAGCGCGCGCCAGAAACCGGCAGAGGATTTGTGCTGACCGGAAGGCGCATCGGCATCCCGGAACCGTGCGCTGAAGTTCTGCGCAGGCATCGCCAGAGGGGCCTCGGGCGGCATGATATGCAGATCGCGGCTCATGTGGTCCAACGGTACAGCCAGACTTCCGAGGCAGGCTGTTTGTCTTTCAACAATTGTGCGCGCAACTCGACATGGTTGCGTTCGCCGGGCTGGAATGAAAACGCCAGCCGTGGACCGCCGGTATCCGGGTTGCGCTGCAAGACGCCTTCCGAAGTTTCCGCATGTGGCGAATCCACAAAGACCGTGATTGCGCCCAGGTCCTCGAACAGTTCGCTGTCTTCAAAATCGATGATGGCCAGCCGGCCTTCGCCAAAGGTGTTCTCGCCCATCGCGGTGTTGATCACGCGCGGCATCGGTGTGCGCTGGGGTTCTTCCCCCCAGATCAGGCGATAGGACAGATCAACCTGACTGCCTGCCACATAGGGTTCAGCGGGCCTCCAATAGGCGACGATGTTGTCATAGATTTCCTGATCTGCCGGGATCTCGACCAGCGTGACCGAGCCTTTGCCCCAGTCTTCTTGGGGCTCGACCCACAGGCCCGGGCGCTTGTGGTAATTGGCCTCGAGATCGGCGTAGTCCGAAAACTCTCGTTTGCGCTGCATCAGACCAAACCCGCGTGGGTTTGTATCGACGAAGGATGAGACCTGCAATCGGGTCGGATTGGCCAACGGACGCCACAGGACCTCGCCCGCGCCATTGCGGATCATCAACCCGTCGCTGTCGTGCACAGCAGGGCGGAAATCGTCGAACCGGCTGTGGTTGGTCTGGTCGAACAGGAACATCGAAGTTCCCGGAGCGATCCCTACGTGGGGCAGGTCTTCGCGCGGGAACAGCGTTGCCTCGACATCCATGATGCAATCCGCGCCCGCCGTGACGTTGAAACGATAGGCGCCGGTCACGCTGGGGCTGTCCAACAATGCATGCACGACCATGTTGCGTTGGCCCGGTTCGGGACGTTCCAGCCAGAAACGGATGAATTCGGGAAATTCCTCGCCGTCCGGGTCGCCGGTTTTCAACGCCAGACCCCGCGCGGACAGTCCGTAAACCTCGTGCAGGCCAATGGCGCGGAAATAGCTGGCCCCCTGCCAGACGCAGAATTCATCTGTCTTGCCGGGGCGGTGCATTTCAGTTCGCAGGCGCAGGCCCGAGAAGCCCAGCGTGTCATCGATCGGCAGTTGCGGCACGTCTTCTGACTTGTCGAACATTTCCAGATCGAAGGCGACCGGCTTGGTCATGCCGTTCTCGACCGTTTCCACCTTGACGGTGCGCGGGAAATAAAGGCCGGGGGTGAAGAAATCCACGTTGAAGGGCGTCTCGGTTTCATACCACAGCGCCCGGTCAAGCCGGAACCGGATGGAACGGTACTGCTGATAGGTCAGATCCTGCCATTCCTGCGGTACCATTTCGCGTTCCACATAGGGGCGGCTGGCCAGATCGCGGGCCACCTCGATTACATAGTCGCGGTCAAAAGGCGTCTCACCGCTCGTCGCATAAGCGGATGGAGCGAAGGCCAAAGCAGTCGTCGAGACGAGGAATGCGCGACGGGTAAAATTCATTTCTTCGACTTCCAGGGTTGTGACTTGAACCAAGCTGCCAGATAGGCAACGCCGATGATCATCGCAAACCCAATAATGTTGGCGACGAAGACAGTGGCGACATCCCGCCCAGCCTGATCCAGCGCGACACCGATCAGCCGTGCCGCAGCCATGGAAAACACAAATACGGCAAGGGATTGCTGGCCGACCTTGGTGACGACGGCCAGCAGGAATTGCCAGATACGTGCGCCCAGACCATGACCCGTCGCGATCAGGCGGTGGCCGTGTTCGCCCGCTGCAACCCATCCCAGATAGGCCAGCGACAGAAAGTGGACATATCGAAGAAGGCCGAACTCGGTTTTGCCACGCAGCTCTTCGGTCAGGGGCCAGCCCTTGCGGATCACTGCGCCAAGCTCGGGTGCAGCCGTGTTGATCCAGGTGAAGACTTTCCATGACCCGAACGGGGCTGACAACACGACAAAGGCAATCGCCACCCAGATCAAGGATTTCGACACGGGCGGGGCCGGAATCCAACCGCGCATGAAGGCGAAGCCGGTGAAAAACAGCAATTGCCATCCGAAGGGGTTGAAGAACCACTGGCGCTGGGACCAGGGTTCAGCGGGAAGGGCAAGCGCGCCGGTTTGCGCGACGAACCAGATGGCCACGCAAACTGCCGCCATCAGCCAGAAACTGACTCGATAGAGCGCCATGTAAAGCGGCATAAGCGCCAGTACGACCAGATACATCGGCAGGATATCGAAGTAGTTCGGCACATAGGTCAGTGTGAAAATCCCGACCATTTGCGGGGCCGGGTCATTGAAGAAATGCTGAAGGTTCAACGACGAGACATAGGTTTTCTCGAACGTGCCGGTCTGATCCAACGCGGCCATTGTCATTGCAACAAAGAAGAACAGGGCAATATGCGCCCAATAGACCTGCCAGATGCGGTAGGCCACTCGGGCGGTGCCCATCCACCATCCCTTGCGCAGAAATGCCCCGCCAAACGCAATGGCCGAGGCCATGCCCGAGCAGAACACAAAAATCTCGGTAGCGTCCGAGTACCCAAAGCGGGCAGGAATCCACTTTGCCCAGGGGTCGTTGGGAATATGGGCGATCAGGATGATGAACATCGCGATGCCGCGATAGAAATCCAGACGCGGATCACGCGCACTGGCAGGGGCTGCGGCCGGGGCCGCAGCGGGTACAAAATCAGAAGCGGGCGATATGGTCGCCATACGTTTTCTGTCCTTCTTGGTCTTCTTGTTATTCGGCGGGGACGCTTTGGACGTCACCGCTGTCGCGGGCCGCGTCGATCAGGGCGCGACGCGCGATGGCATAATTGTCTTCGCCCCCGGCGCGCTTGGCGCGACGGTCATCCAGAATGCGTTCCACCGCGTCCAGGCGACCTGCGCGCAGGCCGGAATCAATGGTAATGCGTTCAAATACATCACGTTGCGCGTGGCTGCCACCGGCCAGTTGCATGGAATCGCGCGCCGCGAGCAGATGATCAAAGGCGGTTCCATAGTGGCCGTCACCAAAGGCCTCCAGGCCCATGGCCGCAGCGATACCGGGGTCTGCCATGCGGCGGGTGGTGTCGTCGTCGGCGCGGGCCGCATCCTTGTTCATGCGGTTTAGCATCTTGGCCGTGGCATCAGCGCGATTGTCACCGGTAAGCGCCAGCAGATAATGCAGATCCGCAAAGATCAGGCAGCCGTCTTCCGTTCGTGCGGCACTCAGATCAGCCAGCTCTTCCCAGCGATTTCCGACATTTACCCCCTCAAGTTCAAGCCGCATCAACAGCGAAGTGCCGTTTGAAATGTCACGATAATCGTCGGTTTTGTCCTTGCGGATATGGTTGTCATACAGTTCGATCACCTGATCGACCTGACCCAGATCCAGATGCATCAGTGCCTTGTGCCACCACACGTGGTAACGGAAGTTGTTGCAGTGGGCCCAGGCCGCCTCGCGACCGGCCAGCCAGTCAAGGCCCAGCTGCGCATTGCCCGTCATTTCGTGGACATGGGCCACCGCGTGCAGGCCCCAGGCATCATCGGACACCATCCACAGCGCCTGACGGCCCGCGATTTCGGCCTTTTCATAAGCGCCTGTTTCTTCCAGCGCGAAAGAATGACAGCCCAGCAGATAGCCGCGCCCGGGGTGGTCCGGCTCATAAGCGGGCATCACACGCTCGATCGAGCGGCGCATCCCGTTTGCATCACCCAGAACGAAGCGGGTCGCATGGCTTAGTTTCATCGCCAGGGTGTCCTGCGGATGGTCACGCAGAATCGCTTCAAATTTCTGAACCGCCTGTGCCTGTTGTCCGGCCAGATACAAGGCCAGCGCATCCACGTAGAGACGTTCGCGTTCAGTTACAGGTTGACGTTCCATCGCTGCGTTGGCAGCAGCCAGCGCTTCGACAGCAACCGCCATCATCTCGCGCCGCCCAAGCAGCGCCATGAACAGACCTTTGACCGCTTGACCCAGCGCGAAGTCGGGCTCGAGTTCCAGCACTTTGCCCAAGTGCTGGGGCGTGACAGCGGCATGAGCCATGAACCCAAGCAGAACACCATTCCACGCTTCGACTGCCGCCGGCTGGGTCAGGGTGTTCATCTGTCCGAAAACGTCTTGTTTCATACTTGGGTCCAATCTGATTGCGATATTTGACACTGTTCGATGTACCAGAGTGTGCGAGAGGGACGTAACAGTATCGACGCTGCTCTCGAATTGGTGAAATGACGTGTGCGAAAAAGATGAAAAAAACCGCCGATTCAAGGACATGTTTCAGCGACTTGTCGCCTAGATGTGCAAGTATTTCAATCCTCGAACGGGTTTTCGGCGCTCAGAACAGCCTCAGTATCGGCCCCGCAGACCGGTGGGGCGTTTCGATATGTTACAGGTGTACGAGACAGGTTCAGAGGATTCCCGATCAGGTTGACCTGACCCGGCTGGGCCTGCATGGCAATCTGCATCTTTCTTGCGGCCACTTGTTCCGTGTTGAACACCTGATCCAGCGTCTGCACCGGGCCGACGGGCACTTTGACAGCCTCCAGACCGGAAATGACGGTGTGGGTGTCCAGCGCCTTCACTGCGGGGCGAAGAATCGAATTCAGCGCATCACGATGTTCCAGACGGGCCGGGTTGGTCGCGAATCTCGGATCGTCTGCCAGTTCAGGAGCATTGATGAAGTTGCAGAGTTTTTTGAATTGGCCGTCGTTTCCGACCGCGAGAATCACGTGCCCATCGGCGGTTTCGTAGACGTCATAAGGAACGATGTTGGGGTGCCCGTTTCCGCGTCGTTGCGGAACATTGCCTGACGTCAGATAGTTGACGCCTTCATTGATCAGCCAGGCGATCTGAGAATCCACCAGCGCCAGATCGATCTGCTGGCCCTCGCCGGTCAAGTCGCGGTGGCGCAGCGCGGCCAGGATACCCACGGTTGCATACATCCCGCACATCACGTCAGCAATGCCAACACCCACTTTCATGGGCGCGCCCTCGGGGTCGCCGGTCAGCGACATGATCCCGCCATAGCCCTGCGCCATCAGGTCATAGCCGGGCTTGCTGGCATTCGGGCCGGTTTGACCATAGCCCGAGATTGAACAGTACACGAGGCTTGGAAACTCTTGCGACAGGGTGGCATAGTCCAGCCCGTATTTGGTCAGCCCGCCCGGTTTGAAGTTCTCGATCAGGATGTCCGCATGTGACGCCAAGCGTCTGATTTCCGCCTGACCCTCGGCCGAGGAGATATCCAGCGCCACGGATTTCTTGTTGCGGTTGGCAGACATGAAATAGGCGCTCAGATCCGAGCGGTTGCCCTGGGCATCGCTTACGTAGGGCGGGCCCCATTGCCGCGTGTCATCGCCACCGGTTGCCGGGTTTTCGATCTTGATGACGCTTGCGCCCAGATCGCCCAGAAGCTGCGTGCATGTTGGGCCTGCCAGGATCCGGCTAAGGTCCAGAACCTTGACACCCTTCAACGGGCCTTCAGATGCGGCCATCATAGCCTCCACGCTCAACTTCAGCAGCAATCACCGTAAATGTCTCAGCCTTTACAGCAGCTTCCAGTGCGGCGCGCAACTCTGTCCTGTTACGAACCGTATGGCCATTGCCGCCTAAGGCCCGGCCCATGGCAGCAAAATCATGATGGCCGAAATCCACGCCCGTGTTGCGCATCTGTCGCTGACGTTGTTTCAGCTCGATCAGGGCAAGGCTGGCATCCACGAAGACCAGAAAAATCGGGTTGCCGCCCATTTCAGCCGCTGTCGACAACTCGCCCGCAACCATCAGGAACCCCGCATCCCCCGAGAAGCTGATCACCGGGCGGTCGGGTTCGGCCAGTTTCAGGCCAATGGCCATGGGTACGGCGCATCCCATCGTGCACAACGCCGAGGACTGGATCAGCCCGCGTTCTTCGCTGCACGCCCACATCTGGCTCAGCAGAATGCGGTGTGCACCGCTGTCGGCCGTGGCCAGTGTTTCAGGCGGCAGGACAGCGCGGGTTTCGGCAATGACGGCAGCGGGCCCCCAGCTTTCATCGGTGGGGAAGGCCTTTGCCAGCGCGGCTTTGACCTGCGCGGGTTCGTTGCCCGGCCATGTTTCACGGGCCGGGTTGCCTTTGGCTATTGCCTCCAATGTCTCGCCCGTGTGGGCAACAAGGTTCAATCCAGCCTGATGCATGTAGTGGTCGTTGACCACGGCAGAGATATCGATGACGCGCTTTTCTTCCGGATCCCAGATCTCACGCCAGCCGGGGCGCATTTCGATCGGGTCATATCCCAGGCACAATACCAGATCCGATTGTTCGATCAGAGGCACAAGATGCTTGTCAGCCAGCGGCGACAGCCCCGCGCCGCCCAGACACAGCGCGTGATCCTCGGGCACGACGCCTTTGGCCTTGTAGGTCGTCACGAAAGGAATGCCAAAATGCTCCAGGAACGCCTGCACGACACTGCGCGAGTCGTCATAGAGGACATCCAGACCGATGATGGCGATGGGGCGTTCGGCCTCGGCCACCCAGCGGCGGGCCTTCTCAAGGCATTCCCCACCGGGGCTGACCGGCGCGACCTTGGCCAGCCGGCGGCGTTTCACGCCGTTAACAGGCGTGTCGGCAACCGAGATCGGGACATCGATATGAACCGGGCCGGGTCGTGGCTGCATGGCCAGCGACACCGCCTTGTCGGCAATGATATCCGCGCCTTTGGCTGTCAGCGTATAAGTGCCTTTGGTGATCGAGCGATAAACCCGGCTGTGATCCATGACCTGATGGGTATAGGTCAACGCTTCGTCCGCATCGACGCATCCGGTCAGAACGACCATCGGCACACGATCCTGCAAAGCGTTCGCTACCACATTGATCCCGTTCATTGCGCCCGGACCCAGAGTGGCCACCAGAATCGCAGGTGCACCGTCGCGATGATGAACGGCCTCGGCCATGAACCCGGCAGAGTTTTCGTGCTTGGTCAGATGAAAGGTGATCCCAGCCTTTTCCAGCGCATCGACCAGCGTCAGAACCTCGCCCCCCGGCATCCCGAATGCGTGTCGGCACCCCGCTTCATATAAGCGTTGGGCCAGAATATCCGCAGCGCGGGGCGAGGGGTCTTGCATCAGTCATGCTCCGATAGAACCGTTTCAAGCAGATTGCGGAGGACGTTCCCGGACGCAAGGCGGTTCACGCCAGTGTGACTATTTGACTGCGCGTTCAGCGATCGATTGAAACGTCGAGTCAAGCTCTGCTGCAATATCCATCAGGTTCTGACCGCCTTCCGAGGCGTAGGGCGCAAAGACGAAACTGGGGGTTTTATACGACAGGTTCGCCGTCCCGTCTTTGTTTTCGGTAACGTAAAACCGGATCGGGGCCTCGATCATCGCGTGGACCGAGGTTTCCAGAACCCGCACGGCGTAGTCATTGTTGAAAGCGCCGATCACGCGATTTCCGGGAATCGATATCCCACGTGCTGCCGCCGCTTTGGTCGGGCCCGCCTGAGTCACGACGATCAGCCCGTTTTCCTTGATCGCGGCTTTGGTTGCGTCAACCAGTTCCGCATACGGTTTCTGGGTTGGGTATACGGCCCAGCCCTCGGGCGCATTCTGAGCCCACAGGGGCAACGCGATCAGGCAGAGCAGGGGAATGAAGGCTTTCATCAACGCGTCTCCGGTATCTTGCTCTGACCTGTGTGCCAGACTTGAGAGTTCTGCGCAGTCACGAATCCGTGTTCGCCGCGCGCTGCTGCACGTCGCGTTTCTTCAGCACGTAGATATCCATGATCCAGCCATGGTCGGCTCGGGCGCGGGCGCGCGTGTCAAGGATCCGCTGCGCGACCTGATCCAAAGGGCCGCTGATCAGCAGCTCTTCTTTCATGCCCACATAGGCCCCCCACCAGATGTCATACTCTGCCATCCTGAGGGACTGGAACGAGCATTCCCCGTCCAGCATGACGGCGACTTTCGAAGCGGTTTCAGGCCAGCCTTCATCCCGGATACGACGCCCGGTGGTCACGACATAGGGTGCGCCCAGATCATTGATCGGGATCGCATGAGCCGCGGTCAAAGCCTGCAAGGCCGTGATGCCCGGAATCACCCTGGTGTTGGGCTTGGGGTCCAGCCGCGCCGCAATGCGCAGCGAACTGTCATACAGGGACGGGTCGCCCCAAATCAGCAGAGCAATGTGCTGCGCCCCCGGGTGAGCCTCGATCGCCTCGTGCCAGCGCAGCGCAATGGCGTCGTGCCATTCGTCCACGCCGCGCAGATAGCCATCGTCCGCCCGGCGCCTTGGGATGTCAAAATAGGCTAACCTTGGCGGTGTCTCGGTTACCCGGTCGATGATGTCCTCACGCAGCCCGGCCAGATCGGCCTTGTTTTCGCCCTTGCGGGGAATCAGGATCAGATCGGCCGACCGGATCGCCTTCGCGCCCTGAAAGGTCACGTGATCCGGGTTGCCGGTGCCGATGCCAATCAGGCTCAGATCAATCATCTTCGAACTCCGCCAGCGGCCCGTAAAGGATCAAGGCCGGAGCCGTGCCGATCTCGGATTTTAGCTGTTCGGCCAAAGCACCGATGGTGGTGCGCGTCAGCTTTTGATCCGGGGTCGAAACAGATTCAGCCATCAGGGCAGGCGTGTCCAATGACAGGCCGTGTGAATGCAGCGCTTCTGCCAGAAGCGGGAAAGTACGTTTGCCCATGAATACAACGGTGGTGGCCTGAGAATCGGCCAGCGCGGTCAGGTTCAGATCGTCCGGCAGCGCGCCGCTGACGTCATGTCCCGTCACGAACTGCACGCGCCGTGCGGTCAGACGGCGCGTCAGCGGGATACCTGCGGCAGCTGCGGCAGCCACCGCAGACGGGATGCCGGGGATGATCTCGAATTCAATGCCCGCATCACGAAGGGCAACAAGCTCTTCTTCAAGCCGCCCGAACATGCCGCCATCGCCGGATTTCAACCGCACGACATGTTGGCCGGTCCGGGCGTAGTCCACTAGCAACCGGCTGACATGGTCCTGTTTGGGCGAGGGGCGACCGGCCCGTTTGCCCACGCCCACAAGATCGGCGTCTTCGCGCGCGTGGCTCAGAATCGGCCCGCTGCTGAGGTCATCGAACAAAATCGCATCGGCCTTTTGCATCCTGTTGACGGCCTTCAACGTCAGCAACTCCGGATCGCCGGGGCCCGAGCCGATGAAAGACACAAATCCGCTCATGCAGTTGCCTCCGCAATCAGGTGAAAGAACGTACCTGTGACATTGCCGCGAACAGAGCCGGTCTGAGGTCCTTCTGCGCCTTCGGCATCAAACACACGGGCCAGCGGCGCGTCAGGCTGATCCACGATCGAGGAATAGTGGAACTCATGCCCGCGCAGCGCCGCATTCTGTGCAAATCCCGGCATCGGGGCCAAGAGTTCCGCTTTGCGATAGCCCAAGTTGAATTTGCGTTTTTGGTACGACGTCACCAGCCCCAGCAGGCCAGCCATTTCATGCCGCACGCCATCCTTGTCGATCAGCGCATGACCCAGCGCCATATACCCACCGCATTCGCCATGCACAGGCCTTGTTTCCGCGTGCTTGCGCAGACCCGCGAGGAACGTTTGGGCAGCAGCCAACGTCCCGGCATGCAGTTCCGGATAGCCGCCGGGCAGCCAGACCAGATCGGCATCCGCCGCCGGCGCTTCGTCAGCCAGCGGCGAGAAGGGCAGGATCTCGGCCCCAGCTGCGCGCCAGCCTTCCAGCAAATGTGGATAGGTAAAGGAAAATGCCGCGTCCCGTGCCAGTGCAATCCGCTGGGCCGGAGGGCGCGGCAGCGCGTCTGACGATGGCCCAATGGGGCCTGAGGAAGCCGCCCGTTTGATCGCCTCGAGATCCACATGTTCGCGCAGAAATGCGGCATAGCCTACGATGGCGCTTTCAAGATCCGGGTGTTCGACGGCCTGGATCAACCCCAGATGCCGCTCGGGGAGGGTCAGATCGCCTCTGCGCGGCAGCACACCCAGAACCGGCAGGCCTGCACGTTCCATCCCCAACCGGGTCAGGCGCTCGTGCCGGGGGCTGGCGCAGCGGTTCAGGATCACGCCGGCAAAGGGCAGATCGGGGTTGTACATCCTGAACCCCAGCGCGGTGGCCGCCGCAGATTGCGCCTGACCGCCGACATCCAGCACCAACACAACCGGCCAACCCATCCGTGCAGCGGTCTCGGCGCTCGACCCATGACCCAACTCACCCGGCTTGGCCACGCCATCGAACAGACCCATCGAACCTTCTGCCACCACGATGTCGGCACCTTCGGCCTGAGCTGAAATTGCGTTCAACAGCGGGTCACCCATCGCCCAACTGTCAAGATTAAACGAAGCCCGCCCAGCCGCTGCTCGGTGGAAGGCGGGGTCAATATAATCCGGTCCGCTCTTGAACGGTTGAACGGTCAGGCCATCCTCGGCCAGCGCTCGCAACAGGCCCAGCATGACCGTTGTCTTGCCCGTGCCCGAGGACGGTGCGGAGATCAGAAGGCCAGGAGGGTTAATCATCACCATGGCTCCAGCTTGACCAGGGGCTCTCGGCGCTTTGCGGGCGATAGCGGCGGTCGTAATCTTTCGAATACAGGCAGCTTTCGTCGAAACCTTCGCCCGCCAGTGCCGGACCGACCATGATCAACGCAGTGCGCGAGATGCTGTCATCCAGCGCCTCTTTGAGCGTTCCCAGCGTCGCGCGGATGATCCGTTCATCCGGCCAGCTTGCGCGATAGACCACGGCGACCGGACAGTCGGCCCCATAGGCCGGGGTCAGATCGGCAATGACATTGTCCAGATTGCCGATCGACAGATGAATGGCAAGTGTCGCCCCCGTGCGTGCGAAATTCTCCAACGTCTCGCCTTCGGGCATGGAAGATGCACGGCCCGGCGTCCGGGTCAGAACCACGGATTGCGCCAGCCCGGGCAGAGTAAGCTCGGTTCCCAAAGCCGCCGCAGCCGCCGCAAAGGACGGCACGCCTGGGGTTACGCTGACCGGGATGCCCATTTCCTTGAGGCGGCGGATCTGTTCCCCCATCGCCGACCAGACCGACAGGTCGCCGGAATGCAGACGGGCCACATCCTGGCCGGCCTGATGTGCGGCCTCGATCTCGGCCATGATCTGATCCAGATCCATTGGCGCGGTGTTCACGATTCTTGCGCCTTCCGGGCAGTGGCTAAGAATTTCTTCCGGAACCAGGGAACCTGCATAAAGGCAAACGGGGCAGGATGCGATGATGTCGCGCCCGCGCAGCGTCAGCAGGTCGGCGGCGCCCGGTCCGGCGCCGATGAAATGAACGGTCATGTTTGTCCTCCGATGGCTATGGCGCATGTGGCCAGCCGGTCGTCTGAAATCTGTCTGGGTGAAAGCAGCCGCGCGCCCGAGCCAACAAGCTTTCCGGCGGCAGCCAAGGCGGATGCTTCGGCCACGCTTCCGGTGCCATAGGTGGCCCGGCTACGGGTCGAGCAAGTGAGTGTGCGTTGCCCGGCCAGATCGCCTGCGGCAACGAAATGTAAGGGCAGAGACACCTCTTCTGCAAAGGATGTCAGGGCCGAATGACCTTCCTTGTCGGCCACGGTTGCCAAGGCGGCGACGTCGTGGTTTGCGGCTGCCGCGTCAAACGCTTCACGCAAGCTGTCGGCTGTCGCGGAAGAGGAGAAACCGAGGCCAGCAACGATCATAGCGTCACGCTCCACTGCACCACCGGATAGGCGGACTTCCAGCCGCGCCTTGGTCCCAGCGGGGCTGATTGTGCAAGTTCTATCCGAAGCAGGTCACCGCCCAAGTCTTCGTGCCAACGTGCCAGCAGGGCCTCGCTTTCCAATGTGACCGCATTGGCGACAAGGCGTGTGCCTTTAGGAAGCGCATCGCGCAGCCACGCTAGCAGATTGGCGCTCAATCCTCCGCCGATGAAAACGGCATCCGGCAGGTCGACACCTGACAGCGCTTCTGGTGCGGTTCCGTGTACTACATTCAATCGATCTTGCCCCAACGTATCTGCATTTCGGCGGATTCGCTCAGCCCGGTCGGCACGGGGCTCGAAACACGTCGCGGAAAGGGTCGGATCACACATCAGCCATTCGATGCTGATCGAACCTGTGCCTCCACCGATATCCCACAGATGTTCGCCGCGTTGCGGGGCAAGCGCCGAGAGTGTCAGGGCGCGGATCGGGCGTTTGGTGATCTGACCGTCCGTCTCGAAGATGTGGTCCGGTTTGCCAGACGCCTTGGAAAGGGCAGGTCCTGCACCGGAAACCTCCAGACCGACGCAGACCGGATGGTCGAACGTACCCAACAGCGCCTCGGTCAGCGTGACTGTTCTGATGTTTTCGCGCGGGCCACCTAGGGCCTGCATCACATGCAGGGCCGAGTCGGCAAAGCCTGTCTCGGTCAGATACCGTGCCAGTTCCGCCACGGACTTTCCGTCACGCAGCAACAGGATCGCGTGCGCTCCCGGTGCCAGATGAGGACGCAAACGGGTCAGCGGCGCGGCGTGCAGGCCGAAGGTCAGTGTGCTTTCCAAAGGCCAGCCGAGCCGGGCAGCCGCCAGCGAAAAGGTGGATTGGCCGGGCAGGGCGGTCCATTCACCGGCATCGAAATTGCGCGCAATGACAGAGCCTGCGCCAAACCAGAACGGATCGCCCGAGGCCAGAACAACGGTCTGCCGGCCACGCAATCCTTTCAGGATCGGCAGACCTTCCGAGAACGGCACAGGCCATTCGACACGCTCCGCCCCTGTTTCGCGCAGCAATGACAGGTGGCGCGGCGGCCCCATGATCACTTCGGCCCGGTCCAGCACTTGACGGCCGGATGGCGACAGGCCATCAAACCCATCTTCGCCCAGTCCCAGAACGGTCAGCCACGGAGATTCAGACATGACAACCCTCCTGATCCTTGGTGGCACGACCGAGGCCAACGCGCTGGCCAAAGCTGTTTCGCAACAAGGGATTGCGGCTGTGTATTCCTACGCCGGACGGGTGAAAAACCCGCGTCCTCAGCCCTTGCCGGTAAGGGTCGGCGGTTTCGGCGGTCCGGAGGGTCTGGCTGCCTATATCCATGAGAATGCCATCACCCATGTCGTGGACGCGACCCATCCCTTTGCGGCCCGGATGAGTCGGAACGCGATCGAGGCATGCGCCGCGACGCGGGCGCCATTGGCCGCGTTGACCCGCGCGGCCTGGGTGTCGCAGCCCGGCGATGTCTGGCGTCATGTGCCCGACATCGCTGCCGCCGTCGACGCATTGTCCGGCGATGCTCAGCGTGTTTTCCTTGCCGTTGGCCGCATGCACCTTGAGGACTTCACGGCCCAGCCCCAGCATCGCTATTTGCTGCGTCTGGTGGATGCGCCCAATGAGCTGCCCTTGCCGAACGCAGAGGTGGTCGTCGCCCGAGGGCCGTTTACCGAAGCCGACGACCGGGCGTTGATGCAGCGCCATGGGACGCAGCTGGTCGTGTCCAAGAACGCAGGCGGCACGGGCGCGCGCGCCAAGCTGGACGCGGCGCGGGCGCTGGGCGTGCCCGTGCTGATGATCGACCGCCCGGTTCTGCCGAAGCGGACCGAGTTTTCGCAGGTCGCACAGGTTCTGGACTGGCTGTCTCATCCCTGATCCTCACCAGGGGTGAAGCGAGGGGTGTAAACGATGGGTGCGCCATCGCGCTCGATGACGCGCGTTCGGGATGACCCCACGATCACCACAGTCTGCATATCCGCCATGTCGGGCGTGGCTTCGGCCAGTGTCGAAATGCGCATCTCTTCATCGGCCCGCGATACGGCGCGGGCGAACAGGATCAAACGTTCGGGCTCACACTCTTCACGCAGGATTTCCAGCGTTTTTACAAAGCCTTCCGGGCGAGACTTCGAGCGGGGATTGTAAAAGGCCATCGAGAAATCCGCCTGTGCGGCAAGGCGCAGGCGTTTTTCGATCAATGACCATGGTTTGAGGTTGTCGCTGAGGTTGATGGCGCAGAAATCATGTCCCATCGGGGCACCCGCGCGCGCGGATGCAGCCAACATCGCCGTGATCCCCGGCAGCACATCGATCTGAAGGTCACGCCATTCCGCAGGGCCGTTTTCCAGTGCTTCGAAGACGGCCGCCGCCATGGCAAACACGCCGGGATCGCCCGAGGATACAACGACCACCCGTTTGCCATCGGCAGCCATTTGCAGCGCGTGTTGCGAGCGGTCGATTTCGACCCGGTTGTCACTGGCATGCAGTGTAAGGCCGGGGCGCTCGGCAATACGCGCCACATATGGGATATAGCCCACAACATCGGTGGCTTCGGCCAGCGCGGCTGTTACTTCTGGTGTAACAAGCGCCTCATCACCCGGCCCCAGACCGGCAATCTTGACCCAGCCGCTCATGGTCGCCGCCCCTGACCGTGCACGACGATGATCGAGAAATACGGGGTGATCTTCTCGCAGGCTTCGGACAGCTTGGTCACTGTCTGGTTCGGCATCTGCGCATATTCCACGATCCACGCCCGGTCATACAGGCCAGCGGTCTTCAGAGCGCGTTTCACCTTGTCGATGTTGCGTCCGATTTTCATCACGACCAATGCATCGGTCAGAGCCATGCGTTCCGCCAGCGTTTCTTCGGGCAGGGTTCCAACCAGCACGGTCAGCACGTCATCACCCCAGGTGATCGGGTCTCCGGTTGCGGTCCAGGCTCCGGACATGCCGGTAATGGCGGGTACAACTTCAACAGGCGCGTCTTGGCGCAGTCGGCTGTAAAGGTGCATGAACGAGCCATAGAAGAAAGGATCACCCTCGCACAGAACAACCACGTCCTCACCCTGTTCGGACAGGGCCTTGAGATGGGCGGTGCAGTTTTCGTAGAAAGCTGCCAGCAATTCGTTGTAGCGCGGGTCTGTCACCGGGATCTCGGTGGTTACGGGATATTCCATCGGAAACTCGACCGCGCCTTCAGGGATCATCCCGTTGACGATCTTGCGGGCCTGACCACTGCGACCTTGTTTGCGGAAATACGCTACATGCTTTGCATTGCGCAGCAGGCGATCAGCCCGGACGCTCATCAAATCCGGATCGCCGGGGCCAAGGCCCACACCGTATATGGTGCCCATCTTCATTCCGCCCGGCTTGCGATGGCGTTGATGGCCGCCACCGTGATGGCGCTGCCGCCCAGACGACCTTTGACGATGCAGGATGGCGCCGGTTGCGCCTGCCACAGCGCATCCTTGGATTCCACCGCGCCGACGAAGCCAACCGGGCAGCCGATGATCGCGGCAGGGCGCGGGCAATCCGGGTCTTCCAGCATGTTCAGCAAATGGAACAGTGCGGTGGGCGCATTGCCTATGGCGACCAGCGCGCCCTCCAGATGCGGCCGCCACAGCTCCAGCGCAGCGGCGGAACGGGTGTTGCTCATCTCGGCAGCCAGCGGGCGTACGCGTTCATCGTGCAGGGTACAGATCACCTGGTTGTCGGCGGGCAGGCGGAAACGGGTGACACCTTCGCTGACCATGCGCGCATCACACAGGATCGGTGCGCCATTTTCCAAAGCAGTGCGGGCCGTCTGCACGAAGCCGGGCGAGAAATGCACGAACTTTTCCAGTCCGACCATACCCGCGGCGTGGATCATGCGAACGGCAACCTGCTCTTCATCGGCATCAAACCGGGCCAGATCAGCCTCTGACCGGATGGTGGCAAAGCTTTCCTTGTAGATCGCCGCGCCATCGGTTTCGTATGTATAGGGCATCAGGTGAAGTCCATAGTCATGAGTGTTTCCGGGTCGAGCCCGCGTTGGCTGGGCTCATCCCCCGCGCGGCCCTGTTTGACAAGATCAAATCGTCCGTTTGCGCCCACCAATGTGATGTCGGCAGGACCCATGCGAGCGCATCCTTTGCTACAGCCTGAAACATGCAGGCGTCCGGCCACCCGCGACGCCAACGCCCGGGCGATGTCGCGCGTCTCGGTCTGCGCCTGCGGGCAGAACGGCGCGCCGGGGCAGGCGTCGGTGGTCATCAACGGATCGGTTCCATTTTCGACAAAGGCCGGGGCAGGTATCGCCGCCCCGCCTTCTAGCAGGATCAGCCGCCACGGGGTGACGCGCAGGGCGCAAGCGCCGCTGTCCTCGATCAGGTCATACAGCTTGCGCGCAGGCAGCGACCCAAAAGCCGCGCCGTAAAGGGCACCCAGTTCACAGGGGCCCGGTTGAAGCTTTGCGCCAACAGAACCGGGCGCACATCCTTGCCATTCCTGCGGCAGGGCGACGATGACGCGCGCCATGCGGCGTGTCTCGGGCGTGTAGGTTTCGGCAAACCACATCGCCAGCGCGATCACGTGGTCAATGGCGTCGGTCTCGGTCACGCTCCGCCCGGTTTCGCAGCCATCGGCGCGCAGGATCAGGCCGCCTGCACTGGTTTCCAGACGAATATCAGCCGAATCCGACGCCAGCAGACGTTCGGGGCCCGTGTCGATTGCAAAACCGAACTTTGCCGGCAGGGCCGGCAGCTCCGCAAGCCGGTCAATCAGTTCATGGGTCAGCCGAGCAGTCAAATCGCCCGCCTGATAGAGCGGTGTAACCAGAATATTGCGGCGTATTTCGATACCGGGTTCCGCATCCAGCAGGTTCAGCGCGGCAAGCTCTTTGAGCAGAGGCTGATGGTCTTCCTCTTCCACGCCCCGCAATTGCAGATTGGCGCGATTGGTCAAATCGATCGAGCCGTTTCCAAAGCGGTCAGCCAGATCGCACAGTCCCAGTGCCTGATCGGCGTCCAGACGCGCCAGCCGGGGCCTGACCCTGACGACCAGACCGTCACCGGACATCATCGGACGATGGGCGCCCGGGCACCAGCCCTGAACGATCGGTGCACTCATCTCAATCCCTCCAGATCAGCCCTGATAGAGTTCCGGCGCGTGTTCCAAAGCCCGGCCTCAAGCAGCGCGCGAAACCGGTCCTGCATGGCCTGACGCGCTTTGGGATTGGCCTCTTGCAGGAACGCGTCGACCTCTTCGTTGCCCAGAGTGGCATCGTGGTAGAGGTCAAAAAGATGTGGTGCGACCGTGCCAGACAGATGCGCGAAAGAAGCCATATGATCCAGCGTTGCCGCGATTTCGGCCGCCCCCCGGAAACCATGGCGTTGCATTCCGGCGATCCAGCAGGGGTTGGCGGCACGGGCGTGGACGACTCGGCTGATTTCTTCACGCAAAGTTCGGGCGCGCGGGTTTTCGGGGTTGGTGTTGTCCAGATGGTACAGCTGCGCGGTTCCGCCGGCGACCTTCTTGGCGGCGGCAAAGCCTGCCTCGTGCGTGGCATAATCGTTGGCCAAAAGAAGATCGGTTTCGGTCAGGTCCTGCAAGTGGACAAAGCTGTCCGCATTTGCAACGCGTTGGGTGATGCCGTCCTTGTCCTGCGAGATGTGTTCGCCTTCCAATGCAAAAGAGCTGGCCTCTAGCCATGCTTCACCGGCCTGCGCACGGGCCTCGTCGGTATACACTTCGGAAAGTTCGGTCATATTGACGCCGTAACTTCCGGGCGCAGGTCCATAGACCCGCGCTGCCGGCGCCTGCCCGGCATAGGGGTTCCAATCCGTCGCTTCATCGCGCGCGGCCAATGCGCGAACCGCTTGGCCAAACAAAGCGGACAGCGTCGGGAAAACATCCCGGAACAGGCCCGAGACCCGCAGGGTCACGTCTAGGCGCGGGCGGCTCAGGTCGGTGATCGGCAGAACCTCGATGCCGGAAACCCTCTCGGACCCTTTGTCCCACACGGGTTTGACGCCCAGCAGGTGCAAGGCCATGGCGAATTCCTCGCCCGCCGTGCGCATGGTGGCTGACCCCCACAGATCGATGATCAGCCCCTTCGGGTAATCGCCTTCTTCCTGAAGATGGCGCCGCACCAGTTCCTCGGCCAGTTTCACACCCTGAGCATAGGCCGCACGGGTCGGAACCGACCGCGGATCGGTGGTGTAAAGGTTCCGCCCGGTGGGCAGAACATCTGACCGGCCACGATAGGGGGACCCCGAAGGCCCGGCATCAATCCGCTTGCCTTCGAGCGTTTTAATCAACGCGTCGCGTTCGGCGTGGGCCGAAGGGGCCGGATCGAAACTGCCCGTCACCTCGGGCACGCGCCCAAAGATGTGCAGCCCGTCGCCAAACTGGCTTTCCTTGATGTCACAGACAAAGCGGTCGATGCGGGTGATGGCCTCGGCGGTGCAGGTAGCCTGATCGAGGCCGAGATCGCTTTCCAGCCCTATCGCCTGCGCCTCATCACGGATATCTTCCTGCAAGCGGTCGCGGCGTTTGGGGTCAAGCCCGTCGGCGTTCGAAAACTCATCCAGCAGCGATTCAAGCCGCACCATCCGATCCGGCGTGCCACTTTCCTTCATCGGGGGCGGGATGTGGCCCAGTGTGACGGCTCCGATCCGGCGCTTGGCTTGCGCGGCCTCGCCCGGGTCGTTCACGATGAACGGGTAGATTACAGGCAGATCGCCGATCAGCGCCTCGGGCCAGCAATCAGCAGACAAGGCGACCGATTTTCCGGGCAACCATTCCAGCGTTCCATGCGCGCCGATATGGATCAGCGCATCGGCACCCAACCCTTTGCGCAGCCACAGATAGAAGGCGACATAACCGTGGCGTGGGGTGCGCAAGAGGTCATGATAGTCGTCATCCCGCAGCTCGGGCGTGCCGCGTTCGGGTTGCAGCGCGACCAGCGCCTTGCCGCGCCGAAGCGCGGTGAAATGGAAGGCCCCATCGGCACAGGCCGGATCATCTTCGGGCGCGCCCCAAACGGTGTGCAGATCAGCGCGCAGGGTCTCGGGCAATTCCGCAAGCGCATCCTGATAATCCCCAAGCGACCACGAAATCCGTGCGTCCAGAAGAGTGTCGGCAATCGGCTCGCCAGTCGCGATGTCATAGCCTTCTTCGTCAAGATCGGACAGCATCGCCTGGGCCGAGGCCAGCGCGTCGAGGCCAACCGCATGGGCCATCTGCCAGTCTTTGCCGGGATAGGTGGACAGGACCAACGCAGGAATCTGATCTGCCTTGGGTTTGTCGTTCAGTGCAAGCCAGCCCGATACACGGTCGATGATCGCTTCGATCCGGTCCGGTTCGGGACGGTGTGCAAAGCGCGCGTATTCCAGATGCGGATCGCGTTTTCCGGGTTCCTTGAAAGACGCAACTCCTGCTGAGATCCGTCCATCCACCTCGGGCAGTACCACATGCATGGCAAGATCGGCCGGGGACAAACCGCGTTCCGCCTCGGCCCAGGCTTTGCGGCGCGAGGTGGCGAGAGCGACCTGAAACACCGGCACGCCTGCAGCGTCCAGAGGCGACGTTCCCGACGCGCCTTTTCCCGAAAACGAAGTGGCGTTGACAATGGCAGATGGGTTCAGCGCAACAACCTGTTCCCGCAACCATTCGGCGGCTACAGGCGCCTTGAGAGACGGGGCAAACAGGCCCACCGCCGCGTATCCACGGGCGCGCAGGCTGCGGATCAGGGCTGCGATCGGGGCGGTGTCTGCCGAGGTCAGGTAAGCGCGGTAAAAGGTGACGAGGATTCGTTTGGTCGTGCCTTCGAATGCGGTTTCCACCGGGATTACGCCGCGATCCGGACACCACACGCCACATTCGGGCAAGGTCTTGGCGCCCATCACCGGACCGGCATAAAGCCCCGCCGCCAAAGCCATCTGCGCCAGCGCGGCCTGCGCCGCGACCTCGCCGCCGGTATCGCACAGATGCGCCAGACGCCGCAGGGTCGAGACCGGCAGGGTGGAATAGTCATCCAGCCGCGTGTCCTCGCGCCCGTCGGCGGGCAGCACCGCCAGTGCGATGCCCTTGGCCTGCGCCAGCGCCAGAACCTGCTGCAACCCATAAGCCCAGTAGGGCACCCCGCCGATCAGACGGATCAGAATGCCCTTGGCGCCTTGAAGCGTCTGTTCGACATAGGTATCGACCGACAGCGGGTGTTTCAGAGCCGTCAAATTCGCCAGCCGCAGGGTCGGCATTCGCCCTTCCGGTCCGCCACCACGATGCCAGCCCGCCGCGAAAGCGCCTAGGTCGCTGTCCGAAAAGGACAGCACCACCAGGTCCGCCGGGCTCTGGCCCAGATCGGTTGGGGTCTCGGTTTCCTCGAGCCCGTGGCTTTCGCGAAAGACGACGTGCATGGCTTACTCGGCGGCCTCACGCACACCCACGAGGATTTCGCGGATTTCCGCCTCTTTGATATCGTCATGCTCGGCGATGACGACCAGACGCGAACGGCGTTCTTCACCGGGTTCCCACGGGCGGTCATACTGGTGACGCACGCGGGCACCCACTGCCTGGACCAGCAGGCGCATGGGTTTGCCCTGAACGGCGGCATACCCTTTGACGCGCAGGATGTTCAGTTCATTGGCCAGGCGTTCGATATTGGCGACCAGTTGGGCCGGATCGGTCTGCTCGGGCAGCTCGACGATGATGCTTTCGAAATCGTCATGCTCGTGATCGTGATGGCCGTCGTGATGCGAGGGTCGGGCGTCCATGTCATCCTCGGCGGCGGCTTCCAGACCCAGCACAACGCGCACGTCCACGGCACCTTCGGCCACTTCGACGACGGGCAGGGGGCGCGGCGCCTCGGCGGCGATGATCTCGCGCGCTTTGGCCACGCCTTCGGGGCCGGCGAGGTCGGGCTTGGTCAGCAGGATGATGTCAGCGCACGAGATCTGATCCTCGAACACCTCGGACAGGGGCGTTTCGTGGTCGATCGAGTCATCGGCCATGCGCTGCGCATCCACTGCTTCGACATTGGGCGCGAAGCGGCCTGCGGCCACGGCCTCGGCATCGGCCAGGGCGATCACGCCGTCGACGGTGATCTTCGAGCGGATGTCAGGCCAGTCGAATGCCTTGAGCAGCGGTTTCGGCAGGGCCAGACCGCTGGTTTCGATCAGGATGTGATCCGGGCGTGGCTCCAACGCCATCAGGGCCTCGATGGTGGGAATGAAATCATCTGCCACGGTGCAACAGATGCAGCCATTGGCCAGTTCCACGATGTTTTCCGCCGGGCAATCAGGAATGGCGCAGGATTTCAGGATGTCGCCATCGACGCCTACATCGCCGAACTCGTTGACCACGACAGCAAGGCGCTTGCCCTGTGGGTTCTGCATCAGGTGACGCACCAAAGTGGTCTTACCCGATCCCAGAAAGCCGGTGATCACTGTGACGGGGAGTTTTTCGAGGTTCGACATGTCAGGCTCCAATGGGGGGAATGCGCGAGGCACAGTTCTTGCGAAAATGTTCGGGGCGTTCGCGCCATTTCACCAAACCATCTTCGGTGGCCAGATACTTGGTCGCGCCGTCGACGATGACGTCGACATGATCTGTTTCGTTCAGGTTTTCATACACGAAGGTCCAGCGGCCCGGCCCGCGCAACACGATCGAACAGCCTTGATCACAGTTTGACAGGCATTCAACGGCTTTCAGGGTGACACCGTCGGGCAGGTCCGCCTGTTCCAGAGCCTTGTGTAACAAAGCGCCCGGGCGTTGCGTGTCATCTTCCACAGGCAGGCCGCGACGGCAGGTGGTACAGACCAGCAACTCGACTGGTGCGGTATCGGTCATGTCTCTCATCCCCCCAAATCCTCTTCGCGGGGGACGGGGTTTCATGCGGGCCACGAATGGTCATGGACCCGACACCGGAACACCCCGCCCGGTTTCAACTTCGGTTGTTGGCAGGTCTCCCGGCTTGCGGATGCCAGAGGCGGGCCTCTGTCGGATGTCCCGCCTTCCCGGCTTTCGGGCCAGTGGCATTGGGCATCCTCTCCGTTCACGGTCGCGGGGGCGGCTGCGTTTGGCGGCAAGACCGTTGACGCATTCCCTTTTCATCGGCTGTCACCGACACCAACGAAAGGGACATGCGGCACCGCTGGCCTGCTTGTCAAGCGAGTCGCGCGCAACAATGATGCAGAGGCATGGAAAGCGACCTGTGGGCGTCGATGGGCGGCATGGCGTGCCGGGACCCAGCCTGAGATGGGCCGGGCGACGAACAGTATGTTAGCAAGGGGCGTAGACTATGGTGAACGGGTGCCTTGACTGAACCTGTCCCGATGATGGGAAAAGACCACCGAACACCGCAGATCCTCTTGCGCTAATAGATGACGTTGATCATGAGCAGGGAGACGACCAGAAACAGCGCCGTCATTATTCCGCCGGAGCGGACGAAATCCATCACCTTGTATCCGGCCGGACCCATGATCAACGCGTTTACCTGATGGGTTGGGATGATGAAGCTGTTCGAGGTCGATATGGCGACCGTCAGGGCAAAGACGGCCGGGTTTCCACCCGCCGCCACCGCAATCGATACTGCCAGAGGCACCAGCAGGACCGTGGCCCCCACGTTGGACATGACCAAAGAAAAGGCCGTCGCCAGAATGGCGATGCCGGTTTGCAACGACCAGAGCGGCCAGCCGTCCAGAATTATCATGATCTGCTGGGCGATCCACGCGGCCGTGCCTGTGTTCTGCACGGCTTGTCCCAAAGGTATGAGGCAGGCGAGCAGGAATACGGTGTTCCATCCGACCGCGCGGTACGCCTCGTCCACGCTGAGCACACGGGTCAGCATCATGCCCACCGCGCCGGTAAGAAGACAGAGTGAAAGCCGGACGTCCGTGAACAGGATCAACGACAGCGAAATGGCGAAGAATGCCAGGGCCCAGCCGACTTTTTGCGGCCTCAGCTCGTCCTGAGGAAAGTCTGTCGTCACAACGACGAAATCCGGATCTCGTTTGATCCGCATCAGGTTGTCCCATCTGGTATGGGCCACAAGCATGTCGCCCGCCTGAAACTTTTCGAGCCCGATCTGAGTGGATTCGTGATCCTCGGTCTCGACATGGCTCAGCGTCTCTTCGCCGCGGTGAATGGCCAGCAGCGACATCCCGTAGGTCTTGCGAAACAAAAGCTCGCGGGGGCATTTGCCGATCAGCTTGCTGTCAGGCGTGATGACCACCTCGGCCACGCCTGCATTGGTTGGGGCGAACTCTTCGACGAAAATGTCCAAGTCCGGAAGAACGGTCAGCCCGTATTTCTCGGCGAACTTCTCGACCTCCCAACGGCGGCCGACGATGGCCAGCCGACACGGCGCTGCAATTTCCGCTGTCAAAACCTGAACCATCGAGGTTTTGCCGCGATAGAAGGTTGAAATGATGTACAGGTGGTTTTCGTGGTTGATGTCGGCCAGAATCTCGCCGACCAGGGGGCTGTCCTCGGGCACCACGACTTCGAACACATCAGCTTTGAGGCCATAGACCCTTTGCAGGTATTCCTGTGTCCCTTGTCCGGTACCCGTATTGTCAGGTCCTTCAGCCTCCGGCAAAACCCAGCGTCCCAACAGCAGAAAGTAACCAATTCCCGTCAGGATCAGAACCGCACCGATCGGCGTGACCGAGAACAGGCCGAAGGGCTCCATTTTTTGAGAGGCCGGCAGACTGTCATTTGCCGTCAGGATCAGATCGTTCAGCAGGATAAGAGGAGACGACCCGACCATCGTCATTGTGCCGCCCAAAATGGCGCAGAATCCCATTGGCATGAGCAGGCGCGACAGCGGTATGCCTGACCGTGTGGAAATTCGGCTGACAACCGGCAGAAACAGAGCAGCGGCGCCTACATTCTGCATGAACGAGGATATGACGCCAACGGTGCCGGAAATGATTGGTACAACCCTGCCTTCGGATTTGCCGCCGTATTTGAGTATGACGGCAGCCACCTTGTTCATGATCCCCGTCTTGTCCAGACCGGCCCCGACGATCATAACCGCAATGATCGAGATGACGGCATTGGATGCGAAGCCGTCGAACAGAAGGGTGACATCCGCCAAATTTTCCAGCCCGGGCGCGTAGCTGAGCAAGCCTATGAGAACCAGAACCAATATGGCGGAAAGGTCGATCCTTATGATCTCGGAAACGAACAGAAAAACGGTGAAAGCCAGAAGGGTGCAAACGACCCCCATCTCGAAGGTAAAGGCAATATGTTCCACAATACGTCCAGAACTTTTTCTTTGTTAGATTCCTAGTTCATCCCTCCCGACTTGTCATGAAGTTTCGTTTTTCGGCGATGTTGAGACATAATGTTGCTCAATGGTTGCTGTGGGAGCAATGCTTTCGGGAACCCCGTTTGACGAACACGTCAGAAAGAAGGATTGACCAAATTGCATGAAGAAACCAGCACGTTTCGTACCGGCGCGATGCCGTTCCAACAAGGTCGAAGCAGCACAGGTAATGGCAAGTCAATTCCAGCCACGAACAACAGACAATCCGACAGCTTTGTTTGCAGTACCATTCTGCCGCCGCCTGAACCGGGCAAAGGGCCGGCTTGGCCGTCCCTGATCGCAAACTGCCCACAAGAATGGTTTACACCTAAACGGGCCGGACAAATAATTCAGGTCACCAATTCTGATCATTTCGAGGTGAAGATGCCAAGGAAGTACGGCGGGGTGTTGCCTGAACGCAAGCTGGCGGCATATGCCCAGAATGCTCGCAGTCGGATGGAACAGAACAAGATCGCAACACGAAAAATCCAATAGTTGGTTGGATGAAAAATCCAATAGTTGGTTGGATATTGAACCTCGAGGAGGGAAAAAGTATCTCAAGTCGTTGGAGGTAGTGGAGGCGAGTACCGGAATCGAACCGGTGTACACGGATTTGCAATCCGCTGCGTCACCACTCCGCCAACTCGCCTTTTCAAGTAAAATCAGATACTTGCCGTGGTGTGCGTGGGGTTTTAGCAGCTTTCCAAAGGGGCGTCCAGAGGATTGCGCGCAATTTTGTCGACGAGATTGAAATTTGCCGAAGCCCGCAACCGCAAACGCACGGGCGCAGGGGGGTTGCGTCAACAGGGCCGTTGCTGGGCGTTTCAGGATGTGGCAAAAGCCGGGTAACTTTGGGAATGACTCGAGAGATCCTATGACAGATTTCGCTGCCCGGCGCCGCACTATGGTTGATACGCAAATCCGGCCTTCGGATGTTACAAAGTTCCCGATCATTGAGGCGATGTTGAACGTCCCGCGCGAAAACTTCGTGCCTGACGCACAGCGTGAGGCCGCCTATGCCGACAGTGTGATCGATCTGGGCAACGGGCGCTGTATGCTCGAGCCGAGAACGCTTGCTAAAATGCTGGATGCGCTCAACATTTCGAACGACGAGATGATTCTCGATATCGGTCCGGCGACGGGGTATTCCACTGCGGTTGCCGCGCGTATGGCGCAGTTGGTTGTTGGTGTGGAAAGCGACGACTCGCTGGCGTCCGAGGCGCAAAGCCTATTGGCTGAGGCCGATGTGGACAATGCCATTATCCACGTCGGTCCTTTGGAGCAGGGTGCGGCTGAGCACGGCCCTTACGATGCGATCATGGTGCAGGGCGGTGTTGAACGGATTCCCGACGCCCTGTTGGATCAGCTCAAGGAACATGGCCGGATTGCATGCCTGTTTGTTGAAGGCAATCTTGGAACTGTGCGGATCGGTCGAAAGACCGGAGGCCGGGTCAGCTGGAGGGATGCCTTCAACGCCAGTGCACCGATACTAGAGAGCTTTTCGGCGGAGTGTGCATTTTCGCTATAGTCCGCCGATAGATTTTTCTTCCGCCTTGATTAGTTGAAAACAAGGCCGCAAACTGCCTGCAGGGCAGTGTAATTTCGTTTTGAGAGGATTTCGGTATGCGTGGTTCGGCGACAGGCAGGCTGGTCAAGGCATTCGCAGTGACCGCAGGGCTTGCCATGAGCGTAATGCCAGGGCGTGCAGCGTGGGCTGATAACATAACAGACGCCTTCATCGGTGCATATAATACAAGCGGTCTGCTGGAGCAGAATCGGGCGCTTTTGCGGGCTGCGGATGAAGATGTGGCTATTGCGCTTTCAGCGTTGCGGCCAATCGTCAACTGGGCCGTGCAGGTAAGTCAAGACTACACCCGGTCGCGGGTCAATAACGTAGTCACGACGAACGAGCCGTCTAGGTTTTTTACCGGATTAACGCTTAGCCAATTAGTATATGATGGTGGGGCTTCGATTCTGGGCAAGCAATCTGCTCAGGAAACTGTTTTGGCGACCCGGCAAACCCTGATTGACATTGAACAAGAGGTCCTAATCCGTGCCGCGCGAGCGTATCTAAGCGTCTTGGAGCAGGAAGAAACAGTTGAAATTCGGCAGAATAACGTGAACGTTTCTGCGGAAGAACTCCGCGCTTCAAATGATCGGTTTGAAGTTGGCGAAGTCACCCGCACCGACGTGGCTTTGTCCGAAGCACAGCTAGCCAGTTCACAAGCGGATCTTGCGGTCGCTCGAGGCCAGTTGAGCATCGCTCAAGCCGAATACGTCAATGCGGTAGGCAACGCACCGGGTCGAACAGCGGGTCAGCCGAACCTGCCCAACCTGCCGCGTTCGGAGGCGGAAGCCGTTAGTTTGGCGCAACGCAACCATCCCGCGATTCTCTCAGCGCAGCATCAGGTTCGCGCGAGGGATCTAATCGTGGAGCAACAAAGGGCTAACTTGGGTCCGAATGTGTCGCTTGACGCTGATGCAGGTGTTACTGAACGCTATGATAACAGCGATTATGTCAACGATGCGAGCATCTCGTTGACTTTCCGGCAGCCGATCTATGCCGGTGGTCGCTTGGCAGCAAATGTACGGCGTGCGATGGCGGTACGTGATGCCGACCGCGCGAACCTACTAAACGTGCAGAAGAACATCACTCAAGGTGTCACTGACCGCTACGCAGCGTTTCAGGCGGCCAGCGCAAGCTTGAGAGCATCAACAGAACAAGTTCGTGCGTCACAGGTCGCTTTTGACGGGATCAGGGAAGAAGCCACCTTGGGTGCACGAACAACTCTAGATGTTCTGAACGCTCAGCAAGATCTTCTGGACGCGCAACTCACAGAAGTGAGATCCCGAACTGAACGGACTCGAGCAGCGTACGAACTGTTGCAGGCTCAGGGTCTGCTGACGGCTGAACGTCTGGGTTTGGCGGTGCAGATCTACGATCCGACCTTGTATTACAACCTGGTTAAAAAAGCGCCAGCACGGGTCAGCAAACAGAGCAAAGATCTGGATCGCGTCCTCAAAGCGTTGCGTCGGGACTGATCGACCATACTATTTGTTGTGAGGTTGAGATTGTTTGGCTACACTCGATCCAAGGATAGAGCGGTAGAGAACAATGACTGATAACGTCGTAAAAGCAGGGATCGAAGACGTTCTGTCTTCGGTCAAACGTCTGGTCAGTGAAGACAGTCGCGGTAAATCCTCTTCGGATCAACAGGGTGCTACGCGAAAGCCGGGGCGTTTGGTGCTGACGGACGCGCTGCGCATCAGCAAACCTGCTCAGCCCGAGATCATGCCCGCCAAGCCGTCTGCTGATGTTGCCGACTCGGCCAAGCCGATGCTGCTGCGTGCCTGCGACATCGTCAGGGCAGGTGATCCTGCCAACACTGCGGATGACGCGACCGAGGGACATTCCGCGGCAACCGGCTCAGCCGATGATCCCGCGATCAGTCTGAGTGCCAAGATCGAAGCGCTGGAAGCGGCGATTGCGCAAACCGAGGATCAATGGGAGCCGGATGGCGACAGCGCAGACGCCTATTCCGGCACACCGACGCATTCCCTGCCGTGGAACGTCGAAGAGGAGTTTGCGGCCGCAAGGACCGTCGTTCTGACTGATCAGGAAGATACGGACGATCCGCAGCCCGAGTCCGCTTCGGTACAAAACGCAGAGTTCATCCGGGCGGGACGACCGGCTGAATCCGATCGTGCCACTGAAGTCGTTGAAAACGTTTCGGCAACGGATTTGGATGAAGAAACATTGCGTGAGCTGATCGCGGAAGTTGTCCGCCAGGAGTTGCAAGGCGCGATGGGCGAGCGGATCACGCGAAACGTGCGCAAAATGGTGCGGCGGGAAATCGCGCGCGCGCTCGCCGCGAAAGATCTGGGATAAGATTCAACCGCGCTGTGGTGGCTGGGCCAGGCTCAGCATCCGGTCAAGATTCATGTGGCGCTCCAGATGATCGGCCAGATCATCCAGCGCCTGCTCTACACCGTCTTCGTAGGCAATGTCCGACGTCACGCCCAGCGTTGACAAATAACGGGCACGAAATGCGTCTGACGAGAAAATTCCATGCAGATAGCTGCCCTTGACCCGACCGTTGCTGCTGGCGGCGCCTTCTGGTCTGCCTTCGACCTCAAGCCATGCGCGGGCGCGGTCCGGGCCGTCGGTATGGCCCATGTGGATTTCGTATCCGCTGACCGGTTCTCGGTCTGGCAGGGCATGGGCGGAACGCAGGATGACCTGTTTCTGCCCGCCCATTACGGTATCGACGTTCAGCAACCCCAATCCATCAACTTTGCCCGGCCGGCCGTCCACGCCATCAGGATCGGAAATGGTCTTGCCCAGCATCTGATAGCCGCCGCACAACCCCAGAACATGTCCACCGCGGCGAACATGTGCATACAGGTCGATATCCCAGCCCTGTGCACGAAAATAGCTCAGATCTCCGATCGTGGACTTGCTGCCGGGAAGCAGAACCAGATCCGCATCGCCGGGCAGGGGACGTCCGCCTGGAATGACCTCGACGCTCACGCCGGGCTCGGCGGACAACGGATCGAGATCGTCGAAATTGGCCATACGCTCCAGTTGGGGCACAACGACCTTGCACGCGCCGCCGGTATGGGAACGGATGTCCATCATGTCTTCGGCCGGCAGTTTCCAGGCGTCGTGAAACCAGGGCACGACCCCAAGGCAGGGCCAGCCTGTTCGGGCCGAGATGTCATCACGGCCTTCGTCAAACAGGGACACGTCGCCCTTGAAGCGGTTGATGGCAAAACCCCTGATCTGCGCCACGTCGTCTTCGTCCAGAACGGCCTGAGTACCGACGATCTGCGCAATCACTCCGCCACGATGAATGTCCCCGACCAGTACAACAGGGATGTCCGCTGCACGGGCAAATCCCATATTGGCGATGTCACCTTTGCGCAGGTTGGTCTCAGCCGGGCTGCCAGCGCCCTCGATCAGAACCAGATCAGCGTCGGCGCAAAGCCTGTCAAAGCTTTCCAGCGCTGCGCCCAGTAGCTTGGATTTGTCCTTGCGATAGTCACCGGCCTTCATCGTGCCAGCACGCTGCCCCTGAACGATAATCTGCGCGCCGGTATCCGTCTCGGGTTTGAGCAGAATAGGGTTCATGTCCGTGTGTGTTGCCCGCTTTGCCGCACGGGCCTGAAGGGCTTGTGCGCGGCCAATTTCGCCACCGTTTTCGGTGACGGCTGCATTGTTCGACATGTTTTGTGGTTTGAACGGCGCGACCCGAAGGCCCCGGCGCGTGTAGGCGCGCGCCAGCCCCGCCACCAGAACCGATTTTCCGACATTGCTGCCGGTCCCTTGAATCATGATGGCGCGAACCATGCCTTGTCTCCTATAAGTCTGGGCGCAGATGATCTGATTTGAGCCGAAAGGGAAAGCCCCGGATGAATACGCCTGCGCATCTTTTGATCGGGGCTGCCGTGTTTGCCCGGCCGCCGCAAGGACGTATCCTCTGGGCTGCGCTGCTGGGAGCGTTGTTGCCGGATCTGTCCCTGTATGTCATGGCGGGCGTGTCCCTGTTTGTTCTGAGCATCCCTGAGCAGGTGGTCTTCGGGCAGCTTTACTTTTCCCCGGCGTGGCAGACCGTATTCGCCATAGACAATTCCTTTATCCTCTGGGGGCTGGCATTCCTGCTGGCAGTCTGGAGAGGTTGGCACGTTCTGGCTGTCGGTGCAGCGGCGGGTCTGTTGCATCTAGCGACAGATTTCCTGCTTCATGCGGGCGACGGACGGCCACAGTTCTGGCCCATCAGCGACTGGGTGTTCAGCAGCCCTGTCAGCTATTGGGACAGCGACCATCATGCTTTGTGGGTGGCTCCGGTGTCAGCCTTTGTCTGTCTGGCCGCATATGTTCTGCTTTGGCAGCGTGGATTGCCGGTCTGGGGCAAAGCCCTGTTCGCGACCATGCTGGCAGCTGAATTCTGGGTGGTGCGGCAATGGCTGTTGTTCTTTTGAGCCATTGGCTTCTTACCTGACGATCAGGCATAGAAAAACGCGCTCTGATAGGCAGAGCGCGTTTGTTCAATCCAAATCTACTTTGGTTCAGGCAGCTTCAGCCTGCTGTGCGGCGTTGCGACGCTCGCTTTCCTCGCGTGACAATGCGACTGAGGTGCGCACGCCACGGCCAACGAACTCCATCAGCCCGCTGACAACCCGTTCGTTCGGGTCAATGCCTGCGCAGGACAGAACTTCGCGCCCATCGCGCGAACGCGCCCAGCGGGCGATTTGTTCGGGGCCATTGCCGTATTTCTTGTCATCGGCGATAGCATCATCAAGCGCAGCCAGGACAACGGCCGCGAAAAGTTTGCGCGCACGATTGCCTTGCTCATTGTTAAAGGCAGTGCCGTCAACGAAATCTCTCATCTCGTCTTCCTTGTTGTTCTTGCTCTTGCATTTTCGGCGTGAGGGTCCTTATGACCGATTAGGTGCGATTCGGATACAGCTAAAATGCATAGTTGCGTTGCGTCACTTGCATGGCTTGCTGCACCTGCAGCACTAGGTGTCGTTGTCTTGTCAGGTGTGTTCCCGCCAGATATAGGGACCGCAACTGATGCATCAACCGTTTGTGAAGGATTTATGTAATGCCCAAGATAAATGGGAACGAAATTCGCCCCGGCAATGTGCTTGAGCATAACGGTGGCCTGTGGGCAGCGGTCAAGGTAGACCACGTAAAGCCGGGCAAAGGAGGGGCATTTGCTCAGGTCGAACTGCGCAACTTGCGCAATGGCTCGAAACTGAATGAACGCTTCCGCTCAGCGGACAAGGTCGAGCGTGTCCGCCTGGAACAGAAGGACCAGCAATTCCTGTACGAATCCGACGGAATGCTGGTGTTCATGGATGCAGAAACCTACGAACAGATTGAATTACCAGCAGAATTGCTGGGTGACCGTCGTCCGTTCCTGCAAGATGGCATGACCATTGTTGTCGAATTCTACGAAAGCGAAGCGCTGAACGCGACGCTGCCGCAGAAAGTGACCTGCAAGATCGTCGAGACTGAACCGGTCGTAAAGGGCCAGACGGCGGCGAACTCGTTCAAGCCCGCGGTGCTTGACAATGGCGTGAAGGTTATGGTTCCCCCCTTCATCGGCCAGGATGAAATGATCGTCGTGAACACTGAAACGATGGAATATTCCGAACGCGCATGACGTTTCGTCACTTTTTATTAGGGACCGCGCAGGCATTCGCCGCGCGGTCTTTTTTATGCGTTAGGGCGATAACGATACCGTGTTGGGTCGGGGCCAAACAATTCCAGCATCAGTTCATATTTGATGCGATTGGCACTGACCTGACGATAGAATGCGATCAAAAAGGCAGTGGGTCCTTGAATGCGGCTGAGCCCACTGGTGGCGGCCACCACGGTGCCCACATCCGTTTTGCCCTGCAGGACCAGATATCCCCCCAGCATCAGGATACCGACGGTGCCGGCCCCGTTGATCACGCTCAGCAGGAACTTTGCCGACAGTTTCCATAGGAACATCCGCCGCCGCGTGTCGTAAATGTCATCAAACATGGTGTTGATATCCCGCTCGACGGCTTCGATATCCTCGGTTGTCAGCCGGTCGGTGGCACCGCGCAGAATGCGAACCCGTTCCGCCACGAAAGTGTTCACTTTGCGCTGCGAGACCAGAACGATGATGATTTGCGGCACGATCATTGACAACGCAATCAGCCCCAGACCTGGTTGCGTGGACGAGATATAGCCGATCACACTGATCAGCGTTCCAATCTGAACGACCGGATCCGAAAAGGCTCCACCGGCAAACTTGCCCAACTCTTCGGCTTCGGCCGAAATGGCGGTGGTCATGGTGCCTTTGCGCAGGCCTTCGTCTGAATCCTTCAGGTCGGTCGAACGCCAAAGCAGGCGTTGACGGATCAGCCGGATCATGTCTTCGCCCAAGGTTCCGGCGCGATAGCTTAGTACCCATTTCAGGGCGAGGCTCAGCAGGATGACGGCCATCATGCCGATGCCCAGCTGGATCAGTTTTTCAGTCCCGACATCGTCGGATGTCAGGTGGTTGACGATGTCGCGCTGAAACTCAAGCGGCACGGCGGCAAGGCCCGCAATTGCGACGGACAGCATGATGAGGATGATCTGCCGCCCCGCACTGGCGCGCCAGATCGCGGAATAAAGTCGAAACATGCGGGTATCCGGTTCGTCCTGTTTGCCTGCACTTTGGCAGTGCAGGACAACGGGTTCAAACTTTTCGATACAAGCTGATGCGCGGGTCGTGCCGATTTGGCAACAAGGTGGGCTCAGTCCTCCAGCCGCACCGTGGCGTCTGCGGCCTGCATCTCAGGGCCTGCGCGATCAAATCGCAGATACGCGATCCCGTTTCCGCCGGCCTGTGTGTACAATGTTCCGACAGGTTTGCCATTTGCACTGATCTCGGTCCTCACCGGGGCCGAGCCCTGGACAACGACGCGTCGCAGACCTTTGCGCAATTCGGTTTTGTGCTTCATGCGCGCGGTCACTTCCTGCCCGACATAACATCCTTTTTTGAAATCCACGCCATTCAGCGCTTCGAACCCGGATTCCAGGATGTAACTGTCCGGGGTCAGTTCAATGCCTGACTCGGGAATGCAGTGCTGGACGCGCAGTGCATCCCAGTCGGTTCCGTCATCGCCCTCGGGTTCGGGGGAGTAGTTGCGCCAGCCCATCTCCGGGTGGCGGGGATCGGGCAGGGCGGTTTCCGGCGCAGCCTTGGTGCCGCGTTGCAGGTTCAGATCGGTTCCCTCGATCGTCACATCCGCACGCAGCTTGTACATCGTCAGACGTTTGACCAGATCATCCGCAAGGTGTTCGGCCACATCCAGAAGAACTCCGTCGTCATCTCGTTTCAGAAAGAAATCCGCCAGGTACTTTCCCTGCGGAGTAAGCAGAGCGGCATAGACCAGCCCGTTGTCCAACCCCTTAATGTCGTTGGTAATCAGATCCTGCAAAAAGCTTTCGGTATCCGAGCCGGACAGGCGCAGAATGCGGCGGGTGGGCATGGCTTGGTCCTCGTCATTTCCTCAGGCCTCGTGATATAGGAAGTTCCGATGCCAAGACCAGAGGTTATCAGACGTGCCCGCGCCTATTACCGTCGTGATCCCGACCCTCAACGCTGCCGACGCTTTGCCCGAATGTCTTGGGGCTTTGATGGAAGGGGTGCATGCCGGGTTGATCCGGGAATTGATCATCAGCGATGCCTGCTCAACCGATCACACGCCGGATATTGCGGAAGAGGCCGGTGCGATGGTCGTGACCGGCCCGCCATCCCGAGGCGGCCAGTTGCGCCGAGGGTGCGCGCAGGCCAAAGGGGATTGGCTGCTGATTCTTCATGCCGATTCAGTGCTGCAAAAGGGGTGGAGCGAGACCGTCAGCGCCCACCTGCCGTCAGCCAAACCTGCCGCGTTTCAGCTGGCGTTCCGCGCGCGCGGGATCGCGCCGGCCTGGGTGGCTGGCTGGGCCAATCTGCGCAGCAGGATGCTGGGATTGCCCTACGGAGATCAGGGGTTGCTGGTTCCGCGTCACACCTATCAAGCGGCAGGCGGGTTTCCCGACCAGCCGTTGATGGAAGATGTGGCTTTGGTGCGCGCGTTGCCAAAGGTAACTGTTCTGAACACACGCGCCTTTACGAGTGCGGAGCGGTATGAGCGGGCGGGGTGGATTCGGCGCGGAGCTCGGAACCTGTGGACTCTTCTGCGTTACTTTCTTGGGGCTGACCCGCAAGTTTTGGCGCAGACGTATCGTCGCTGAGCGTGGTGCGCAGCTCGACCACGGATTTCCCCAGCCGAAACGGTGCCGCAAAACTGACAAGGCATAGGGCCACGATTTGCAGGACAAGAATATGAGCATTGTCCTGTAGGTATTCCCATTCTTCTTTCAGCTTCCCGACCTGCGCGATCAGGTCATCGTAGCTCTGCGCAAGTATCATATAGTCGCCCGCAATCGCGGGAACCTTGCGACGCATATTGTCAATGGCGGTCTGTGTGCTTTCGTCCAGTGAAGTGAAGACAAGGAACTGGTCGATGTCAAAGGCATCGGCCTTGGCGGCCATGTCACGTATTTCGTCCATTTCGTCCCTGGACTGACCCCCAACCAGGAAGTGAAGCCCCTGTAGGGGGGCCACTTCGTTCGTGACCGCGATGAACAGGGGTAGTTCCGAGTTGCTGGCGGTCGAAGCAGAAAGGAATTCAACCTTTTCGCATAAAACGGCGGTATCCGGATCATAGGCCGGATCACAGAACCGCAGGCGGAACCGGGCCGCGTCCCTGTCAAATGCCAGCGTCGCGGCATAGGCTACGTCGATCTGTCGGTCCAGTCGCGAGCTGTCCGAGGTGTAAAGCCCGGCCAAAACAGCCACCAATGCCCCGATGCCACCCAGCACAACCCATACCAGATCAGCCAGTTTCCACGCCCGGTGCCCGGCCGGTTTGCGAAACAGAAAGGCAGTGCCGATAAAGCCGATGATAAAGAACAGGATCAGCAGGGGCAATTGATTGTCGGTCACAAAACTCATGGGTCCAATCTTAGGACCTGTGCTTCGACCTGCAACAGGGATCACGGGCAGTTGTAACGTCTTACCATATCCCCATACTGGAAACAGCGCAGGGGGGACTTCGATGACCAAAGAAATCGTTCTTATCCACGGAGCATTTGCCGGACCTTGGTGTATGCAGGATTACGCGGACTTCTTTCGGGACCGAGGTTGGACGGTTCACGTTCCTGCCTTGCGGTACCATGACGGTGATCCGAAAGCGGACCCCGACCCGGGTCTGACCGATACTAGTGTCATGGACTACACCAACGACATCGCCGATTTTGTAAAAGGACTGGATCGCAAACCTGTCATTTTGGGGCATGCCATTGCTGGGGTGGTGGCACAGCAAGTGGCGTCTCGTGGTTTGGCCAGTGCCATCGTTTTGATCAATCCCAATGCGCCTTGGGGCACCTTGCCCGAAACCGATGATGAACGCGCTGTACCGCGCACCTTGATGGAAGGCGGCCCATTCTGGAAGCAGCCGATGCGGGTCGGGTTCGATTTGATGGCCCCGTTTGCTCTGAACAAGATGGATGAGGCGCAACAACACGCTGTATTCGAACGATTGGGCGCAGAAAGCGGGCGCGTGATGTTTGAAATGTTCTTTTGGATGTTTGATGACCATCACGCAATCAAGGTTGATTTCGACAAGGTTGACTGCCCGGTTCTGGTGGTCTCGGGTGCCGAAGACAGGGCTGTTAACCCCGATACCTGCCGCGCACTGGCAGCGCGCTATTGGGATCGCGGAACCTTTTTGCTGGTCGAAGACCATGCGCATTTCCTGTTCATGGAGCCGGGTTGGGAAGGGCCGGCCTCGATGATCGAGACTTGGATGACAACCCAGGTGACCTGAAACGGGCTTGACAACAATCCACCCTTTGCAGACATGGCGCCAAGTGAATAGGGCAGTTGACCCTTTTGGCGCGAAACCTCTGCGGGAAAGGTCCGGACATGACCCTGTTCGTTGTCCTTATTATTCTTTCGGCTGCTTTGCTGCACGCGGTGTGGAATGCAATCGTGAAGACAGCGGCTGATCGAACCACGATGCTGGGTTTGGTCGCTCTGGGTCAAGTGCTGCCTGCGGCGGTCATGGTGATGCTGCTGCCGCTGCCAAACCCAGAGAGCTTTATTTACATCCTGCTCTCGACCGTTGTGCATTTCGGTTATTATTTCATGCTGGGTAAAGCCTATCAGCACGGTGATCTGAGTGTGGTCTACCCCATCGCCCGTGGGATTGTCCCGGCGCTGGTTTCGCTTTGGGCAATGGTCCTGGTCGGAGAAGTGCTGCCTTTTCAGGCCTGGACAGGTATCGCCCTGATTGCCGTGGGCATCCAGCTGAGCAGTTGGAAAGCTCTGCGCTCGGGCGTTGGGCGCAATGCACTGATGTTTGCGCTGGGCACCGGGTTCTGCATTTCGATCTATTCGGTCGTTGACGGGATCGGTGTTCGGCTGTCGGGCAACACGCTCAGCTATTGGGTATGGGGGGCGTTTCTGCACCTGTTCATTGCCGGGTTTGTCGGGGTTCGGAAACGTGCGACCTTAAAAGACCTGCCGGCCAAAGTATGGATGATCGGCATTCTTGGCGGGCTGGTATCGATGACAGCTTATGGTCTGGTGCTGTACGCCAAGAATTTCGCACCGTTGGGCGCGGTTTCGGCGCTGCGGGAAACTTCGGTCATCTTTGCCGCACTGATCGGGTTCGTATTCCTCAAGGAAGGGAACTGGGCGCGACGGTTGGGTGCCGCGGTGCTCATGGCCGTGGGTGTCGCCCTGATCGGAATGACGGTCTGATCCGGCGGAAAAGCCTCGGGCGACAGTGATACCTCTGGCTTAGCGACCGACCTGAAACGTGCATTGTGGCTTGCAGTGCATGGTGCCTTTGTCGCTGCTTACGCATCGCAGCAGGCGTTCCTCGCGCGTGTTGATCGTTTCTGTGACGGTGTTGTGGCCAGAGATCACGATGAAGGAATCCGGGGAAAAAGCCAGCCCCTTGTAATAGCAAAACCGTGTTTCCGTTCCGTCCGGGATCGGAGATGCTAGGCTGAGCGTCTTTTGCGCCGGGGCCTGGGTCGCCAGCATAGCAAAGGCCAGCCCATAGGTCAGTGTTTTCAGGTCGTCCTCTCGTCCTGCATATCTGTTGTCGATCAAAAAGGGTTTGGACGCCCGGACCTCAATCATGGTTTTGTGTTTCAGCAAGTTTGAACGAGATCAACGGGTTAGGCAACGAAGATCCTACAAGCTCAGCGACAAGCCCAGAGGGCGATTTTTGTGGTTGGTCACTTCTGTGGTAACATGGCCGCATTGTTTAAGGAGAATTGAGAGATGTTCAGACCCTCTGTTGAAGCGATTATGGATGTCATGTCCCAAAAGGATTACGTAGTTTTCGACACCCCAACTGTCGATTGGAACCTGAACATAGTGGGCATTCGCGCCCACCCGGTTTCACCCAAGAAATTCGATGATGTCATGACGGTGTTTCACCGGTTTCTTGGCGTTTGGGATATAGCGTATTACCCGATGACGGCCGATCCCAGCGATCACTACCTGAAGAACCCGATAAACCCGGATGGGACGGCCATTCTGGCGTCGGGGCAATATCGGTCCTGCTACAAGATCGATATTCATAAACGAGGCCGGCCCGGAGGCCACAAGGCGCTGTGTCAAAGGCTGGGAAACGTTACCGTGTTTCGGGACAACAACAGGGATGGAAACCTGAACCTTGTTAATCCTCAAAGCGGGATGTTCGGCATTAATCTGCACAAGGGGCCAAACAACGGTGACGATGACACGGCGAATACGATCTATTCCGCCGGGTGTCAGGTATTCGCCGATCAGCGTCACTTTGCCGAGTTTCTGCTGAAATGCGAAGCCGGGCGCGACGCGTTTGGCACCAAGTTCACCTATACGCTGCTGGATCAGGCAGATTTCGAATAAGGCGGTGCTTTGCGAAGGTTCTGCAAGCGCCGGGGCAGGACAGGGGCTGGGGGCGTGCCCGGATCTTTAACCGGGCCTTGGCCCTAGGTCTCGACTTCGGCCTGAAGGTCTCGGAAATACCGGATGGTTGCGTGCAATCCTTCTTTCAGTTGCACTTTGGGTTCCCAGCCCAGCAGGGTGCGCGCCAGTGTGATATCGGGCTGGCGCTGTTTCGGGTCATCCTCTGGCAACTCCTTGAAACTGACAGGAGTCTCGGCCCCCACAAGGGCCTGCACTTCGCGGGCAAGTTCGTTCATCGAGAATTCGTTGGGATTGCCCAGATTGACAGGGCCGGTCACGTCCGCGCCGGTCTCCATCAGGCGGATGAACCCTTCGATCAGATCATCCACGTAACAGAAAGACCGGGTCTGCGTACCGTCGCCAAAGATCGTGATCGGATCACCCGTCAGGGCCTGCATGATGAAGTTCGACACGACGCGCCCATCGGCGGGGTGCATTCTGGGCCCGTAGGTGTTGAAGATTCGGGCGACCTTGATCTCCAACCCCATCTGCCGGTGATAGTCGAAGAATAAGGTCTCGGCGCAGCGCTTGCCTTCGTCATAGCAGGATCGCGGACCAACCGGGTTGACGTTGCCCCAATAATCTTCGGTCTGCGGATGGATCGTCGGGTCGCCATAGACCTCGGAGGTCGAGGCCTGAAAGATCTTGCATTTCAGCCGCTTCGCCAGCCCGAGCATGTTGATCGCGCCATGCACGCTGGTCTTGGTCGTCTGCACCGGATCGTGCTGATAATGCACGGGTGAGGCCGGGCAGGCGAGGTTATAGATCTCGTCCACTTCCACAAACAGAGGGAAGGTCACATCGTGGCGCATGAACTCGAACCGCGGGTTGTTGTGCAGATGGTCGATATTGCGCTTGGTGCCGGTGAACAGGTTGTCGACGCACAGAACCTCATGCCCCTGATCCAGAAGCCGGTCGCACAGATGCGAGCCCAGAAATCCGGCCCCACCGGTTACGAGAACACGTTTTCGACTGTCATAAAGGCGGGCCATTGCAAATCCTTAATCGTTAAATCCAAGCCAGCTTGTCACGGGGAAGCCGGGTCTTGGTTTGATTAGTAAACCGAAGGAATTTGAATTGCAGTAGATTTTGGTTTTTTGAGGGCGCGTGTGGGGTTGGTGTGTCTTCCTATCCATCCATTGCTTGAAGTAAAGCATCATGCACGCGCCCGCTCCGCTTCCTTGGTTTGGCGCGTTGAGTGTGAATAGTTTGGAGGGTGTTCATACCTATCTAAAAGCCAATGATGGGATGGGAGCGAGTACCCATCCTGAACTTGCCTTGGCCTGAACGAGATGGCCCGCAAACCTATTAAGCACTGTCCGAATCTAACTACTTAAAGAATAGAATTATGGCTTGAATGGCCGCAGCGATAGCAATCACCCAAGTCAATCGCCTGATTGCAGTATCATGGCCCCGCGCCTCTGCGGCTTTGTGCTGTGCTTCTTCAAAGTGAGACACACTTACAAGAGCCTTTCCGGTCAAACGATAACGGCCCGCAACCTTTTCCAAATCGTTCGAAGAAACTAGCGAATCCAGCACAAATTCTAGCTCTGTTAAATAGTAGTCATGGTCATCAAGACCCCAAAACCGACTAGTGAAGATGTGGTCGCCCAAGTCTATATGAGAAAACTCTTTCGCGAGGGCGTTAACACCACTCCTCTTGGAAATGCCTCGACGCCAGTTGATGGCTTTTCCAAGAATCTCCATACGTTTAGCTGAAAATTGAAAGTCCCTCTTGAACTTTCTTTGTGCTCGAGCCTCTTGAGTTTCATTAAACCAATTTACCAATACGTGTCGTTGAAGAACTTCGCTAACAACAAAAAACACTGGGTTGTTAAAGGAAAACTCGGTTCTCCCATAAACTCTTTGGATACGGTAGGACGCTCGTCCAACCAGCGAATACGGAAGGCAAGCGTCTGCCATTCTGCCATCTGGCCACAGAGCTTCTTCGGTTGGCGAGTAAGCCCCTACCATCCCATTCGCGAGGGATGGTGAAGTTGGCAGGAACCTTTTGTTTTTGTCGCAATCAAGATTAATCCAAAAATAAGTAAAATTGTTGTTTTGCTCAGATGGCGAGTACCTTTCGGGAACTTCTCGACAAGTTGCTAGACGCACTCCCAATCGAAGTGCCAAAAAAGTCAATAAATTCATTAAATTATACGTCTAACTCCTCAACAAACCTCGCGTTTTCCTGAATATATTGGAATCGCAGTTCGGGCTTTTTGCCCATCAGACGCTCGACCAGATCACCGGTTTCGCCGGGCTCGTCCTCGTCAATAGTGACCCGGATCAATTTCCGGGATTTGGGGTCCATCGTGGTCTCTTTCAGGTCCTTGGCGTCCATCTCGCCCAGCCCCTTGAAGCGGGACACGTCGATCTTGCCCTTGCCGCCCAGACCTTTCTCAAGCCATTCATCCCGCTCGGCCTCGTCCAGACAGTAAACCCGTTTGGCACCCTGGGTCAGGCGGTACAAAGGCGGGCAGGCGAGGTACAGGTGGCCCGCGTCAATCATCGGGCGCATCTGGGTGAAGAAGAACGTCATCAGCAAGGACGCGATATGCGCCCCGTCCACATCCGCGTCGGTCATGATGATGACCTTGTCATAGCGCAGATCGTCGAGGTTGAACTTGCTGCCCAGCCCCACGCCCAGCGCCTGCGTCAGGTCGTTGATCTCGGCATTGGTGCCCAGTTTCGAACTGGCCGCGCCCAGCACGTTCAGGATCTTGCCGCGCAAGGGCAGCAGGGCCTGCGTTTTGCGGTCGCGCCCCATTTTGGCCGAGCCGCCGGCCGAGTCGCCCTCGACGATGAATAGTTCGGTGCCTTCGCGTGTTGAACTGGAACAGTCCACCAGCTTGCCGGGAAGACGAAGTTTTTTAGTGGCGGACTTGCGTTGTGTTTCCTTCTCGGCCCGTCGGCGCAGGCGTTCTTCGGCCCGCAGGATCAGGAAGTCGAGGATCGCGCCGGCGGATTTCGTGTCGGCGGCCAGCCAGTTGTCGAAATGGTCGCGCACCGCGTTTTCCACCAGCCGCTGCGCCTCGACCGTGGCAAGGCGGTCTTTGGTCTGGCCGACGAATTCCGGCTCGCGGATGAAGCACGAGACCAGAGCGCACCCCCCGGTCAGCAGGTCGTCGCGGGTAATCTGCGCGGCCTTCTTGTTGTTGATCAACTCGCCATAAGCCTTGATCCCCTTGAGGATCGCGGCCCAGAAACCGGCCACATGGGTGCCGCCTTCGGGGGTGGGAACGGTGTTACAATAGGACTGGATGAACCCGTCACGCGACGGTGTCCAGTTGATCGCCCATTCGACCTTGCCGGGGGTGCCGAATTTCTCGTTGAAATCGACGGTGCCCGCAAAAGGTTGCTCGGCATAGGTGGACGAGCCGTTCATCGTCTCTTTCAGGTAATCCGACAGGCCGCCGGGAAAGTGGAACGAGGCCTCGGTCGGGGTTTCACCGTCGTCGATGGCTGATTTCCAACGGATTTCCACACCCGAGAACAGGTAGGCCTTGGACCGGATCGATTTGAACAGGCGCGCCGGTTTGAACCGGTGGTGGCCAAATATTTCCTCATCCGCGTGGAAGGTTACGGTCGTGCCGCGCCGGTTGGGGGCGGCGCCGACTTTTTCCACAGGGCCCAGCGGAACACCGCGCGAGAACCGTTGTTCGAACAGCGTCTTGTCGCGCGCCACCTGTACGACCATCGAATCCGACAGCGCGTTCACCACCGAAGCGCCCACGCCGTGCAGACCACCCGAGGTCTGATACGCTTTGCCCGAGAACTTGCCGCCCGCGTGCAATGTGCACAGGATCACCTCGAGCGCGGATTTGTCCGGGAACTTGGGGTGCGGATCGATCGGGATGCCGCGCCCGTTGTCGCGTACGGTCAGGGCGTAATCGGCGTGCAGTTCCACCTCGATCCGGTTGGCATAGCCTGCCACGGCCTCGTCCATCGAGTTGTCGAGGATCTCGGCCACCATATGGTGCAAAGCGCGCTCATCCGTGCCGCCGATATACATGCCGGGTCGCTTGCGGACCGGTTCCAAACCTTCGAGCACCTCGATCGAGGAGGCGTCATAAGTTGTGGTCGCTTCTGGCGTCAACAGATCGTCGGGCATGGGTGCTGCTCTTGTTTTTGAGTTTCCCCCATTATGGCAGGTGATGTGGTCCGGGGGAAGAGGGGCGCGAGGTGTTGTGGACGGATAGAAGGCGCGGGGCCGCAGATTGCTTGGACAATTCGTCGAACGTCACGATTGGCGGTTTTGCTTGAAACCACCGCCCCTGGCCGTGGCGCGGGAAGGTCCCGTACTGCTGTTATCGATAGTTGGTCAGGGCCTGTATTCCAGGCCGCAAAATTCACGATAAACCCGTCCGATAAAACCAGCGACGCGACAAATAACGTTACGCGATCGGGTTGAAGTCAGCCTTGCTGCGTCTCCGGCTCATTGACGGAATCGCTTTAAAAATATATCGTGAACGCAGACTCCCAAAGTATCTATCTATCAGTTCCAAGCGTTCAAGAGTTACGTTTATTTCGTAATTGGAAGGCTGCTATGGCTACGTTTCAGGACGTTCAAGCAGCAGTGCATGATATTGCTGCCCGTTTGAATGTCACCCCAGAGCTTGCTCGTGCTGCGCTGATTAACCCCGTGTTGGCGCTTGAGGAGCTTGGGTTCGAATTGGACCTGTCTGGCCGACTTGAGCTGGAGGACAGAGCGCGGTTTTCCAAGAAACAGATCGTTGAACGCAAAAGTTTGCGAAAAAAGATTTTCGCCGCGTCCGGGCATGAATTTGACCCCGGGCAGGAACACGATCTGGCTGTGGTCCTTTTCGACGAGTTGAAGCTGGTCGATGATACTTCGAAACGCCCTGACCTGTCTCCCTTGTCCTTGCCGATGCGAAAAGTGCGCTATTCCACCTCCAAAGTGAAGGTGGCCAAGGTCAAGGCATCTGAAATCGCGCGCCGGTTTCCTGGGAAAGCCAAAGGCAAATCCGTCGCCGGGCTCGATCCGAGTTTGATTGAGCCCGTGAAGATTTCCGACCCGCTGGAAGCGCTGGGCAAGGCGCACAAAATCATCTCTCCGTTACTTGCCTACCGGCAACTTGATGCATCGACACCGCGTTTTGCGACTGAGGCGCTGTATCGTGCCGTGCGAACCGGGAAACGTAGGCTGGTCAATATCACGCCCCGCGCCGTTGTCACCGGCACTGCTTGAAGACACCCGGGCGCGATTTCCTCGCGCCGTCACACCGAGGACGTCAGGATGGCAAATACAAGAGGATACCAAGTTGTCGTCGAAGCCTCAGAAGAGGTCCTGCGAAAGGTCATTCGGGGGGCGTGGAAGTCCGCGGAATGCGACGATGATCCCGGCGATGAAGGCCGCATTCCCGAATTCATGGATGTTCCCGCAGGTGAAACCTTTGGCGGTTTTGTTGTAGCTGACGGGTCTGTTCAGATTCCCGAAGACCAGTTGGACGCCAGCTTGCGTCCGGACATCACCGGTGCCGAAATTCGACTTGGTGTCCTGATCCAGATCGAAATCGAAAACCCCCCGGTTCCATCGGCGCAAATGCTGACGATGACGGCCGATCTTGCTGCGGCTGCGCCGATCGGTCTAATTCCCGGGCGTCAGGATGTGGGATGGCTGTTGGATGGCCTGCCTCGCAACCAGGTGTCCGCCACGCTGACCAGCGGCGATCCGATTGCGTCCAATATCGAGTTGTTCGCAAGTGAATTCGTGGACAAAGCCTATGAGAACGGTGGCCCCGGCGGACCGATCGATCCGGCCTTTCCCTCCATCCCCCATGTCATCGATGAGACCGAGCTGCAATTTGCCTTGGGAGCGTTGACGACGGATGTCCATGCGGAAATCTTCAACGACGCCTCGGACGCGGCGCACGATATTGAAACCATCGTGTCAGGCGGTGACATAACAATTTCGTTGCCGGTCTATCTGCGCATGTTCAACATTGTCGTTGGGCCGACGGTACAGCTTTTTTTCAATCCGCAGGACCCCATGGGGATCGAAACGCGGATCAACATCACGGCACCTTTCAATCGGGTCGGTTCGGAATTCCGCACGGATTTAAACGCGGCCATCGTTACCGTGGACGCGATCAACCCCGCCGGTCCGGAATATGGGCCAGAGGGTGACAATTACATCGACAACCGTGATCAACTGGCGGCGATCCCGTTGGTCGCGATTGACCTCGACGCCCAGATATCCAGCGAACTGGTGTCGCGGGGGCAGGAATTGGCCAGTGGGCTGGGCGAGATTTCAATTGCGGCCCCGACAGTAGCCGAGATCGAAGAATTCATCGGCGACTTTTTTCATCAGGATCTTGAGGCCCGCGATTTCGTTTACATCTGGGGGCCAGAGGCAACGGACGAAGAGTTTGAAGTCGACAGTATCACCGTCGGCGTGACAAACGAGTTTCTGGCGATCGCCTTGAACGATGATGGCGGTGGTGACGTAGGCGGGCTTGCCAATTTCATCCCTGCTGACAGGGATTTTGCAATTGCCATCAGCGCGGCCCAGGTTGAAGCATCGATTGAAACGGCGCGCATCGAAGCCGAATTGTCGGATGATGACCTTCCGAAGACCTTTACACCTGACGGGCGCGAAGTCCGGCTGACCGATCTGGACGTGAGCCTCAGGGCCGGGGCGATCAGAATATCGGGCAAGGTGACGGTCGTAGACGCGATCCTGGGCAGTATTGATGTGGATGCCGACTTTTTCAATGATGTCGGATTGCGCTGGCAGCCGAACGGTTCGCTGGGCCCAACCGGTGGGCAGCAAATGGATCACTTTGAAATCGACAGCGATGTCGATCCCGAAGAATCCGTGCTGCTTTGGGTGCTGACGGCAATCGCCGCGATATTGTCATTCGGCGCTTTCGGAATTCTGGGCGCATTGGTCGTTGTGATCGTGGCCCTTGTCGTCCGGGGAATTGCCGAAAGCATGGGCAGTGAAATCCTGTCAGATGAAGTTACCAATACGGTCACGGGTATCACCGGCTGGCCGGAGAACCTTGCCAGGATCGGGCGGGTCGAAGCGGTATTTTCGGACCCGATCGTGATTGATACCGACGGTCTTGAAATTGCCGGAGATTTCACTGTCATAAGCAGTTGCGAAGCCACGGATGTCGTCCCGGCGGATTCGGGTGGTGCACGGTCGGGTGCGGCCGCATCGGCCATGTCGCTTGCGGCTGCGAATGAACATCCTGACGCAGGGTACGAGTGGTTGCCGGGTGACGGAACACCGGCCGCGGTCTTGCCCTCGATTCAGCATGTCTATGCTGCAAGCGGTGTCTACACCGCAAAACATGCGCTGACGATCAACCAGCCGGGCGGCGCGCGCAGTCGCAGTTTCTCGCTTGTTACCGTCGAAAATGTGCCGCCGACAGTGGATGCCGGCCCTGATCTGACGGTGCAGGAGGGCGAAGAGGTCACTCTGGTCGCACGGTTCCGAGATGTCGAATACCCCGACACCCACGAGTCCATGTGGTATTTCGGTGATCACCACGCGCCCAAACCCGGCGTTATTTCTGAAACCAATGCTCCTCCTGCGGCGACAGGCACGTCGACCGTGACCCATGCCTGGTGCGACAATGGCGAATACACCGTCACGGTGCGTATTCGCGACGTCAACGGGGGCGAGGCCATCGACACCTTGCGTGTCACCGTGACCAATGTTCCGCCCGAAGTCGAAGCTGGCCCGGACCTTTATGCATATGTCTGCACACCGATCACGCTTGTCGCCGATTTCGGGGATCCCGGCTGGTGCGACACGCATACGGCCAAGTGGGATTTCGGCGATTGCAGTGAACCCCGCACGGCCCTGATCGAGGAAACGAATGAACCACCGGCAGCCGAAGGCACGGCGACCGCCTCACATATCTATGAAAACTGTGGTGACTTCCGGGCCATCTGTACCGTCATGGATGACGATGGCGCCTTTGGTCAGGATGACCTGACCGTCCGGGTCGTGCATTTGCTGAACCCTGGTTTCGAAGATGGTTTCCGTTCGCTTCCAGCGGGCAATGTCGGTCGCTTCTGGACACCCTATGCATGGCTGACCGACTTGGCAGCCTTTCATGCCGGAAAGGGAAATCCCGTTCCGCAATTGGCCCCGATCCCCGCCGATGCCTTTGACTGCGAAGGTTGCATCGTCCGGACCGGGGACAGGTCCCAAAGGGTCATCGCGCAGCGCGGCCTTCGTGTCGGCCTGTGGCAATCGCTGGGTTCGAATCCGGGGTGGGATTATGAGTTCTCGTGTTGGTTCGCGAAGGAGGCCGGCGACGCAAGCGGCTATGCTCTAGGGTTGGATCCGCGCGGTGGTGATGATCCGCGGGCGCCCTGGGTGGAATGGTGGACCGGCAATCTAGACGGTGCCTGGCGGCAATTGCGGGGCCGCGTGACGGCGGAAGCCGAGGCCGTGACGGTGTTTCTGGAGTTCAGCGGAGATGATCCGCGCAACGATGCGCTTGGCTATATTGATGATTGCGCTTTCATCGCGATTCAGCCGCATTGTCCGGAGCAGCCGAAGCCCGATCCGGAAATTCCACCGCGTGAACGTTGCATTGATTTTCGCGGCCAGAAACTGCCTTCCCGCCATCCGGTATTGAACGTCGGCGGTGTGCGGTTCCTGCCGACCAAGGGCAGCCTTCTTCAGATCATTGGCGGGTTCCAGCCGCAAGGCACACCCAAACTGTTGCTTTCCATTGCCGGTGTCTTTGCCCATCTGCCGGTCGTTGCTGATTGGGCCCGCCTCAAGCTGAGCTTTGCTGGCGGAAAGCCCATAACGATCATCGCACTTGATGCGGCGGGCAATGTCCTGACGACCCAGACAGGAACGCAGCAGCAGGGGGTACAGATTATCGAAGTTCAGGCGAGCGGTATGGTGACCCTCGCCATGCGCGCGCAGGAAGCGGCGTTGATCGAACTGTGTTTCCGGCCGGAACACCCGCGCAGTACGCCCTCGGCAGAACCTGAACCGGGGCCCGGCATTGTCGTGAATCCGCGCTTCGACCGTGCCGTCGCACCGGCCATGTTCAGTGCAGGGACGACCACGGAGGACAGAACCTTGACCGAAACCAACAGCCCTCATCCGTTCGGCCTGTCCGAGGCGGCTTGGGGCAAGCTGGACACTCAGCTGCGATCGGAATTGGCGAAGGCTGCAACAGACGGCGATGATGGGAACTCGGTGCAGGTCATATTGCGCTTGGCGCCAGACACCGAAGGCAATGCGCCCTCTTTCCGGCGCGCCGAAACGAAGGCCCGCGAAGATTATTTCCGCCGACGCACACGGCCCCTGGTCGGCACCCTGGAAAGCCTGGGCGGTGTCGGGATTACCGAACTGTGGCTGATCGACAGTGTTGCCGTCGAACTTTCGCCCGGGGCCATCGCGACAATGGCCAACGATCCTTCCGTGGTGATGATTACCCATTCCACCAAACGTCAGGCCATTCCTGAAAACCCCATAAGACCATGATCTAAAGGAGCACGAAATGTCCGAGTTAAGCCGGGAACACGTTGATCGCTTCGAAAGAGCGGAACGTCGTGAAATCGAGAAGCTTCGTGCCGAGTTTGGCAGCGAGTCCATCTTGAAGATGGACAGCATTATCTTGCGCGACCTCTTGGCCAACCGAAAAGAGGCGCGCCTGAACGCCCTGCTTGGCCAAACCGAAACCGCCCAGCTTCCCCGGCATCGCGTGCTGGTCTCGCTGCGCAGCGGCAGGGCATCGCCGGATCGCCCGCCCCGTGCGTTCGACCGGCGCCAGCGCCGCCGTTCGATCATGCAACACCGACGCCATGGTGAAGACGTGGTGGGCAAAATCGCCCGAAGCTTTGAAGAGCGGGGGATTGAGGTCGAACGGTCGTTTTGGCTGACTCACAGTCTGGTTGTCCTTGCCGATGATCAGCGCCTTACGGATATCGCGGGGCGCGCCGATGTCATGAAGATAGTTCATTGCAAAAACCAGATCCTGATCGACCTGGATAACAGTCGTCCGCTGATCAATGCCGATGTCGTGGAAGCCAGCGGGATCAACGGTGCCGAAGTGGATGTTGCCGTTCTGGATACGGGCGTGGACCAGACACATCCCGAACTTGCCGGAAATTTCGGCACCCAACAGGATTTTACCGGCGAGGGGTTGGGCGACCTGAACGGGCACGGTACTCATTGTGCGGGTGTTGTCGCCAGCAATGGCGCGACGTTCCGTGGTGTCGCCACGGGGGCGGTTATCCACGACTACAAGCTGCTGGATCAGTTTGGCAGTGGGAACGCTCCAAACTGCGTTGCGGCAATCCAACAGGCCGTCGCGGACGGGATGGATGTTCTTTCCAATTCCTGGGGCTTTTCGCACAGAAACGGCAATTGGGTCGATCCGGACGGAACATGCGTTTTGTGTGTCGCCGCTGATGCGGCTTCGACCGCCGGGGTGACCTTTGTGGTGGCCGCGGGCAACGAGGGCAATGACAGTTGCGGCACCTATGACACGCGCATTCGCTGTCCGGGTATTGCGCAGAGCGTGATCACCGTCGGCGCAAGCGATGACAGCGACAACATGGCCGGTTTCTCCAGTCCCGGACCAACGCCGGATGGACGCGACAAACCGGATGTCACCGCCCCCGGCGTGGATATCGTGGCATCGCGATCGGCGACCGGCAATGACATGAATGGCGGCGCGACGGTGATAGATCCGCTTCATCTCGAGGCCAGCGGCACCTCGATGGCCTGCCCCCATGTCGCCGGGGTCGCGGCGCTGATGTTGCAGCGAAACCCGACACTGCTGCCGGCTGACATCAAGGCAGTTCTCATGGCCACCGCCGTCGATATCGGCGCACCGACCACGCAGCAGGGCGCCGGGCGTGTGGATGCTCGGGCGGCGGTCGGCTCGGTCTGATTTGGAAATTCTGGAACGGAGGATACGAACGTGGCAGACTATGAACAGCGGATGCAGCCGGAAGAGGGTGCAAAGGCAGTCGAAAAACTGGCCGAAGATGCTTTGGCGGGTTTCAAGGCGGACGCCAAGAAGGAATATGCTGAACTGGTCAAGCAGTACGAGGGCGCCAGTGCAACGGTTGGTGTTTTTGGTATGGGGTCGGTCGAAGTTTCGGTGATGAGCGGTGAAGTTCACATCAACCCGAGCCAAAAGCGCAAAGGGAAAGGCCGGGGCGTCGGCGCGATCTCACCGGAAGCTCTCGTGGCCATTTCCGAAGGCAGGATGACCGTAATGGACGCTTTCCACCGTGGTGAGATTGTTGTTCGCGCCGAGTCCGCAGCACTGCACGAGGGCTACGACAGTTTCATCAGGAACTCTGAAGCGGCGCTCAGGTCGAAGCGTTTGCAGAAGACGCTGGCGCAGTTCCGCAAGATTGCGGATGTCTGACTGGTTGCAGGACGAACAGGTCCGGGCCACGATACCCCAGGTTGAAGCATCCATGTTGGATGCTGTCGCCTCGGACCAGCCGGGTTTTGAAGAGATAGCCCACTGGCTTATCGGCGCTGGCGGGAAACGGTTGCGGCCAATTCTTCTGCTGCTTACCGCGCGAAGCCTCGCCGACACAGAAGGCCGCAAGCGCGCAATTCAGGCGGCGGCGGCTGTCGAAATGATCCATGTGGCGTCGCTCTATCATGACGACGTCATGGACCGGGCCGAACTTCGGCGTGGAGCGGAAAGCGTGAACCGTCGCTGGTCTTCGCCCATCGCCAGCTTCGCCGGAACATTCATTCTGGCCCGTGCACTAAACCTGTTGGATTCCATCAGCCCCAAAGCCTCTGAGCTGGCTGGCAAACACTGTTCCGCGCTGTGTCTGGGGCAGTTGCGCGAAGCAGAAAACGCCTACAACGCCGATTGGACCATTGAAGAGCATCTTGAAATGCTCGAGGGCAAGACGGCCGAGCTGTTTGTTCTCGCCGCATCGCTGGGGGCGATGTTGGCAGACGTAAGTGATCAGGAACGAGACGCACTGATCACCTATTCAAAGTGCCTCGGCCTTGCATTTCAGCTGCGCGACGATGTTCTGGACTACATTGCAAGCAGCACCGAGCTTGGAAAGGGGTCCGCCTCTGATCTGCGCGAAGGGGCCTATACGATGCCGGTGCTCCTGTGCCTGGGTCAGAACGGTCAGGCCGCCGATGAATTGCGGGCCAGGTTGAGGCTGGCTGAAATGCAGGATGCAGACGTTTCGCGTGCTGTGGAAATCATTCGCAATTCGGATGCGGTTGAAGCCACGGAACAGCTGGCGCGGGACAAATCCGAGGCAGCCGTCACGGTCATCTCGGGGCTTGACGATCATGTGCTGCGCGCCTCGCTGGCAAACCTCGCCCGGCTTTCGGTCGAAAGGAGGGCCTGACATGGACGGTTACGGCCCTCTTGCCGAGGATCTGCCGCTTGCGACACCTGCGGAGGCCGCGGCCGAGACATGGGACGCCGTCATTGTCGGTGCGGGGCCCGGCGGCAGCGCTGCCGCCATTGAGCTGACGCGGAGAGGTCGAAAGGTCATTCTGATCGACCGTGAGGATTTCCCTCGGGACAAAAGCTGTGGAGACGGAATCACCCGGTCCGGTATCTCTCAGCTGAAACGCCTCGGCATCCTGTCCGCGCTTACAGATCAACAGGAGGTCGAAGGTGTGCGTGTCCATATGCGCAACAAGGGCCACCGGGATTTTCGATACGAGGGCGAAGACGACTATGGGCTGGTTGTACCCCGTTTGATACTGGATGACTGTCTTTTGCGTCAGGCCCGCGCGGAAGGAGCGGCTTTCTTGCCGAAATGTCGTGCCGACGATCTGGTAACGGATGAAAGCGGGACTGTCACAGGTGTCACCGCTCGGATGCAGGATGGCACGACAGTGGTTCTGACCGGGTACATGGTCATCGCCGCAGACGGGGCCGCGTCTCGATTGGCGAAAGCAGCGGGATTGCGGGAAACACCGGAACAAGGCTATGGCACCGCGCTTCGCGGTTATGTCGATGGCTGCGGAGACACTCCGCCACTGCTGGAAATAATGCTGCCGTTGACTGATGTTACGGACCGGTACTTGTTGCCGTCCTATGGCTGGGCATTCCCAACGGGGAAGGGAACTGCAAATGTCGGTGTCGGGCTGTTCTGCAGGGCGTTTGACACCAATGTCAGGACATTGTTTGACCAATTTCTGGACGTGCTCCGAAAGGATTATCCGGAATATTCGGGCATTCAGTTGTCCGGTACGACCTTGGGTGCACCGCTGAGGTTCGATTTCGCACCGGAACGCGCCGCCCATTCAGGTCTGTTGCTGGTAGGGGACGCCGCCGGTCTTATCAGCCCGTTTACAGGCGAAGGAATTAGCTTTGCGCTGGAATCCGGTGCGCTTGCGGCGCAAACCACTGATCGATGTCTCCGCACAGGGGCAGGCCCTTGGGTGGCGGCAGACGACTATGCGCTTTTGTTGGGGGATCGCTTTGCCGGGTACTTCACGCTCGGGAACCGCGCAAGCCGCAGATACGAGTTCATCTGGCGCGTGTTGGACGATACGTTCGAAAGCGAAAAGCCGGTCCACAACATGCTGCGCCGCGCCGTTTTGGTGCCTGAAGGCACTGGCGGTGATGTGGAAAGCGCCATGTTGGATGACGTATCGCCCCTTGTGCGAGTGCCCGAGATGCCGCTTGGGGACGACCTGCGCGACGTGGGCGCACGCCTCAATCACATCGTGCGCACCGATTGGCCGTTTCTGACGCGCATGTCCTTCGCGGGCAAGCGGGTTGACATGGTTGCGTTTCGACCTTCGCTGTTGCTTTTGCTGACGTCCTATCTGGGTGATGTTGAGGCAAAAAGGCGTCGTGCCGCGGCCACGGCGCTGGAACTTGCGTATCTGGGGTTTCTTGCCCAAAGCGGTATTCGAGGGGTCGAGGCCGCGGCCGCAACATCCGACGCCAAGGCCAACTGGGGCGACAAGCTTGGGATACTCACAGGTGATTATCTTCTGGCGAAGGCGCATGAAGTCGGCGCACAGGACTGCCCGGATCTGGTGCCACCAATCCTGAGTACCATGGCCTCGGCCTGTGAAGGCCGGGTGTCCGAGCTTCGGACCGCATGGCAACCGGATCTGGCGGTCGAAAAGCGCATCGCGCAGATGCGGCAATGCATGGCTGCATTCTTCCGACTGCCTTGTGAACTCGGTGCGATGCTTGCCGAACAAAACGATCTGTCAGACGCCCTTCGCGACTATGGCGAGAATCTTGGCCTGGCTTACCTGCTGACCGAGGATGAACTGGCCCTGGACCGCCCCCCGGGCAGCACCCCATTTGCGTCAGACCTCTCGAGCGGCCTGTTCAGCGTGCCTGTTCTCGAGGCAGCCCAGCGGCAAACCGGGGGCGAGGCAGCCCGTGCTTTCCTTAGTCACCGCGACCCTGCGCGGTTTTTGGCAGAGCTTTCTCCGGCCGCGCGCCATATCAAGAGGCAGAAATTGCCTGAAGAATACCGCGATCAGGCAATAGCAGCGCTAAGCCCCGTGCTACGGGGCGGCGTGGCAAAATCGCTTTCGGCGCTTGCAGGTTACGCGGTAAGTCGACACGTCCCAAAACGCCGCGTGCTGTAATAGTGCGAACCAGGTTCAGTGGTGTCCCGCTGTAGGTCAAAAGCGCAACCGTTCGCATTACCTTGCCCCATGCGCCGGGTGCTTCATTCGGGGGCAGGTGGGGTATGTGTGGACAGCCCATGTTTCGGGCGGACGGTTCAGGTTCCAACCCGCTGCCGTGAGCATGCCGCTTAGGACGATTTCCACCCGTGGCTCAATTTGGTTCGATAATGTCGACACAGCGCCTCGTGGATGACCGCCTCTTCCGCGGCGGTTCCCCAGTGGAGGATCCGGTTGATGGACATATGAGCGAGGCTTCCCAGAACGTCGGCCAAGCTGCTTCCCAACCGGCCATCCTGTTCTTCTCGCTGAAGGCGTCCAAGATCCGGATGAAGCCTGGCCGCACGTGCGTTCCAGCGCGATGGCCGCGAATGAATGCCTTTGCCCACCCCGAGCTCACTCAGAACAACACACGCACTTTTCCATTCCTTTCCAATAGCACGACGCGCAATCCGGCACGACGCCGGGCCGCCGCCGTAGTTTTGCGAACAGCGCTCGGAGATCGCCAGCCGAACACCTGTAGGCAATTCCAAATCTTCGAACAGGGCGTCGATACTGGCGGCCGACGCCATCCACCGTCTGGACCGGCTAATCTTCGGATCGTTGAGCACATCAAGCGCAGTGATCGAGTCGGCGCGGAATATCCTCTCGCATGCGCCGAGCCCCAGTTCTCCGCCGTAGCGCGCCGTTTCAGGCAGGTATTCGTCAACAAGAAACCTGTCCACCAATCCACCGGCCGTTTTCTGCAAGTGAACAAGCACCCGGTTCCTCAGAACTCTGTCATGATCGTTTGAAAACTTGATGCGGAGGCGCAGTTCAAGCTCCGGGTCTGCATATCTTACGAAGAACCAGTTCTCGATCAGATTGCGTTTCTGCCACAGCGCCAACCTGTTCGATTGCAGTTTCAGGAACTGTTCCAGCTTCATGGCATCCCCGAAAAGCCGCAGATACAACCATGACCCGGCCTCATCAGTACCGTGCCCCAGCGGTTGCCATGCGGTCGGGTTGGCATCGTATTCCACAAAGGGCGTATCAACTGGCTTTGCTGGGGCATAAACCAGTTCAGAGGCCAATCGACCATGCGGCGAGTCGATCCACCAATCCTTGGGCGTTGGAAGGTACTCGCAGATCGAAAGCGGCTTTTTTTTCAACGTCTTGATCAGGTTCGCAGTGGAAAAGGGGTTGTCCAGATCCCATGGCGTGGCCATGTCGCTGGCCTCATCCGTAGGGGCCACGTATCGCGGCAATTCCAGTTTTTGTCGGTTGGCTTCCAGCCAGAATTCCGCTTTGCCCGACCTGACCACCTGTGTCGGGATGCAAAGACGCCACCGTTGCGGCGCAAGGACCACATTTCCAGCACAGACCCTGGGCAGCCGGTTCCGATTGCTTTGCGATTGCCACGACCAGATCACCGACGGTTGCCGCATGTGCATGGCGATGTCGATGAGCAGAAGATAGACAGCCGGCGCCCCGGGAGGGCTTTGGTGGGCAGCGTGCAGTTGTGGAATGACCTCGACGCCTTGGCTGCCCCAGAACAGTCGGAACCGACTGCCATCGTGACGAATCCACAGATCGTGCAGCGGAATCCTCAGTTCGGGCGGTAACCCGCTGTCGCCGAGGATCTCGATGACATACCGGGAAAGGCTGGCGCGTCTGAGGATGTTTGATGACCGGGGGTCCGTGGCGCACAGGATGTCTGCTTCGACAATTGTCGAATCCTCTTCACGCGTGGGGCTGTGTTGCATCAACGCGTCTGCGATCAACTGATTTCGCCTTGAGAAACGGCCGAAAATCGCCTTGGGCCCGCCCGGGAAAATACCTTCGGGATAGGCCGTCCAGACGGGCTTGTACCCTACACTGCGTCCTACTTTGCTCAGAAGAACGCCATCCTGGATGGCGAAAGGGGCCTGATCCGTATTGCGGGCATGCAAAATCTCGATATCCTGCGCGCAAAGCACCCACTTGTGCGCGTCCCAATCGGGTTCCAGCGGAAATTCCTGAAGGTTTTGCCTAGGGGCATCACTTGACGACCCCGTACCTGTAACGAAATCCATTCGCAGCGGCATGCCGAGATATGCAAGCCCGCTTTCGGCATCCACGGCCTGACCCAGCAACACGGCGCGGTCACCGTAACGGTCAAGGAAACGCCGTTCAAATTCCAGAAAACGGTTTGGCTTTGGCACGCGAAAGCCGATCTTCTCCAAAATGTTCCATGCGTCGGTCAGTGCCTGCACCGCGCGCAGTGGTGTTTCCAACGTGCCGACGCAATGCGCATCGACATGCAGAAAATCACCTCTCCAACCCGGGGCGAAAGAGTCAGCTGTTCGCCCCAGTTGCTTTAACGCGATCATCGAAGGGGTTTCACGCGCGGCATCAAGATCATGCCCGAGCGCCGCCAAACCTCTCTTTTGGCGGGCGGTCATATCTCTTTCCAGCCGCTTCAGGGTTCTGGCGGTTGCGTCATGTCCCAGAAGTATTGGGTCTTTCCGTGGTATCAGAGCCTCGGACCGACAGAGATCCGAGATCGTCACGCCAGATTTGAAAGATCGGTCTCTAAGGGCCGTTTCCAGATCGGAAATCGGGACGGAATCGACATCAAAGATGAACTCTGCCAGATCGGAATCCGCCGCTGCAACGATCTGTTCGTGGTTCCAAGGGCCGTCGAGATCACCGTTGGTTATCCAGTGCAGAACGTCCTGTTCCCACCAGGCCGATGGATTGCACCGCACCCTTGTGCTTTGCGTTTCGGCGAGTCCGGCGGCAATATGGGACAAAAACCCACAGTCCAGATCCATATCCAGATGGTGGTCGGCCACGGTGACGATGCCCTTGCCTGCAACAGGTACTGCCGTGCCCACTGCCGCGAATGCGCCGAACGGCGTCGGGCGAAAACACATTCTGTAAACAAACCGATACAATGTGCCGAGGACTGCGGGGGAGAGGCCTTCGCCTTTCTCGAGTTCCCGCATGACCTTCGAAAAGAAACCGGGTCGTGCAATGAACAACGACAAGGCAAAGGCCGGATCGCGAATTAAATCTGATGCACGCTTTTCCAGATTCTTTTTTCGGGTGCTTTTTGTGACTCCGCCAAGATCGTGCTGCGGTGAACGCGTACAAACACGAATTCCGAGGAACGGACGAGAGCTGTGCGGTTTCGGATGGGACGGGCAGTGGACATTCTGTTCAACATCCAGCCCCATGAACTTCAGATATCCGAGGTAACCCGTGTCCCTTAGGGCAAGCAGTGCCAACAAAACGCCGCTCGACCCGGTCAAAAGATCCGTCGATTGAAACGTCTTCCAGCCTGCGCCGATCGCGGGAAGCCCGTCCGGGCTCAATTCCCGTTCAACGAGGGACAAAAGCCGTTCGGCGTGCTTTTCGATCAGGGGATCGACGTCCGCGTTGGGAAAAAGCGATCGAATGGCAAGGGCCATCACGACAATTCCGGCATCGCCATGGCACAGCCCGCCGTCATTGATACCTGTCTCACGAATAGGTCTGTCGACGCAGGATACCAGAACCCGCGATGCGACATCGCGTATTTCGTCCTCCATACCCACCAGCCTCGCCGCCGCGAGCGCGGTGTATATGATACCTAGGTCGCCATAACACCACGCAAGACGTGACGGTACCTCCCACGCATGACTGAGCGCTGACATGCAGGGAAAGCAGGATGACAGGCCGCTGTCTGAAAACGCGCCCCGGTGCGAAAGGAGAAACAGGACCGCGTCTTTGAGGTCTTCGATGTGTCGCGGTGTGAACGCGTGCCGCCGACCCAGGCGAGCCAGAGCCAGAACGGCGCCAGGAGAACCATGCGCCAGCCCCATGTTGACGAGGTACCGCGTTGTCTTCAGGGGGCCGGTCTCGTCTTCCGGAGAGGAAAAAGGTTCTGTCCACGCAAGCCCCCGTTCTGTGCGTGCCGAGTGCCTCCAAAGCTCCTCGGCTAAACGCAGGCACAGCGACTTTCCCCCAAGACGGGCCGTCCGGGATTTCGGTTCGCACAAAAATACGGATATACCCGCAAGACCGGACACGTGATCGAAATGCCCCATCCAGGGGGCTTCGAGAAGGCGTTGCGCAACCGAACGCAGGGCACGGTCAAGCGCCAGTTGCGCTTCGGGATCGTTTGGATTGGCGTCCAGAGCATGACAGGCCAGCAACCCAAGGCCGGCGCGGCCTTCGAACAGTGAAACAGGGGCTCCGCGCAGGTCTCGGTCGCAAGCCCAGATGGTCGCAAGGCGACGTGACGCGGCGGATCGCACGCGATCATCCTTCAGAAACTTGTCTGCCGCCAGCAATGCCATCGCCTCTCCGGCGACGGCGCTTCCCAGTCCGATAGCATCAGTTCTGATCGGGGCCGCCACAATCGACCCTGCAATGGACTGTATTGCCGCTTCAATCCGCGTTGATGAAATAGACATTGAACAAAATAAATTCTCCGCCACGCGAGATTTACCATTCAGCAGGCGTTTGGATGGCACCCTTTGCTGCTGGCACGGATGCTGCACCAATTCTTGCAGCAATTTTTGGCCCAGCTGAACGTGCGGCGCGTCGGGGCCCCAACGCTGCCGGCGTCAACGAAGCCGAAGGCAGGACCGGTGGACGTGGGATTGAAGCCAGAAGAATGATCCCCCAACTCGCCTAGGGATTCGATGGATGTCAAAAGCGCGTCCACGCGATGTTCGACGGTTTCCAGCCTGTCTTCCGGGCCTGGTTCCATGACGCGCATCAACTGGTCGAGGCGCTGCTCGATCGCGGTCAGCCTGTCATCGACAGACCGGCATTCCGGATCTGTCTTTTCGCTTTCGGTGTAATCGTGTTCTTTGCGATTGTCGTTTTCGTCAGCACTCATTTCTCTCTCCGGAATCTGAGGTGGTCGAATAGTCGACTTGGGACCGCCTGTGGAAAAACGTGTCGTTCAAATATCAACTCCGATGGAATCGGAGGGTCTTTGTAATGAGAGATTTCAATAATAGACGAAAATGACCGTTTTGTCATGAAGCCGTCAGAACAGCGCGCGGATACTTGGTGGCATTGCCCGCGATGCATGAGCCGGTTTCAGGCAGGCGAACCGGCGCGGTCCGCCCTGCCGACGGTTCCGTGCGTCAGCCGTTGTCCGCTTCTTTCAGCCCCTCGATCTGCAAATCGAACCCGGCCTGAATATGGGCGGTAAAGGTTTCCAGTGCTTCTGTCACGTCTCCGGTTTCAATCGCGTCGACAAGCGCCTGATGATCACCCAGAGACTGTGAGATATCGACATTTTCGATTGCGGAAAACAGGTGAAAGGCCATGGCCTTGCCCCAGATCATGTCGAACATGTCCAGCAGGAACTTGTTTCCCGCTTCAACCATGAAGGCGCGGTGAATGCGCCGGTTGGCAATGAAATAGTCGCGCGTCGTAGGGTTGGTCAGGTTTTCTTCTCGACGAATCAGCGCGCGCAAACCCTCCAGAACCGCGGGGTCTGCGTGGGCCGCAAGAATCCGGGCGGCCTGACCTTCGATTGCGGCGCGGGCCTGATACAGCTGCCGGACTTCGGCTTGATCCATGCGGGCCAGCCGGAAACCACCGCTTGCGGCGACTTCCAGAACACCTTCGGTTTCCAGCCGCATCAAAGCCTCGCGAACCGGGGTGCGGCTGATGTTCAGTTCCGCTGCCAGCTTTTCCTGAACCAATCGGTCTTCGGCAGAGATTTCGCGGCTCATTATGGCTTCGACCAACTGATCATAAACCTCGTCCGCCAGCCGTCTGCGCTGTGTTTTTATCTGTTTCAGAGCCACTCGGAGCCTCTCTTTCCGTGTTTTGTGAATTCTGTATTCAAAAAAGCATCTGGTGCCAAGGCGAATGGGCTTGCTATTGTCCGTGTACTGTATACAGTATACAAACACAGTTGAACAGGGAGCTCTTCATGTGTGGAATCGCTGGAAGGATTCTTACCGCACCCGGGCAGGTCGGGGCGGACCTGGTAGACCTGATGGATGCGCAGGAACACCGTGGCGCAGACAGCACCGGGTTTGCAGTTTATGGACCGCCACGAGACACCGGATATGTTTTACGAGGGATGGGATTTGACAAATCCCGGCAGGATGCTGACCTGAATGCGTTTGAGGCGGTGTTGAAGGATCACGGCTCTGGCTTTCTGTCCGATCCGAAGATCGTAACCGATGAGAACCGGCATTATTGCTTTCGCGCGGAAATCTCGGACCCGACTGATTTGCAGGCCTGGGTGCGGGATGCAGATGAGCTGACGGACCGGTTCGAAGTGCAGTCCTGCGGCCGCAGTCTTGAGATCATCAAGGACATCGGCGGCGCCGAAGCGGTTGCCGAAAAGCATGGCGTGCGCGACATCATCGGCACCCATGGTCTTGGCCACGCGCGGCTTGCGACGGAAAGCTCGGTTCTGCCCAACGCTTCACACCCGTTCTGGGCGCGGCCGTTTTCGGATGTGGCGATCGTGCATAACGGCCAGATCACCGATTATTTCACATGGCGCGACAAGTTGAGCCGAAAGGGCTATCGCTTTCTGACCGAGAATGACAGCGAGTTGATTGCGGTCTGGGTCAGTGACCAGATGAAAGCGGGTCTGACGATGGAACAGGCGCTGAAGAAGTCGATTACCTCTATCGACGGAGTATTCACCTACATGATCGCAACGCCGGACGGGATCGGATTTGCCAAGGATCGGTTCGCGATGAAGCCGTTGGTTGTGGTCAATCGCAATGGCGATCTGGCCGCCGCGACCGAAGAACAAGCGGTGCGTCGCGTGATGGCCGAAGAATGCGACGTGATCAACTATGATGGCCCGTCGCTGACCGGCATCTGGGGTGTCGGCAACCGGAGCCTGGCAGCATGAGCGAGGTAGCAAGACAGATGGATGAAATCGTCATCGAAGTCGGCAAGCGGCACATTCGTGAGGTGAACCGGGATATCATGGCAGCCTGCGCATCAGGACGGCCGATCCGGGTTGTCGATACGCTGTCGCGACACAATCTGGGCGTGGGCCTGCCGGACAATGTGGACATCACTTTCGAAGGTTCGGTGGGGTACTATTGCGGCGGTCTGAACACTGGCGCCAACATCTCTATCGAACGCAATTGCGGGTGGGCCGTGGGCGAAGGGATGGCCAAGGGTCACATCACTGTCGGTGGCTATGCGGGCATGTCCTGCGGGGCGGCGATGATTGGCGGCACCATTCATGTCAAAGGTGATGCCGGGCCGCGTGTCGGTGTTGCCATGAAGGGCGGCAACATCGTGGTCGAGGGCAAGATCGGATACCAATCCGGTTTCATGGCGCATGCGGGACGCATCATTGCGCTGGGCGGTGCGGGTGAATCCTGTGCGGACGCTTTGTGGCAAGGCGAGGTTTGGGTCGCAGGCGAAGTTGACAGCCTGGGTGTGGACGTCTCGGTGATCGAACCCACTGCCGAAGAGGTGGCCGAGGTCGATGCGATCCTTGACCCTCTGGGGCTTGTCGACAGCTCTCGTAACTGGCGCAAAATGGTCTCTGGCCAGCGCCTTTGGTATTTTGAAAGCAGGGACGCAAGCGCATGGCTCATGATCTGAGTAAACCTTATGACTACCCGTTCGAAGTCGCGTCAGAGGAAGAAATACGGTTCCGCGACGCAGGTGCGGTCGATGGACGACCGGCTGGTGTGCCTTCGTCTTATGATGAAGGGGGATCAACCCGCTGGACGCCCGAAGCGATATCGGAAGTTCACGCATTGGCGCAGCTTGGGCGGTATCAGGTGCGTGGCTACAACACGTTCAACAAGCAGTTGCCGACATTCGACGATCTGACATTTGTCCCGGCGACGATGACCCGCCTTCCGCTGGAAGGATACCGCGAGAGCTGCGATACGACGACGGTTCTTGGCGGCGGGCGCGGATTGGTGGAACGGCCACTGGAACTGAAAATCCCGATCTATATCGCATCGATGTCTTTCGGCGCGCTCTCGGCCTCGGCCAAGGCGTCGCTTGGTTATGGTGCCTCGAAGGTGGGCACCATGACCTGCACCGGCGAAGGCGGCATGCTGGAAGAGGAGCGCGAAGCCTCCCAACGCCTGCTCTACCAGATGTCGCCTGCCCGCTATGGGGTCGATCTGGATCACCTGCGCCGCGCCGATGCGCTTGAACTGGTGGTCGGGCAGGGGGCCAAACCGGGCACCGGCGGTCTGCTGCTGGGAATGAAGGTCAGCCCGCGGGTCAGCGAAATGCGCACTTTGCCTGAAGGGGTCGATCAGCGATCCACCATCCGGCACCCCGATTTCCTTGGGGCTGACGATCTGGCCGTCAAAATCGAGGAATTGCGCATCGCCACGAACTATCAGGTGCCGATCTTTATCAAGATGGGGGCCACGCGGCCGCGGTTCGACGTGGCCGTGGCTGCAAAGGCGGGCGCGGATGTCGTCGTGGTGGACGGGGCCGAGGGCGGCACCGGTGCGTCACCCGAGTTGCTGCTGAATCACACGGGCATACCGACCATGAGTGCCATACGCGCGGCACGCGAAGCGCTGGATGAGTGCGGGATGAGCGGCAAGGTCTCGCTTGTCGCCGCGGGCGGGATTCGATCAGGTGTGGACGCGGCCAAATGTCTGGCGCTTGGGGCGGATGCGGTCATGATCGGGAATGCCGCGATGGTCGCGCTGGGATGCAACACTCCCAGATATCTGGACGATTACCAGGCGCTGGGAACATCGCCGGGGGCGTGCCATCACTGCCATACGGGCCGTTGCCCGGTTGGGATCGCAACGCAGGATCCTGACCTTGAGGCGCGTATGAACCCGCATGCAGGTGCAGAGCGCGTCGCGCGGTATCTGACCGCGATGACAATGGAGATCACGGCGCTTGCCAAGGCCTGCGGCAAATCTTCGGTGCACAATCTGGAAACCGAAGATCTGCGCGCGCTCAGTTTTCAGGCCTCGGCCTTTACCGGCGTCAAGATGGCGGGCATCGACCGGGCCTTCGACTGGTGAGGATCGCGCTTCTTGAGTTGACCCTTCATCCATTGCCGCTGCTTGAGGGGCTGCCGCGTACGGCCCAGCAGATCCGCGCATGGCTTGAACCACATCTGCCCGAAGCCCGATTTTCCACGGTGGATGTGGTTGATGGCGAGGCATTGCCTCAGCTCGGGGATTTTGATGGGGTTGTTGTCGGAGGGTCCGAATTCGGCGTCTACGATGACACGGAGTGGATGCGGCCCCTTCGCGATTTCTTGGAGTTGTGCCGGGACCATGCCAAGCCGGTCTTCGGCATCTGCTTTGGTCATCAGATCATGGCGGATGTCTATGGCGGCAAAGCCGAGAAGGCCGAGATCGGCATTGTCGTCGGCGCGCGAGGCTTCGACTATGGTGGAACCAGCGTAGATGCCTTTGTCTGGCATCAGGATCAGGTCACGCAGGTTCCGCCTTCGGCGCAGGTGACAGGGTCGGCGGATCACTGCCCGGTAGGGGCCTTGGATTATGATTTCCCGGCCCGTTCCGTGCAATTCCATCCCGAATACCGGGCAAGCCATCTGCGTGAATTGTTCGTGCGCGGGAGCGACGTGTTCCTTGCACCGCAAAAGGCGGATGAGGGGCTGGCCTCGATTGAGATGGCACATGTGCCGAAGGATCTGGCCGCCGCGCAGGCGGTTGACTTGTTTCGCAATGCCTGCGGTCGGCCGTAAAACCTGAAAACCCGCTTGATCCTGATCAATTCCGGCTTTGAAACACTGTGTATACTGTATCCATAACGTGGTGGAGGAGGCCGCGATATGTCGGGATACACAGATTTCTTTCAGAAAATAGCGCGCATCGTCAGCTCACCTCGGGATGAAAACCTGAGTGACAGAGAGCTTTCAGACCTTGGCTTGTCCCGCGCGGATCTGGCCATGTTGCGATCGGGCGCACCACAGGCACGAGAGCGTATACTCGCCATGGCCGGACAATTCGGACTGACCGAGGCAGACCTGAACGCGCACCCCGAGCTGGGGTTGGAACTGGCGGAAAAATGCGGGCACTGCCTTCAGGCCGAAACCTGCCGTGACGCGATCCGGGCGGGCGCGCGACTTCCCCAGGGCAAATGCCCAAATGCTGGAATTTATCGCGCCCTCCTGGATGGTTAGCGTCCACTGGGGCTTTCCTTCGGGCTCAGCTTTCTGCGGCCGCTGATCTTGAACCGGTCCGCGGTTCCAAAATCCTTCAGCCCAACGCCTGCTGCAAATTCTGCAAACACCGGGGCGTGCTTGAACAAATGGCCAGAGCATCCGCCGGCGAACAGCACGTTTTCATGCTCGGGGTGCCAGTCGACAATGAAATGTGTATCCGGGGTCAGAATGATCTGGTTGAACTTGGAATCCACAACCCTTTGCCCCTCTAAACCCGGAAGCCGGTGGCGGATATAGCTGCGTGTGCGGCCCAGTGTTTCCTGGCGGATCAGCCGTTCATCATTGTCCAGATCGATCTTGTCCGGGATGACAACCGCCGCCTTTACGCCGGAGCCTTCGGACGACGGCAGACCAAATGACCCTTGCCCGTGATCGATCCAGCAGGGCATCCGGCTCATGTCGAAATCTTCCGACCCGTCGGGTGTTGAGGTGTAGAGGACATTAACGCCAACCACGGTCGAGATCGGCTTGATCGTTCTGGGAAACATGTCAGCCATCCATGGGCCAGTCGCCATGATGATCAGATCAGCCTCGAGCGGTTTGCCGTCAAGCATCGGACGTTCCGATCCATCCGTGGTGACGCGACCACGTTGTACTTTGCCTCCTGCCTTTCGGAACAGATCCAAACCGGTCAGAACGCATCGATGCGCCATCAGCATTCCGGCTTCGGGTTCGAACAGCGCATATTCGATGTCGGTGACCTTGAACTGAGGGAACCGCGATTCGATATCCGACCGACCGAATTTGTAATAGGGCACCCCGACCCGGTCGAAAGTTTGTGCGGTTGCGTCTTCCCAGTCGCAATGCCCCGCCGTCGCCAGAATCAAGGCGCCGCATTCATACATCAGGTTCTGGCCGCTTTCGGCTTGCAGCTCCAGCCAGCGCAGGCGGCTTTCGCGCGCCCAGCGTGTATAGAACTCGTCCCGCCCGGATATGGCGCGAATCACCCGGTTGTAATCTGTTGAAGATGCACGGGAATGTCCCGGCTCCCACCTGTCGATCAATGTCACGGCCTCGCCGCGCCGTTGCAGTGTAAGCGCCGTCATGACGCCGACTATGCCGCCTCCGACAACGATGACCGAGCTTTTGGACATGGCGCAGATTTTCCTTGTTTCCTGACTGGCTTTGTGAATACTGTATACAGAATACAACAATTATAAAGCTAAAAACAGGGAGCACGCGCAAATGAGTTCGGGGTTTGATCTGCCCGAGGGCACACATACCGTCATTCTTGGTGTCGGGGATCTCAACGGCATCATGCGTGGCAAGCGCATTCCGGCCAGCCATTGGGATCATGTCTGCAAAAGCGGCAATGCTCTGTCGATTGCACTGCTGGCGATCGATATGACCTGCGACGTCTGGGATACGCCTTACGTCAATTTCGACAATGGCTATCCCGACATGCATGTCTTTCCGATGACAAAGCCTGTTGCTGTCCCGTGGGAACCGGGCGTGGCCGTCTGTTTTGGCCGCGCTGAGGGCATGGATCACAAACCGGTGCCGATCGATCCGCGTCAGGCTTTGGTGCGGCAGGTGGACCGGGCCCTCGACATGGGGTTCGAGGTGAATGTCGGCACGGAATTGGAGTTCTATTTGCTGGACCCAGAAACCGGCCAGCCCCGCGACACGGGCATCCAGGTCTATGGCCTGGGCCGCGCCGCCCGGATGGAACACATCGTTGGCCCGATCCGTCAGCAGATCAACGAATGTGGCATTCCCATCGAACAGTCGAACCCGGAATATGCGGCCGGCCAGATCGAGGTCAACATTCGTTATGGTGAAGCTTTGGCAGCTGCGGATCGTGTCGTTCTGTTCAAATCCCTGATCCGCCAGTTGGGGATCGCGCACGACTATCTGGCGACTTTCATGCCCAAGCCGTTTTTTGATCAATCGGGCAACGGGTTTCATACGCACTACTCGCTGTGGAAAGACGGCAAAAACGCCTTTGCCGACAACGGCAAGATCAACGACACCGGAAAATCCTTCATCGCAGGCCTGCAAAAGCGCATGTGCGAGACGGCGATTTGCGGCAGCGGCACGGTCAACGGATATCGCCGTCGCCAGCCCTATACCTTCTGCCCGATCAACACGAGCTGGGGCTATGACAACCGGACGGTTGGTATCCGTGTCATCGAAGGCTCGGACAGTGCCGTGCGGGTGGAAAAGCGCGATGCCGGTGCAGACGCCAACCCGTATCTGTTGCTTGCGGCCGAGATTGCCGCCGGGCTTGACGGAATCGAACAGGGGCTGTCCCCTTCGGAGCCGACGACAGGCAACGGGTATGAAGAAGGGATCGGAGATCCAATTCCAACCGATTTGCCAACCGCCATCGATCTGGCGCGCGGGTCGGAATGGCTGCGCGATGTCATGGGTGAAATGCAGTGGGAACTGGTCCTGCAACAGGCCGAGCGAGAGCTGGAATTCTTCAATCAACAGGTCACACAGGTCGAACTGGACCGCTACCTGAGGGCGTTCTGATGCACTTGGGCAAGGTCGCTGGAACTGTCACGGCAACTGCCAAGGACGCCAGGCTGGTCGGAGCAAAGCTGCTGGTGACGGATCTGGTCGACAGCAAGGGCAGCCTGATCGATCCCGCGCGGGTTGCGGTCGATACCTGCGGCGCTGGGGTCGGGGATACGGTGCTGGTTGTCAGCGGGTCTGCGGCCCGCATGGCGGCCGGGTTGTCCACGGCCCCTGTGGACATGGCCATCATCGCGGTGATCGACCGCGTCTCGACGACCTGAATCACAATACGCGAAACATCTATTTTTGGAGGAACAGAAAATGGCGAAACCAGTGGCGGGGCAGATGGCCCTGGGCATGATCGAAACACGCGGCCTGGTCGGCGCGATTGAAGCCGCCGATGCGATGGTCAAGGCAGCCAGCGTTGCCATCGTGGGTCAGACTAAAGCTGGCGGCGGGTTGGTGACGACCCTTGTGCGCGGTGAGGTCGGCGCGGTCAAAGCCGCCACCGATGCAGGCGCGACAGCGGCCAACAAGGTGGGCGAGGTGGTCTCGGTTCACGTGATCGCGCGGCCGCATGACGAGCTTGAGGCAATCATCGACGGGCTGGGTGCCGGGTCGTCGGCCTGATCAACCCCTTTGAGGAGGTACCATGTCAGCCGGTTTCGAGGATTTCACGCGCGCGGTGACACGTGGCGCGACACGGGATGCACCTGTTGCCCAAAGGTTTGAGCGCATTGCAGTATTGGGTGGCGGCTCGGATGCCCGTCTTCTGGCAGCACTGTGTCTGGCGGAAGGGGCTGAGGTTACACTGTTTTCGGCCTATGGGGCGGAACTGTCATTGCTTGCCCAATCCTCGGGCATTGGCATTCGCGGCGAAGGGCCTGTGGGCACGTATCAGGTGGATCGCGACGGGCCTTCAATCCGCACCACGGCAGAGTTGGATGCAGCAGTGCAGGACGCACAGGCGATCTTTCTGACCGGACCGATCCACAAACAGCGCACCTATGCGATGGTGCTGGCCGATCATCTGCACGATGGGCAGGTGCTTGTTCTGGCGCCCGGTCGCTCTTTGGGCGCGGTCGAAGCGGTCTGGATGCTGCGAATAGGCGGCTGCACTGCCGACGTCACTCTGGTCGAGGCGCAGGGCCTGCCATACTGGTACCAGGCCGAAGGTGCGGGCCTGACCCTGACGCAGGCGGCACCGATGGCGGCTGCGACATTGCCCCGAGGCCGCGCGGACGTTCTTGAAGCGCTGCAACCCTATCTTTCGAACATCCAGCCGCTGGATTCGGTTCTGGCCTCAGGCTTTGCCGATCTTTCCGCAGCGGTCGAGATTCCGGCGTTGATCCTTGGTGGCGCGGGGCTGGGGGCCGGTGGACCGGATGTGCCGATGGGCGGGGTGCCGCTGGAAGGCAACCGGACATTCTCTGCGCTCATAGGGCCGGAACAGCATGAGGTGATCCACGGGTTGGCTAGCGAAAGGCGGCAGGTCGCTAAGGCCTTTGGCGTTCGAAACCTGCCCGAGACCGATGACTGGATCGCGACCTATGCCGGCGCCGAGCGGGGGGCGGGCGCGCGTCCGGTCCCGGATCGGCAGGCCGCGCGTCAGTTGATGCGCGATGGCGTCTTGGGATCATTGGTGCCCCTTGTTTCCGCCGCACAGATCGCAGGTTTGACTGCGCCTCTGACGGAAAGCCTGATCTGCATGACGGATCGCATCCTGGGCGCTGACGTGGCCGCGTCCGGGCGCAGGCTGGAAACCATCGGAATTTCCGCAGGCGATGTCGATCAGGCCCGCCGTATCTTTGACACCATTGCCACCGGAGCCTCGTGATGGACGCTGATCTGAAATCCATCGCCGCCGCACGGCGCGCTGCTGAAACGGCTTTCGAAGCCTATCGCGCCTTTCTCGGTACCGACCCGACACAGGTGGATGCCATCGTCGATGCCATGGCTCGGGCGATCGAACCTGAAGCCGAACGTTTGGGGCAATTGGCGGTCGAGGAAACCGGGTACGGCAACGTAGCAGACAAGCGGGTCAAGAATCTGTTTAACGCCTTGTCGGTCGCCGATTACCTGCGGGATGTCACGACGCTGGGTCTGCTGTGGCGGGACGATGCGACAAAGATCGCGGCTTTCGGAGAGCCGATGGGTGTGGTCGCGGCGCTTATCCCGGTGACAAATCCGACCTCCACGATCATCTACAAGGTTCTGTCTGCGGTGAAGGCGGGAAATGCCGTCGTCTGTGCCCCGCATCCGCGCGGCGTGGAATGCGGGAAGGAAACCGTCCGCATCATGGCGCGCGTTGCCGAACAGATGGGCGCGCCCAAAGGGTTGATACAATGCCTGGACGCCGTGACCATTCAGGGCACCGCCGAGTTGATGAAGCATCGCCGCACGTCGGTTGTCATGGCGACAGGTGGCCCTGCCATGGTCAAGGCTGCCTATTCCAGCGGCAAACCGACGCTTGCGGTCGGGGCGGGGAACGTGCCGTGTTACGTGCACAAGTCCAAGGCGCGCGATCTGTCCGAAGTTGCCGAGATGATTGTGACGTCAAAAAGCTTTGACTATGGCACGGCTTGTGTCAGTGAACAGGCCGTGGTCGCCGATCCTGAAATTGCACGCGATCTGCGCCATGAACTGAAACTCAAAGGCGCTTATTTCTGTACCCCGGCCGAGGCCGATCGGCTGGCTCGGGTCATCTTCAAGGGTGTTCAGGCAATGGATCCCGAACGCGTCGGCCAAAGCCCTCAGGCGCTGGCCGATGCTGCGGGGTTCTCGATTCCGCCGCGCACGCGCTGCCTGGTGTCGGAAGAGACCGAAGTGGGGTGGCAACGCCCGCTTTCGGCTGAAAAGCTGAACCCGGTGCTGGCCTTTTACGAGGCGAAGTCCACCGATCACGGCATCGAACTGGCGCAATCCATTGCCAAATTCGAAGGTTGGGGACATTCCTCGGTCATCCATTCCGATGACCCCGAGGTAGTCGCTCGGTTTTCCACCGTGCCCACGGGGCGGGTCCTGGTGAATACGCCGGGGATCATGGGCGGCATGGGGTATTCCACCGACCTTGAACCATCCTTTATGCTGGGTACCGGTACGTGGTCGGGGTCGATCACCTCGGACAACGTCACCGCCCTGCATCTCATCAACATCAAGCGGGTCGCGTATGAAAGCAGACCCTGGCGCGACATTTACGAGGAGTATGGCGCATGAGCGAGATCACGATCCGGGCGCTGATGCAGATCGACAACCTGCAACCGAAATTCGCCGCCTACAACGGCGCGACGGTGCAAGGGTCAGTGCCTTTGTCCGGTGACACCGTGCTGATCGGAGAGTTCGCGCCGGGCAATGGTGTATTCTCGCTGATCGACCGGGCGCTCAAGGCGTCCTCGGTCGAAGCGACGACGCAGATGGTCGAGCGCGAGTTCGGCTTCTTCATCCTCCGCTCGCCTTCAAACGCCGAAGTGTCCGCTGCACGGGACGCGATGCTGGCCGAACTTGGGGCTTCCATGACGGATCGATTGAGGCCTGCCATCAGTTCCACGCAAATCATCACAAGTGTCGAGCCCTATCAGGCGCAGCTTTTGAACAAATGGCGCAAGGGCGCATTGATCGTGCCGGGGCAGACGTTGGGGATCGTGGAATGCGCGCCGGCCGCCTATATCTCGATTGCCGCGAATGAGGCCGAAAAGGCCGCCGAGATTGACATCGTCGAGGTGCGTGCGGTGGGGCGGTTTGGTCGCTTGTTCATCTCGGGGTCTGAAAATTCGGTCAAAACCGCCGTCGAGGCCGCGACGCGTGCAATCGAGGCGGTGGACGGGCAGGACAGCTGATGGCAACCCCTCGCGTCATAGGCTCGGATGCGGTCGAGGATGCGCGCCGTCGGGGCAGGATCGTATTCGAGGTTTTGCCGGGTGACATCGTGACGGCCCTTGCGCGTGAAACCGCAGAGCGTGTTGGTATCTCCTTGGTGGATGGCCCGCTGGAGAGACCGAAACCGCCGCGTACGGATGGTGCTGTTTCCATGCGCCGGGTGCTGTACCGCCGTTCACCCAAATGGGTTGCCCCTTCGCGTGCGCCGCGCAAAGCCCGCAGGCTGGGCAAACTTGCCTTGATCGGGGCGGGGGGTGTTGGCGGCAATATCGCGCATCTGGCGGCAATGGCGGACATGGCGGATGAAATCGCGCTGATCGACATCACTCCGGGTTTGGCGGCTTCGACTGCGCTGGACCTAAATCATACGTCCGGGATCACCGGTGCGCGGGCCCGATGTGTCGGTGGCGAAGCGATGGATCTGGTGGCCGGGGCGGATGTGGTCGTCGTCACGGCCGGACGAGCCCGCCGTCCGGGCATGACACGTGCCGATCTGATCGATGTGAATGCCCGCGTGATCCGTCAGTCGGCCGAAGCGATCCGGTCAGCCGCACCAAATGCCATCGTGATCGTGGTGACCAACCCGCTGGACGAAATGACGGTCGAGATGCTGCGTGCAACAGGTTTCCCCCGCGAACAGGTTTTGGGTATGGCAGGAACGCTGGACAGCAGCCGGTTTCGCAACGCGCTGGCAATGGCTGCGGGTGTCACGCCTGCGGACGTCGAAGCCTTCACGCTTGGCAGTCATGGGGACGAAATGGCCCCGATCCCCAGCCGCGCCAGGATCAAAGGCCGTCCGCTGGATGTATTTCTGTCCCGCGAACAGATCGAAGCCTGTGTTCAGGATGCGATCACCGGGGGCGGTCAGGTGGTCGCGCTTCGGAAATCAGGTTCTGCAACGATAGCTCCGGCTCATGCCTCGATCGAATTGATTGATCACATTCGGGGCGCGCGTACAGGCCCGGTTCCGGTTTCGGTCATGCTGCACGGGGAATACGGCATCGACGGTGTCGTGCTGGGCGTGCCAGCCCATCTGGGTGCAGGCGGATTGGTTGAGGTCGAGGAGTTGCGGTTAACCGCCGAAGAAAACGCGGCATTGCAAAACGCGGCCGAAGCGATCCGGGTGAGGCTGCGCCTGTGACCCTGCGTTTTTGGAAATCCGGCGGACGGTTTGAAGAGGTGGCCTCGTACTCTCGGGCCAAGCGCATCGGCCCCTTTGTCTGGGTTGCCGGAACAACGGCCATCGAGCCGACGGGCCGCATCCACGCGCCCGGGGACGTTGGTGCGCAGACCTTTTACATCCTGTCTCGCATCGATGACGCACTGAAAGAGGTTGGCGCCGAACTGCGACATGTGGGGCGGGTTCGCGCCTATCTGACCGATCTCTCCCAAGCGGGCGCGTTCGCGCAGGCGCATGGCGAAGTTTTTAAGGGGATCGATCCGGTTCTGACGGCTGTTCAGGCTGGGCTGACTCAGCCGGGGCTGATGGTGGAAATCGACGTGGATGCCGTGATCCACCATGAAAACGGCGAAATCAGCGGATTCTGAACATGAGTCTTCAAGAAAGGAATTGATCGAACCATCGTCTTGTGTACTGTATACAGAATACAAGAAGGCATAATGAGACACAGGGAGCTAATGTGATGATCAAGACAGCGCTGCTCAGCGGAACATGCATCGCGCTCATGGCCTCGGCGGCCGGAGCGGAAATCAAGGTAGGATTCATTGGGTCGCTTTCCTCGGACACCGGATTGTCGACGCTGCGCGGGGCCGAGATTGCGATTGAAGAGCTCAACGCAAATGGCGGCGTGATGGGCGAACAGATCACCCTGGTCTCGGCGGATACCGGACAGGACCCGACCGAGGGCATCCGGGCCTATGAATACCTTGCGGAAACGGAAGAGGTTGATTTCATCATCTCGGGCTCGATTGACGATGTGTCGCTGGGATGGCTGCCCCGCATGCAGGAATACCGGATTCCGACGCTGGACACCTGGACATCCTACATCGGCATCATCGACATGGTGGTCGAAGACCCTGAAAGCATGGCGCCCTATTTCATGAACATCGCCTCGGATGAGGCGCTGGCCACGTTGTACATCAACTTTGGCGCGGATGTTCTGAAGGAAAAAATGGGGTGGGATTCCGTCGTCATTCTGGCGGAAGATACGGCCTTTGGCGAGGCGATCACCGGCCTTGTCACCGAAGCGCTTGCACCGGTTGCGGGTATCGAGGTCAAGGACATCATCACGTATGACGTCGCCACCGTCGATTTTGCTCCGATCTTCAGCCGTGCGCAGGATACCGGGGCGGACTTCATCTATCAGGTCTCGTCGGTGAATTCGCAGGTTGTGTCATCGCAATACGTGAAACTCCAGGTGCCGATGGCGATGACGGGCGTGAACGTCGCTGCGCTGGGTATGGAATATTGGGAAGATACGGGTGGTGCCGGTGGCGGTATCTCGACCCTGTCTCCGATCCCTTCGGTCGGGTTTCGGCTCGATCCGGCCAGCCAGGAGTTTGTCGATACCTATCAGGCGAAGTATGACAGCCGCCCGCTGCTGCCGCATTTCAACGGGTTCAACGCCTATCATGGGCTGAAACAGGCGATGGCCGCAGCCGAAGAGGCTGGCGGTTTCGACAATGTCGAAGGCTGGGCCGATGCGATGAAGAAACAGGATCTGGTTCTAGAACTGGATGGCCAGTTGTGGCTGCGTTACGCATTCTGGGGCGATGACGAGGTAGAGCCCGTGACTGGCCGTACTTACCCGCACAATATCCGTTTTGATCTGTCCGAGCCGTTCGACGATGCCGCGCCGTCAATGGTCGTGGTCCAGTGGTACGAGGACGGCACCGCCGCCGTTGTCTATCCCGAGAAATACGCGACGGGTGAATTCACTTTGCCAAGCTGGGTCAAACAGTAACCTGTCCGTTCGCTTAGCTTGAAATGGGTGCGCGGGCGCGCGCACCCGCAGCCAGGGATCCTTACATGTTGCAGATACTGATCCAGGGGCTTTTGCTCAGCGGTCTCTATGCGCTTATCGCAATGGGTTTCACGCTGATCTTCAGCATCGGTCGGGTCCTGAACCTGGCCTACGGTGCCTATCTGATGGTCGGCGGGTATATGTATTTCTGGGTGTCCCAGACGCTGGGAATGCCAAAGCTGATGGGCGTCGCAGTGGCCGTGGTTCTGGGCGTTCTGATGGGGGTGCTGAAATACCGCCTGATCGTCAAGACCCTGAAAGGGGATCACGTAGCCGTCGAAATATCGACGCTGATCCTGGCGGTCGTGATTCAGGCCGGGATCGTTCTTGTCTTTGGCGACAGCAGCAAGATCCTGCTGCCGATCGTGCCGGGCGTGATCAACGTGGCCGGAGCGTCCGTCACCTATAATATCCTGATCGCAACGATGATCAGTTGGGCCATTTTGCTGGGCCTGTATGCTTTTGTCCGCCTGACACATACGGGGCGGGCGATGCAGGCGGTGTCGATGGACGCCAAGGGGGCCGCGATTTCAGGGATCGACCCGGATCGGATCAACCTGATCACATGGGGTATCTCAGGGGCACTGGGTGCGCTGGGCGGCGTATTTTTCGCCAGCTATACGCAGCTTTCACCGTCTATGTGGGTTGCACCTCTGATCATCTCGGTGGCCGTCGTCATTGTGGGCGGCATCGGGTCGATCATCGGCACGCTGGTCGTTGCTCATATCGTCGGGTTTCTCGAAGTCATCGTTGTCGCCACCCTGGCGCCGGAACTGCGCGGTGTCTTCACCATGCTGCTGATCATCGGCGTGCTGGTGACGCGACCGCAGGGCCTGTTCGGCCGCGAGGAGTTGTAACATGGGTTTGCGCTGGTTTCACTTTGTCCTTTGGGGCGGCCTGATTGCGGGGATGCTGCTGTTGCCCCAGGTCGTCTCGAACGGGACGCTGCGCACGATGATCTTTGCCAACTATCTGGCCATCTTCGCCATCAGCTGGGATGTGCTGTCGGGCAGGACCGGGTATGTGAGTTTCGGGCATCCCTTCCTGATCGGTATCGGGGCCTATACGACTGCCATCCTGACCAAACGGTTTGACGTGCCAGTCGAAATCTCAATCCCTGTGGCCGTGTTGGTTACGATGATCGCAGGCCTGATTGTGTTGTTGCCCGCTCTGCGCATTCGCGGCAGCTACTTCGCGCTGGTCACACTGGCTTTCATGGAGCTGCTCTATCAGCTGGTTCAGGTGATCCGTCCGGATCTGACCGGCGGCACACGCGGGATGTCGGGAATTCAAACCCTGACACGAGGCGCGGCAAACGGCTACTACCTGTCCACGGCCTTGATGCTCAGCGTGGCGGTCAGCATGTGGCTGCTGATGAAAACCCGGCTGGGCACTGCACTGGCCGCCATCGGGATGAATGAAGAAAGCGTGCGCGGTTCGGGCCTCAGCACCACGCGGTTGAAGGCCTTTGCGTTTCTGACCAGCGCGTTCATCGCAGGTCTGGGCGGAGCGTTCTATGTCCATTATCTGGGCTCACTTGCGCCCCGCGCGCTGTTTGACATCAACTTTCTTTTCACCATCATCGTGGCGGCCTTGCTGGGCGGAACATCGACCATCATCGGCCCCATGATCGGTGCGTTCTTCATGACGTTCCTTCTGGAATACCTGCGCCCCGTGCTTCCCGGGGCTGAACGGTATTTCGTCTACGGTGCCATCGCACTGCTTCTCTACATGTATCAGCCAAAAGGATTGGTTGAACTTGTGCAACGCGGCTTTCAAAGACTGCGGAAAGGGGGGCTGGCATGACCGTTGCGCTGAAAGTTTCCGGTCTTGTCAAACGGTTCGGCGGGCTGGTGGCCACGAATGATCTGTCCTTTTCCCTGCAAGAAGGAGAGTCGCTGGGCCTGATCGGTCCGAATGGCGCGGGAAAGACGACGGTATTCAGCCAGATCATGGGCGAATTGCGGCAGAACAGCGGTACGATCGAGCTGTTCGGCAATGAGATTTCGGCGCTGTCGACGCCTCAGCGTATCCTGGCCGGGGTCAGTAGAACCTATCAGATACCTCGGCCGTTCGGCGACATGAGTGTTGCAGAAAACATCAGGGTGGGCCTGATGCCGGACGACATCTGGCGCATGATCGTTTCGCCGCCGGATACGGACAGGGAAAAAGAGCTCGCGCTGAGTGTCGGGTTCACGGAAACGGATCTGAGCCGCTCACCCGCCGAACTGGCCATGGGTGATCTGCGCAAGCTAGAAATGGCCCGAACCATGGCCACCGCACCGCGTGTCATGTTGCTGGACGAGGTGTTTGCAGGTCTGACAGTCGGTGAAATCGCGCAGATTTCCGATCTCATACAATCCATGCGCAAGGACGGGATGACCTTTTTGATCGTCAGCCATGATTTGCCGGCGCTGGAACCGCTGATCGACCGCGCCATCGCCATCGAGCGGGGCACCATGATTGCCGAAGGCGCGTTCAGCGACGTGATGAACGACACGGCCGTTCAAGCCTCGTATCTGGGGAGCGTCTGATGTCCTATCTGGAAATCGAGAACCTGTCCGCGTTTTACGGCAAGGCCCAGGCGTTGACCGATATATCGATCACGGTGCAGCCCGGTGAGATCGTCGCCGTGGTCGGCCCGAACGGTGCAGGTAAATCCACCTTGTTGGACAGCATCATGGGCCTTGTGAAAATCGAAGGCGACATCCGGTTGCGCGGGCACAGCCTTGCCGGTCGAAGCCCTTCGGAAATCGTGCGTCACGGGGTGGGCTATGCGCCCGAGCGGTTCAACCTGTTCCCCTATATGTCGGTGCGCGACAACCTGATGGTGGGGGCCTTCACCGCACGAGACGACATCGAAAACAACCTTGAGATGGTGCACAGTCTTTTCCCGCGTCTGCAAGAACGGGAAGGGCAGGAGACGTCGACACAATCCGGCGGGGAGAGGCAGATGGTGTCCTTTGGCAGGGCCTTGATGACCAGCCCGGAACTGCTGCTTGTCGATGAGCCGACGATCGGCCTTGCCCCGAAGATCTGTCACGAGATTGCCGAAGTCGTCCGTCAGCTGAACAAGGAATACGGGCTGACCGTCGTCATCACGGAACAGAATGCCAATTTTGCCCTGTCGCTTGCCAGCCGCATCTATGTGCTGGAGTCCGGGCGGATGCAGACGTCGGGCACGGCTGACGAACTGAGAAATGACAAACGCTTGCTCGAGGCCTATTTCGGCGGCCATTGAGTGGCGTGGTTGGTAAGCCGGGCAGGTGCCGTCCGGCCATTCGATGGCGGGTGATTTCAGTTTCAGCCAAGTGCGGCCAGAACCTCGGTACTCACGTCGATGCCATGGGCTTCGGCGGCTGCCCGTTTTGCAAGGCGACCGTCGCCCGGAACCCGGGCGGACCCGTTGCCGGAAATCTCGGCGCAGATGCGGGCGACATATTCGTTGAAGGCCGCGTTGCCGAACCGGGTGGGATCGATGGCAATCAGGGTCGCTCCACCTTTGATGTTCAGGGCGCCGAAGGATTCGCGCTCTTTGTTGTCCACGGACAGGGTTCCTCCCGCCAGCGCGGCGCCCAACACCTCTACCATGAAGGCGATCGCGGCCCCTTTATGCTCTCCGAACGGCAATAGGCTGCGGGTTTCAAGGATGGCATTTGGGTCTGTTGAGGGCTCGCCTTGGGGATCAAGACCGGCAGGGCGGGGCAGGTCGTGCCCCTCGGCGGCGGCCATGCGGATATCCATGAGGGCCACCATGGACGAGGCCTGATCCCAGACCACGGGCGCATCGCCATCACGCGGGCAGGCAAAAGACATGGGGTTGGTGCCAAAAACCGGGCGAACCCCACCTTGCGGAACCACCATGGACAATGAGTTGATCACGGCAAAGGCCACCAATCCGGCTTCGGCCAAAGGTTCTGTGTCAAACCGTAACGCACCCAGATGGTGGCAGTTCGCGCAGGTGAACGCGGCAATCCCGTTTTCCCGGGCCATCGCGATCAGATCCTCGCGGGCTGCTGTCGCTGCAACCTGATAGTACCCGTTGTCGGCATCACAGCGCAAAACGCCCGGGGCAACCTTTTCGGTTTTGGGCTTCGCGTGCCCGTTGGCATAGCCGGACGTGAAGCTTTGGACATAGACCGGCAACATGCGCAACCCGTGGCTGCGCGGGCCGTCCCGTTCAGACCGGGTGACGATATCGGCAAGTACATCACTGCTGCGCGTGTCCGCTCCAGCAGAAACAAGAACCGATTTGGCCAAGTCCCGAACTTCGGCAAGAGAAAGCGTTTTTGTCGGTTGTTCGGTCATCCGTTCGAGTCCCGTCTTTCTGTTTCGCACTCAAGCGCGCGGGCGTGTGTTTGCGGGATCGACAGCACATGTGTCGATGACCACGGCGTCGCGCATCTCATTGTGGACCAGCACCTGCATTTTCGTTCCGGGCGCCGTCATGTTCTGTGGCAGTAGTGCCATCGCAATGTCGTGGTTGCAATAATAAGAGAACCCGCCCGAGGTAACACGTCCGATCAGCTTGCCCTGAGCATAGACACCCTCGTCAAATATCACCGATGTTTCGCCAAAGGGCAGTTTCAGCGTGACCAACCGCCGGTACGCGCCATCCTTTTTCTGTTTCAAAAGAGCGGCCTTGCCTATGAAGTCGCGACCATCTGTTACCACGAACCGATCAAGGCCGGCCTCGTATGGCGTCATGTCCTTGCAGATTTCGCGATTGATGGCGCGATAAGACTTTTCAAGACGCATGGATTCCAGTGCCTCAAGCCCGAAAGGTTTCACACCGGCCTTCAGCAGCAGGTCAACAAGATGGCGGTTGTAACCGACCGGATGATGCAGTTCCCACCCCAGCTCGCCGGTATAGGACACGCGAAGCAGATGAACGCCCTTGGCGTAGCCCACTTCACCCATTTGCGCAGAAAGCCAGGGGAAGGTTTCGTTCGACAGATCATTGTCGGTCAATGGTTGCAGGATCTCTCGTGCCTTGGGGCCTGCCAGTGCAATCACGCCCAGTTGTTCTGAAACATCCTCAAGAAGGACAGAGCTGTCATTGGGCAGCAAACGTCGCAGTTGATCCCAGTTGTAGGCGCGCCAATTCGGGGTGGAGACCAGGTAAAAATCATTCTCGGCATAGCGGACGACCGTATATTCCGCATCCATGCCGCCCTTTGGGTTCAACAAAAACGACAGGGTCATTCGCCCCACTTTGGGCAGCCTGTTCGCCATAACGCCATCCAGCCATTTGGCAGCCCCCGGTCCGCGCACGGTGAACTTGGTCATCGGCGACATCTCGATGAACCCGGCCACGTCACGGGTGGTACGCACCTCTTCCTGAACGCGTTCCATGTGGTTGGTGCGTCGGAAGGAATGTTCCGGAACAGCTTCCTTGCGCGATTTGGCGAACCAGCGCGGAAACTCATATCCGTTGAAGCTGGTCCAGACGGCGCCATGCGCGCTCAGCAGATCGTAGGACCCCATCGTTTTCATCGGGCGCGCGCCGGGAAAATCTTCTCCGGGGATGTGCGCGTTCATGTGGGTCCCCCACGTTTCGCGCACCTTGTCCATGGTCCACCGCTTGGACGCGTAATCCGAAAAACGGCGTGGGTCGAGTTCAGACATGTCCATGCCCGGATCCCCATCGACAATCCAGCGGGCCAGACGTTCACCAACGGTTCCACCCCACAATATGCCGCCGGGCATGCCTTCGGCCAGCCACAGGTTTTCATGCCCCGGTGCGGGTCCCGCAAGCGGCAACTCGTCCGGTGTCATCTGGAACGGACCTCGGGTGTTGGCCTTGATACCTACCTCTGCAAGTGTCGGAACCCTCTCGATGGCACGTTCCCACTGCGTTTGGACCGCGTCGAAATCTTCGGGCAAGAGGTCGGCGCCAAAGTCAGGCGGCACGCGATCTTCGGCAAATAGCTTGAGGTCTTTGGTGAACTCATAAGGACCGAACTGAATGCCGCCCACATCTTCGCGCAGATACGCACCGTAATCTTCATCCCGCAGGATCGGGAACTCGGGCAACCCTTGCGCGCGGCGTTCTTTCAGCAGCGGAACGGTTTCGGTCGTCCAATATTGGTGAACGATTGGAATGCAAGGCAGATCCAGACCAACACGGCGCGCGTTTTCGCGGGCATAGTTTCCGGTCGCGAAGACAAGATGTTCGCAAGTGATCTCACCTTGATTGGTTGTCACCTTCCAATGACCGTTTTCCAGTTTTTCGTAAGCCTGCGCTTCGGTGTTCTGAAACACTTTGGCGCCTTTCTCGCGCGCTAGCCTCGCCATTGCCATGGTGATGTCAGCAGGGTTCACATAGCCGTCCTCGGTATGCAGGATGCCGCCGCGAATATGTTCCGATTGGTTGAGCAGAGGGTGCAGTTCGGCGATTTCTTCTGGCGTCAGCAGTTTGCAGGGCACACCGGCAGCTTCGGCAATCGAGACATAGGACAGGAACTCGTCCCAGCGTTCCTGCGTATTGGCAACGCGCAACTGGCCCACCTGGCGCAGTCCGACCGAGGCGCCGATCTTCTTTTCGACTTCGGAATAGATGCGGATGGTCTCCATCGTCATCTTCGAAACGTTGTGGGATCGCACGAAGGTGACCAGCAGACCCGCCGCATGCCAGGTAGAGCCGGAGGTCAGCGTCGTTCTCTCCAGCATGATTGCATCTGTGCACCCGTGCTGCGTCAGCCCATAAAGAACCGAAGCCCCAACGCATCCGCCTCCTACGACGACAACCTTGGCATGTGACTGCATTCGACGCATTCCTTCCTGAGGCTGTTTTCGTTTCCAGAGGGTCAGTCAAAACGAAATCAGCGGGCTGAGAACTGGTTGAACTGTTTACGTGAAATCTGCGTCAGGCAATTCGAAAAATTTTCCGGTCCAGCTGAGTTCAGTTAAACCATGATCGGGTTTGCCGGTGATCTCACGCGGTCTGTGAGGCGGCCCGCAAAAATACCGGCCATCTTTTGTTTCGGATTGTTGTGTTAGCGCAAACTGTGCTGGTAAGGTCTGACATCGGCTTGGGGTGCGCTTTGTTGCGCCCGCGATCCGTGCGGCATACGAAGGGGGAAAATCGCGTGTATCTCGGTCTGGATTTGGGGACGTCAGGTCTTCGGGGAATTGTGGTCAGCGAAGAGGGCAAAGTCGTCGCCGAAGCCGAAGCAGGTGTTGAGACATCGACGTTGCATCCCGGCTGGTCGGAACAAGATCCGTCCGATTGGGTGGAAGCCTGCCAAAACGTCGTTGCCCAATTGCGCGCGTTGAATGGTGCTGCATTTTCTGCGGTGCGCGGCGTTGGTCTGAGCGGCCACATGCACGGTGCCACGTTGCTGGATCGGGATGGCAAAGTGCTGCGGCCCTGTATCCTTTGGAACGACACGAGATCAGCGCAGGAAGCTGCGGAGCTGGATGGTCTGCCATCGATGCGCGCGATCACCGGGAACATCGTTTTTCCGGGTTTCACCGCACCCAAGCTGGAATGGGTGCGCAGACACGAGCGCGACGTGTTTGAAAAGACATCCAAAGTGTTGCTTCCGAAGGATTATCTGCGTTTCTGGCTCACCGGTTCCTATGTCAGCGACATGTCCGACAGCGCCGGTACGGCGTGGCTGGACGTTGGAAAGCGAGAATGGTCAGTCACCGCGTTGGATCAAAGCCACATGCGCTGGGACCAAATGCCAGACCTGGTTGAAGGCAGTTCGGCAGGCGGAGAACTGCGGTCAGAGATCCTCGGGCAGTGGGGCTTGACCGGGCCCGTCGTGGTTGCCGGCGGGGCCGGTGACAATGCGGCAGCGGCCTGCGGTATCGGAAGTATTGGTGAGGGCAGCGGATTTCTTTCCTTGGGCACTTCGGGTGTGCTGCTGGTCGCAAAGGAAAGCTATGCGCCCGCACCGGAAACAGCTGTTCATTGCTTTTGTCATGCGGTTCCGGATCGCTGGATTCAAATGGGTGTGATCCTGTCGGCCACCAACAGTCTCAACTGGCTGTCGCGTCACCTCGGTCAACCCGTCGGTGCGCTGGCGTCGACCCTGCCGGATTCGGTGAAGGGGCCGTCAAAGATCACCTTCCTTCCGTACCTGTCCGGTGAACGGACGCCCCATAACGACAGTGACATACGCGGGGCATTCCTGGGGCTGGATATCGCATCGGAACCCGCTGACCTGACGCAATCCGTGACAGAGGGGGTTTCCTTTGCCATGCGCGATTGTTTGGAGGCGCTCAAAAGCACGGGCACCAATCCCGAAAGTCTGCTGGTCGTCGGTGGCGGGGCGCGGTCGCGGTTTTGGCTGGAAACGCTGGCCACGGTTCTGAACACGCCGCTTGCTGTGCCCGATGGAAGTGGGTTTGGCGCAGCCATAGGCGCAGCGCGTCTTGCTGCATGTGCGGTGGACGGCGCCGACCCCAAGGATGTCATGCTGTCCCCGGAAGTCGCTGAGCGTGTTGAACCACGTCTCGAACTGACCGGCGCATATGAGGCGGAATATCAGCGGTATCGCGAATACTATGCTGCTTTGTCCCCTTTGGCCGCGCGCTGATGGCTGATCCCAAACGCATGCCTGTCGAGCAGGTCCTTCTGGAAGACGGAAACATGTCCGTTTCCCTGTTGAACTATGGCGCAATCACGCAAGGCTGGTGGCTTGGCGAAACACCTTTGATATTGGGCTACGAAAACCCGCAGGATTACCTGTCGGACCCGTTCTACCTTGGCGCGATGGTCGGGCGAGTGGCCAACCGCATCGGCGGGGCACAGTTTGCATTGCAGGGGCGTGTTCATCACCTGACAGCAAACGAAGGGCCGACCACGCTGCATGGTGGTCCGAGCGGGCTGTCGCGCAAATACTGGGATATCGTGAAAACCTCTCCAAATCAGTCGGTTATGTCCTTGACTTCACCTAAAGGTGAAGGCGGTTTTCCCGGAGCGGTCAATTTCGAGGTGCATGTCGAACTGACCTGTCCGCGTCTGATCTACACAATCAGGGCGCGTCCGGATCGCCCAACGCCGATCAGCATCGCGCAGCACAATTATTACACTCTGGGCTGTCCAGAGGATATCATGGACTGCCGGCTCAGGCTAAGATCGAACCGGGTGCTGGAGCTGGACGCGCGTTCCGTTCCTTTCGGAGATATCTCCGCCGCCGGCGATAATGTGCCAGATTTCGCGTTGTCCCGCACCGTCGGGGCAGAGGGGCGCGAGCTGGACCATTATTTTGTGTTTGATGAAAGTGGAACCCATGATCATCCGGTGGCAGAGGTCACGGCACCTTCGGGATTGAGGATGAACCTGTATTCAGATCAACCCGGCGCACAGGTCTATGCCGGGGCACATCTGTCAGGCCGATTTAGCCCGCGTGCGGGGCTGTGCATTGAGCCGTCAGGATATCCGAACGCCGTGAATGTCCCTGCGTTCCCGTCCGTCATCCATACGCCGGACAACCCGTATCGACAAACTCTGACACTTGAGATTTCCGAGGAACGATCATGAGACTTCAGATTGCAGCAAATGCCGTAGGCATCTGGATGTCGCTTTCAATTGCTCAGGCGCAAGACTTTGGTCCGAAACCGGAATTCATCGAACCTGACTTTGCTAACGCAGAGTTGGGGCAACTGCTGTTCTACGATCCGATCCTGTCGGGCAACAAGAACATAAGCTGCGCAACCTGTCATCATCCGAAGCTGGGAACGTCCGACGGGCTTTCACTGGGTATCGGCGAAGGTGGGGTCGGGCTGGGTGGTCAGCGCAAGGTCACACAAGACAATGCGCCCGAACAGCGCATTCCCCGGAACTCGCCCGCGATGTGGAATCTCGGGGCGCTGGAATTCACGACGTTTTTTCATGACGGTCGCCTCGAGGCGGATCCGTCACAGCCCAGTGGCATTAGAACGCCGTTGGGGACGCATATGAGGCCGGGGTTCAAATCGGCTTTGGCAGCGCAGGCGATGTTTCCGGTGCTGTCGCCTGACGAAATGGCGGGGCATTATTCTGAAAACGAGGTGAGCAAGGCCGTACGACTCGGCTTGCTGACCCAAGAGGGTGGCGCCTGGGATCTGATCGCCGCGCGCGTGGCGGCGATACCAGGGTATCAAAGGCGATTTGATGACATCGCGCCCGGAGAAGACATCTCCTTTACCGCAATCGCCAATGTCATTGCCGATTTCATCGCGTTTGAGTGGCGGGCTGACAACAGCCTGTTTGATCGTGCGATGCGCGGCGAAGACAGGCTGCCCGAACAAGCGCAGCTGGGGATGGCGCTGTTCTACGGAAAGGCTGGATGCAGTGCCTGCCATTCCGGCTGGTTCCAGACCGATCACGGGTTCCATTCCATCGCCATGCCTCAGATCGGCCCCGGAAAATCAGCCCGTTTCGAAAATCATGTGCGGGATGACGGGCGACTGCGCGTCACGGGCGACAAGGATGATGCCTTCGCATTCCGCACGCCTTCGCTGCGCAACGTGACCCTGACGGCGCCATATGGCCACAGCGGTGCCTACGCACGGCTTGAGGATGTCGTGCGTCATCATCTGGATCCGGTTTCCGCGTTGCGGAACTACGCCATCGAAATGGCTGACCTGCCAGAGTTTTTCGGGGCAGAGGATCAAAAGGCTTTGCTTGACCCCCAGCATGTCGAAGCCATAGCAGCGTCGAACGATCTGGCGCCCATCGACCTGAGTGATGACGAGGTCGATGCCATCTTGAGTTTTCTGGGCACGCTGGAAGATCCGGCTGTGCGGCTGGGTGTTCCCCAAACGGTTCCCAGCGGAATGCCCGTCGATCAGTGATCAACGGCTGAGGCGGATCACCTGATTGGCATCTACCTTCTGCCAATCTCCATGCTCACCATCAGGCCAGATCACCCTTATTTCCGCAGTTTCGAAGTTTCCTAGACCAAAGTGGTGGAACCCTGCAATTCCGCTGGCGTGCCCCCCGCCAATGGTCACTTCACGGGTTTGAACGCCCTCGGGCGTCCTGACCTCGATAAAACCGCCGACTGCCTGTCTGTTGGGGTGGCTCTGGCCGAGATCAATCATGAGCCAGTTGCCGGTCGTCGGTTCATTCTGGAAAACCTCAAGGTCCGAGCCGCGATTGACCACCACCAAATCCAACCACCCATCCCCGTTGAAATCCGCCAGCGCCCCGCCGCGGGACTTTGCCATGGACGCGACACCAGCCTCTGATGCTGTTTCGACAAACTGACCGTCGGCGGTCTGCATCAACAGGTTGTTGGGGTCGTTCTGCGCCGCGTCGGGCATCTGCTCAACATTGCCTTTGGCGACGAAAATGTCGTCCAGCCCGTCATTGTTGACGTCCCCGAACTGTGCATGCCAGCCGGTCGAGGGGCGGCCGTCTTCTCCTGCATGTGGCCTGTGTGCCGTTGTTCCACGGTCGTAGGTTGCATCCCGCCATGTTGGCCCATCTGATGCAGGATCAAAAACCTGGAATTTCTGGTCCCCCATGGACGTCAGGTAAACATCGGAAAAACCGTCACCGGTCAGATCCCGCGAGGCGATCCCCATGCCCCAGATCGAATAGGGCAGCCATCCATCGGCCTTGCTGTACAGGCGCGGGGTGTCTTCCATAGCCCACAATTGCTCTTGCCCACCACGCACATAGTAGTGGCGGTCATTGCTGACACGCAGATCCGCGCGGCCCGTGCGCGCCCAATCGGAAAACAGGATCGAAAGGGAACAGTGACCGGGTTCCAAACGGACAGGATCGCCATACTTTTCGCCTTGGGGTCGGTACAGAAGCGTCGGCCCGCAAGCCTCAAAAGGTCCGTCCGGATTGCTTCGGTCGACATAGGTTCCAAAGGCCAGCGTTGGCAGGGTTTGCCCGCGTTCCCAAGTGGCGGAAAAGCCGGTGGTCCAATGGTCCTGAGGCTGAAAACCCAGTGCCGTGAACGGCTCGAACGCGCAGTTCGGTTTGCCGCGCAGCAACAGGTCTTTGCCTAGGCGTAAGACCGCAAGGTCCAGGGTCCCATCGCCATCAATGTCTACCGGGTATGCGCCGGTCACACGGGTCAAGGATAACTGACCTGGCGCATCCGGAAGAAAACTGACATCTGTGTCGGATGTGTTGATGAACAATTGTGCTGGGTTTGATCCGCCAGCCACGAACATTTCAGGGCGGTCGTCATCATTGCAGTCGAAGACCGCGACACCCCCGCCGACGAAATGTTCCCAGCCGCCATCGTAAACATGGCCGGGGGTTTCCACCTTTTGAAAGCGGGGTGGAGCGATGTCCGCAGCGGCAGCGGAACCTACCGCAAGCAAGATTGCCATCTTAGTTCGCATGAGCCGCCAGTTCCCTGACCTTCAGGATAGAGACTTGTTCAATCCCATAAGCCGCTGCCCCTTTTGCCCACATTGAATCGCCCCAGTGGTTGACCTTGATTTCCGGCAACGGCGCGTCGACGCTGACGACGCCGTTTTGGACACGTGCCATCACCTCGTCCGAATGCAGGTAATCAAAGCGACCTCTGGCGCCGGACAGGATAATGCATTCGGGGTCGAACAGATTGATCAGGTTCGAAACCCCCATCCCGAACATTTGGCCCGCGCGGGCCAGAACGGAAATGGATCGGGCGTCGCCGGCTTTTGCTGCCGCGAGTATATCGACAAGAGTGCGGGGATCCGTTGCTTCACTGGCGATCGTGGCTTCGCGGATCAGGGCGTATTCCCCCACATAGGCCTCGAGGCATCCGCGCTGCCCGCACTGACACAAGGCGCCGTCCAACTGAACTTTGAGGTGCCCGAATTCTGCGCCGCATCCGCGTTCACCGCGATAAAGCTTGCCATCAAGAACGATGCCCAGGCCGATGCCGTGTTCGATCGTAACAACCAAAAAATTCTTCAGCCCCTTTCCCAATCCGAAAAGCTGTTCTGCCTTTGCGACCAGATTGGCGTCGTTTTCGATGAAGGCAGGGCAGGGGAGCACCTCGGACAACAGCGGGCTCAAATCCACATTTCGTTCCGTCAGCGAAGATGACCAATGCACGAAGTTCTGATTTGCATCGATAAGGCCAGCGATGCCGATGCAGACACCTGACAAATCGGCAAGGGATCGGTTTGCCGAGGCGCAGGCCTGATCAAGCACGGCGCGGATCTTTTTGGCAAACGCATTCGGGGCCATGCGGGCTTGGTCCAGCGGATGCGTGTACGAAGTGATTTCGGTTCCTTCGAAATCCACGAGAATGACTGAAACCTGCTGGCGGGCGACTTTCACGCCCGCAATCAGATGTGACGCGCCATTCAGTTTCAATTGTACCCGCGGTCTGCCGCGGCGCGCTGATTTGGAAGATGTTTCGCTTTCTATTTCCTCAATCAGACCGGCAGACAGCAGATCGGCAGTGGCGGTCGTGATGGTCGCTGGGCTGGTCTCCAACGCGCTGGCGATGTCGATTCGCGAAATGGTGCCTGTGGCCCGGATTTTTTCCAGAACGCGCAGGCGAGTGACGTTCCTTTGGTCCGTGGCATTTGAAGAAGCTTTGCTTTTCAGCATCTTGCCCTCGCGAATCTGATCCCTGTTTCAACCTAGGTGGTTTTTTCAGTTACCGATAGCATAAATATTTTACCGACTGAAATAAATATGCTACTCAGAATTATCGGGGCCACGAATCATGAAACGATGGCCCAATGAAACCGGGAGGAAATCATGAAACGAATTCTCAGCGCCTCTGTCGTGGCGGTCCTGATGGGGACAGCCGCATTCGCAGAGCCCACGGTCGGCGTAAGCTGGTCGAATTTCCAGGAAGAGCGTTGGAAGACCGACGAAGCGGCGATCAAGGCTGCACTGGAAGCGGGCGGTGCGGAATACATCTCGTCTGATGCCCAATCTTCTTCTGCCAAGCAATTGTCGGATATTGAAAGTCTGATCGCTCAGGGCGTTGATGCGCTGATCATTCTGGCGCAGGATTCCCAGGCCATCGGCCCGGCTGTGCAGGCGGCGGCAGACGAAGGCATTCCGGTCATCGCGTATGACCGTCTGATCGAAGATGATCGTGCCTTCTATCTGACATTCGATAACGTTGAAGTTGGCCGGATGCAGGCCCGCGCGGTGTTCGAGGCGATGCCGAAAGGCAACTATGTGATGATCAAGGGCTCGCCCACGGATCCGAACGCGGATTTCCTGCGCGGCGGTCAGCAAGAGATCATTCAGGCCGCCGTTGACAGCGGCGATATCGTCATCGTGGGTGAAGCTTACACCGACGGTTGGCTGCCTGCGAATGCACAGCGCAACATGGAACAGATCCTAACCGCGAATGAAAACAACGTTGATGCCGTGGTCGCCTCGAATGACGGTACTGCTGGTGGCGTTGTTGCAGCCCTGACCGCGCAGGGCATGGAAGGCATTCCGGTCTCGGGTCAGGATGGCGACCACGCGGCGCTGAATCGTGTTGCCAAGGGCACGCAGACCGTCTCGGTCTGGAAAGATGCGCGTGAGCTGGGCAAAGCTGCCGGTGAAATCGCGGTTGCGTTGAGCAACGGAACAAGCCCTGCGGATGTCGAAGGCGCGATCAGCTGGACTTCGCCCGGTGGGACCGAGATGAACTCGGTCTTCCTTGCGCCTGTACCGATCACCAAAGACAACCTGTCCGTCGTGGTCGATGCTGGCTGGATTCCGTTGGAAGACCTGTGTCAGGGCGTCGAAAACGGCCCTGCACCCTGTAACTAAACCAGGTTCCAAACCATAATATCTCTGGCCCGCAAGGGTGGGCCAGAGATCATAGCTGAACATGAAAGATCGGATATGACCGAAACTTCGTCTCAGCCGGTACCCCAAAAAGCAAAGGCCAACCTGTTTCAGCAACTGGAACTGGATATGCGGCTATTGGGCATGATCGGCGCCTTCATCATCCTGTGCATTGGCTTCAACATCGTGACGGATGGCCGCTTTCTGACGCCTAGAAACCTGTTCAACCTGTCGATCCAGACTGTCTCGGTTGCGATCATGGCCTGCGGCATGGTGTTCATCATAGTCATGCGCCACATTGACCTGTCGGTTGGGGCGCTGCTGGCGACCACATCTGCCGTGATGGCGATGACCCAGACCGAGCTGTTGCCCAACGTATTGGGAATGGGTTTGAACCACCCGGCGACCTGGGCGATCACTTTGGTTGTGGGCCTTGTGGTCGGCACATTGATCGGCGCGTTCCACGGTTGGATGGTGGGGTATCTGACCATCCCAGCCTTTATCGTGACGCTTGGCGGTTTTCTGGTCTGGCGCAACGTCGCCTGGTACATGACCGACGGCCAGACGATCGGCCCGCTGGACAGCACGTTTCTGATGTTCGGGGGGACAAACGGAACCTTGGGAACAACCGTCAGCCTCCTGTTCGGCCTTGCCGCCACGGCTGTTGCGATCTGGGCGTTGTGGAGCGGCCGTCGGTCCAAAGCCGCTCATGGTTTCCCTGTTAAGCCGGTCTGGGCTGAAACAACGCTGGCCGGGATCATCGGCCTTGCCATCATGGGGTACGTGTTGATCGTCAACAGCTATGCGATCCCGACCCGTCGTCTTGAACGCATGTTCGAAGCGCGCGGCGAGACCATGCCGGAAGGGTTGGTTGTGGGATACGGCATTCCGATCTCGGTCCTGATCCTGATCATTGTGGCGGTGACATTGACCGTCGTGGCCCGCAAAACCCGCTTTGGCCGCTACATCTTTGCCACCGGCGGCAACCCGGACGCGGCCGAGTTGTCGGGCATCAACACCCGTTTGATGACCGTCAAGATCTTTGCCCTGATGGGGTTCCTGTGCGCGCTGTCGGCGGTTGTGGCCTCGGCCCGGCTGGCCAATCACTCGAATGATATCGGAACGCTGGATGAGCTTCGCGTGATTGCCGCTGCCGTGATTGGTGGAACCGCGCTGTCCGGCGGCATCGGAACGATCTACGGCGCAATCCTTGGCGCGTTGATCATGCAGGCGCTGCAATCGGGCATGGCCATGGTTGGCGTTGACGCGCCGTTCCAGAACATTGTCGTCGGCACCGTCCTGGTTCTGGCCGTCTATATCGACATCGTCTATCGCAAACGTCTGGGGGCGAAATGATGCAAGCTCAAGAAACACAGAACCAAGCTTCGGGCCGTGGGTCCGGCCAGCCTCCGCTGGTGGAAATGCGCGATATCTCGATTTCCTTCGGGGGTATCAAGGCGGTAGACCATGTGTCGGTAGATCTCTACCCGGGCGAGGTCGTGGGCCTTCTGGGCCACAACGGGGCCGGTAAATCCACCCTGATCAAGGTTCTTTCGGGCGCCTATCAGATGGACCATGGCGAAATCCTGATCGACGGCAAGAAGGTCGAGATCAACAACCCCCGCGACGCGCGCGCCAACAATATCGAGACGATCTATCAGACGCTGGCGCTGGCGGACAACCTTGATGCAAGTTCAAACCTGTTTCTGGGCCGCGAAATGGTCACGCCCTTTGGCCTGGTCAACGACGCCGCGATGGAGGCGGAATGCCGCAAGATCATGGCGCAGCTGAACCCGAACTTTCAGAAGTTCAATGATCCGGTCTCGGCCCTGTCGGGCGGTCAGCGTCAATCGGTGGCCATTGCACGGGCGGTGTATTTCAACGCGCGTATCCTGATCATGGACGAGCCCACGGCCGCACTTGGTCCGCACGAAACACAGATGGTGGCGGACCTGATCCAACAGCTTAAGGCGCAGGGGATCGGGATTTTCCTGATCGACCATGATGTACACGCGGTGATGGAGCTGTGTGACCGGGCCTCGGTCATGAAGAACGGGCAATTGGTTGGAACGGTCGATATCGCAGACGTCACCGATGACGATCTGTTGTCGATGATCATTCTGGGCAAAAAGCCCGGCGAAAAGACGGAATGAGGTAAGCGAAATGACGAGCGGTTTTTTTCAGGGAATTGAAGAAGTCCAATTTGAAGGCGAGGACAGCAAGAACCCGCTCGCATTCCGCCACTACAACCCGGACGAGATCATCTTGGACAGGCGCATGGAGGATCACCTGCGTTTTGCCGTGGCGTGGTGGCATTCCTTCGCGTGGGAGGGTGGAGATCCGTTTGGCGGCCCCACTTTCGAGCGCCCCTGGCACCCACAGGATGACATGGGCCGCGCCAAGATGAAGGCCGATATCGCGTTCGAGATGTTCCAGATTCTGGGACAGCCCTATTTCTGCTGGCATGATGCCGATATCCGACCTGAACAGGGGAACTTCGCCGAAAATCTCCACACGTTGAACGAGATCACCGACTATATCGGTGAAAAGATGCAAGTGTCCGGCACCAAGCTGTTGTGGGGTACGGCCAACATGTTCAGCCATCGCCGCTGGATGGGCGGTGCCAGCACCAATCCCGACCCCGACGTCTTTGCCTTTGCTGCCGCCACGGTGAAATCCTGCATGGATGCCACCCACAAACTGGGCGGCGAAAACTATGTGCTGTGGGGCGGGCGCGAAGGGTACGAGACGCTGCTCAACACTGACATGAAAACCGAGCTGGATCATATGGGCCGGTTCCTGAACATGGTGGTCGAGTACAAGCACAAGATCGGGTTCAAAGGTGCGATCCTTGTCGAACCCAAACCGCAGGAGCCATCAAAGCACCAATATGATTTCGATGCCGCGACCTGCATCGGTTTCCTGCGCAAATACGGGCTTGAGAATGAGGTCAAACTGAACCTCGAACAGGGTCACGCGATTCTGGCGGGGCACAGTTTTGAACATGAGATTGCCGTAGCCGCAGCCGAAGGGATGCTGGGCTCCATCGACATGAACCGGAACGATTATCAATCCGGGTGGGATACGGATCAGTTCCCCAACAACACTCCCGAGGTTGCGCTGGCCTATTACCACATCCTGAAAGCGGGTGGATTTACCACCGGCGGTACCAATTTCGATGCCAAGCTGCGCAGGCAGTCGATCGACGCCGAAGATCTGATCGCCGCGCATGTGGGCGGGATGGATATCTGTGCCCGGGGCCTGAAAGCAGCGGCAGCGATGATCGAAGATGGCGGATTGGAACAAGCGCTGGCTGATCGGTACGCGGGCTGGAATACGCCCGAGGCGCAGGCAATGCTGACCTCTGGTCTTGACGAGATTGCAGCGCGGGTGCTGGCCGAGGATCTCAATCCAGATCCGCGCTCGGGGCGTCAGGAAGTCCTCGAGAACTACGTGAACCGTTTTGTTTGATCCCCGTGGGATCAGCCGGTCCTTAAAATAACTTGTGTACAATGCCCCGGAAACGCGTGAGTTTGCTTCAGCGTTGCCCGGGGCTTTCCCTTGCTGGGCGCATCGGCATCAAAGGCCCGTCGGGGTCGAACAAGTGGGGCGAGCAGGGTTTTGGCGGATCAATCGGCAGGCAAAGCGGTGTTTCTGAGCGGCAGTCTGATGCTGCATGTGACACGCATGTCATTGACCACCAGCATTGGCCTGATGGCCATTTTTGCCGTCGACTTTGTCGATATGATCTTCATCTCGATGTTGGGCAACGATGCGCTGGCGGCGGCGGTGGGCTATGCCGGGACGCTGCTGTTTTTCACCAACGCGATCAATATCGGATTGTCGATTTCCGCCGGGGCGCTGGTTGCGCGCGAACTGGGGGCCGGGCGGGCTGAACAAGCAAGGCATTACGCGTCCAGCGTGGCCGTTATCGGGCTGATTGCCGGGCTGACGACCTCGGGACTGGTCTTGTTTAACCTCAGCTACCTGCTGTCCTTGCTTGGCGCGGAAGGAGAGGTTCTGAGTCTGGCGACGCGTTATGTGTCGATCATCCTTCCGACCATGTTCGTGATGTCCATTGCGATGACGGCGATGGCCGTGCTGCGCGCTCATGGCGATGCGCCGAGGTCAATGATGGCCACGATCTACGGCGGAGTGGTGAATGCGGTTCTGGACCCGATACTGATCTTTGCGGTCGGGCTGGGGCTGGATGGGGCCGCTATCGCCTCGGTCCTGGCGCGGCTGTGCATGTTGGGGGCGGCGTTGTGGCCAGCGCTTCGGGTGCATCGGGGATTTGCGCACCCTTCACTGAAGCAGGTTGCAAAGGATTTGCGACCCGTGCGGGCGATTGCAATTCCAGCGGTGCTGACAAATGTCGCCACGCCGATCGGCAATGCAATCGTTGTGCGGGAAATCGCGCAATATGGAACGGATGCGGTTGCGGGCATGGCCGTGATCGGGCGCCTTTTGCCGGTGGCGTTTTCGGTCATCTTCGCTCTGTCAGGCGCGATAGGGCCAATCATCGGGCAGAATTTCGGGGCCGAAAAGTTCGATCGTGTGCGCGCTGCCTTTCTGGCAGGGATCAAGTTCACGGCCCTTTATGTCGTTTGCATGTCGGCCATTTTGTTTTTGCTGCGCGCCCCGATTGCAGATTTGTTCGCAGCCGAGGGCGAAACCCGAAGTCTGATCTATCTGTTCTGCGGTCCGTTGGCTTTGGCTTCGTTCTTCAATGGCGTGATCTTCGTGACAAATGCCAGCTTCAACAATCTGGGGCATCCGGTCTATTCCACATGGATAAACTGGGGTCGTCACACTATCGGCACTTGGGTTTTCGCGACGATTGGTTCACAGATCGCCGGCGCATCCGGCGTTCTGCTGGGGCAGGCGTTTGGAGGCGTCATCTTTGCAGTCATAGGCTGGGTTATGGTCGCGCGGGTCGTGGCGCGGTTGGAGCGCTCGCAAGCGCTCGAGCCTTTTTCAGATCAGGGTCGGCTTCATTCGCTGTTCGGGCGTCGCGGCTGGTGATCAGGTCGGATCAGTTCCCCTGATTGCGTGCTTCCAGCCGTTCCAGATTGACCACGGTTGACAGCATCAGGCGGTCATGGCTCCAGTCCTGCGTTTGCTGGATCGACGCAGACCCCAATGCAAGAAGGGTGGCGAAGGTCAATGCCATCCCCAGGAACAGAGCGGGCAGGGTGGGCACCGCCGGCTGTGCATCGGTCAATGCAAGCACGCGCTGACGCAGCACGCGCTTGGCCTTGCCGCCCGTCACAAACGCAACATTCAGAACGCGAGGATTGTTTGCCGAGATCGTACGCGCGCAATAATCCAGCAGGCAGGAAGTGTATTCGCGCGCATCGATCCGTTTGCGGGCCACCACGGACTGGTCGCATGCCAGTTCACGCAAGCGGCCGAACTGATACTTGAGCATCAGATAGGCTGGGTTCCAGAACAACAACGGGCGCAGCATTTCAAAGCCCAGTTCCCATTCCACGTCACCGGCCCGAACATGCTGAAGCTCGTGCGCCAAAGCAAAGCGCAGTTCGTGCGGGGTATCCAGCAGATGGCTTGGCAGAACGACATGGCGACGGCGCAATCCGCGCACAGCGAACGGTACGGTGATGCGATCCGAAAGACGAATGTCTACCTTGGCCGACTGCCGCCAAAGAAAGCTGGATTTGACTGTCTGACGGATCATCGCCGCGTCCCTCAGAGCGCGGGCCGCAAACAGGGCGGCGACCAAAACAAGCAGCGTTGCAAGGGCAGTGATCACCGGCTGTTGCCCTGACAATGCAAGGTCCACCCACCGTTCACGGGTGTTCAGCAAGGCCTCGAACTGGGTGGCGGGCATGGCGATATCGCCGCGCAGATAGGCGGCAACGGCGATGTCGCCAAGCGCCATGGCGCTGCCCGGCCATGCGTAAGAGGCGAATGATGACACGCCCAACGCAAGAAACGGGCTGATCAGGACGCACACGCACAGCGCCTTGAGCGCACGCAACTGCGCGACATAGCTGTGGCGCAGGGCTGTTCGGGTCAGGGCTGCGCGGGCCGCCAGCCAGATGACGGCTGACAAGGCCAGCACGATGTTGAGTTCGATAAACGTGTCGAGAACCGGTCTAACCGCTGTCATTTTGCAGTCTCCTTTCTACCAGTGCTCGAATTTCCTCCAGGTCGGCTTCGCTCAGCCCCGCATCATCGACAAGCCGGGCCACCAGTGTGGCGGGTGTGTCGTCGAACAGAGTGCGGGACAGGTTTTGCAAAGACCGGGCCTGATATCTGTCCTTTTCCAGAAGCGGCGTATAGATCAGGGTCTTTCCTGTCTTGCGGCTTTCCACAAAACCTTTCTCGTCCAGAATACGCAGGATCGTGGCACCGGATGTATAGGCCAGATTGCGCTCCGAAGGCAGGCGGTCCAGGACATCTCGCACCGAGCCTTGCCCGAGGGCCCAGAGCTCGTTCATGAACTCCAGTTCAACCTCGGTCAGCAGATTTGTTGTCTTTTTCTTTCGCATCGATCTCGGTGTTGTCATGTTTAGTATGCCTGACAGACAAGCATCCTTTCGCGATTTCTCAAAGTCTAAACTTTCCAGAACACAAAAACGCCCCAGCCGATAGACAGGAAAAGAGGTGTCCATACCGGCTGCCCGACAAGGCCCAGCCAGGCGAGGAAGATATAGGCGGACCCCAGAAGGGTGATGAAGAGCCGATCGCCCAATGTGGTTGTCAGCCCCAGTACACCGCGCCGCTCTATGCCATCGCGATACTTGAAGCCCTCAAGAATGCCAATCATTGCGATGGCCGAAAAAATGCCGACAAATACGGCAAGTGTCGCCGGGGTCCAGGCCATCCAGAAGTCGGGCCACAGTGGCGCAGTCCAGGAAAAGCCTTTTTCCTCTGGCTGGCCGACGCTGCCCCATCCGGCCTGCTGGGCAAAGGTCGTGGAAGGCAGGAAAAGAAGGGTGAGAAGAAGTTTACGCATATCGAACCTCACACACGTCCCATCGCGAAACCACGCGCGATGTAGTTGCGGACAAACCAGATGACGATGGCGCCGGGGATGATGGTCAGGGTGCCGGCGGCGGCCAGCAGGCCCAATTCATAGCCCGCGCTGGACGCGGTGCGGGTCATCACGGCGGCGATGGGTTTGGCCTCGACCGCCGTAAGTGTCTTGGCCAGCAGCATTTCCACCCACGAGAACATGAAGCAGAAGAAGGCCGCCACGCCCACGCCCGCTTTGATATTGGGCAGGAAGATCGTCACGAAGAAACGCGGGAAGGAATAGCCGTCGACATAGGCGGTTTCATCCAGCTCTTTTGGAATTCCCCGCATGAAGCCTTCCAAAATCCAAACTGCCAGCGGCACGTTGAACAATGTATGCGCCAGTGCCACAGCCAGATGCGTGTCGAACAGGCCGATCGAAGAATAGAGCTGGAAGAACGGCAAGGCGAAGACCGCTGCCGGGGCCATCCGGTTGGTCAGCAGCCAGAAGAACAGCTGCTTGTCGCCCAAAAACCGATACCGCGAAAACGCATAGGCAGCGGGCAAGGCAACGCTGACCGAAAGCACCGTGTTCAACGTCACATAGGTGATCGAGTTGATATAGCCCCAGTACCACGTCGGGTCCGTGAAGATGGTGATGTAATTCTCCAGCGTAAAGGTCTGGGGGAACAGGGAAAAGCCCGACAGGATCTCGTTCGTAGTCTTGAAGGACATCGCCACCAGCCAATAGATCGGCAGCATCAGAAACGCGATATAGAGGATCGGGATGAGAGACCGCTTCTTCATTGCGCGTCATCCTTTGTCATGAGGGTGTAGAAGAGCCACGAAACCAGCAGCGTGATGGCGAAATAGATCAGACTCATCGCAGCCGCAGGGCCAAGGTCGAACTGCCCCAGCGCGATCTTCACAAGGTCGATCGACAGCAGGGTGGTCGAGTTGCCGGGCCCACCCCCGGTCAGCACGAAGGGCTCGGTATAGATGTTGAAACTGTCCATGAACCGCAGCAGGACCGCGATCGTCAGAACCGTCTTCATCTTGGGCAGCTGGATGTAGCGGAACACCGACCATGGGCTTGCGCCGTCGATCTTGGCCGCCTGATAGTAGGCGTCCGGGATCGACACGAGGCCTGCATAGCACAGCAACACGACTAGCGACGTCCAGTGCCAGACATCCATGACGATGACGGTGATCCAGGCCGAAAGCGGCTGTTGCGTCATGTCATAGTTGATGCCCAGAACGTCATTCAGGAAATATCCCAACAGACCGATTTTGGGCAGGGTGAAGATGTTCCACATGGACCCAACGACGTTCCACGGGATCAGCATCGGCAGGGCCATCAGCACCAGGCAGACAGGCACCCAGAAACCTTTGCGCGGCATAGACAGGGCCACGATGATGCCAAGAGGCACTTCGATGATCAGGATCAGGAAAGTAAACAGGAACTGTCGTCCAAGTGCTGCCTGAAACCGGTCCGACCGCAGGATCTGTTCGAACCAACCCAGGCCTTCCCAGAAAAACTGGTTATTGCCAAAGGTTTCCTGCACCGAATAGTTGACCACTGTCATCATCGGCACCAACGCGTTGAACGCGACCAGTGCCAGCACGGGTAGGACAAAGAACCACGCTTTTTGATTTTCTGTTCTCATTGGGCCCGCTCCTCGGTTGCGATCCAGCCGTCGCGGTAGACGCGGGATTGTTCGGGTTTGAATTGCAGGAAGACCTGTGATCCGGGTTCGGGCGCGCTGTGTTCGGTCACGGCCTTTAGGGCGGTATTGCCGACCATCGCGCTTACCACAAAGTGGCGACCGATGTCGGAAACCTTGGTCACATGCGCCGGGATGCCGGTCTCGCCGAAGCCGACATATTCCGGGCGAATACCCAGATCGGTGCGGCCGCCATCACCATGAATGGGACCTTCCAGCATGACTTCGTGCCCTTCGAACAGGGCGCGGTCGCCGCGCGCTTCGCAAGGCAGCACGTTCATGCCGGGCGAGCCGATGAAATGGCCCACGAACGTATGCTGCGGGCGCTCGAACAATTCTACCGGGGTGCCGATCTGCACCACTTCGCCCTCTTGCATCACCACGACCTCGTCCGCGAAGGTCAGGGCCTCGGTCTGGTCGTGGGTGACATAGATCATCGTCGCCTTGACGCGCTGGTGCAGTTCTTTCAGCTTGGACCGCAGCTTCCATTTCAGATGCGGGTCGATCACGGTCAGAGGTTCATCGAACATCACCGCGTTCACGTCGTCGCGGACCAGGCCGCGACCCATCGAGATTTTCTGCTTGTTGTCCGGGCTGAGGCCGCTGGCACGGGTGTTTAGCATGTCGGTGACATCCAGCATCTCAGCGATCGCATCGACGCGGCGCTTGATCGACGCCGGATCGACGCCGCGATTCTTCAGCGGAAAGGCCAGGTTCTCGCCCACGGTCATCGTGTCGTAAATCACCGGAAACTGGAACACCTGTGCGATGTTGCGCTGATCAGGGGGCAGAGCGGTCACGTCACGGTCGTCGAACAGGATCTGCCCTTCGGACGGGGTCAGCAGGCCCGAGATGATGTTCAGCAGCGTGGACTTGCCGCAGCCTGACGGCCCCAGCAGCGCATAGGCCCCGCCATCACGCCAGGTCACGTCGATTTCCTTCAGCGCATAATCCTCGGGGCCTTTTGGCGACGGCATGTAGCTGTGGCGGAGGTTTGAAAGTTTGATCTGTGCCATGTCAGGCCACCCTTTTGCCGTCTTGGCCGAAATACCGGCAATGGGCCGGGTTCATGAAGAATGTGTGGTCCTCGCCCACCTGATAGGGGTGGACCCCGGCGGCCAGCGACACCCAAGCGTCTTCGCCATGCTGGAAATGCGCGCTGGAATCCGAGCCCGAAAGCTCGGTCACGATCACGCGGCCGGTCAGTTCCACGTCCGCGTCAGACGTACGGAACGGCGTCACGCGATGCGGCCGCACCGCGACCATGTAATCTCCGTCGGCCATGTCGGTTACGGCCCAGCCACCTCCACCAGCCAGTTGCGCCTGCGCAGCGGAAACGGTGATGCGTGCGACATTGATCGGCGGGTCCGAAAAGACCCGCGCGGCGGCGATGTTCTCGGGGTTGCGATAGATGTCAGCGGTTGGCCCGAACTGGGTCACGCGGCCATCTTCCATCAGGGCGGTGTAGCCGCCCAGCAGCAGCGCCTCTTCGGGCTCGGACGTGGCATAGACCACCACGGCCCCGCGACCTGCGAACAGGTCGGGCAGCTGCTCGCGCAGTTCTTCACGCAGTTTGTAGTCAAGGTTGGCCAGCGGTTCGTCAAGGAACACGGCGCGGCTTTCTTTGGCAATGGCACGCGCCAGCGCTGTGCGTTGTTGTTGCCCACCCGACAGCTCGTGCGGGCGGCGGTGCAGCATCGGTCGCAGTTGCAGCAGGTCGGCGGCCTCTTCCACGCGACCTTCGATCTCGGATTGCGCCATGCCTGCCACGCGCAGGGGCGAGGCGATGTTGTCGAATACGGTCATATGCGGGTAGTTCACGAAGAACTGGTGCACGAGGCTGATTTTTCGCTTCTGCGTATTCAGCCGTGTGACGTCCTGCCCATCCATCAGGACCTTGCCCGAGGCGATCGGGTCCAGCCCGGCCATCATCTTGATCAGAGAGGTCTTGCCCGAGCCCGTCGCGCCCAGCAGCACGTTGAAGTGGCCTGTTTGAAGGGTCAGGTTTGTGGGCTTGATATGTATGACGTTGCCGACCCTTTTGGTCGCGTCTTGAAGTTCGATCATGTCCGTGGGTTCCGGTCCTTCAGTGCAATGCACTGGTCTTGAAGTGGGGGTGCCTGATGCGGCACCCCCGGGTTTCAACGGCTTACTGAGACTGCCAGCGCTGAACCAGTTCGTCATAGTTGACAGTCTGGCCTTGCGGCTTTTCGTTCTCAAGCTTGGCCTTGGGCGAACCTGCTTTTTCCAACCAGAAGGACGGATCCTGCGGCTCGTTCAGGCGTGGACCGCAGCCGCCGTAGACACCGGCGCTTTCATCCGCGGCCTGCATACGGGCCATGGTGATGTCCATCTCTTCGGCCAGACGATCCATCGCCTCTTGCGGGGTGAAGGCGCCCGAGTTCACGTCACCGATCTGCTGCCACCAGATCTGGGCCAGCTTCGGATAATCCGGCACGTTGATGCCAGTCGGCGACCATGCCACGCGGTCAGGCGAGCGGTAGAACTCGACCAGACCACCCAGCTTGGGTGCGCGTTCGGTGAACGACTCGTGGTTGACCGAGCTGTCGCGGATGAAGGTCAGACCCACATGGGACTTCTTCACGTCGACAGTTTTGGAGGTCACGAACTGGGCATAAAGCCAGGCTGCCTGGGCACGATCCGAGGGGGTCGATTTGAGGAACGTCCAGGACCCCACGTCTTGGTAGCCAACCTTCTGGCCTTCTTCCCAATAGGGGCCGTGCGGGCTTGGTGCCATCCGCCACAGCGGCGTGCCTTCGTCATCCACGGTGTTGTTGCCTTCGGACTTCGGCTTGACCATGTCGGCGGTGAAGGCCGTGTACCAGAAGATCTGCTGGGCCACATTGCCCTGGCTGAGTGCGGGCAGCGACTGGTAGAAGTCATAAGACGCGGCACCCGGAGGCGCATAGGCCCGCAGCCATTCATCCCATTTCCGGATCGCATAGACCGCAGCCGGACCGTTTGCAGCACCACCACGCGACACCGAAGCGCCAACAGGGTTACAGGTGCCCGCTTCCATGCGGATGCCCCATTCGTCGACAGGCACACCGTTCGGTTCGCCCTTGTCGCCGGCACCGGCCATCGACAGCCAGGCATCGGTCATGCGCCATCCGAGGTCGGGCGCGCGCTTGCCGTAATCCATGTGGCCGTAGATCGTGGTACCATCGACTTCTTTCACATCATTGGTGAAGAACTCGGCGATATCTTCATACGCGGACCAGTTGACCGGAACGCCCAGATCATAGCCGTACTTTTCTTTGAACGCGGCTTTGTTCGCCTCATCATCGAACCAGTCCTTGCGGAACCAGTACAGGTTCGCAAACTGCTGATCGGGCAGCTGATACAGCTTGCCGTCCGGTCCGGTGGTGAACTGAATGCCCATGAAGTCATCCAGATCCAGCGTCGGCGAAGTCGTCGCGGCCCAGTCACCGCCCATCATGTCCGTCAGCGGATAGGCCAGCTGCAAACGCGAATGGGTGCCGATCAGGTCACTGTCGTTGACATAGCCGTCATACAGGTTGCGACCCGTTTGCATTTGGGTTTGAACGGCCTGAACCACTTCACCTTCACCCAGAATCTGGTGGTTGACCTTGATACCGGTGATTTCCTCGAACGCCTTGGTCAGCACCTCGGATTCGTAGGAATGTGTCGGGATACCTTCGGACAGGACATTGATTTCCATACCTGCGTAAGGCTGTGCAGCTTCGATGAACCACTGCATCTCGGCCATTTGTTCGTCTTTCGACAAGGTCGATGGCTGGAATTCGTCGTCGATCCAACGTTGTGCTGCGGCTTCGTCGGCCCAAGCAGGACCGTGCCCCGCAATGACGGCAGCCGCCGCCACTGCGGAAAGTAGATGTCTCCGCATCTGTCTCCTCCCAAAAATTTATGGTTCTCCGGCGGAAACCGGATGACGCACAGCATCAGCGATTTCTTGCGTATGTGTCAAACTAAAAATTTAGTAATTGACGTTCAGGCATTTCGAAAGGGGCGGGGCCGAACTCGTTTGCCAATTTTTGAATTCGTTGTAAGCTAGGATTGTCATTACAAAAATTACCGCTGAGACGTGCGGCGCGAATTACGAAAAACGACTTGGAACAGTGAGGATAAGCAATGTCCCGAAGTCTGTTGAAGTACACGCGTGTTCTGGAAATCGTCGGGGACACAATCAAAGTCCGGGTTCCGATCCAGAACAAAGGAGAGTCGGCTGTCCGGTTCAACGACCTCGCTGTGATCGAGACGGTGGATGGCCGAAAAACATTGGCCCAGACGATCTTCATCGACCGGGATATCGTCACGTTGCAGGTGTTTTCCGGCACCAAGGGCATATCGACCGAAGCAACGGCAACCTTTCTCGGTCACCCAATGCAGACACCTTATTCGGCCAACATTCTGGGCCGCGTTTTTGATGGCGCCGGTGTGGCCATTGATGGAGGCCCCGACCTGTCTGCGGAACCGCACATCGATATTGGCGGACCGACCGTCAACCCGGCGGAACGCGCGGTTCCAAACAGAATGATCCGCACGGATGTGCCGATGATCGACGTGTTCAACACATTGGTCGAGAGCCAGAAAATTCCGATCTTCTCGGTTTCAGGCGAGCCATTCAACGCGTTCCTCAGCCGAATCGGTATTCAGGCCGACGCGGATATCGTGATCTTTGGCGGGCTGGGGCTGATTTTTGACGACTACCACACGTTTCGTACCTCGTTCGAAGATGCAGGTGTGTTTTCGCGCACCGTCATGTTCGTCAATCAGGCGATGGATCCTTTGGTCGAACGTCTGCTGGTGCCGGACATGGCATTGGCAGTGGCCGAGAAGTTCGCTGTGGAAGAGGGCAAACGCGTGCTGGTCCTGCTGACGGACATGACCGCCTATGCTGACGCGATGAAAGAGGTAGGCATCAGTCAGGAGAGGGTGCCATCTCAGCGCGGCTATATGGGGGACCTGTATTCGCAGCTTGCGCGCCGATACGAAAAAGCCTGTGACTATGCCAAAGGCGGGTCGGTCACGGTTCTGACCGTCACGACCATGCCCGGCAACGACGTAACCCACCCGGTGACTGACAACACCGGCTATATCACCGAAGGGCAGTTCTATCTGCATTCCGGCGTGATCGATCCGTTCGGCAGCCTGTCGCGCCTCAAGCAGAACGTGATCGGCAAGAGCACCCGTGAAGATCACGGGCAGATCATGAACACGATGATCCGTTTCTATTCTGAAAGCCGCGATGCCTCGCAAAAACAGGCGATGGCCTTCGACCTGTCAGACTATGATCACCAATTGCTGAAATTCGGCGGCCTGTTCCGGTCTCGGTTCATGGACATCAATGTTTCGATCCCGCTGGAAGAGGCGCTGGATGTGGGCTGGAAGACGCTGGCAGAGTGTTTTGCGCCGGAACAGTTGCTGATGAAGCAAGCATTGATCGACAAGTATTTCCCGAAGGATGCCAATGGCGCGGTTGCAGCTGAATAAATCGTCGCTTGCGCGCGAGCAGACGCAGCTGAAAAGCTATGAGCGGTTCTTGCCGTCGCTGGACCTGAAGAGACAACAGTTGATGGCTGAACGGGTCCGGGCCCGGGAAGAGGTCGACCGCCTTGAGCAAAATGTGCAGGCGTTGGTGCAGCAGGTTGGCGAAAAGCTGCCGATGCTGGCCCAGCAGGGTGTCGCTCTGGATGGGCTGGTCAAACTCAAGGACTACAAGGTCAAAGAGGTCAATGTGGTAGGGGTCAAACTGCCTGACCTTGATCGGATCGAGTTGGTGGTGCGCCCGTATTCCGTTTTGGCCAAGCCCCATTGGGTCGATGCCGCTGCGCTTTTGCTGCACGACGTCATCGAAGCGCGGGTGCGGGTGAAGATTGCCGAAGAACGCGTTCGAATCTTTGACAAGGCGGTGGCCACCATTACCCAGCGGGTAAACTTGTTCGAAAAGGTTCTGATCCCGCGCGCCAAAGCCAACATCAAGAAAATCCGCATTTACCTGAGCGACGAACAGATGCAGGCCGTCGTGCGGTCGAAGATATCGAAACGCAAACACGCGCAGGAGGCTTTGACATGAGCGTTGCGCGTCTGAAAAAGATGTCTCTGATCGGGCCTGCTGCCCGAAAGGCGGAAACGCTTGAGGCGCTTCAGGCCCTTGGCTGCATGCATGTTTTGCCGCTTGTTCCCGCACCGAAAGAGCCGGAAAAGATCAGTGAGCGCGGTGCAAGAGAGGCGTATAAGGCATTGCGTTTCCTTGCAGAAGTGCCTGACCCGCGCCGCCAGGTCCAGCGTGCGCCTGATTTCGACATGGATCGTTTCGTGCGCGAGGTGACCGACCTCATGCGGCGCGTTCGGGATACGATGGACCGGCGTGACTTTCTGGCGCATCGCATCGCCCAGGTGCGACCCTGGGGTGATTTGGATTTTCCGCCGACCGATGCGCTGGCTGGCAACAGGCTGTGGTTCTATCAGCTGCCGCTGAAGCACCGGGATGCCATGTCCGAGGTCAAGCTTCCTTGGGCAATATTGGAGGAAGATCACCGGTACCTTTACGCCGTTCTGATTTCACCTGACGAACCCGATGATGGTGTTCTTCCTGTTCCGCGAACCCATGTCGGTTCGCTGCCGGTACACGAGCTTGAGGCCCAATTGGAAGAGGCCGAGATCACCCTCGAGGCGTTGGAAGCCGAACGCTTGGCGCTGACGCGCTATCTGACACTGATGCGCCGGAACCTGTCCGTCGCCGAAAGTGCCGCCGAGCTTGCCCATGCAACGCAGAAAGTACGCGACGAAGAGGCACTATTTGCTTTGCAGGGGTGGGTTCCCGTGGATCAGGTGGATGCTGTTCTTGCCATGGCAAACGCCAAGGGCTCGGCCGTCCTGATTGAAGATCCGGGGCCGGGCGACGCGCCTCCGACCTTGCTGGAGCAGCCTGAAAACCGCAGGGCCGCTGTCGATCTGGCGCTGTTCTATCAAGTGCCCGGATATCAGGACTGGGACCCCAGCGTCATCGTCTCGACGTCCTTCGCGATCTTCTTTGCCATGATCGTGGCGGATGCCGGGTACGGTGCTGTCATCCTGCTGGCGGTGCTGGCCTTTTGGAGACGGATGGACCGCACCGCTGGTCAAAGATCCTGGCGTCTGTTCGGCCTGATCATCGCGGCTGTTACGATATTTTACGGGGTCATGGTGGGCAGCTATTTTGGGGTATCACCGGCTGCGGACTCGATTTGGGCAAGGCTCAAGGTGCTGGATTTGAACGATTTCGGCGCGATGATGATGGTCTCGATCGTCGTTGGCGTTATCCACCTTGTCCTGGCCAACGCCCTTGCGGCCCGTGTGGCGTGGGGGCAACGCAAGGCGGTTGCCAATCTGGCCTGGATTGCGGCCCTGATCGGCGGGTTTGTCCTTTGGCTGGGCTACATGAACGGCAAGTCTCCGGTGCCGGGCGCAGCCATCCTGACCGCCGGCATCGTGGCGATTGTCCTGTTTTCCAGCGAGCGGGTCATCCAGAGGCCGATGGACTGGATCTGGCGTTTGCTCGAAGGGGTTCAAAGCCTTGCCGGGGCGATGGGCGCGTTTGGGGATGTTCTCAGCTATATGCGTCTTTTCGCGTTGGGCCTTGCTTCGGCCTCGCTGGCGATCACGTTCAATGATCTGGCGGTGTCGGTCATGCAGGCCCTTAGGGGGCCGGGCATTCTGTTTGGGTTGCTGATATTGATCATAGGTCATGTATTAAACTTCGCGCTCGCGATGATGAGCGGCGTCGTGCACGGCTTGCGTCTCAATTACATCGAATTCTTTAAATGGGGTCTGCCGGATGAAGGTGTCATCTTTCGTCCATTTGCCCGCAAGGAGGTTCAGGAATGAATGAGCTTGTTCTTACACTGGGTTGGCTGGGTATCTATGCGCCAATGGCGTTGGGGGCTGCGGCCAGCGCCATAGGGTGTTCGATCGCCGGTATGGCCAGTATCGGGGCCATGACGGAAACCGAGGGCGGCTATGGCCGTTTCGTGGGTGTATCCGCGTTTCCCTCAACGATGGTCATCTATGGGATCGTCATCATGTTCACCCTGAACCGCGACGTGACACCTGAAAACGCGGGCGGTCTGTTCGGTATTGGCATCCTGTCGGGTATCGCGCTGATGTATTGCGGCATCTGGCAGGGTCGGGCCTGTGCAGCTGCGATCAATGCGACCAAGGAAAAGCCCGAGATTTTTGGCCTTGCTCTGGCCCCTGCCGCGATCATCGAAGGGTTTGGTGTTTTTGCGTTCGTGTTTGCGTTGGTCATCAGTGCGGGGATCAGCTGATGGCACAAGACAGAACGATTGCGCATGGGGTTGACGCGCTGATCGACAAATTGCGCAACGATGGGGTTGCCGCTGGTCAGGCCGAAGCCGAGAAATTGCGCGCAGACGCCAAGGCCGAAGCCGCGCGCATCGTGGCAGAGGCAAAGCGCGAAGCCGATGAGTTGAAAAAGAAAGCCCGCACGGAGACAGATAATTACAGGGCCGCCGGCGAAGAAGCATTGAACACGGCGATGCGGGATGCCGTGCTGACCATGAAGGCGGGTCTGACGGATCGCTTCAGGGCAGACGTCGAACGCCTCGTGACCAAAGAGATGTCCGATCCCGAGCTTCTGAGGCAGATGATCCTCGAGGTGGTAGGCCGGGCCGGGGAAGGTGCAAATTTGAATGGCAGGGTTTCCGTCGTTCTTCCTGCCCGGGTCGCCACGCAGGAAGACATCAAGCAAAACGCCGATGACATTCAATCCGGCAAGCTGACAAAATATGTTCTTGGGCTGACTGCGAAGATGCTGCGCGAGAATATCGAGTTGCACGCAGCCGATGATGTGCAGGAAGGCATCCGCGTTCGCGCAGAAGATCAGGGTGTTGTTCTGGACCTGACGGATAAGGCGGTGGCGTCGCTGTTGATGGAGCATTTGCAGCCCCGGTTCCGCGCCGTTCTGGAAGGGGTCATCCGCTGAGATGTCAAAGCAGGACGCCTATATCACGTTGATGTGCAGCCTTCCGGGTTCGGAACGGTTGTTCGTTGCCAGGCAGCCGCCCTTGTCACGTATCAGGCTGGACCGTCGATTGACGGCTTTGACACCGGAGGACAGCAAAGTTCTGAAGATCCTCGAGCACGCGTTGAGCTGGAACGCCTACGACATGGATGTCACCGACGCACAGGCGATCCAGCGCTGCAAACAAGCGATGGTGGACATCCCTCAGCCCACCTTGCGTAAACTTCTCATGGAACGCATGGAACTACGCTCTGTGGTCGCGGCGCTGCGATTGCGGAAACGCGGAGAACCAGCACCTTCAGGCGCATTCGGAGTCGGACGATGGAGCCGCCACATCCCCGCCAATTGGGGTGATCCCAGCTTTCGGCTGGAACGGCTCATGCCCTGGATCAAAGAGGCAACCCAATTGCTGGAAAACGAAGATCCGCTGGGTCTGGAACGTCTGCTTTTGTCGATAAGCCACAAGCAGCTCAAGCGGCACGCGGCTCGTCACATGTTCGATTTCGAGGCGGTCGCCATCTACGTTCTGATCTGGAACATCTTCGACCGCTGGGCGCAAAGCAGCGCTGCGGAAGCCGCCAAGAGATTTGAGAAACTGGCACAACAGGCCATGGCCGACTTCGCTGATGTCGATTTTGAGGGAGCAAGCGCATGACAGCCCCAATCTCAGCCAAACATTCATCGACCGCACGCGTCGTCCTGGTTCAGGAAGGGCTTGTGCGGATACAGGCCAATCCGGACGCGACCGGCCACCCCGGTCAACTGGTCAAAAACGAAGTGGTTTACATATTGCCTTCGCGTTCCGGTCCCGGTGGGCGTCAGGAAAGGCTCAAGGGCGAAGTGCTGCGCGTACGTGGGGATATGGCGGACGTTCAGGTCTATGAAAGCACTGATGGGGTGGCGGTCGACGACCCGGTGGAGCAATCAGGTCAGCTCTTGTCGGTAGAGCTGGGTCCGGGGCTGCTGGGGCAGGTGTTTGACGGGTTGCAGTCGCCTTTGCCCAAGGTGGCGGCAGCATTTGGTACCTTCCTGCCGCGCGGCGCAGATGTCGCGCCCTTGGATGAAAACGCGAAATGGTCCTTTACGCCGTCCGTTAAGGTGGGCGACACGGTCACTGCCGGGGACAGTATCGGAACGGTGCCCGAAGGCCATTTCAGCCACAAGATCATGCTGCCGTTCAACTGGACCGGCGCGTACAAGGTGGTCTGGGTGCAAAAAGGCGCGGCCACGATCCATGACATCGTGGCCCGCCTGGAAGACGAAGACGGTGGCGAGCATACGCTGACGCTTTTGCAGAAATGGCCGGTTCGGCGACCATTGCCGGAAAACATACTGAAGCGCGCACTGTCCGAGCGGTTGTATCCCACGGAACCGGTTCTGACGTCGCAACGGCTGATCGACACGTTCTTTCCGATTGCACGCGGCGGCACCGCCTGTATTCCCGGGCCGTTCGGTGCGGGCAAGACCGTGCTGCAAAACCTGATCGCACGGAACGCGAAAGTTGATATCGTGATCGTCGTGGCCTGCGGCGAACGTGCAGGTGAGGTGGTCGAGACCATCGAGGAATTTCCGAAGATGACCGATCCAACCACCGGTGGCAGCCTGATGGATCGGACGATCATCATCTGCAACACGTCATCCATGCCGGTTGCCGCGCGCGAGGCGTCGATCTTCACCGGGATCACGTTGGGGGAATACTACCGCCAGATGGGCTATGATGTCTTGTTGATCGCCGACAGCACCAGCCGGTGGGCGCAAGCCATGCGCGAGACCTCGGGCAAGCTCGAAGAGATCCCGGGCGAAGAGGGGTTCCCGGCCTATCTGGAAAGCTCGATCAAGGGTTTGTATGAACGTGCCGGGGCGCTGAAAACGAATGACGGCGATCTTGGCAGCCTGACGCTGATCGGAACGGTTTCGCCTGCTGGAGGCAATTTTGACGAGCCGGTAACCCAGTCGACCTTGTCGACGGTCAAGTGTTTCCTCGGGTTGTCATCCGAACGCGCCTACAAGCGATTTTATCCAGCGGTCGATCCGATGCTCAGCTGGTCTCGGTATACTGACCAATTGTCCGACTGGTATGACAGGAACGCCGAACCGGGGTGGACAGCCAAAGTGCGCACCCTGTTGGCCCTGATCGAAAAAGGCGAACAGGTCGATCAGATGATGCAGGTCACTGGGGAAGAGGGCGTCACAATTGACGACTTTGTAACCCAACAGAAAGCCTTGTTCGTCGATATGGTCTACTTGCAGCAGGACGCATTTGACACAGTCGATGCGACAGTGCCGCTTGAACGGCAGATAAAGACGTTCAAGCTTGTGTATGATGTGACGCAATCCAAGGCGGTCTTTGTCGACAAGGCCGAGGTAAGGCAGGTGTTTACGCAACTGACCGGGCTGATGAAAAACTTTCACTACGCGACAGAAAACACACCCGAATACAAATCCACCTGGCAAAAGATCGAGAACCTGTGCCGAGAAAAGTTCGGGGTTTGATCAGGAGAAATGGTAGCCCGTAGGGGAATCGAACCCCTCTTTCCAGGTTGAAAACCTGGCGTCCTAACCGATAGACGAACGGGCCACATGGTAGTGACGCAAGCACAAGTGGTAGCCCGTAGGGGAATCGAACCCCTCTTTCCAGGTTGAAAACCTGGCGTCCTAACCGATAGACGAACGGGCCACGCTGGCTTGTGGAGGGCCTTTTACGGTTTCACCGTGACCCCCGCAAGCCGAAAAACGCAGGGATGAGAAAGTTTTTTACGCCGTCCGAGCGAGACGTCAATTTGCCTCTGCCGCGTCCTCGAGCCTGAGCTGCACGGATTGCCGCCCGCCCCAGGTGTTCACCTCAAGCCGGCCTGCAAAATGAAAGCGTGCGCCACCATGATTTGACAGTCTCTCGCCCATCGGACCGTCAAAGGCACCAAAGGCAATCGCATCCAGCCCACCACCCATGCCATCGGATAATGACAACTTCAGGTGCGTTTCCCCGACACGTTTGGCAAAACGCACCTGAAGATCCGGAAGTGCGTATCGCGGGGCAGGGGCTCCGGCACCAAACGGTCCGGACTGTTCGATCTGTTCGACAAGGTCCACTGTCGCGGCACCCGGCATAAGGGCGCCTTCCAGCTTCATATCGGCAGGGCCGCCCTGACCTGCGCCTTGTTTTGCCAGCAGCTCGCTGAGGCGCTCCATGGCGGGTTCCAGTTTGTCGCGCATGACGGTAAGCCCAGCGGCCATCTTGTGACCGCCACCCTTGACCAGCAACCCTTCGGCCGCGAGCCGCTGGATCGACGCCCCCAGATCCACGCCCGAGACCGAACGCCCCGAGCCTTTACCCTCATCACCGTCAAAGCCGATCACGATGGCCGGACGGTTGGCGGTTTCCTTCAAACGAGACGCCACGATGCCCACCACACCCGGATGCCAGCCTTCACCGGCGGCCCAGACCAGGGGCGCGTCGAGCCCGCGACCCTCGGCCTGCTCCATCGCGGCGGCGCGCACGGCGTTTTCAATATCCCGGCGTTCCGTGTTCAGCGCGTCCAGACGTTCGGACAGGGCTTGTGCCTCGTGCAGGGAATCCGTGCTCAGCAGGCGGGCGCCCAGATCGGCCTGCCCGATGCGACCACCTGCGTTCACGCGGGGGCCAAGCAGAAAACCCAGGTGATAGCTGTTGGGCGCCGTGTCCATGCGCGAGACATCGGACAACGCGACAAGTCCGGGGCGTTGCCTTTGCGCCATCACTTTCAGGCCTTGTCGAACCAGGGCGCGATTGGCACCGATCAAAGGCGCAACGTCAGCTACGGTTGCCAGGGCCACCAGATCCAGCATCGATATCAGGTCAGGCCCTTTTGCGCCTGCCGCGCGCAGCTGGCGGCCTGCTTCGACCAGCATCAGAAACACGACACCCGCCGCGCAGAAATAGCCCAGATCACCGCTTTCATCTTGCCGGTTGGGATTCACGACTGCAATGCAATCCGGCAGGGTTTCGCCGCCAAGGTGGTGATCCAGAACAATCACGTCCGCCCCCGTGGCTGCGGCAATCGGTTCATGGCTGAGCGTGCCGCAATCGACGCAAATGATCAGGTCGTGGCTGGTTGCCAGTTCCCGCATTGCCGGAACATTCGGACCATATCCCTCATCAATCCGATCCGGCACATAAAGCGTCGCCTGCAACCCCATCTGCCGAAGCCAAACCAGCAACAGCGCGGCAGAACAGCCGCCGTCAACATCGTAATCCGCGAACACCGCGATTTTCTGGCGATGGCGTACGGCGTCCAGAAAACGCGCCGCCGCCGTTTCCATGTCCTTCATATCGCGGGGATCTGGCAGCAGCTCTTTGAGCTTGGGGTCCAGAAAGCCGCGCGCCTCCATGACCGGCACGCCACGACGGGCCAGAACCTGACATACCGCACGCGGCAGGTCGGTCTGTTGTGTCATCATCTCGGCAGCCCGTTCCAGCTCGGCTTCCGGGCCAACCCAGCGCCGCCCGGTCAGTGATTGTTCTACGCCAAGAAAACCCATTGCCTGCCCCTTGTGAACCAAGGCCGGATCCTTTCGGACCCGGCCTTTTCATCTTTTCCCAAATACTCCCGCCGGAGGCAACGGCGCAAGCCGTTAGGCGTTATCGTGCGGCCACGTGGGGGTGCGATACGACATGCGGCGTACGGACCCGGTCTTTGAACGCATCAGCAACGTCGTGGTTTCCACCCAACCCGGCTCGCGCTTGATGCGCGGCAACAGAGAGCCGCCGGTTACACCCGTTGCGGCAAAGATCACATCCGCGGTCACCATTTCATCGCGCGAATAGACCCGGTCCAGATCGGTGATGCCCGCCTTGGCAGCACGGCCCCGCTCGTCATCGTTGCGGAACAACAGGCGACCAAAGATCTGACCGCCCATGCATTTCAGCGCGGCAGCGGCAAGCACGCCTTCGGGGGCGCCACCCTGGCCCATATACATGTCGATGCCGGTCACTTCGCTTTCTGCGCAATGCATGACACCTGCCACGTCACCATCGGTGATCAGGCGGATCGATGCTCCGGTTTCGCGCACTTCGGCGATCATCGCCTCGTGACGCGGGCGTTCAAGAATGCAGACGGTGATGTCCGCAGGCTTGCAGTTCTTGGCCTTTGCCAAGGCTTCCACCCGTTCACGTGGAGACATGTCCAGATTGACGACACCCTCGGGCAGGCCCGGACCAACAGCCAGCTTGTCCATGTAAACGTCGGGCGCATGCAGCATCGAGCCGCGCGGGCCCATGGCAATCACGGTCAGCGCGTTGGGCATATCCTTTGCGGTCAGTGTTGTGCCTTCCAGCGGATCCAGCGCGATGTCCACGCCGGGGCCGTTTCCGGTGCCGACTTCTTCGCCAATATAAAGCATCGGAGCTTCGTCGCGTTCGCCTTCGCCGATCACCACGACGCCAGCTATGTCCAGCAGGTTCAGCTGTTCGCGCATCGCATTTACGGCGGCCTGATCGGCGGCTTTCTCGTCACCACGCCCCACCAGCGAAGCCGAGGCCAGCGCAGCCTGTTCCGCCACCCTTGCCAGCCCCAGAGACAGCAGGCGGTCGTTGAAATCGGTTTTGGCAGCACTCATTGTCATGTATCCTCTGGTCATTTAAGCCGTTTCTATCGGCATAGCTTGCGTTTCATACAGGTCGCAAGTTCAAACCTCTTCAATCCGCAACGCGACGGGGGCACCGGCAACCACATCCGTTTCCAGGAACCCGTCCAGCGCAACGTCCAGCGCGGCGCGGGTGGTTTTGTGGGTAACGATCAGCACAGGCGCCGTGCTTTCGGCATGGGCGTACTGGCGCATCCTGTCTATGGAAACACCGGCATCGCCCAGAATGGCTGCAACCTTGGCCAGTGCGCCCGGTTTATCCAGCAGACCCAGCCGCAGATAATAAGGCGCTGGCAGGCCCGTGACGGCGGGCGCCGCAGCCTCAAGCGATTTGGCCGGTCGGCCAAAGGTCGGGATTTGCAGCCCGCGTGCCAGATCGCACACGTCGCCCATCACGGCGCTGGCCGTCGGGCCTTCACCCGCACCGGGGCCGCGCAGAACAACCTGTTCAACCGCGTCGCCTTCGATCACCACCATGTTGGTGCCGCCTTCCAATTGCCCCAAGGGCGAGTCGCTGGGCACAAGGCAAGGCTGCATGCGTTGTTCCAGCCCGCGCGCGGTGCGCTGTGCCACGCCCAGCAGTTTGATGCGAAAGCCCATATCCTCGGCCTGGTCGATATCGTCGAGGCTGATTTGCTGAATGCCTTCGATCTCAATCCCGTCAAAATTCGGCTTGGTGCCAAAAGCGATCGAGGCCAGCAAAGCCAGTTTGTGCGCGGCGTCGATGCCACCGACATCCAGATTGGGGTCGGCCTCAAGATACCCAAGTTCTGCACATTCATCGAAAAGGGCGTTATAGCCCTGACGCTGCGATTGCATCCGGGTCAGAATGTAGTTGCAGGTACCGTTCATCACGCCCATCACGCGTGTGATCTCGTTTCCGGCCAGCCCCTCGGTCAGGGATTTGATGACGGGGATACCGCCCGCGACTGCGGCCTCAAACCGGATGACGCGGCCAGCAGCTTCGGCCTGTTCGGCCAGTTCCTGCCCGTGAATGGCCAGCAATGCCTTGTTGGCGGTCACGACGTCTTTGCCGCTGGCCAGCGCGGCTTCGACCGAGGCCTTGGCCGGACCGTTTTCACCGCCCATCAGTTCGACATAGACATCGATATCGTCACGTTTCGCCAGCGCAACCGGGTCGGTTTCCCAGGCATAATCCGACAGGTTCACACCGCGGTCCTTGTTCGGATCCCGCGCCGATACGGCCACGATTTCAATCGACCGGCCCGTGCGCGCCTTCAGCAAATCTGCATGGCGGCGAACAATTTTGACGACACCCACGCCGACAGTTCCCAAGCCCGCAATTCCCAGCCGCAGTGCCTGTGTCATGTCGTGGGTTCCTTTCCGCTCGAAACTTGTCTGAATTCGGACGCCTGCCCGATCAGCGCTGCCTTATCGGGTTCAGGCCAAGGGTGCAATCCGTCACCGGGGGATTGTCGAGGTCAAATGTCACGCTTTAGTTGGTTTGCGCGTTTTGCAACGCCTGAGCCTTTTTCGCCAGCGCCTCGCTGCGCTGCGTCAGGTCTTCTTCCACCTCTGCGGCCTGGCTGACGGGATCAATCGAAGGCCCCAACGTTTCCTGCACCGGAATAAGACGCGGGTAGGGGGCCGATTTGACCGAGGCCGGTTCACTGCCTTCAAGTTCGGGAAAGTCTGAACACCCGGCAAACACAAGAATAATAGGCAGAACAGGCAGCAGTTTCATGTGGCACGCTTTTCGGTTTCGTTCGTCCTTTCGTGATGCACCTTTTGCCGGCGCCGATCAAGCGGGGTTCTATATGAACATTTGTTCAGATACTGTGGGCGGATGGCACGTACTCAAGGCTCCCACTCTGATATCACAGGCCCGCGCATTCGAAAGGCGGCCCTGAACCTGTTTGCGCGCCACGGTTATGCGGCGGTTTCGATGCGGCAGATCGCGAAAGAGGTCGGCGTTCAGGCGGGGGCGCTATACAATTACACGCCGGACAAGCAGAGTTTGCTGTATCGGTTGATGCGAGAGCATATGCAGGATCTGCTTTCGGCGCTCAACGCGCTGGAGCGCTGCGATGACTGCCAGCAAGCGTTGCGCCGATTTGTCGGTTTTCACATACGTTTCCACCTGCAACGCCCGGACGAGGTGTTCATCGCCTATATGGAACTGCGCAACCTCTCACCCGAAAACTTCGCCGAAATCGAAGATCTTCGGCGTCAGTATGAAAACGCGTTGGAAGACATCCTTCACTCTGGCCAGAAGGCTGGTCAGTTTGCGATACCGGACACCAAGATCGCCACGCTGGCGGTGATTGCCATGTTGAACGGTGTGATGACCTGGTACAGGTCCGGAGGGCGACTGTCACTGGACGAGGTCGAACAGATTTATTGGAACATGGTGCATAAGGCAGTAACGGCCTGACAGGGCCAGACCGTCACTGTGTCAGTGCGCAGGGCGAATGAAGGTCCCGTTACGCAACTCCCGAAAGGCTTGTTCCAGTTCGGCCCGCGTGTTCATCACAATAGGCCCGTGCCATGCGACGGGCTCATTGATCGGAGCCCCCGAGATCAACAGAAACCGCACGCCTTCGGGGCCAGCCTGAACGGTGATTTCGTCCCCCGTCCCGAAACGTACAAGCGTGCGGTCGCCCGACATATCCCGGATATTCACCTCTTGCCCGGCGACCTCTTTTTCCAACAGCACACCGGACGGGCGTGACGCATCTGCAAAGGCTGCCTGACCTTGAAAGACATAGGCGAAGGCTCGGCGATAAGTGTCGATGCGGAAGGTCTTCTTCACACCCGCGGGAACCGAGATGTCCAGATATTGTGGATCTGCCGCGATGCCATCCACGGGGCCGGTTTTGCCCCAGAACTCTCCTACAATCACACGAACGGTGGTGCCGTCGTCATCAGTGACTTCGGGGATATCCTTGCTTTGAACATCCTGATAGCGCGGGGCAGTCATCTTCTGATCCGAAGGCAGGTTGCCCCAAAGCTGAAACCCGTGCATCTGCCCCGAGGTGTTTCCCTGCGGCATTTCCTGATGCAGGATTCCGGACCCCGCCGTCATCCACTGCACGTCGCCCGCGCCCAAAGTGCCGGTGTTGCCCAGCGAATCCGAGTGCTCGACCGATCCGGCCAGAACATAGGTGATCGTCTCGATTCCGCGATGCGGATGCCAGGGAAAACCGGCCTGATAGTCCTGCGGGCGTTCGTTCCTGAAATCGTCGAACAGCAGGAATGGATCAAGTTCGGACGGGTCCTGAAACCCGAATGCGCGGTGAAGTTTCACGCCAGCCCCTTCCATCGTCGGGGTGGCCCTGCGTGTTTCAAGTGTGGGTCTAAGGGACATATTCGCCTCCGGTTCGTTTGATCAGCATGTAACCCCTGCGTGAATGCGGTCAATCAGCGTCAATTAACCGGAGCTGTGCAAATTTGCTGCGCAACCAAAGCCCTGTTGTTTCCCCCGGAAAATCGCTAAGTCGAAGCGGAACGGACAGGAGACATCCATGCAGGACGAAGTGCTGGCAACGATTCAGGCATCATCCCCCAGACGGTGGATCGGAGTAGGGATGCTGTCGACGGTTGGGATGCTGGTCACATACGTCGCTTTGGCATCGCCGCCCGAACCGGCGTGGCAAGTATTTCTTTTTGCTGTAGGGGGCGCGTCGCTTTGGCTGGCCTATCGTGTATGGCACGCGACCCAGGACCATATTGAACTGACACAGTCGGAGTTGCGTACCGGGTCAGGCCGATTGATCGCAAAGGTGGCTGATATTGAATCGGTGGATCGCGGTGTGTTTGCGTTCAAGCCGTCAAACGGTTTTCTGGTTCGCACCAAGCTCAAAGATACGAACCAATGGGCCCCCGGCTTGTGGTGGCGGATCGGTCGCCGGGTTGGCGTGGGCGGCATGACATCTGCCGCCGAGGCCAAGTTCATGTCCGAAATTCTATCCGCTATTTGTGCAGACGAACGGGGTCTGAGTTAAGTTACAAGCAACTTCGTTTGTAAAGCGGGGACGGGTAAAGATGAAGTTCTCAAAGGTGATACCTGTCGCAAAATCCCAGCCCGGTCTGAATGTGGGGATGTATTCATTGGACGTTTCAACCAGAATAACGGTGTCCTGATTGGGCATTGGCGGCAGGCGGTCTTCGATTTCATCGATCCTGTTGTCATCCCATTCCTGATCAAAGCCGCGTACGGTCGACCAGCGAACGTAGTGGCGATCATCGTCCTCATCGTAAATAATCAGAGAAATACGCATCTTCACATCTGACCGGTTGTTGACCATCTTGCCTGCCAAATCGTGCAGAGAGTCGATATACACATCGGTCACGGCCCGCGTTTCACGCGAAATCAGATCGCTGATCGTATAAGCTGCCTTTAGATTGGAGGCGCTTTGACGAAACCCCTCGAATGCAGTGAACGTGAACGTGATCGTCCATAACATCAATGGAAAAATCATGAGGGCTTCAACGGTCAGTATGCCGCTTTCGTCTTTCTTGAAGACTTTGACGCGATTTTTCAGATATTGGAGTACAGACATGATCTTACTCTGGCTCCTGTACGAATGCCGTTGTTGCGGTCACCGCATAGTGGCCGGTAGCGTCCGGGACAAGCTTGGCAATGGCTGAGGTCTCAAGAACCGGATCTATGCGCAGGCAGGCTCGCAGGATCATCAACTCGTTGGATTGGCCGCTTTTGAAATCCAAAACCGGCTTGGGATCTTCGGAACTGTCCGTGCAGGGGATGCTGTCTGAAAGCACGATACCAGCGAACGCGTCCTGCTTGACCATTTGTAGTCGCAAATTCCCTGTACAATCCTTGATTCCGGACACTTCGCAAATCCGATCCCTGATCACGTCGTGATTCCAGTTTGTACCCGTACCCAGCCGAATATCCCTTACGATCAGGTCCACCCCACGCTCCAAAGCAGCATGCCGCATTGTGATGATGGACAGTTCGGCTCCTGCCACGAGAAGCGCCAGGAAGAAGGGTACGAGCATGATGAACTCGATTGTCGCATTCCCTGCCTCGGATTGCCGAAACAGGCGGAGTTGCGACAGCTTTCCGCTGATCATTGGGTTAGCCTCAGTTTGCGGATCGACGATGCGATGGATTCAAAGGCTTTCTCAAGGTTCAGGCCACTTACGTCATAGATGTGGCTGTCAGAGCTGGCACAGTCTTTGAGGGTCCTGTACCCGCTTCTGGGCGCCTCGAACGCGATACCGTAAACGATGATTCCCTGATCTTTGGCCGCATCACAAATGTGCTTGGTGCGCTGGTTCTTGGCCGACGTTTCAACTTTCTCGTAAGCCTTGGAATACCATTCCGCCCAACCGCTGGACTGCCAGTAATAGTTGTACCGTGCGTTCCATGCCAAAGATACTCGGTTAAACAGTTCAGGATATGACAACCGAACGGCTGTTCCAGGTTCTTCGTTCAGCTGCGTCTCAGGTTCCGGGTTTCCGTAGGGATGATCCGCCCAAACATCTTGCTGAGGCCAGAAAAAATTCGGACGACCCTGAGAGTGGTACACGGTGTATTCATCAGCTTCCGGGTTGTACCAGACGTCTGACATACCTTCGCGCAGCGATGGGTTAAGCATGTATTGATCGGTGTTCTGACCATCGGTCATAACAATGGCGATCTTCAGAACGTCGGTGCCATAGTCCGAGGGACGGGCCGAGAATTTTGATGGCACAATTGTTGTGCCTGCATGGGACGGATCCTGTTCCAGCGACAGGTCGCGAACAATTCCGCGCATACTCGGATCCAGCAGGGCAGTACCCCACTTCATACCGATGTCGATTGATGTGTTCCCACCTGGGGTGAGGGACGCAATCTGGGCAAGCAGTTTGTTCATATTGTCGGTGACAGGGGTGATTGCACTTCCTGCGCGGACCGGACAAACGGGCAGGTCGATAGTCCCTTCAGAATAGGTGAAAGGATCGAAGTGCGCGGTGCGTTCGAGGGTGTCATCCCGTTCCAGATCAGAATCGCTGTACTGTTCTGGAATGAAGTTTACGCAGTGCGAATAGCTGTGTTCTTGGGTGACATTCGTGAACTTGTCCAGAATCGATGCTCCTGCGTTGACCTGCGTTGCGTAAGGAACAATCGAGATTGAAATCTGCGTTTCGTTCGGTTTGTCCAGCATGAGCCTGACAAATTCTGACGCAGCTTCTCTCAAAACTGCGATTTTTGTCTTCGATGGTGTGGCAGACGAGCGCGACATTGAGCCGGAGATGTCGAGAATCAATGAGATTTCAACGGCGCCAATGGATTCTTCAGCTGCACTGGTCGCAACGAGACCCAGTTCGGTGACTTTGCCGAACCTCAGATAGCGGGTTGGAACAACGGCTTCGGCTGTAGCACTTACTTTTTTGGAGCCGAAACCTTCAACAACCGTCGTAATGGCGTTCAAATTGCCCAGCCCGGCCTTGTCCATGTAAGAATCGACGACCGCCTTGGCGGGAAGGTCCTGGTCGAGGTCCGCGGCGGCAAGCACAGCGCGATCCAGTGTGGATTGCAGGCTGGCACGGTCGCGTTCATATTTCATGACATCCATGGCCATGCCGGTAATCGCCAGCATCAGGACCACCATAAACAATACGAAAATAGTGAAGGCGCCATCTTCGTTGCGAGCGAACTGCTCTAATTTGAACGTTTTGCGCTTCGGTTTCGAGCCGTCGTTACAAAGCAAGGAATTCAGCATTCTGGTTACTCCGCTTCACACGTCGAATTCGTGCGTCAAAGAAAAAAAGATTTGGGACAAAGTTAATTTTCAAACGTGGCGTGAATTGGGCGAAAAAGGCTTGGTTTTGGCCTTTTTGGGCGCTCAGGGGGTATAATTTTCACGTTTTCCCATGGTCTGTCGATGAAATGAAAACAATCCGTTAAGCGATTGACCGGATTGGGCGACTCACCATCAGAAACTCAAGTCTGTGTTAGGTAGGTGATGAAAAAAAGTGCATTGTTTGATTGCAGCCAGACTTGAGTGGTGCGACAAAACGTCATGACGTTTCGTCATCCAGCGGTACGGAGGATTTTATGACCGGCATCCAAGAACCAAGCTTTCGCCAGAGTGTTGACCTGATGTTCAACAGGGCGGCCGCCCTGATGGAACTGCCGCCGGGGCTGGAGCAGAAAATCCGGGTTTGCAACGCGACCTACACAGTTCGGTTCGGTGTGCGTCTGCGCGGTGAGATCCACACCTTCACCGGGTACAGGTCTGTCCATTCCGAACATATGGAGCCGGTCAAAGGCGGCATTCGCTATGCCACTGCGGTGAATCAGGATGAGGTCGAAGCGCTGGCTGCGTTGATGACGTACAAATGTGCTCTTGTCGAAACGCCTTTTGGCGGATCGAAAGGCGGTCTTTGCATTGATCCGCGGAAATACGAAGAACACGAACTGGAACAGATCACGCGCCGCTTTGCCTATGAACTTGCCAAGCGGGATCTGATCAACCCGTCGCAGAACGTTCCGGCGCCCGACATGGGAACGGGCGAACGCGAGATGGCCTGGATGGCGGACCAATACGCGCGGATGAACACCACCGACATCAATGCACGGGCCTGTGTGACCGGCAAGCCATTGAACGCAGGTGGCATCGCCGGGCGGGTCGAAGCGACCGGACGCGGCATTCAATACGCTCTGCGTGAATTTTTCCGTCACCCCGAAGACGTCAAGACGGCCGGCCTGTCGGGCAAGCTGGACGGCAAGCGTGTTGTGGTGCAGGGGCTCGGCAACGTGGGGTATCACGCCGCGAAGTTTCTGAGCGAGGAAGACGGTTCGCGCATTGTGGGTATCATCGAATGGGACGGAGCGCTTTTTAACCCGGATGGTATCGACGTCGAAGCCGTCCGCCAGTGGATCGTCAAGCATGGCGGCGTCAAGGATTATCCGGACGCGACTCATTCAGCGGAAGGTGCAAGCGTTCTGGAGGCTGAATGCGACATTCTGATCCCGGCTGCCCTTGAGGGTGTCATCAACCTTTCCAACGCCGAGCGGATCAAGGCACCTTTGATCATCGAGGCAGCGAATGGCCCGGTCACCGCTGGCGCGGATGAGATTCTTCGCAAGAAAGGCACCGTTATCATCCCGGATATGTATGCCAACGCGGGTGGTGTGACGGTGTCTTATTTTGAATGGGTCAAGAATCTAAGCCACATTCGTTTCGGCCGGATGCAGCGCCGCCAGGAAGAGGCGCGACATGAACTGATCGTCAGCGAACTGGAGCGGCTGGACAGGTATCTGGGTGACGCGTGGTCGATGTCTCCGGACTTTAAAGCAAAATACCTCAAGGGTGCCGATGAGCTTGAACTGGTGCGCTCGGGCCTCGATGACACGATGCGGATCGCCTACCAGTCCATGCGTGAAGTGTGGCACAGCCGCGACGATGTCGAAGACCTGCGTACTGCGGCCTATATCGTGGCGATCGACCGCGTGGCCAAAAGCTATCGCGCCAAGGGGCTGTAAATCAGGCGGGCGGGGTGATCATTTCGCCCCGCCGGTTCGCGCTGCGGCTTGAATGTCGATGGCGGCCCGTTAGTTTGACGGATAGTAGACACTCAGAGAAACGAATCCCGGAGACCTCCATGTTGCGTATAGCCATTGTCGCGGCTCTACTGGCCACCCCTTTGGCCGCTCAGGAAACTAAGGAACAAAGCTGCAAATATCAGGCGGATGTGGTGGCCGCGATCCAAAAGGCGCGGCTGGACCGCGTGAAAGAACGCGATGTGGCGCAAGCCGTGGCGGATAGTGGCCCGACATGGCCCGAGAACTACAATGCCGCGATTCCGTTGATCACGCCGTGGGTCTATGAACAAAAGATGCGCGATGTGCGCAAAAAGGATCTGGGCGCTGCTTGGCTTGAGTTGTGTTTGCAGCAATAATCCACAGCCCGGACATTTCCCTGTGGACAAACGCGCGCCATCCCCTTGGCGCGCGTTCCTGTTTCTGTCAGGTTTGACATATGTCACTGCCCCCCGGATTTCTGGATGAACTGCGCACCCGCCTGAGCCTGTCTCAGGTCGTCGGGCGCAAGGTGATGTGGGATCAGCGCAAATCCAATCAAGGCAAAGGTGACATGTGGGCGCCTTGCCCGTTTCATCACGAAAAGACGGCCTCATTCCATGTCGATGATCAGAAGGGGTTTTATTACTGCTTCGGCTGTCACGCCAAGGGCGACGCGATCAGCTTTGTGAAAGAAACGGAAAATGTTTCGTTCATCGAAGCGGTTGAAATCCTCGCCCGAGAGGCTGGCATGCCGATGCCTGCGCGGGATCCGAAAGCACAGGAAAAGCAGGATCGCCGCAGTCAGCTTGCCGATGTGATGGAACAGGCGGTGCAGTTTTTCCGCTTGCAGCTGAAAACAGCGGCGGGGGCAGAGGCACGGGATTACCTGTCGCGCCGGGGTTTGGATCAAAGCGCGCTGGATCGGTGGGAGATCGGGTTTGCGCCGGACAGTTGGCAGGCGCTTTGGGATCACCTGCGCGGCAAGAGCATCCCAGAGGAACTGATCCTTGGCGCCGGGCTGGCCAAGCCTTCAAACAAAGGCAAAAAACCCTATGACACCTTCCGCAACCGGATATTGTTCCCGATCCGGGATCCGCGTGGGCGCTGCATTGCATTCGGTGGCCGCGCGATGGATCCGAATGACAACGCGAAATACCTGAACTCGCCCGAGACCGAGTTGTTCGACAAGGGGCGCAGCCTTTACAATCAAGGTCCGGCGCGGCAGGCGGCGGGCAAAGGGCAGCCGCTGATTGTGGCCGAAGGGTATATGGACGTGATCGCGCTGGCCGAGGCGGGGTTTAGCGCGTCGGTTGCACCTTTGGGAACGGCCATTACTGAACATCAGTTGCACCTGCTCTGGCGGATCGCGGATGAACCGATCATTGCACTAGACGGGGATGCCGCGGGTCTGCGGGCGGCCATGCGGGCGGTTGATCTGGCACTGCCGCTGCTGGAGGCCGGAAAATCCTTGCGTTTTGCCTTGATGCCCGAAGGCAAGGACCCGGACGATCTGTTGCGCACAGAAGGCCCGGGCGCCGTTCAGGCCGTTCTGGAAGGGGCCATACCGATGGTCAAACTGTTGTGGCAGCGCGAAACCGAAGGAAAGGTATTCGACAGCCCGGAACGCAAGGCAGCACTGGACAAGGCACTGCGGGACAAGATCAAGCTGATCCAAGATCCCTCGATCCGCTTGCATTACGGTCAGGAAATCAAAGACCTGCGCTGGCAACTGTTCCGCCCGCGACGACAACCTCAAAACCGTCCGTGGCAACCGCGGGGAAAATGGCAGCCGCAGCAGACCGCGACGCCGGGCGCGCGCAGTTCGTTTCTGGCCTCATCGGAAAACGCGGATATCCAGCTGCGCGAAGCCGCTATTCTGGCGATCTCAATTCTGAATCCCAAGGTTGTTGTCCAATTTGAGCAACAGTTGGAAGAAATGGAATGTCACAATCCTGACTATGCGGCATTGCGCGATGCTGTCCTGCGTCACGCAATTGATGACCCGGACAACCTGAAAGACCACATTATCGCATCAATGGGGCCTGACGCCCTTGAAAACCTGCTGACCCTTCGCCATGTGGCAGTCATCCCCTGTGTGTCCAAGCCAGGCGACGTTGAAAAGGCCGAGATGACACTGGCCGAGGAACTCGCAAAGATCAAAGCGCTCCGGGGGTTGGATGCCGAGATTGCCGAAGCGGCAGAAGAGTTGTCTGATCTGCCCGATGAGGCGCTGACTTACCGGCTGGCGCAAGCCGCCGAAGAGCGCAACCGCACGTGTCGAAGCCAGAACGAGGATAGGGCCGTTTTCGACATTGCTGACAATGGGGCGCGAATCAATCGTGACGAGAAAGACGCGTTTGCGGCGATCATGTCTGGCATCAAATTCGAGCGGAAACGCCGATAAGTGGTGTTTTCGTAAGGCACTGGAAAAGAAAAACGGGTAAACGGGTGGCCGAATCACTTATACGCGCTAATGATTCGGCTGAGACGAATCACCCATCCCTGCAGGAGCATTGAATGGCCGCCAAGGATACGAACGAAGACCGCAAATCCGACGAGCAGGAACAGGAAATCTCGCTGGACATGAGCCAAGCGAACGTCAAGAAGATGATCGCCGAGGCTCGCGAGAAAGGTTACATTACCTACGACCAGCTCAATCAGGTCTTGCCGCCTGATCAGGTCAGTTCTGAACAGATCGAAGACGTAATGTCGATGCTGTCCGAGATGGGCATCAACATCATCGAAGATGAAGAGGCCGAAGAAGAAGAGAACAAAGGCTCGACCGAACTGGTTGCCGCGGAAAGCAACCGTGAGGTTGCACTGGCCGGTTCCGGTACAGAAAAGCTGGATCGCACCGACGACCCTGTGCGCATGTATCTGCGTGAGATGGGGTCGGTCGAACTGCTGAGCCGCGAGGGTGAGATCGCAATCGCCAAGCGGATCGAAGCCGGTCGCAATACGATGATTGCGGGCCTGTGTGAAAGCCCGCTGACCTTTCAGGCGATCACAATCTGGCATGACGAATTGTTGTCCGAAGACATTCTTTTGCGGGACGTCATTGATCTGGAAACCACGTTCGGAAACCAGTTGGACGAAGACGGTGACGTTGAAGAGCCGGTCGTCGATACCTCGGCCGTGCAGGCGAACAAGCCAGCCAAGGATACCGGCCCCGAGCTGGATGCGGATGGCAACCCGCTGAACAACGATGACGATGACGATGACGACGATCAGGCCAACATGTCGCTGGCCGCGATGGAAGCGGCGCTGAAGGATCAGGTCTTGACAACGTTGGAGCGTATCTCGACCGACTTCTCGATGCTGTCTGAAATGCAGGACAGCCGGATTTCGGCCACGCTGAACGAAGACGGTACGTTCAGTGAAAAGGATGAAGAAACCTATCAGAAACTGCGGGCTGAGATCGTCGAACTGGTGAATGGCCTTCACCTGCACAACAACCGGATCGAGGCGCTGATCGACCAGCTTTATGGCATCAACCGCCGCGTCATGTCTCTGGACAGCGCGATGGTCAAGCTGGCCGATCAGGCACGCATCAACCGCCGTGAGTTCATCGAAGCGTATCGGGGCCGTGAACTGGATCCGAACTGGCTGGCCGAGATGGCCGAAAAGCCGGGCCGGGGATGGCAGATGTTCATCGAACGCTCGACCGCGAAGGTCGAAGAGCTGCGCAACGACATGGCTCAGGTCGGCCAGTATGTCGGTCTGGATATCTCGGAATTCCGCCGTATTGTGCAGCAGGTTCAGAAGGGCGAGAAAGAGGCGCGGCAGGCCAAGAAGGAAATGGTCGAAGCCAACCTGCGCCTGGTGATCTCGATCGCCAAAAAGTACACCAACCGTGGCCTGCAATTCCTTGATCTTATTCAGGAAGGCAACATCGGCCTGATGAAGGCGGTGGACAAGTTCGAATACCGTCGTGGCTATAAGTTCTCGACCTATGCGACCTGGTGGATCCGCCAGGCGATCACCCGCTCGATCGCGGATCAGGCCCGCACGATCCGTATTCCGGTTCACATGATCGAAACGATCAACAAGCTGGTGCGCACGGGCCGTCAGATGCTGCATGAAATCGGCCGTGAGCCGACGCCGGAAGAACTGGCCGAAAAGCTGCAGATGCCGCTCGAGAAGGTGCGCAAGGTGATGAAGATCGCCAAAGAGCCGATTTCTCTGGAAACACCCATCGGCGACGAGGAAGACAGCCAACTGGGCGATTTCATCGAGGACAAGAATGCCGTGCTGCCCCTGGACAGCGCCATTCAGGAAAACCTCAAGGAAACCACCACAAGGGTTCTGGCCTCGCTCACCCCGCGCGAAGAACGGGTTCTGCGGATGCGTTTTGGCATCGGTATGAACACCGACCATACTTTGGAAGAAGTCGGCCAACAGTTCAGCGTGACCCGCGAACGGATTCGTCAGATCGAGGCCAAGGCGCTGCGGAAGCTGAAGCATCCCAGCCGTTCACGAAAACTCCGGTCTTTCCTGGATCAATAAGAACAAAGATCTATCAGAACAAAGGCGCCCCGTCAGAGGCGCCTTTTTTTGTTCACATTGGCTGGTTCTCGCATCACGTTGGCGCGATAGCACAAGGCCGTGGCGGTGTGCCTTTCTATATCGGTCTTGTCCACTCATGGGACAGGCCGGGGCGAGGTTTTTCAGGCTGATGACCCCCGGCCAGCTGTCCGAATGGGATGTTCCACTCGGGTCTTGAAGGCGCTGGGCGGCTGACCTGTCCACCGTTTGAAGGCGGTCGAAAAAGCAGCCTGATCGGCATACCCCAGCGCGTATGAGATTTCAGACAGAGTCATGCCATTTGTGATGAAAGTCTGGGCCAGATCACATCTTAGATCGTCCACAATATCGCGATAGCTTGTGCCTTCATCCTTGAGGCGTCGACTGAAGGTTCTGAGGCTCATCCCCAGATCAGCCGCCGCATCTTCGGCTTGCAGGATTGTGCCGGGCAGGGATCGGGTGATCAGACCTTCGACACGGGCGCGGGTCTTGTGCTTGGGGGGTGGTTTTTCGGCCAGCAGACGTTCACCGTATTCCAGCAAATGCTCACGCAGCTTTGGATCATAGGTCGGCACTTTCAATTCCAGCGCAGATAGCGGCAGAATGATCTCGATCTTTTCAGCGTTGAAAACCACCGGGCAGCCTGTCAGCTTTTCGTAGGTTTTGGCGTGGCTTCCAACTTTGTGCTGAAAGCGCATCTCGATCGGGTGCAACTTCACCTGCGTGAGGTTTCTCATCCTGGCCAGCGCAGCGAACAACAGGAATTCCGTGCGCCGATGATAGCGGGCAAAGCTGGCGTCTTTCCAATCGGCCTCAAGGGCCGCGAAGTTGCCGGCAACACGAAAGCTGAGCCCGATGGCCGGATCGATGATGCCATGAAAACGGGACAGGTTTTCCATCACCTGCCTCAAATCGCGTGAGTATTTACTGATATACCCTGTTACGGTCGAGGCCGACGTGACCTCGAGCCCAGTGCGCGCCGCAAATGTGATGTCACCAACGGCGTCACAGGCGTGCCGGATGAACAGGGCCTCTTTATGTGCGCTGTAGACTGCGGCAGGGGGCGCGATATCCTGCTGACACAGCCCGGTCTGTTGCAATACCCGCTGGGATACTTCGCTGTTGCCGGCGTGGCGATCCAGCGCCTGGATCAAAAAATGTAGTCGGTCGATATCTACATCCATCGTGGTACAACACCTTACGTTCTCAAATACATTAACAGTTTATCAGGGAAATCCCTTTGTTGACTTTGGCTTTTGGCAGAAAGGATTTTGCACTTGAGTACTACTTGTTGGCAAGTTCTCGAAAGGTTTTGACCGGAACGCGCATGAAGTGTAGCGCGCGGCTGTCCAAATCAGCTTTGTTGCCGGGTCGGGACCTTCATGGGGATGAGGTCAGAGCCTCGGAGAAATCACCAATCTCTGCTCAGGGCTCCCCGGCACGCTCTTTTTCTGCAAGTGACGCGTTGTTCTGCGACGCCGGGCTTGGGCCTGCTGATCCGCTGTCAAGGCTGGCTCACGCCGGATCACGCTATGTACCAGGCGGGCTGAATTGATCGTGAGGCACCCTGTGCGCGCAGTGAAGTTCGACTAACCTATTCAGAGGTCACAATTTGGAACAAGCAATCAGGGAAGAAATTACCATGAAACAGTCATACACTTTCGCCGCGTTGGCAGCCTTGGCCTTCAGTGTTCCATTGACAGCAGACGCTGCGCGGAACGGGTTTCGAACGGAACCCATAAACGCCACTGATTTTGAGGTCATCCCCCGCGGCGACATGCGCGCCGAAGGCTATTGGTGCGCCGCCGCGGATTATGCACGTCGAACCTTGGGGTCGGGCTGGACGGACCGGATTTACGTGTTGCGAGGATACGGGCCCAGTGTCACAACCGGTCGCAGAACAGCGGTTCAGTTTTCCATCAAGCCGCCTCAAACGGTCGATGCACAACCAAGCAGCTTTGTCTCGTTCGGGTTTCAGCCTGGCAACAGTGAATCTGTACAAGGTGCGAATGCACGGTGTAATTATCGACCGTTCTTCAACGACTGACCAACCCGCAGGATAGTCACGATGCAGACCGAGTTCGTTTTGCACACCCATGGACCGGGGCTTTACGAATTCACGTCCGACGTTCTGCAATGGCTTGAACGGGTGGCGAAAGATGGGGTCTTGACCCTGTTCGTTCGCCACACTTCCTGCTCATTGCTGATCCAGGAAAACGCGGACCCCGAAGTTCAAACAGATCTTCAGGCGTTCTTTGAACGGCTGGTTCCACCGTCAGACAACCCCGCCATGTCGTATCTGCGGCACACCTATGAAGGCCCGGACGATATGCCTGCGCATATCAAGGCCGCGCTCTTGCCGGTTTCGTTGACGATCCCGGTGTCGCAGGGACGACCCGTTCTGGGAACATGGCAAGGGATTTACCTGTTTGAACACCGCACTGCGCCGCATCAAAGGAAGGTTGCGGCGTATCTGGCCTGACCCACTATTTAGCGGTTTGAATTTCCGACTACCCAAACCCTAGCGGCTGCCCTATAGTTGTGGATAAGTAAGCCGCAGCGCTTACAAAAAGAGGCCGAACATGGGACGAGGAGACGGCGGATGCGCTGCCCGTTTTGCGGAAATATCGACACTCAGGTGAAAGATTCACGCCCGGCAGAGGACCACGTGGCAATCCGCCGACGCCGGTTCTGTCCGGCCTGTGGCGGACGGTTCACGACCTACGAACGTGTGCAACTGCGTGATCTGGTTGTCATAAAGACCAATGGTAAACGCGAAGATTTCGATCGCGACAAGCTGGAGCGTTCGATCCGCATCTCGATGCAGAAACGCCCCGTTGATCCCGAACGGATCGATCAGATGATTTCGGGCATCGTGCGCCGTCTGGAAAGCATGGGCGACACGGATATCCCGTCCAACAAGATCGGTGAGATCGTTATGGAAGCTCTGGCGCGGATCGACACTGTCGCCTATGTTCGCTTTGCGAGTGTGTACAAGAATTTCCAGGCGGCCGATGATTTCGAGGAGTTCGTCCACGAACTGCGCCCGCCGCAGCCTTCGACTGACGAGTGAACGAAACAGATAAGCGATTCATGGCGCTTGCCCTGTCTTTGGGGCGGCGCGGTCAGGGGATGTGCTGGCCGAACCCCGCTGTGGGGTGTGTCATCGTTCGTGATGACCGGATCATCGGGCGGGGCTGGACACAGCCGGGTGGCCGCCCTCATGCCGAGACCGAAGCCTTGGCTCAGGCCGGGCAGGTTGCGCGTGGTGCGACCGCCTATGTAACGCTGGAACCCTGTGCCCATCACGGCAAAACGCCGCCCTGCGCCGAGGCCTTGATTGCGGCAGGAGTATCCCGTGTTGTGGCCGCTGTCGAAGACAGCGATCCGCGCGTGGCCGGGCAGGGTTTTGCCATTTTGCGCGAGGCGGGAATTGACGTTGTAACTGGCGTTCTTGCGGAACAGGCAGAACGGGATCTGGAAGGCTTTTTCCTCAAGACTGAACAAGGCCGGCCTTTTGTGACGCTGAAGATGGCCAGCAGTTTTGACGGGCGCATCGCAACCTCGACAGGGCACAGCCAATGGATCACCGGACCGCAGGCACGTCGTGTGGTCCATGCCATGCGTGCACGTCACGATGCGGTGATGGTCGGGGCAGGGACGGCGCGCGCCGACGACCCCTCGCTGACCGTGCGGGATCTTGGCGTTGAGCATCAACCCGTCCGCGTCGTGGTGTCCCGCCATATGGATATTTCTCTGATGGGGCAGCTGGCGCGCACAGCCTCAAAGATACCTGTCTGGCTCTGCCATGCGCATCACCCGGATGCCGAACGTGCACAGGCGTGGGAGGGATTGGGAGCAAAGCTGATCCCCTGTGCGTTGAAAGATCACCATATCGACGCGGTGGATCTGCTTCAGCAACTGGGTCAGGCCGGTTTGACCAGTGTCTTCTGCGAAGGCGGTGCCGCGCTTGGGGCCTCGCTGTTGGCCGAAGATCTGGTGGACGAGCTGATCGGGTTCACTGCCGGCTTAACCATCGGGGCCGAAGGCCTGGCCGCGGTCGGGACACTAGGTCTGGAAACGCTGGAGGCCGCCCCCAAATTCGAATTGATCGAGACGCAGGCGGTCGGCGGGGATGTATTACATCGTTGGCGCAGAGCGTCGGAATAACGTCAACGCCAAAGATGAGCGTGCGTTGCGAACGCGCCCTGAAGCTTTGACAGAAACCGGTTGAACGGACCGGACGGTGCCGAATACCCCAGCGCCAAACGTTCAACAGCCACTTCGACAGGGCAGGGTTGTCTGGTGATCGGATCGAAATAGCGTGGATAGTCAATCAAGGTGGCGTGTACCAAGCCCATCAGCGACGGCCGTGCACCTCGCCTGACGGGGACGGTATCCAGATCGGTGGTCAGGCCCCATCCCGCATAGAAGGGCGCGCCCAGAGTCGTGACCTTCACCCCGCGCAACAATGCCTCGAACCCCAATAGCGATGTCATCGTCCACACCTCGTCCACCTGCGTCAGCAGCGAGGCAGGGTCAGTTCGGGTCACGACAAGGTCCGCAATTGACTCTGCGTCTATCTGGCCATCCCGCAACCCAGCTTCGACATCAGGGTGCGGTTTGTAGATCAGGATAGCTTCGGGGTTGGCCTCGCGCGCCGTGTTCAGCAGGTCCAGATTGCTGCGCACCGTGTTGGTGCCCAGCAGGATCGAGGCGTCATTTTCAACCTGTCCGGGCACCAGAATTCGGTGCCCATGGGGCAGAACCGGCGCGGATTGGCCCGTGTTGTATTTGCTCAAACCATCGGCCAGCAATCTCTCAATAAGCCGTTCAACGCGCAATTCCTGATCCGGGCGCAAAGTTGCACGCTCGCTGATCAGGTTTTCCAACTGGCTGGGCTTTGTGGGGTCATAGTAGATACCGACTTCGTCGGTTACCAGGGATAGGGGCGGAACAAGCGCCGCCCCAAGTCCGCGGGAACGCAAAAAACCGTCTTCCACACGAACGGCCCCTTCGCTGTCGCGCGCCTGACTGGCCCAGACCATGTGGGGGCGATCCGAGGCATCAGGTTGTGTGGCCGTAAAGCGCAACGTGCCATGCCGCCCGAAAATCTGCTGCATGTGCCTGCGTTTCCACAGGCGCATACCGGCGGCCGTCCAACCGTGCCTGTCCTGCCGCCATGCGCGGGTCTGCGCCTCCAAAATGTCCAGAACCGTTTCCAGTTCGCACAGCTGATCGCGAAAGGGGTCGTACCAGGTCGGGTAAAGCAGCATCGCGGCCGCGAACAGTTGCGCGCGGGTCAGGTTGCGCTGACGGCGCTGGACTGGGAATTCATCCTGCGTCAGGCCCCACCCGGCATAGAACGGTTGACCGAAAACGCGCGGTTTGTGACCGGCCAGGATTGCTTCAAAGCCCAGCTGCGAGGAAACGGTATAAACCGCAACGGCGCCCTCGAGCAGGGGCCAGGGGCTGATGGGCTTGTCAAACCACGTGACCCGGTCTGACGGGTCCTGATCGGTGAAATGCCCCTGACGATGACCTGCCATCGTTTCTGGATGTGTCTTGATCAGAATGCGCGCACCTGGGTTTTCCTCCTGCGCGACCACAAGCATTTCAAGAAAACGGGCACGATCGGCACCGCTTGCCGAGACGGCGGCATCGCCAACCGTCTGATCGATGACCAGTACATAACCGGGGTCAGGTGCGGCAAGATCGGGGTCAAAAGCGGAATACTTGCTGAGGTGCAATTCCCTGACCCGCTCCATCGCGGCACGTGCGCGGTTCAGCAGCGCGGTGTCGTCCAAGGGATCGGTGTTCAGCAGCTTCTCAAGGTCCGAAGGTTCGGCTGCATCGAAATGCGGGCCCGAACAGTCCAGCAAAAGACCCAAGGGCGGTTCACCGGCGCGCCCCGGGTGCAGAGACCTGAGAAAGGCATCCTCGACCCGCAGAACCGGGGCGCGGTGTTTTTCGGCGATGCGCAGGCCCCGATACGCGGTCGGGCTGTTGCCCCAAATGCCCACGCAATCGCCATCCTTGGGAAGACCCAGACGAATGTCATATCCGGCAAGCGTCAGAATCCGTCTCAGGCGTTTTTGCGTAAGAAACCCGCCGTTGTAGACGAACAGCCGGGTGCGCTCGGCCCCGGCTGCGCTATCCGGATCGGCTACCATGCATCAGTTGCCGGTCAGCGTGGCGACGTTTGCGATGGGGGTCAGGCCACCAGCGATCAGCGAGATCGATTTGCTCCACTGTGCATAGGGTGCTTCGGTCACATAAATCGTATCATCGTCGCGGATCACGAAATCCCGCGCGATGAACAGGCCGTTGGGTGCCGTCAGGTTCAGCAGGTAGATCATGCGTTGATCCCCCTTCAAGTCGGCGCGTCCCGTGATGCTGCGCGCGATGTCCTGACGCTCTTTCCGCAGAATGAAAATGCCGGTTGGATCAGAGGACAGTGTTAGCAGACCACCGACCTGAGCCAAAGCTTCCAAGGCGGTAAGGTCCTGACTGTCAAAGGCCACGCGAGACTGACCCCCGGTCGCGCCGAGTGCTATGTATGATCTGCTGTCTTCTTCCACCAAAATGCGGTCGCCGCCACGCAAAGCGACGTCCAGTTTTGGGTTGCGGAACAGATCTTCGTACCAGACGGTGCCCTTTTGATCCCCCCGGATCAGCGTCACCAACGCGATATCTGACGCTACTGAGACCCCGCCCGCCTTGGACAGCATGCCAAGCAGGGAACGGGTTGGGCGTTCGATCGGATAGATGCCGGGGGTTGCGACTGTACCCGTCAGCGAGACGGTGGAACCGTCACCCGCAACACGCCGCACTTCGACCTGTGGGTCGGGTGTCTGTTCCCGCAGCTTGTTCGTGATCAAAACGCGAAGCTGTTCGGGCGTGTTGCCCGCGGCCCGAATCCGACCCGCATAGGGGACGAAAATGAAACCATCGCTGTCGACCTGAACTTCATCCAGAATGGTCGCCGCACCGGTTTCGCCGGACAGCAACCCGTCGTCCACGTTTTCCCATATGGTCAGGCCCAGCACGTCACCGGGGCGGACAGTGTCGGCGGTCAAGGCCTGGGCGCTGCTGAACGAGGACGAAAAGCCAAACTGAGGCACGGCGGATGTAAGGCGTGTCACGCGGTCATCGACTTCGACGACAAACGCGTTGCCGCCATTCTGGACTGCACCCGCCAGAATTTCGGTCTTGTTCGGCCCGGATTTCGGAAGTTGGCAGGCCGCCATCAAGCCGATTGCGGCCAAAAGGGAAACCCCCCGCATCCATCGCTTAGGAGAGAATTGCACTGCCGGATATCCTCAGTCTTTTGTTGTTGCGGGAAGATTAGCCGGTAAGCAGCACAACTTCCAGTCACAGGGCGACCGAATTACTCGACGATTTTCAACTGTGGCGTCGGTGCCTCGTTCTTGTTCAGAAGGGCCTGATAAGGGTCACTGCTGCTGAGCATCATGTCCACGGCGCGGCGCAGCAACTGCCGCCTGCCGCGCCGGGAATAAAACCCGCCTGGAACCTGGCTGGTTTCCAGCAGGAATTGCCGGTAACAGCGATAGGCGTCGACATCCGGCGCGTCTGGTTCAGCAAAAAATGCAGCGATCGACTGCTGTGATACGAAGTCGGTCTTGTCATAAACCGAACGTCCGAAAATACGCAGCGGAATACCCCGCCACAAGACCTGCTGCCCCGCAGTGGAATTCACGGTGACGGCCGAATTTGCCTCATCCAGCAAACCTGCCAGTTTTCCGCCTGGGACATAGTGAACACGGTTCTGCACCCCGTGTTTCCTGGCAATCTCCATGGCGCGCAGGTGCAATGGTTCACGGTGGTTTTCCAAAGGGTGCTCTTTCACGACCAGCCTGTGATGTGCCGGTGCGCCTTGCGCGAATCCTGCGATGACCAGTTCCAGAAAATCGGACATGCAGGAGAATTCGGAATGGGCCTGAACCGAACTGTCATGCCCCAGTTGCAGCAACACGAGGTGATAGGGGAAGCCCCCCCATCTGACGCGCGCCGTGGCAATGCCGCGTTGCAGGCGATGAACAGGCATCAGCATCAGACGTTTGAAATACAACCGGAATTCCTGTGAAACCGACAGATCACGATGAGGCCGGAAATTGCGGTATCTCTTGTTCAGGAACATGACGAACCAATGATAGAGGGCACCGTAGAATATGTGTTGCCGCATATCCCCCCAATGCGACGGTGGCGGGGGCGTTTTGCTGTCCGACCGGGCCAGAGCCTGCCGCATCTGGTCGACATCCAGTGACATCAGGCGCGAATGCCCGTTTGACCCGTCCCGCTCGTACGTGACCCACCAGGGCCGCAGGTAGCCTTCTTCGAAAACGTGAACTGTCAGCCCTTGAGACTTCGCAATCTCAACTGCGCGGGCGTGGACCGGTCTCGTGTCGCCATAAAGAACGATATCCGTGACGCCTTTGTCGGCAATCAACCTGTTCAATGTCTCGGGCCAATCGCCGGGCGTGTTCCGGAATGCGATGAAACTTGCCTTGTCGAACCAGAACGCCTGATCCCCCGCATTGAACCCAACCCGCCAGACCTGTGCCCCCGTGGCGCGCAACATCTGCCCGAGTGTCGAGAAAAACGGCCCGTGAGGTCCCTGAAGAAACAGGAAGACCCGTTTGTCTGAGCCTGAAGGCATTTGCGGCATCTGGACTGCTCTTTTTTTTGGTTTTGTTGCCGAAACTATGCCCGTTTGGGCCTTGTACGGCAAGGCGGGGCTTGCCCGCGCGGCCCATTGGGCTTACCTCGACGGTGAAAAGCAGGCACAGGTTATGAACTGAGGGTTAACGGAATGTTCACAGGGATCGTCACCGACATCGGCACCGTCACCGAGCTGGAACAGCAGGGGGATCTGCGCGCCCGGATCAAGACGGCCTATGACACGGCCGGTATCGATATCGGAGCCTCGATTGCCAGTGATGGTGTGTGCCTGACGGTGATCGCGCTGGGCGACGATTGGTATGATGTACAGATCAGCGCCGAGACGGTTTCGAAGACCAATCTTGATACCTGGGCCGTCGGCAAACGTGTCAATCTGGAGCGAGCGCTGAAAGTCGGTGATGAACTGGGCGGTCACATCGTTTCGGGTCATGTGGATGGCGTGGCCGATGTGGTCGCGGTCGAAGATGAAGGCGACAGCACACGTGTCACCTTGCGTGCACCGAAGGAACTGGCGCGGTTCATAGCGCCCAAAGGGTCGGTTGCGCTGAACGGGACATCGCTGACGGTCAATGACGTGAATGATTGCGAGTTTGGCATCAATTTCATCCCTCACACCAAGGAAGTCACGACCTGGGGCGATGTCGGTGTGGGCGATCGCGTCAATCTTGAGATCGATACACTGGCCCGGTACGTCGCGCGCCTGTCCGAGATGTCCTGATACGTCGCGTCGGAAAACCCCAGCGCCGTTTGTGGACTGGTCTTTGCGCCCTCAGTGGTCTATTCCGCCGAGCAAACCTGCCATGTGAAAGGCTGCCCCATGAGCTTTGAAACCCCCGGACCGGTCGAGGCCCAGTTGCGTGACGCGATCAGCCCGATCGAAGAAATCATCGAAGAGGCGCGCGCCGGCCGGATGTACATTCTGGTCGATCACGAAGATCGCGAGAACGAAGGCGATCTGGTGATCCCGGCCGAGTTTGCGGATGCCGAGGCGATCAACTTCATGGCCACCCATGGGCGCGGCCTGATCTGTTTGCCGATGACGGCGGAACGGATAGATGCGCTGGGCTTGCCGATGATGGCCGTGAACAACTCATCCCGCCACGAGACGGCCTTTACGGTTTCGATTGAGGCGCGCGAAGGTGTCAGCACCGGGATTTCAGCTGCCGACCGGGCGCTGACCGTGGCGACCGCAATCAACGAACAGAACACGATGGCGCATATCGCCACCCCGGGCCATGTCTTTCCGTTGCGGGCAAAGCGGGGCGGGGTGCTGGTGCGCGCAGGCCATACCGAGGCCGCCGTGGATATCTCGCGTCTTGCCGGGCTGAACCCGTCAGGCGTGATCTGCGAGATCATGAATGAAGACGGAACCATGGCGCGCCTGCCGGATCTGGTCGAGTTCGCCAAAAACCACAACATGAAAATCGGCACGATCAGCGACCTGATCAGCTATCGGGCGCGCAATGACAATCTGGTTGTCGAGACTTCTCGTCAAACAGTCACCTCGGAATACGGCGGTGAGTGGGAAATGCGGATTTTCACCGATCAGACCCACGGCATTGAACATGTTGTCATGATCAAAGGCGACATCACCACGCCCGAGCCCGTTCTGACGCGCACGCACGCCCTGCATGAAGCGCCGGATATCCTGGGGCTTGGTCCGAAATCATCCCGCGAGTTGCCGCGCGCGATGGAAAAGATCGCCGAAGAGGGCCGCGGAGTGGTCTGCCTGTTCCGCCAGCCGCGCAACTCGTTGTATGCGGTCGAGGATGAAGGCCCGCGCACCATCAAGCAAACCGGTCTGGGGGCGCAGATTCTGTCCAAGATGGGGATTCAGGAACTGGTGCTTCTGACCGACTCTCCTGAAACGGTGTATCTTGGGCTGGACGCGTTTGGCCTGTCAATCGTCGGCACCCGCTCGATTCTGAAGGAAGACTGAACATGGCTGAACAAGACAAACACGGAATTCTGCCGACACCCAGCTTCGACAAGCCGGTGAAACTGCTGATCGTGGCCGCTCCGTTCTACCGCTCGATCGCCGACAACCTGATTGCGGGTGCCACGGCCGAGATCGAAGCGGCTGGCGGCACCTGCGAAGTGGTCGAAGTGCCCGGCGCGCTGGAAATTCCCACGGCCATCGCCATGGCCGACCGACAGTGCAACTTTGACGGCTATGTCGCGCTTGGCTGTGTCATCCGCGGTGAGACCACGCATTACGAAACCGTCTGCAACGACTCCAGCCGCGCGATCCAGCTGCTGGGCCTACAGGGGCTGTGCATCGGCAACGGCATCCTGACGGTCGAGAATGACGAGCAGGCCGAAGTTCGCGCCGATCCGGAAAAGATGAATAAAGGGGGTGGCGCGGCCGCTGCGGCCTTGCATCTGATCGCGCTCAGCCGTAAGTGGGGCGCTTCGAAAAAGGGCGTCGGATTCAAGCCGCCGTCCGAGTCCATCCTGGTGGCGGGCGACAGCAACGGATCAACGACAACATGACCCAGACAGACACGCCGAAACCGGCAAACCGGAAACGCCTGATGAAATCCGCAGCGCGGCTTTATGCCGTGCAGGCGCTGTTCCAGATGGAGCAGTCGGGCCAGACGACCGAGCAGGTGGTCAACGAGTTTCTGGACCACCGGTTCGGCGCGGTCTACGAGGGCGACGAGATGCTTGAGGGCGACAGCACGCTGTTCCGCAAGCTGGTGGATGACGCCGTGAACTATCAGGCGCCGATCGACCAGATGACCGACCGCGCGCTGGTGGCGAAATGGCCGATCGCGCGCATCGACCCGACCCTGCGCGCGCTGTTTCGCGCGGCGGGTGCGGAACTGACCCAAAGCGGCACACCGCCCAAAGTGGTGATCACCGAGTTTGTCGATGTGGCACGTGCCTTTTTTCCAGAAGGTAAAGAACCAAAATTCGTCAATGCCGTGCTGGATCACATGGCGCGCGAGGCGCAGCCCGAGGCGTTCTGACACGTTTACCTGAACCAGACATGCGCTAGCATTGTTGTCGAAGCGCAAGGAGGTTCGCCATGCCCAAACTGATCCGCCTGTATATCACGCAAGTCGCCTGGGGTTTTGTCATTTCGGCCGTGTTTGTCGGGGTGCTCTTGGCGCTGAACATCGCGAACCTTCGGCATCTGATCTCCGGGTCGGAAATCGGCCTGATCGCGTTGGTGATGATCTGGTTCATGAACGGCATCGTCTTTGCCGGCGTTCAGTTCGCGTACAAGATCATGAGCATGGCGGAAAAGCCGCAGGGGCCGCGTCGGGGAACACCGGTCGCACACAGCTTCGAGCCGGCAACCGTGAAACAGGAAGCCCACGCAGGGCGCTGATATTTCAGGGAAAGTGCGGCGGGACCACCAGTCAACCGTGCGGTTTGATTCCCGAGGACCTGTATGTACAGGTGGGCGCCGGGTAATCAGGCCAGGACCTGAACAGAGCCAGCCCCCTCGGAATTGCTTAAGGCCACCAGAATGCTACCTGTCACAAGAAGGGCAGAACCCGCCACGCGCTTAAGTAGGGTGTCTGACGGGTTCGCGCAAGAGGTCAGGCGTCAACAGTTTCGTGCAATGACACACGCAACTTGCCGAAATGTTCATCCCACCCTTTGTCCAGAGCCAGGATCAGATCAAATGCTGCGACGCCTTGCGGTAATCCTTCGTGCACAAGCTCAAGACGTGTGCCGCCCAAGACCGGTTCCAATGTCCATTTGACCACGCTTACAGCGTCCCCCATCGGTTTGACGGTAAAGGTGTGTTCAAGATATTTGGGGGGGCGGGCGATACGGACCTCTCCCCAGATCAGTAAGTCGCCGCTTGTCGTGCCGAACATCTCAAGCTTCTGACCTTCTGCCAGTGTTCTTTCCGGTTTGTGGAACCATTCCGCCAGATGCTCCGGCTCCGTCAGATAGGCCCAAACGGTTTCCGGTTCCGCCCTGAGGAAAATCGATTTCTTCAATACGGCATCAGTCATTTTGTTTCCTTTCAATAGCTTCCTTGAGAGAGTTGAGGCGGTCGTCCCAGAACTGGTCAAAATAGCTGAGCCAGTCGAGCACCGGGGCCATGCCCTTAGGTTCAAGTCGATTGATGCGTTCCCGGCCGCGCGCTTCGACTGTGATCAACCCACCGTCGGACAGAATCGTCAGGTGTTTTTTGACCGCAGCGCGGGTCATGTCGAACCGGTCCGTCAACTGCCCGATCGTCATGTCCTGTGACGAGAGCAGTCGCACGATGTTCCGGCGTGTGGGATCGGCCAGCGCGCGAAACGCGTTTTGAGTTTGGTTCTCCATAAGCAACCTCAGGAATAGTACCGTTTGGTACTACATTAATGAGATACCAAAAGGTACTATGTCAAGACGCAAAGGTGCTTTACTTTTGTTCGCTAATTGTTCACATTTTCGGCTATGACTTTGGATCTGCAACCTGGACAGAGACTGGCACGTGGCGTCGCGCGGCATCTTGCGGCGCATGGCTTTGTTTCCGTAGAGGAATTCGTACCCGCGCGCGGGTTGCGCGTGGACGTGATGGGGCTGGGGCCAAAGGGTGAGTTGTGGGTGATTGAGTGCAAATCCAGCCGTGCCGATTATCAGTCGGATTCGAAGTGGCAGGGCTATTTGGAATGGTGTGACCGATTCTTCTGGGCCGTCGACACAGAATTCCCGACCGATCTGTTGCCTGATGAAACAGGCCTGATCATCGCCGATGCCTATGATGCGGAAATCGTGCGCATGGCGCCCGAGGACAAAATCGCACCGGCGCGGCGCAAGAAGATGATCCAGAAATTTGCAACGGATGCCGCGCGCCGTTTACACGCGCTTCGGGATCCCAGGCTGTAAGGTCAGCCTTTGACCGCAAGGGCGGCTTGTACCGCAGCGCGAATTTCGTCGGCGATTTCTTCTGCTTCTTCCGGGTCAAAATCCATCGGTATTTCGATGCCGTCAGCTTCGATGAACAGGCGGACCATACCCTGATCGGTCGGACCGATTTGCAGGTTTGCCTGAATGTCGCGTTCGGTATTGATGCCCATCTGTGCCTCCGAGACTGAGCGTTCCTGCTAGCGCGCACGGGGTTGAGAATCAAGTCACCTTTGCGGTCAGATAAGATATGAAAGACGCCGTTCTCAGACCCTTTCACCCCGATGACGCCGCGTGGCTGGTTGAACAGCACGGTCTGCTTTATGCGCGCGACGAAGGGTTTGATGACAGCTTTGCGCCCCTGGTGGCCAGCATCCTTGACGACTTCATCGCCAACAGTGACCCCGAGCTTGAAAGAGGCTGGATCGCCGGGCAGGACGGGCAGCGTCTGGGCAGTATTTTCTGCGTTGCTGTTGACCGGAATACCGCCAAGTTGCGGCTGTTTCTGCTTGTCCCGAAAGCACGAGGGCTGGGGCTGGGAAAGCGCCTGCTACAAGCATGCACTGCCTTCGCACGCGGGGCAGGATACAAAGAAATGGTTCTGTGGACGCACGAAAGCCATACCGCCGCCTGCGCACTTTACAAGGCGTCCGGCTGGGAATTGACAGACAGCAAAGCGGTGCATTCCTTCGGTGTCGACCTTGTCGAACAAAGCTGGAAATTTCGGCTTTAATCCTCTTGCATTCCGCGGGCGTGTTCGGTACATCGCCCCTCACGAGTGCCGCCTTAGCTCAGTTGGTTAGAGCGCTGGATTGTGGATCCAGAGGTCCCCTGTTCAAGCCAGGGAGGCGGTACCACTTCTCCCCTTTTGAATGTGCTAAAAAACGTGTGGGCGCGCGGTGATTGGCGTTGATTTGGTTTGGTGTCCAGACGTGACTGGCGCGCCGAAACTCAGCGCGCCAGGTTCAGTTTGAACCGCATCTTGGCCCGTTTTGCGACCGGTAGGTGCCGGTTCAGGCGTTTGTTGATCAGGCCAAAGCCCCCGACGATTACCAGCGTCAGCAGGATGAAATAGAACGCCAGTATCGGGTATGGGATGAACGGGTTGAACGTCTTGTCCGCAAAGTAACTGGCGTAATACAGGGCGTCTCCGCGTTGCTGCCAGGCCGGGAAGGCTGAAAAGAAGACCAGCGTTGTCGCGTGGAAAAGAAAGATTGCTTCGTTTGTGTAGGCAGGCCAGGCAAGCCGCAACATGGTGGGCCAGACGATCCGGCGAAAACGGGCCCAGCCTGACATGCCATAGGCATCTGCGGCTTCGATATCGCCCTTGGGAATGGACCTTAGCGCTCCGTAAAAGATCTCGCCTGAATAGGCGGCAGTGTTGAGGAACAGCACGATCAGCGCCCCCAGCCAGGCCGAGGTGAAGGCGTCGAACATCGGGTTGGATTTCTTCAGCGACAGGAACAGGAAATAAGCGAAGAAAAACTGGATAAACAAGGGCGAGCCGCGAAACATGAAAATGAACCATTCCGAAGGCTTGCGAAGCCATTTGTTTGCTGACGCCTTGCCGACGGCCAGGGCCGTGGCCAGAAAGAAGCCGGTCGCCAGCGCCATGATCCCGAAATAGACATTCCAGATCATCCCCGACCCGATCAGCGTGAACTGTTCGCACAGGGTGAAGTCACTTTTGGGCAGTAGCCGCTCGCCGAGACCCAGGGACCGAAGGCCGTAATCTTGAATCGTCTGCAAGCAGCTCATGCCGTGGTCTCCTTGCGCAGAAGCTCGCCGCCGGACGTGGCCTGCCCGTGGGACAGTTTCCGCATCAGATTTTCAAGCCCAAGTTCAGACACGCGCGTCATGCCGAGGTAGAAGACAAGCAGGAACAGGAAGTACCACATGCGCCAGTCGCCATGCGGATACTGGGTGAACTTGGACGTCTTGGTGCCGCCAAGTTCGCGGGCCCAATAAACGATGTCTTCGATCCCCAGCAGGAACAGCAGCGGAGTAGCCTTGATGAGAACCATCCAAAGATTCGACAGGCCGGGCAGGGCATAAACCCACATCTGCGGCACAAGGATGCGCCAGAAGGTCTGACGACGGGACATGCCATATGCTTCGGCGGTTTCAAGCTGCGCGTGGGGCACGGCGCGCATTCCACCAAACAAAACGTTTGCCGCAAACGCCCCGAAAACAATCGAGAAGGTAACGACGGCCAGGAAGAAGCCATAGGTTTCATGCACCCATTCCGGTGCGGTCCCCAATGGCAGCTTGGCCGCCTGACAGACGATAAAGTCATTTCCCTGCCGGATCGGGTCGGTCCATTCGGGGCACAATATCTTGTGCCGCGTCCATTCGAATGCCTGATCCAACGCTATCACGAAAAACAGGAAGAAAGCGATGTCCGGGACACCGCGCACGATGGCAATATACCCTTTGCCCAGCCAGCTCAGGGGCGGGAAATGTGATCGGGCGGCCATTGCGCCAACAAAACCAAACGCCAATGCGACCGGCGCGGTCACCGCCAGCAATCCCAACACCTTGAGGAACGACAGGTAGAAGGACCAGTGCACGCCGTTGGTCAGGTAGCAGGAGAACCAGCGGAATGTTCCGAGCGTGTCAGGGTCAGCGCAATAGGAAAACATGAAGCGTCTTTCGAACGTCATACCCGGTTATTCCACCGGGCAGGGTTCGGCGCGATGGACGCGCCGAACCGCTTGATACGGATTAGTTTGTAACGACCGAACCGTCAGCGTTGTAGGTCGGAACGCCTTCGCCGAACCACTTGATGATCAGTTCATTCAACGAACCGTCCGCTTTCATCGATGTGATCGCCTCATCGAACTTTCCACGCAGTTCGCCATCCGATTCACGGATGCCCAGCCCGATGCCACCGCCCAGCGGCACGTCATCACCCACAAAGACCAGCTCTCCGGCGGATTCCTCGACGATCGGCACCAGGAAGTCCTTGTCGGCAAACACGGCATCGGCTTCACCGTTGCGCACGGCTGCGATGGTTTCTTCCGGAGTTGCAAACTCGACCAGTGTCGCGCCCGACTCGGCTACGTGGCCTGCCTGAATGGTGGCGGTCTGTGCGGCAACGACGCCGGTGGAGACATCAACATCCTCGGACGCACCGACATAGGCCGAAGCCGCAGGCGGGAAGTAGTTCTGGGTGAAGTCGATGACTTCGTCACGTTCGTCGGTGATCGACATGCCTGCGATGATGGTGTCGTAGTTGCCCGAGACCAGGTTCGGAATGATCGAATCCCAGTCGTTCTTGACCCATTCACATTCCAGATTTGCGCGCTTGCACAGTTCGTCGCCGACTTCACGCTCGAAGCCGTCGATTTCGCCCGCATCATTGATGAAGTTGTACGGAGGGTAGGCGCCCTCGGTCCCCATGCGGACCGTGTCGGCCATGGCGATACCGGCGGTCAGGGCCAGTGCGGCAGTGGACAGAATCAGATTTTTCATTGGTTGCTCCCCAGTTTGGTTCTGTTTTTGAAGTTAAGCCGCCTGAGTGGCGGAGAGAAAACCCCGAAGCCGTTCGGATTCAGGAGATGTGAAGATATCTTCCGGCGTGCCTTCTTCCTCGATCAGGCCCTGGTGCAGGAACACCACGTGGCTTGAAATGTCGGCGGCCATTTTCATGTCATGCGTTACGATGATCATGGTGCGCCCTTCGGCGGCCAGGTCCTTGATCACCTTTATCACTTCCTGTTCCAGTTCAGGGTCCAAAGCCGAAGTCGGTTCATCAAACAGCAGGGCTTCGGGTTCCATGCACAGGCCGCGGGCGATGGCGGCGCGTTGTTGCTGCCCCCCTGACAATTGCGCCGGATAGGCGTCGCATTTGTCGCCGATGCCAACTTTGTCCAGATACTTGCGCGCGCTGTCTTCAACCTCGGCCCTGTCGCGCCCCAGAACGGTCACTGGGGCCTCCATCACATTTTGCAGGATGGTCATATGAGCCCAAAGATTGAACTGTTGAAACACCATCGACAGGTTGGTGCGTATGCGCAGAACCTGTTTGGAGTCGGCGGGGCGGCGCCCGTGCTTTTCCCCGGACCATTTGACAGGCTCACCCTTGAAAAGGATTTCTCCTTGCTGGCTGTCCTCCAAAAGGTTGCAGCACCGCAAAAGCGTCGATTTGCCGGACCCAGACGACCCAATCAGTGATACCACGTCACCGCGATGTGCCGTGATATCGACCCCCTTCAACACCTCTAGATTTCCGAAGCTTTTGTGAAGGTCTTTGATTTCGATGACGGGGGCAGTTTCTGTCACGGGCAGTCCAGTGGTTGGTGGTGTTGGTGCGGTACTAGGACCGAAAAAAAAGGTCAATGCAATGCGCAAATGACAGAATCAAGCGGAGAAACATCCAAATTGGCCAAAATCAGTCGTCAAATTGGGCAGTCGCTGATCCGCTATCTTTGGGAGAAGGCGGAGTGGGGACCGCCAGGTAGTGCGCCGCGGGAATATCGATCAACCCGCGTATATGCAGAAATCGTTGGTCGTCGTCGCAAAGCTGGTCAATTGCGGCCCGAACAGCGCCTGCAATGACCTGCGGATTCTGACTCATCGATGTGATGTAGGGAAGGGTCGGAGTCGGAGTCGTTCTTGCCAGTTCGCGCAGTTTGGTTCCCAAATTGCTATGTTGTTGCAGCATCAGCCACGTCAACATGTCCAGCGCGGCAAAGTCCGCTTTGCCACCTGCGACGGCTTGGGCAGACAGCGCATGCCCGCCGGTTTCCAACAGTCCGGCGGGGTGCAGGTTTGCCTGGATCATATGTGTGATCGGGGCTGCCCAGCCGGATTGGGACAAGCCCTCATTATACGCGAAAACCCCTGTGATCAGCCCCGCCAGATCCCGGTCGTCGTCATTCCGTGCCACAAAGACCGAGCAATAGTATCCGGGGGGACATCCAGGCAGGTCATAGTCCGGAGTGCCAACCAGTTGCACGTGACCATGCAATCGGGTTCGAAACGGCATGCCGCAGGTTTGTGCCAGAATCAGGTTTGGGTCCTGCCAGACCGCCCACACGTCTTTGTCGCGGTTAAGGTGTTCGGGACCTGATCCAAGTTGGGCACGAATCAGGTTCCAGAACCTGTCATTGGCGGCTTGCAGGGCAGGCATGTCATACATGCCCAGCATGGCAATCACGATTTTGCAGCCTTTTGCCGTGCCAAAGCGGAATCCACGTCACTTACGCCCAGAAGACTGACCACCAGACGCAGCAGCGAATCTTCCTCGCTGGTGCGGTGCCCATCGGCCAATGCCACGGACCACAGCGCCTGAACGACCGCAAGCCGATCTTCATAGGCAACCGCCTCTTTGATGGCTCGGGTAAAGCGGACGGTGTCCGGGGCCTCGGCCTCAAGATCTTCGGCGTGGGCACGCAGGGCGGCGCATTCGAACGGGGACAGGCCATAGCGTTGCGCCGAAATTCGGTCGATACGGGCCATTTCGGTATCGGAATAGTCATTGTCGGACCGCGCCAGACGCACCAGCAGGGCCGTAAGGGCCAGGCGGGCATCATCGTCGACAAGAGGATCGGGCTGAGGCTGCGTAAGCCTGGAAAGAAACTCACTGAACATGCGTTAGATATAGCGAGCGTCTATCCCACATCCAAGCGGCTTTGAACGCGTTCACGCGCAGCCTTGCTGTCGTTAAAGCTTAACCCCATGGCAACGCGGGCTTCCTCGACGATTTTCACCTCGCCTTCGTCGGTGTTTCCATCTGCCAGGACAACTTCCCACAGCGCATCCAGAGCGGCCAGGCGTTCCTTCAGATCCGTGGTCTCGCGGATCAGCTTGCCGAAGGTATCGGTATCCGGCGCGGCCGCATGAAGCTTTTCGCAAGTGGCGCGCACCTTGGCTGCTTCGATTGCGTTATGCTGGTAAAGACGGGCCAGGATTTTGTCGATCAGGCGGATCTCTTCCAGCTTGTAGTCCCGATCAGCCTGCGCCACGCGCACCATGAGCGCACCCAGAGCAAGTTCGGCATCCGGGTCCGGAAGATGTTCATGCTGGGGCGGTCTGAGCGCCTGAAGGAACTTTTTCAACATGGTAAAAGATTATTCCATATTTTGTGGTGCGCCAAGCGTAGTCTACCCGTCATAGCCCTGAATGATCACAAGATCGCCCATCGATACCGGGGCGCGCAGTGCTTTGGCTTTCTGGTATGCTTCGCTTTCGTAACAGGCAAGCGCATCCTCATAGCTGGGAAATTCGATCACAACGGTCCGGGCGCGCGCTGCGCCTTCCTTCACTTCTCGCTTTCCTCCGCGTGTCAGAAAGCGCGCACCATAAGCTTTAAAGGGCTCCGCATTTGCAGCAATGTAGGTCTTGTACGTGTCCATGTCGTCCACATCGACATGTGCAACCCAATAGCCTTTCATCAGGCTTGCCTCCTGTTCGGTTTCAAAAGCAGGGTGATGAGAAGTGGCGGCAATTGCAATCCCACAACTTCAGGGTGATCAGTCGCGGTAGTGAATAGCGGCGTGTGCCTGATCTGTTAACCACTTGATCATCTGACGATAAGGAACCGGGCCATAGCTGACGCGCGCCACCCCCAATTCAGCCAGGCGGAGAGTGCCGGGGGTGCCGGGCAGGGCGATGATGTTGACTGGCAGGTTGGTACGCTCGCACAGATGGCCGATCATCGCCTCGTCTTTCAGCCCCGGAGCAAAAAAACCGCTGGCACCCGCTGCCTCATAGGCCGAAGCACGGGCAATGGCGTCGTTCAGCATGGCCTCATCATGTGTTTCTGCCGGGGCCTTCAGGAAAATGTCAGTTCTTGCGTTGACATAGGCAGGTATGCCCACGTCTTCGCAGGCCGCGCGCATGGCTTCGATACGTTTGGCCTGAACCGCTGTATCGTACAGCCCGTCGCCGCCGATGATCTGATCTTCGAAGTTGAAACCAACCACGCCGCAATCCAGCGCACGCTTGACGTTTTGCGCAATGCCCTGTGGATCTTCGGCATATGCCCCTTCGAAATCCAGTGTCACCGGAAGATCAACCGCTGCAACGATGCGGCGCGCATTGTCCAATGCGGTCTCAAGCGGGATGTTCTGACCGTCGCCAAAACCCTGTGCCATGGCGACAGGTGCGCTGCCTGTGGCAATGGCTTGCGCGCCAGCATCCCGCACCGCGCCGGCACTGCCGGCATCCCAGATGTTGAACAGAATGACGGGGTCGCCCTTTTTGTGAAGGCTGGCAAAGGTCTTCGCGCGTTGGGATTGATCGCTCATCGAGGCTCTCCTGTCGTGGTGTGATCAACAGTTAACCCCATGAGGGCAGACCGAGTAGAGGTTTTTTTGCTCGGCAGCGTCACATTGAAGTGACGGAAACCGCACGGCCCGGTCCATGGCAAGATGGTCCGGGCCATGCTGGTGCATGGGCAAGCGGCGGTGCGTGCCTCAGGCTTCTTCTGCCGCGCCGGATACAAATTTTGCGCTGAAGTTGGCCTCACCCAAACGCTTCAACAGGTTCAGCTGAGTGTCCAGCCAGTCCTTGTGGCCTTCTTCTTCCAGCAAGATGCGTTCGAACAGGGTCCTTGACCCGACATCGCCGACCTCGGCGGCCTGCAACGCGGCCTTGGTATAGAAGTCGACTGCCTCGGTTTCATCCTTCAGGTCCGCGGCAAACATGTCTTCCAGAGACCCCGCTGCGACTGGACTTTTCTGAAACGCAAGCTCGGGCACGCCGCCAAGGAACAGGATACGCTCGATGAACGCGTCGGAGTGACCCAATTCTTCCTGCATTTCAGCGCGCATTTTTTCGGCAAGGATGTCCAGCCCCCAGTCCTCCAGCACATGGGCATGCAGCTGGTACTGGTGCGCTGCCGTCAGCTCCATATGAAGCGCTTGCTGGAGGTTGGTAATCGTTGTTGCGTTGCTCATCGGAAATCTCCTGAAACTCTGAACGGCATAGAGCCTGCGAAGCAGAAATTCTGCTTGCACATACAGTTAAGAGATCAGCCCGCACAAAACAACGCGGGGTGACAGTCCGACACAGCCCAGGGTCAGACCAGGCGAGAAGTGTCTTTCGCAGCGCGCACGAAATCGCGGAACAGGGGATGCGGGTCGAACGGTTTGGACTTCAGTTCCGGGTGGTACTGCACGCCGATGAACCATGGGTGATCTGACCATTCTACGATTTCTGGCAGGCGTCCGTCCGGCGACATGCCCGAGAAGTTGAGCCCGGCCTTTTCAAGCTGCTCACGGTACTTGATGTCCACTTCATAGCGGTGACGGTGGCGCTCTTCGATCTGTGTGCCGCCATAAACTTCAGCGACTTTCGATCCTTCTGCCAGCACCGCATTGTAAGCGCCCAGGCGCATGGTGCCGCCCTTGTCGTCACCGACCTTGCGTTCGACCTTGTGATTGCCCTGCACCCATTCCTTCAGATGGTACACGACAGGTTCAAAACGTTTCTTCCCGGCTTCGTGGTCGAATTCTTCCGAACCAGCTTCCTTGATGCCAGCCGCATTTCGGGCGGCCTCGATCACGGCCATCTGCATCCCAAGGCAGATGCCCAGATAGGGGACTTTGTGCTCGCGCGCATATTGTGCGGCCTTGATTTTGCCCTCTGTGCCGCGTTCGCCAAAGCCTCCGGGGACGAGGATGGCGTGGAAACCCTCAAGATGGGGGGCGACGTCTTCGTTGTCGAACACCTCGGCGTCAACCCATTCGACCTTGACCTTGACCCGGTTGGCCATGCCGCCATGGGTCAGCGCCTCGGCAATCGATTTATAGGCGTCTTCAAGCTGCGTATACTTGCCTACGATGGCGACCTTCACTTCGCCCTCGGCGTTGTGGATGCGGTCGCTGACGTCTTCCCATTTTGCCAGATCGGGTTTGGGCGCTGGGCTGATCTGGAACGCGTCCAGAACGGCCTGATCCAGACCTTCGCGGTGATAGGCCAGCGGCGCGTCATAGATGGTGCTCAGGTCCTGCGCTGCGATCACGCTGTCGGGGCGCACGTTACAGAACAGCGCCAGTTTCTCGCGCTCCTTGGTCGGGATCGGACCTTCAGAGCGACAGACCAGAATATCCGGCGCCAGACCGATCGAGCGCAGTTCCTTCACCGAGTGCTGAGTCGGTTTGGTTTTCAGCTCGCCCGAGGCCTTGATATAAGGCAGCAGCGTCAGGTGCATGAAGATGCACTGCCCGCGCGGCTTGTCCTGACTGAACTGGCGGATCGCCTCGAAAAACGGTAGGCCCTCAATATCGCCCACGGTGCCACCGATTTCGCACAGCATGAAATCAACCTCATCCTCGCCGATGGCGATGAAATCCTTGATCTCGTTGGTGACGTGCGGGATCACCTGAATGGTCTTACCCAGATAGTCCCCGCGGCGTTCCTTTTCGAGCACGTTGGAATAGATCCGCCCCGAACTGACCGAGTCGGTCTTGCGCGCGGCCACGCCGGTGAATCGTTCGTAATGGCCCAGGTCCAGATCGGTTTCGGCCCCATCATCGGTGACGAACACTTCGCCGTGCTCAAACGGCGACATCGTCCCTGGATCGACGTTCAGATACGGGTCCAGCTTGCGCAGCCGTACCGAGTACCCCCGAGCCTGCAACAAGGCGCCCAACGCCGCCGAAGCCAGTCCTTTGCCCAAGGACGAAACCACACCACCAGTGATGAAAATAAATCGCGCCATAGTTTTTCGGCTGCTCCCGTGAGACGTCAAAATCAGCTGCCCGACGGTTTCGAAAAACCGCTGCATCACGGGACTTCACGTATAAAGGATTCGCGCCAAAAGCGCAAGAGAACCGCAAGATGCTGTTGCAGTCCTCTTCCATGTTTCTAGGTTTTGTAGGTCAGTCGGCCTGCGGGATCAGTGGCGCGTTGTCGCCCTGTGCAGGCGGCAGAAGGTCATCCGCCGACGGAATTGCCGGAGTATTTTCTTCGTTTGAAGCCGGAGCCGGCACGCCCAAACGGTCGATCACCGAGCTGCCCGAAGATTTCTGCGCCGCCAGAATGGTCAGCGTGATCGAGGTCACGATGAAGCAAGCGGCAAGGATCCAGGTCAGTTTGCCCAAAGCGGTCGCTGCTGCACGGCCTGTCATGGCTCCGCCACCACCGCCACCCATGCCAAGGCCACCGCCTTCGGACCGCTGCATCAGAACAACGGCAATCAAGCCTAGGGCCAAAAGAAGGTGGATGATGAGAACGACGTTTTCCATGGTGTTCCTGTACAGCGTGGCGTGTATCGCGTGGTATCTATGCAAGTTTGCCAGCGGGGGCAAGTGAGGAGTTCGCATCACTGCACGTGATATGTCATATCACGTCAAAGGGACTGGACAGAACGCCGATGCGTGACGCAGGCTGCGGCCCATGCCTCATGACGACCACGACCACCCGCACGCCCTTTTGCCGCCCGAACCCGCGCTTCGCGTCAAAGCGCTGGAAACGATTCTGACCCGCAAGGGCTTGATCGACCCGGCGGCTCTGGACGAAATCATAGACACCTATCAGAACAGGATTGGCCCGCAGAACGGCGCGCGGGTGGTTGCCAAAGCCTGGAGCGACCCAGCTTTCAAGGCCGCTCTGCTGGAAGACGCCACCTCGATGGTCGCGGATCTTGGTTACTATGGACGCCAGGGCGAACACATGGTTGTTGTCGAGAACACGCCAACCCGACACAACATGGTCGTCTGCACCTTGTGCAGCTGCTATCCTTGGCCGTTGCTGGGTATCCCGCCGGGCTGGTACAAATCTGATGCCTACCGTGCCCGAGCGGTGCGTGAACCCCGCAAGGTACTGGCCGAATTCGGCCTCACCCTGCCTGAAGACACTTCGGTGCGGGTGTGGGATTCGACCGCCGAGGTTCGCTATCTCGTTCTGCCGATGCGTCCCGATGGAACTGATGGGATGAGCGAGGAGGCGCTTTCCGCACTTGTGACACGTGACAGCATGATCGGCACGGGTTTGCCGAAGGCCCCTTCATGACCCGCGTTCACGATATGGGCGGCCGCTTTGGAGATGGTCCGATAAATCCCGAGGCCGAGGACGCGCCGGTTTTTGCCGAAGACTGGCACGCACGGGCGCTGGCAGTGACACTTGCATCCGGCTTTCTGGGGCAGTGGAATATCGACGTATCCCGCCACGCAAGGGAACGGTTGTCGCCAAAGGACTATACCCGGTTTTCATATTACGAGAAATGGATTTCGGGCCTGGCTGACCTGTTGGTAGAACACGGCGTTCTTTCTCTGGATGACCTGCGCAGCGGCGGAGAGGATGGGCCGCATCCGTTAGCGGAACGGATGCTCAAGGCGGACGCCGTGTCAGCCGCTCTGGCCAAAGGTGGACCGGCGGACAGATCTTCGAACGTGGCGGTGCAGTTTTCTGTCGGTCAACAGGTGGTCACGACCCGTCCGGCGGGAAATCGCATTGTGGATGGCGGGCACACACGCCTGCCGAATTATGCGTCCGGTGCCAGGGGGCGAATACTGCGCCTGCACGGAACCCATGTCCTGCCCGATTCCAATGCTCATGGGCTGGGCGAAGCGCCTGAACCGATCTATGCCGTGGTCTTCCCCGCATCGGAACTTTGGACCAGCCCGGAGCATCCGGATGACGAAGTGGTACTGGATCTCTGGCAAAGCTATCTGGAACCGGCATGAGCGGCTGCAACGAACATTCAGCCCCAGAACCGGTGTTTGCCGAACCCTGGCACGCTCAGGTCTTTGCCGTCACCGTTGCCCTGAACGAGGCCGGGTGGTTCGAATGGGCGGATTGGGCGGCCCGGTTCTCGGACACGTTGAAGCGCCACGGGCTCGCGCGAGAGCTGGACGGCGGCGACGACTATTTCCGTGCATGGCTGGAAACGCTCGAAGGGTTGCTGGCCGAGCAGGGCGTCTCGTCGCCGCAGGAGGTGAAAGGGCTACATAAATCTTGGGAAAAGGCTTATCTGACGACACCTCATGGGCAACCGGTGCATCTGCGTTGATGCCGGGCAGGGGGCTCTGCCCCCGCCGCCCGTTCCGTGCGGCTCCCCCGGGATATTTTCAGCCAGATGAAGCGAGGGATCCGCTTTTCATCTGGCCATAAATATCCCCACCGGAGGCATCGCGTGTTCGCGCGATTTTCATCTGCGGCGAAATATCGGTTTCCCTGCCGTTTCCGCCCAGCTATATGAGCCGGGTTTGATAACTCAGCGCAAAAGGACCGGATATGGCCAACGTGGTTGTTGTCGGCGCCCAGTGGGGTGACGAAGGAAAAGGCAAGATCGTCGACTGGCTCAGCGAACGGGCGGACGTGATCGCGCGTTTTCAGGGCGGGCATAATGCCGGACATACGCTGGTGATTGATGGCGAAGTTTACAAGCTGCACGCTCTGCCGTCCGGTGTCGTGCGCGGCGGTAAGCTGAGCGTCATCGGCAACGGCGTGGTGTTGGACCCTTGGCATCTGGTCAAGGAAATCGCGACCATCCAGGCACAAGGTGTAGAGATCACCCCCGATACGCTGATGATTGCCGAGAACACCCCGTTGATCCTGCCGATCCACGGTGAATTGGATCGCGCTCGTGAAGAGGCGGCCAGCAAGGGGACCAAGATCGGCACAACAGGTCGTGGGATTGGACCGGCCTATGAAGACAAGGTCGGGCGTCGTTCTGTTCGTGTCGCGGATCTGGCGGATGAAGCCACGCTCGAGGCTCGGGTGGACCGTGCTTTGCAGCACCATGACCCGCTGCGCAAAGGTCTGGGAATCGAACCGGTCGACCGCGACGCGCTGATTGCCCAATTGAAAGAGATCGCGCAGAGCATCCTGCCTTTTGCCGCACCTGTGTGGAAAGTGCTGAACGAAAAGCGCAAAGCCGGAAAACGCATCCTTTTCGAAGGGGCGCAAGGCGCGCTGTTGGACATCGATTTCGGCACCTATCCATTTGTGACCTCGTCCAACGTGATCGCAGGCCAGGCCGCGACAGGGGTGGGGATTGGACCGGGATCGATCGACTTTGTGCTGGGGATTGTAAAAGCCTACACCACCCGTGTCGGCGAAGGCCCATTCCCGACCGAACTTGAGGATGCGGATGGTCAGCGCCTTGGGGAACGCGGGCATGAGTTCGGAACAACGACAGGTCGCAAGCGCCGCTGTGGCTGGTTTGATGCGTGCCTGGTCCGTCAGACCTGCGCGACCAGTGGCGTGAACGGTATCTCATTGACAAAGCTGGATGTTTTGGACGGGTTTGAAACGCTTAAAATCTGCACCGGATATGAGCTGGATGGCCAACGGCTGGACTATCTGCCCACCGCGGCCGATCAACAGGCACGGTGCACCCCCATCTATGAAGAAATGCCGGGCTGGAGCGAATCCACTGAAGGCGCGCGCAGCTGGGCCGAATTGCCCGCCAACGCAATCAAGTATGTGCGCCGGGTGGAAGAGCTGATCGAATGCCCTGTGGCCCTTTTGTCCACCAGCCCGGAGCGGGACGACACCATTCTGGTGACCGACCCGTTTGCAGATTGATGAACAAAGAGCAGAAAACAGGCCTGAGCTACAAAGCGCGCCGGCGCTGGTCGTTGGTTATACTTGTGATCGGCCTGCCACTTTACATTGTGGCGGTGGTGACGGTTTTGAACTGGCTGGAGCGCCCCCCGATATGGGTGGAACTTCTGGTCTATATCGTTCTTGGCATTCTTTGGGCCCTGCCGTTCAAGTTCGTTTTTCGCGGCGTTGGCAAAGAGGACCCGGATCAATCCTGAGCCGGGTTTGGCACTGCAAAAGATTAAGCGGGCAAACGCCGTGCGTGTAAACGCGCGCAATTATACGTAGGTTCTGTGACTTTGCTGAATTGAGCCGGGCCATTGCTCGGACCAAGGCGGCTGGTCGGGCCGGGTACAATGGGCAACGCTGGGTCTTGTTTAACAGCGGGCGTTTGTCTCTGGACGTGCCATAGCAAAAGGGCCGGGGTTCACCCGGCCCTTTTTGTCAATTGGCGCGGCAGTCAGCCGACTGCGCGCTCATCATCAGGACGGAAGCCGATCAGGTCAGAGGCCGCAAAACGGCCGCCGCCGGCTTTTTCGATTTTTCCATCGCGCAGCAGCTGTCCGAAGGAACGCAGGCTTTCTTCGCGATTGAACTCATCCTGCTTCAAAGAACGAACCTTGTTCATCAGTTGCGGGCGCGAGAATTGTTGCTGTCCTTCGATGAAAGACAGGTAGGCCGCAGCCGCTTCAAGCAGGTCCTGAAGCGACTGTGCACCCTGATCTTGTGCGAATTGCGCAAATCCGCCTTCTTCCGACTCGGTTTCTTCTGCCTGAGTGGTCACGCGACGCGGCATCACGGGGCCGTTGGATTCGCTTTGATCGTCCACGCGCTGCTCGGCAACCAGTTTCAACGGAGCCGGAGCATCTGCTTCCGGGCGTATGCTGGTCACGTTTACTTCGGGGCGGCGCGGGCTGACCGCTGACGCAAGATCAACGCGATACTCATCAACAGGCGAGGTGTTCGGGGCCGGTTGGTCATCACGGTCGGCCTCGGTCGCGGCAACGGCGGTGCGAAGGTGCGAATAGGTTTCTCGCGCGTCGCTGCTGGACGGATCCTCCATATGTTCACCGGTTTTGGCCATCAGTCGCGAGATATCCTGATCAGGATCGGCGTCATCCGTCAGTTTTTGGCTAGAACGGCCTGCCATGTCTTTTTCGATTTCGGAAATCTCGGACAGCAGCTGAATTTCGTCCTCTTCCGACAATACTCCTTGCGCCTGATCGTCTTGCGGCTCGTCACTTGCTTCATCTTCGGATTCGATCGCCACGTCTTCGACGTTGAGGATGTTTGGAACATCCTCCTCGTCGATTTCCTCGTCGGTATCCTCTTCAAGATCCGAGAACAGGGGCTCAACAGGAAGCTGCGCGGAGTCGGTTGCGACCTTGATATCTTCATCCCGCAGGTGGTCGGGGGTCAGCTGCACCTGCTGTTCGGAATTGCTTTCGATATTCGGCTCGGCGGATTCGAAGGCCTGGTTTTCAGATACTGCCGGCGCGTCGTCTTGTACGTCTTCGGCGCCAAGCGCTTGCAGATCCTCGATTTCCGAAGCCTCGGGCTGGGCAGGTTCAGCAAAGTCTTCTTCGTTGAGAGCGCCTGCTTCGAACGCGGCGGCCACGGCGTCCACCGGGGGGGTGGTGTTGGCCAGCAGCGAAGATTCCTCGTCTTCGGAATAGGCAGTGGGGGGGACGTCCGAATGAGAAACAACGGCCCGGATGCGTTGCAGTTTTGCGGCAATGCTGTCGGCCGGCGGAGATGTGGTGGCGTCGACGGCCTCCGCGTCCGTGAACGCGGTCCGCCCCGGGCTTGCTTGGGTATATTCGGGAGGGGGGGTGGTCATGGCATCTGCATTTTGCGCTTGCGGGACCGGTGCGTCAGACGCGACCGGTGCCGGGGCTTCGGTGTTTGGAGCGGCACGCAGCAGAAGCCCGGATTCGTTTTGGCTGGCTTCGACGCGTTGCGATGCGTCGCGGCGTGCGATACGGGTCAGCATTTCGGCGTCTGGTTGTGGAGGCTCTGAGCCGAAGTAACGATCATCTGCAGCAAGATCGCGGAAATATTCGGCAATGGCTTTCATCGTTTCAAAGGAATCGTCGAATCCTTCCAAAGTGCAGGAGAAGGTTCCATATGAAACGGTTAATACCTTGTTATTCTGTACCATCAGACGCACGTCCTTTACAAACTACGAGAGCCCACTTACCCGGAATCGGGAGCACACGAAGGCTCTGAACTTTATGCATGAACCTATCATTTTGTGGTCTTAATGTGTCCAAATCCGGGAAAAATGGCCAATCTTAGGAAAAATGAACCAATTGTACGCTCTGCCGATCCAATCGGGCTGTTTGGGGGTGGTTTTGTTGGTTCCGAGGACCTGAATTTGGTGCTGAACCGCGTCACTTCAGTCGTAGCGGCGGATGGTGGGGCGGCAGTTCTGACAGAATCAGGCCGGATTCCGGACGCGGTCATCGGGGATTTCGATTCGCTGGACAAAGCAACAAAAGCCAAAATCCCGTCTGACCGGCTTTTTGCCATTCGTGAACAGGACAGCACCGATTTCGACAAGGCCTTGCGCAATGTGCAGGCTCCACTGGTTTTGGGGGCCGGTTTTCTGGGCGGACGGCTTGATCATCAGCTTGCTGTTCTGAACGTGCTGGTCAGACGTCAGGAACAGACCTGCATTCTGCTGGGCGCGCATGAGGTGGTGTTTCACGCGCCTCGCCAAATCCGGCTGCCGGTTTTGCCCGGGGATGTGGTGTCGCTGTTTCCAATGCGCCCTGTGACCGGGCGCAGCACCGGGCTGGAATGGCCCATCGACGGCCTGCGGTTGCAACCGGACGACAGGGTGGGCACCTCTAATCGCGCGCTGTCAGTGGTTGAATTGCAGATGGATGGCCCGGGCCTGTTGGTGATGGTTCCCCGCGCCGCACTCGATCCGCTCATGCAGGTGTTTCTGTCGGGGCAGAGCGAGCGGTGGCCCGTTCGCGAAGAATAACGTACAAACCGGCGGCGACGGTGATCATGATCCCAACCGCTGCCAGTCCGTCAGGCAGGTCGCTGAAGATTGCCCAGCCAATCAGGGTTGCCACCGGGATTTCCAGATATTGCATCGGGGCCAGCGTGGCCGAAGGTGCATAGCGCAGCGACCATGTCATCAGCAGATGCGCGACAGTTCCCAGAATGCCGATAGCGATCAGCAGCCAAAACATGTCGGGGGCGGGCAAGGCGGCTGACAGGTTCCAGATACCAAGCGATGTTCCGATCACAAGGACAGGAACCAGCCCCACAGTGGCCATGACACCAGACACCGCCTGCAAGGAAATCGGATCAGTTTCCTTGGCGATTTGCCGCGTGACCAGCATGAAAAGGGCAAAGACCACGGCAACGATCAACGGCAGCAGGGCAGGTAAGCCCACCTCGGCAAAGCTGGGCTGGATGACCAGAAGTGTGCCGATGAAACCGACGATGCAGGCCACGAGGCGCCGCGCGCCGACCTCTTCGCCCAGAACGTATCTGCCCAGCAGCAACATGATGAACGGCATGACAAAGGCAATGGCGACCGCATCAGCCAGGGGCAGGAACTGCAACGCACTGAACATCGCGGTTATGCCGATGATGTGCAGCAGCGTGCGGATGATTGTCAGGCGCAGGATGCGCCCGTGCATCCGCCAGGGCCGGCCTGTCATCATCACCAGCGGAATGAGAATCAGCGCTTGCACCGCGAACCGGGCTGCAACCAGCAAACCCAACGGTGTCGTTTCGCCCAACAGCTTTGCCATCGCATCCCCCAAGGGTGCAAGCACGCAAAAACCGAGCATCAAAAAGATGCCCAAGACGGGACGATCCTGAGTCATGCGCGCGACGCTATCTGCTTCGCGGCGCGGTGGAAAGGTCGAATGTCAGGCGTCGGGCAGGGGGTGAACCTTTGTGTAATCCGGTCCGGTGCAGGTGGGCAGGTTGTCATCCAGATGCAGCCAGCTCAGTCTTTCCTCATGAGCCACGTGCAATGTGGGCTGCATTGCCTCGGGGGTCTCCAAAGTGGCGACGTATAGATGCAGCACATCCGACATTTTGGCCGAGCGGAACGAGATTGGCGTGCCACAATCCGGGCAAAAGCTGCGCTCGACTCCGGGCGAAGAGTTGAAGCGTTTCGGCTCTTCTCCGATCCAGCGCCAGTGACCGTCACGAACTGCGAAATAGGTTGTCATCGGCGCGGCGCATTGGCGTCGGCAGCTGTCGCAATGACAGGTGACGCAGGACAGGGAAGGAGGGTCGATCTCGTACTTGATGCTGCCGCACAGGCAATGTCCACGCATATCGACCCCCATTTGTTGCGATATCAGCAGTTTGGCACGTTCACGGCCAATCCGCCAAGCGAGGTTTCCTTGTATTTTTCGTGCATGTCATGGCCGGTCTGACGCATCGTCTCGATCACCGCATCCAGCGGCACGAAATGCTCTCCATCCCCGCGAAGGGACAAAGACGCAGCGGACACAGCCTTGATGGCCCCCAGCCCGTTGCGTTCGATACAGGGCACCTGAACCAGCCCGGCGACGGGATCGCAGGTCATGCCCAGATGATGCTCCAACGCGATCTCGGCGGCGTTTTCAACCTGTTCGGGCGTACCGCCCATCACGGCGCAGAGCCCCGCCGCGGCCATGGCTGATGCGCTGCCGACCTCGGCCTGACACCCCGCTTCGGCCCCCGAGATGGACGCATTGTATTTGACCAGCCCGCCAATCGCGGCCGCGGTCAGAAGGAAATCTTCGATATGGCTCTCCGAGGCACCGGGAACGTGGTCCAGATAATAGCGCAGCACCGCAGGAAGAACGCCCGCTGCCCCGTTGGTCGGTGCCGTTACGACTTGCCCACCGGCGGCGTTTTCTTCGTTGACCGCCATGGCGTAGACGCTCATCCAGTCGTTGATCGTGTGCGGCGCGGTCAGGTTCATGCCGCGTTCGGCGATCAGCGCGTCATAGATACCCTTTGCCCTGCGTCGCACTTTCAGCCCGCCGGGCAGAATGCCGTCGGTCCTCAAACCGCGTTCGATACAGGCATTCATGACGTCCCACAGACGAGCGCATCCTTTGGCGAAACTGTCGGCGCAGCCGCGCGCGATCTCATTGGCGCGCTTCATCTCGGCGATGGTTTTGCCGCTGGACTTGGCCATCTCAAGCATTTCGGCCGCGGATTTGAACGGGAACGGCACCGGTGCGCCCTCATCCGTTGCCTTGCCTTCGGCCAGTTCTTCTTCGGTCAGGACAAAGCCGCCACCGATGGAATAGAATACCTGGCGCAGGATCACGTCCCCCTGCGCGTCCGTGGCCATCAGGATCATCCCGTTGGCGTGTCCCGGCAGGTTGGTGTCATAGTCGAAGATCAGGTCTGTTTTGGGATCGAACTGAAGCGTCGGCAGGCCGTCGGGGGTAACCGTGTGCGTCTTGGCGATATCCGCCAATGCGGCCTCGGCCTTGTTGTTGTCATAGGTGTCCGGAACAAAGCCGGCCAGGCCCAGAATGGTTGCCCGGTCGGTCGCATGGCCTACGCCGGTAAAGGCGAGCGAGCCATGCAGCGAGCCCTTCAGACCCGCAAATTCGAAAGGTGAAGCACGCATCATATCCAGAAAGCGCGCCGCTGCCACCATGGGGCCCATGGTGTGCGAGGAGGACGGGCCGATGCCCACTTTGAACATATCGAAGACAGAGAGGAACATGTCAGGTAGCTGAGCCTTCTAAGGGGTTGGCGTAAATAGGAGAGGTGTACGGTGCGGGGCCCAGGCCCTCAGCCACGATGGCCGTGTGGGTGGCAGGGCGTGTCTCGAGCTGTGCCAGGATGGTTTGCAGGGTCGGGGTGTCAGACAGCGCATACCAACTGCGATTTGCATCGGCTGGATACAAGGCCATCCAACGCATCATGCAGGCGACATAATAGGTCAGAACCGACGGGCATTCCGCGCAAAACCAGGCTGGTGCGCGTTTTGCCAGCGCGTCCAGCAGTTGCAGGTGCTGCTTTAAACGGGGTCGGATGCCTGCACGCAGGGTATCAGCCTGTGGCGGGGTGATGTATTTCTCGGCATAGAACAGAATGCGCAGATCGGCGTGCAGCGTGTTGGACGCAAAGAACAGCCATTTCAAAAACTCGGCGCGTTCGGGGGCGTCTGCCGCCGGGGCCAGTTGCCCGTGGCGCTCGGACAGCCACAGCAGAATTGCCGCCGTTTCAAAGATCGGCCCTTGCGGAGTTTCAAGCACCGGGATCAGCCCGTTGGGGTTCAATGACCTGTACGCCGCGCTGTCCTGTTCGTTTCGACGGCGATCGACCAGCACAGCTTCATAGGGCACACCCATTTCTTCCAGCACCAGCCGGATCACCAGCGAGGCGTTGTCAGGGGCGTAGTGCAGGCGGTATCGGTTCAACATGCGGGCAATCTATATGACAAAGATGAGGGCGTAAGACATGATTGCGACGTTTCCGATAGGAAACGCGCAGTCTTCAGGCATCTTTACGCTTGCCGAACCGCAAAATGTGGTCGCAGTCGCGCGGCGCATTCCCTATAACTCCGGCAGGCCAAACTGGGAAAGCTGCCATGACCGGAGAACTGTCGCCCATCGACACCGCAAAATACGTGGCCGCATGTCGTGCCGCCGAGATGGTCGAGGACGGCATGCGCGTGGGTCTTGGAACGGGATCCACTGCGGCCTGGCTGGTCCGTCGTTTGGGCGAACGGGTGCAGGACGAAGGTCTGCGGATCAAGGGCGTTCCCACGTCCACCCGCACCGCGCAGCTGGCACGCGAAGTCGGGATCGAAGTCATTTCTCTGGATCAGGCCGGGTGGCTGGACATGACCATCGACGGCGCGGATGAATTCGACCCTGACCTGAACCTGATCAAGGGCGGCGGCGGCGCGCATTTGCAGGAAAAGATCGTTGCCACGGCCAGCGATCAGATGGTTGTCATCGCAGATGCCGGGAAAGAGGTGGAAACGCTGGGTGCTTTCCCCTTGCCGGTCGAGGTTGTTCCATTTGGCTGGCAAACCACGCGAACACTGATCGAAGAAGCTCTGGACGCGATGGATGTACTTGGAACCTCGTCGGCGCTGCGTATGAATGGCGCGGCCCCGTTCGTGACGGATGAAGGCAATCACATTCTGGACCTGCACCTGAAACGCATCGGCAATCCCCGTCAGATGGCCCTGATCCTCAATCAGGTTCCTGGCGTGGTGGAAAACGGCCTGTTTATCGATATTTGTGACAAGGTCATCATCGGCCACGGCGACGGGCGGGTCGAACTGCGGGATATCAACGCGGGCACCCTGGAACTGGATCAGCTGCTGAGCGGATCCCGTGAAAACCTGTTTTCCGACCAAACGGACTGAGTTTTATGCAAGCCAATCGGACAAGCGTCGGCAAAAGATCGAAAATTCCGCGCCCGGGGGTTGGCACCGGGGTTTTCGCGCCCAGATATCCAGAGGAATTTTGCAAGTTGAACGAAGGAACCCGGCATGAGCTTTGACTATGATCTTTTTGTCATCGGCGGAGGCTCGGGCGGGGTCCGGGCGGCACGCGTAGCGGCGGGTGAAGCCGGTGCAAAGGTCGCGCTGGCTGAAGAAGACCGCTATGGCGGCACCTGTGTGATCCGGGGCTGCGTGCCTAAGAAACTGATGGTCTTTGCCAGTGAATACTCGGGCATGATCGAAGATGCGCAAGCTTATGGTTGGGATGTTCAGCCCGGCGCGTTTGATTGGGGCATGTTTCACGGCAAACTGGTTGCCGAACTGGACCGGTTGGAAGGGATTTATCGCAGCATCCTGAAAAACAACGGCGTTGAAAGCTTTGATCAGCGCGCGCGCCTATTGGATGCGCACACGGTCGAGCTGGCCGATGGCACCCGAAAAACCGCCAAACACATCTTGATTGCAACAGGCGGTCGACCGGTGGTGCCGGACTTCCCGGGATCGGATCTTGCGATCACGTCGAATGAGATTTTCCATCTGGACAAGCTGCCCGAAAGCATTCTGATTGTTGGTGGCGGTTATATCGCCAGCGAGTTTGCCGGGATCATGAACGGTCTGGGTGTCAAGACCACGCAATTCTACCGCGGTGCGCAGATCCTGCGTGGCTTTGATGAAGAAGCGCGTGGGCTGATCTGCGAAGAGATGCGCCAGAACGGCATCGATGTCCGTCTGGGCACCAATGTGCTGGAAATGGCCAAAGATGGCGACCAGATACGTGTAAAGGCGACGGACGGCACCGAGGATCGTTTTGACGTGGTCATGTACGCCACGGGCCGGGCACCGAATGCCGATAACCTCGGGCTGGAAGAGCTGGGCGTTGAACGTGGGCGCAAGGGCGAGATCGTCGTGGATGAATACAGCCAGACCGCCGTTCCGTCGATCTATGCCATTGGCGATGTGACCGACCGGGTCAACCTGACACCCGTGGCCATCCGCGAGGGTATGGCTTTTGTGGAAACCGTCTTCAAAGGCAACCCAACCCCTGTGGATCACGCGCTGATCCCAACCGCCATTTTCACCCAACCGGAATTCGGCACAGTCGGCCTGAGCGAGGAAGAAGCCTCGGCCCAGGAACCGATCGAGGTGTATGCCACTTCGTTCAAACCGATGCAGAAGGCGTTTGCCGGTGGCACGCAACGGGTTCTGATGAAACTGATCGTGTCTCAGGCCACGCGCAAGGTACTGGGTTGCCATATTGTCGCCCCCGGAGCAGGAGAGATGATCCAGCTGGCCGGAATTGCCGTAAAGATGGGCGCGACAAAGGAAGAATTCGATCGCACGGTTGCAGTACATCCCGTTATGGCGGAAGAACTGGTGACAATGCGGCAACCTGTACGCTCCGCTTGATTTGCAAGCGCGCGCACACAAGTTACAAGTGTGCCCGTGATCACACGGGCCTAAACGAAGGAATTGATACAAATGGCGGGCAACAGCGGTGGCCCCTGGGGGGGCGGAGGCTCATCCGGAGGTGGAGGAAATCGGGGCAACAACGGTGACGGGCGCAAGCCCCCCGAAGGCGAAGGCCCGCAGATCCCCGAGATTGATGAGCTGATGAAAAAAGGCCAGGAGCAGCTGCGCGTCCTGATGGGCGGTCGCGGCGGCGGTGGCCGTAGTGGCAGCGGTGGTCAGGGCGGTGGAGGCCCGGCCTTTACCAAAGGTACGGTTGCGATTGGTCTGGTGGCAGCTGCCGTTTTGTGGGGGCTGGCCAGCTTTTATACTGTAAAACCGGAAGAACAGTCAGTTGAGCTGTTTCTGGGTGAGTTTTCGGCCGTGGGTAATCCGGGTCTGAACTTTGCGCCATGGCCGTTTGTCACTGCCGAGGTGATTCCGGTCACCCGCGAACAGACCGAAGATATGGGCGGCGCCCGGGGCAGCGACGATGGCCTCATGCTGACCGGCGACGAAAACGTGGTCGATATCGACTATCAGGTCGTCTGGAACATCAACGACCCGGCCAAGTTCCTGTTCAATCTGCGTGATCCGCGTCAGACGATCCGCGCCGTGTCGGAATCGGCGATGCGCGAGATTATCGCGCAGAGCGAGCTGGCACCAATCCTGAACCGGGATCGCGGTATCATTGCCGAACGCCTTCAGGAACTGATCCAGACGACGATGGACAGCTACGATTCGGGTGTAAACATCATCCGCGTGAACTTTGACAAAGCCGACCCGCCGCAGGACGTGATCGCCGCCTTCCGCGATGTTCAGGCCGCCGCGCAGGAGCGTGACCGGCTGCAAAACGTCGCCGACGCCTACGCCAACCGGGTTTTGGCTGAGGCGCGCGGTGAAGCTGCCCAGGTACTGGAAGAAGCCGAAGCCTACCGCGCACAGCAGATTAACAGCGCCATGGGTGAGGCGAGCCGTTTCAGCGCGGTTCTGGAAGAATATTCCAAAGCGCCTGATGTGACCCGCAAACGTCTGTACCTGGAGCGGATGGAGCAGGTTCTAGGTGACGTGGACAAGATCATTCTGGACGAAAACTCGACCGGATCGGGGCAGGGCGTCGTGCCTTACCTGCCGCTGAACGAACTGCGCCGCAATTCCGGACAGGAGAGCAACTGATGCGTAAAGCGACCTTTATTCTGCCGATCGTTTTCATCGCGATTGTTGGTGTACTGTCCTCGATCTTTATCGTGGATGAACGTGAGCGCGCGTTGGTTCTGCAATTTGGCCGCGTTGTTGCGGTCAAGGAAGAGCCGGGTCTGGCGTTCAAGATCCCACTGATACAGGAAGTTGTCCGCTATGACGACCGGATCCTGTCCATCGACGTTCAGCCGTTGGAGGTTACGCCTCTGGATGATCGCCGACTGGTGGTTGATGCCTTCGCCCGCTATCGGATTTCCGATCTGGAACAGTTCCGCCAGGCCGTTGGTGTGGGTGGTATTCCGGTCGCCGAAGACCGTCTGGATCGTATCCTGCGCGCTGAAACCCGCGAAGTACTGGGTTCGGTGTCCTCGCGTGACATCCTCAGTTCAGACCGTGCCGCGCTGATGCTGCGCATCCGCAACAGCGCGATTGCCGAAGCGCGCGCGTTGGGCGTGAATGTGATCGACGTGCGTTTGAAGGCGACCGACCTGCCTCAGGCCAACCTTGAGGCCACGTTTGACCGGATGAAAGCCGAGCGTGAGCGTGAAGCCACCGATGAACGCGCACGTGGTAACGAAGCCGCGCAGCGCGTGCGGGCGCAGGCCGACCGGACCGTGGTGGAACTGGTGTCGGACGCCAACCGCGAGGCCGAGATCATTCGCGGTGAAGCTGACGCCGAACGCAACGCCATCTTTGCAGAAGCGTATGGTGCAGACCCGGAGTTCTTCGAATTCTACCGTTCGCTGACCGCGTATGAAAATGCGCTGCAAGGTGGTAATAGCTCAATGATCCTGAGCCCGGATTCCGAGTTTTTCAACTACCTCGCTTCACCAACCGGACGGCGGGCACCGGCGGCTGCGGCGTCTGAATAATGGGTATGATCCTTCTGGCTTTCGGGCTGGTACTGATTGTCGAGGGGCTGGCCTATGCGCTGGCCCCTTCGCTTATCGAGCGGATGCTGGAAGCCTTGCGGGACATGCCAGAGCAAGCCCGGCGCCTGGTCGGATTGCTGTGTGTGATCAGCGGGCTGATCCTGCTTTGGGGCGCGCAACACCTGGGATTTTGACGCTGCGGTTTCACTTGCCGGTGATTTCGTTGCGATCCCGAGTTGCTCGTGGGGTCAAACTGACTACATTGGTTTGTAAGAAAGGCCGTGAACAAGCGGTTCTGGCGTGAATGTCGACAAGGAGAGCTCTAGTGCAGGCGAAAGCGCGCAGTGTATCCGTCCGGTGGGACGAAGTGAGTGTTTGGATGCGGCTTATGTGGCTGGCCTTTGCCGGTTCATTGCTTTTGCTGGCGCAATCGGCGATGGCACAGGCCAGGGGCGAAAGCCTGGCACCACTGGCCGAGAAAGTCAGCCCGGCGGTTGTGAACATCACCACCAGCACCCTGATCGAGGGCCGGACTGGCCCGCAGGGCATCGTGCCCGAAGGTTCTCCTTTCGAAGATTTCTTTCGCGAGTTCCAGGACCGAAACGGCGGAGATAACGACAACGCGCCGCGTCGCAGCAATGCGCTGGGGTCGGGGTTCGTGATCTCGGAGGACGGTTTTATCGTCACGAACAACCATGTAATTGCCGAAGCTGATGAAATCCTTGTGGAATTCTTCCCCGGCGATGGCCAGCCCAAGAAAGAACTGGTGGCCAAGGTTATTGGAACGGACGAGAAAACAGATATCGCGTTGCTCAAGGTCGAGGCTTCGGGCCCGCTGAAATACGTGAAGTTCGGCAACAGCGACACCGCGCGCGTGGGTGACTGGGTTATCGCCATGGGCAACCCGCTTGGGCAAGGCTTTTCGGTATCGGCAGGGATCGTTTCTGCCCGCGACCGAGCGCTGAGCGGAACCTATGACGATTACATTCAAACGGACGCGGCGATCAACCGGGGCAACTCGGGCGGGCCGCTGTTCAACATGGAAGGCGAAGTGATCGGTGTGAACACCGCAATCCTGTCGCCTAACGGCGGTTCGATCGGCATCGGATTCTCGATGGCGTCGAATGTTGTCGTGAAGGTCGTGGATCAACTGCGGAAATATGGCGAGACCCGTCGGGGTTGGTTGGGCGTCCGCATTCAGGACGTAACCGAGGACATGGCCGAGGCCATGGGTCTGGAAAAACCTGGCGGCGCGCTGATCAGCGATGTACCGGACGGCCCCGCCAAGGAAGCTGGGTTGAAGGCGGGTGACGTGATCCTCAGCTTTGATGGCGTCGAGGTGGAAGACACCCGAGGTCTGGTGCGTCAGGTTGGTGAAGCAGAAGTTGGCAAGTCGGTCAGAGTGGTCGTGCACCGCGACGGCGGAACCCAGACCGTACTTGTGACACTAGGGCGTCGGGAAGATGCGGAACGCGCTGACAATGGCGAGGAGGAACCGCAGGAAGCTCCGATTGAGGAGAATGCGGATATTCTGGGCCTGACGATTTCCCCCCTGACCGATACGCTGCGTGCAGATTTGGGGCTGGATGGTGATGCAGACGGCCTTGTGATTACAGATGTCGATGAAGCATCTGAGGCGTATGCCAAGGGAATGCGGGCAGGTGATCTGATCACCGAAGCAGGCCAGCAAAAGGTGGAAACCATCGGAGATCTCGAAGCCCGTATGGAAGAATCGCGCGAAGCTGGTCGCAAATCTCTGCTGCTGTTGGTGCGCAGGGGCGGCGATCCGCGTTTTGTGGCGCTGAGCCTTGAGAACTGATTGAACAGGCCGGGACAACCTCCCGGCCTTTTTTATTGCGGGCCAGACCGGGTATCACCGCCACGCAAAAAATGAGCCACACGCAGTGAATGCGTATGGCTCAGATACAGGGAGAGGTCAGTGGACAGATATCGGGGATGATTCTCTGACCTCCTACGGTAACAATCTCACGTTAGGTCAAAGCGTAATCGATGGTCTGTGAACAAGATCACACCGGATCAAATAATATCTGAATCAGCCAGTTCTCGCAGGGCTTCAAAATCATGGATCAGCAAACCGCCACGAGAGGCTTCGACCATGTTGTCGCGTTTCCAGATCGAGATGGTTTTGGATACTGCCTCGCGTGTGGCACCGACAAATTCGGCCAGTTCGCTCTGCGACAGGGTGATGCGCGCGGCCGGGTCGTCCTGTAAACTGGACAGGTGCAGCAGCTTGCGGGCCAGCCGAATAGGCATGGGCAGAAAGACCTGCTCGTTCAGTTGCAGCCCCATCCATCGCATCCGCAATCCGGCCAGACGGATCATATCCACGGCAAGGTCAGGCTGTTGTCTGATCTGGTTCATAACGTCGTTGCGGCGCACACGCAGTACACGCGACTGTTCTGCCGCCGCAATGGTGGCCGTACGCGGACCATTGTCGAACAACGCGATCTCACCAAAGACTTCGCCGGGGCGCATCAGGGTAAGCGTCAGTTTGCGGCCGCTCATGGCCAGAAAGGAAACCTCTAACGTGCCTTCCAGAATGGCATAGAGAGAGTCGCCCTCGTCACCTTGTTCAAAAAGTATTTCACCTTGGGACAGAGATATGTCGGTCGCTTGCGCCGAAAGCATTTCTCTGAGCCCGTCGGAGGCTTCGGAAAGGAAGCCGCTGTTGGGAAAGGCCGTCATGTGTGCACCGATCTTGGGCAAGCTGTGAGTGTGGGTGGTGGCACAACTTCCCATAGCTCGGCGCTCAAGCCAAGAATTTTGTTTGTTTTGGCAGGTCTGGCGGGTGCAGGGGCCGTTATTTCTGCTCGGGATCGTCCATATAGCGTTGCAGAATGCTGAACTGAAGCATCAGGAAGGCCATCAGAGCGATGGGAAAGCCGAAGGTCTCGATCTTGACCCACAGATCCGTCGACATGGTGCGCCAGACGAATTCGTTTGCGGCGGCCAGAACGGCGAAACAGGCGCACAGGCGGCGTGTCAGGATCATCCAGCCTTCGTGCTTCATCGGCAGCATCTCATCCAGCACATAGGCGAGATAGGATTTTTTCTGCATCAGGCCAATGCCGAGGATCAAGGCAAACAGACCATAGACAAGTGTGGTTTTCATCTTGAAGAACCGCTCGTCATTGAACCAGGCCGTGAGACCGCCGAAGAAAATCACCATGAAGGCCGTGAAGATCTGCATCCGGCTGAGTTTGCCGGTCAGATACCACAGGATACCCATTGCCCCCAGCATCAGGGGGACAAAGATAATCGTGGCGACAATGAAGCCGGAATACTCGATCCCGTCGATCAGAAAACTGTCGTCGCGCAGGCGCAGGTAGATGAAGAAGAAGGCCAGCGGGGGGCCAAGTTCCAGAATCTGTTTCAGAAACGGGTTGATGTCTTTTTTGCCTGTCATCTGTACTTCCTGCTGCTTACCCGCCCATTTCAACTATTACGGCGCCAAGTGCAATCAATGCCATCAGGGCAATGCGTCTTGGGCCAACCGTTTCCTTTAGCGCAAGCCAGCCGATCAGCGCAGCGAAGACTGTTGAGGTTTCGCGCAGAACGGCTGCTTCACCGACCTTATCCAGCCGGGTGGCCAGCATGATTGCCCCGAAGGACAAAGGAGCGATGATACCGCCAGCGAGGCCGCGCAGCATCAGCGGGCCAGGTGCAGGTCTGTGTGCCATCACGCGCCACCTGAGATATGCGTAGATCGGCATGGCCGCGCCGTCGATCATGAAGAACCAGGCCAGAAAGGTGAACGGATCGGCGGTGGCGCGAATGCCATAGGCGTCATAGGTGGTGTACAGGGCCACAAACAGGCCAGTGATGATCGCCAGTGTCAGCGCGATACCCAGCGTATCCCTGTTGGTTTCCAGGAACCTGAAGTTGTAGGCGGCCAACCCAAATATCCCGGCCAGCAAGGTGGCCACGCCCAGCCATTGAACGGCCGAGAATGTTTCGCCGAACAGAAGATAGGCACCGATGACGGTGAATAGCGGACCCGTACCGCGCACCACCGGATAGACGACGGTGTAAGAGCCTTTGGTATATGCCATGGCTTGCAGGGTTTTGTAGGCGATGTGGATCAGCCAGACGAGCGCGAAGATCGGCCACATATGAGGTTCGGGCCAGGGCACCACGAAAAAGGCGAAGGGGGCGGCCATGAGGCAATAGCAGGCGTCGATGGCGCCGCGGGACAGCCACGGGTCGTGTCTGCCTTTTTGCAGTGCACCGAAGACCGCGTGCAGGAACGCCGCCATCAAAGCCAGCGCCAATGCCAGCTGGTGTCCGGCTTCGGTGCCTTCGAGAGAGATCAGCCAGTCGCTCAAATACGCGGACCTTTTGCGGAGCGGAGAAGGTGGGGGGCTGTCTGCCCCCCCACACCCCCCGAGGATATTTGGGGCCAGATGAAGCCTAAGATCAGCCTTTGTCGAGACCGGTGAGGGCGGCAGCGAATTCTTCGGGGTCGAAAGGGGCAAGGTCGTCGATCTGTTCGCCGACGCCGATCGCGTGGATGGGCAACCCGAATTTGTCCGCCAAGGCAACAAGAACACCGCCCTTGGCCGTGCCATCCAGCTTGGTCATGACCAGACCGGAAACGTCCGCCAGTTTGCGGAACGTTTCCACCTGGCTCAGCGCGTTCTGACCGGTGGTGGCGTCGAGTACGAGCAAAGTGTTGTGCGGAGCAGTGTCATCAACCTTGCGGATGACGCGGACGATTTTGGCGAGTTCCTCCATCAGGTCGGTGCGGTTTTGCAGGCGGCCCGCCGTATCTATCATCAGCAGATCAGCGCCCTCTGCCTGTGCACGGGTCAGCGCGTCAAAGGCGAGGCTGGCGGGGTCCGAGCCTTCGGGGGCGGTCAGAACCGGAACTCCGGCGCGATCACCCCAGACCTGCAACTGTTCCACGGCCGCAGCGCGGAAGGTATCGCCGGCGGCGATGACGACCTTTTTGCCGGCCTCTTTGAACTGGCTGGCCAGTTTTCCAATTGTCGTGGTCTTGCCCGAGCCGTTGACGCCGACGACCAGTACCACTTGTGGTCGTTTGGGATAGACCGGCAGAGGCTTGGCCACAGGCTCCATAACGCGGGCGATTTCTTGTGCCAGAAGTTGCTTGATCTCTGTGGTCGACAGTTTGCGGCCAAAGCGGCCCTCGGCCATGTTCGATGTGACACGCAAGGCTGTGTCGACGCCCATGTCCGAGGCGATCAGCAGTTCTTCGAGCTGCTCCAGCATGTCATCGTCCAGGGTGCGGCGCATTTCCGTGACGGCGCCTCGATTGAACAGGCGGTTCAGGATGCCCTTGGCTTCCGGTATTTCCGGCGGTGGAGCGACAGGCGTGGGGTCAGCCGGGATCGGTGCCGGAGGTTCAGCCGGTTGCGGGGCCGGGGCAGGCTCTGGCACTTCTGGAACCGGTTGCGGATCTGGCTGCGGCTGGGGGATCACAGGGTCCGGAGCCGCCGTCTCCTCGCCGCCATCCTCGACGATGGCTTCCAGCCCTTCTTCAAGACGAGATGAAGATTTGAACAGCTTGTCCTTTAGCTTTGAGAAAAACGCCATACTTGGTCTCCACAGGTGTTCCTTTCACCTAATGCGGATTTGCGGCAGTTGCAAAGGGTCACGCAAATGCAAGGACAAAGCCAAGCTGAGCACCCCAGTAAAGGGGCCATACAAGATAGGGCGTCACCTTGAGGGCCGGATGGTGTGGCGGCAGCAGGAATTTCTCGGTTGCGAGGATCAGATCTGACGCGATGAAGGCCATGGCGGCGGGAAAGGCCCACCGAAGAGGACCGGCATCCGGCAGTGCCAGCACCGTGACCCCCATGCCAAGAATGATGGGGATATATGCCAGAACGGGCCCCTTCAGGTCTCCGGCGCGGGGCGCGAGCAAAGTGGCCATGATGATGCCCAGAATGATCAAGGACCATACAATCGCAGGCGCGCTGAGGATCAGCCCGGCAGAACTGATCGGCAGAGTCAGGAACAGAGCGATATAAGTCAGATGCCCGGCGGCAAATGCGGCGATGCCCATCATGAAGGTGGCATCTGTTTCGCGCGACAGCAGCGCGTCGCCTGTCGCACATAGAGCGAGCGCAAGAACCAACAGCCAAGGCTCACCGTTCATGATGGCGATGACCGCCAGTAGGGCGACTGATGCGGTTTTCAGTACAGTGCGCAAAGAACCGACGGGCCAGGAGGTCAGTGGCAGGTAACCAAGGGCGCAGCCACAGGCGATCCAGAACAGTAGGGTTGTCATGTCATCTCCTCGCCGGTTCAGAATGATCTGATCTGGGGCGTGGCGTGAAATCAACCGCTTACGTTGAGTTAAGCGCCTTGTGAAGGCACCGGTTCAACAGGCGAATGGCATGACCGAAGCGCTTCTGACAAAATGGAAACATGTTCAGGTTCCTGATGATTCTCGCGACTTTGGCCGCACATTCCGTGGCGGCACAAACGCCTTTGTCTGGCTCGGAGTTCGACAAGTATACGCAGGGCAAAACTCTGTTCTACGGGTTCGAAGGTCAGGTTTACGGGGTGGAGCGGTATCTTCCGAACCGTCGTGTGATCTGGTCTTTTCTCGACGGGAATTGCAAGGAAGGTATCTGGTATCAGCAGGGCGAGCAGATCTGCTTTGTCTACGAAGACAGGCTGGATCCGCAATGCTGGGTTTTCACTGAATCCGGTGGCGGTTTGATTGCGCAGTTCGAAGGTAATCCGCAAGCGACTGAACTGTATGAGGCCGAGGATCTTGGGGAAGAAATGGTTTGTTATGGACCGGACGTTGGCGTTTGATCAGTTTGCGCGCAGCTCATCATAATTGATCATGACATGGGTTTGGTAAGCTGTCCTGTCTGTCAAGCCTTCGTAATAGCGGCGCAAGTTGGGCAGTGATGCGCGCGAAATATCGATGTCATAGTAGCGATAGAGTATGTGCCCCAACTGGATATCGGCCAAAGTCAGGCAGGAACCGCACAGGAAAGCGTTTTCAGAAAGTTGCGCATCGGCGATCGCCAGCGTGTTCTCGAGTGCTGTGACGGCCGTTTCGATCGCTTGGTGATCGCGCTCTGTCTGCGGGGTCCGCACGACCCGCCAGAACACAGGTACCGTGAAGGCCATCGCGACATTGATCTTGGCCCATTCTGCCCATTTGTCCACTTCGGCTTGCCGGGTCGGATCGCGTGGCCAGAAATCATCCGCTCCATACATGGAGGCAAGGTAGCGCAGGATCGGCCCCGTCTCCCACAGCGAGGGATTTGGGCCGTCCTGTATCACGGGGATGGTGCCGTTCGGGTTCAGCTTGCGAAACTCATCGGTGTCCAGCAAACCGAACCTGTGCCCGGCATCGTGGCGCTGGAACTCCAGCGCCAGCTCACCCACACACCACATCAGGGCCTGTACATTTGATGATGTTCTTCGGCCCCAGATGGTCAGCATGGCTCAGAACAGTGATCCCTGATCCGGGGTGTCCGGCCTGGGTTTCTTCGAGGGTGATTTCGCGCCCGGGCCGGTGCTGAGAACGCCATCGGCGAATTCGATCTCGAGCGCCGTTTGTTTGGTGGCCTGAGCCTTGGTGGTGATCACATTCCCTTCGGCTCGGACGACCGCGTATCCGCGGTCCAAAGTGGCTTTGTAGCTCAGCGTCTCGCGCAGGCGGTCCGTCGCTTCGAGTTGCTGCTTGAGGCGGCCCAGTCGCGTGGTTTGGGCCGTGTGCATTCGATCGCGCAAACGATCTAGGTTTTGCCGCTGTTGATCGATTTCCCTTTGGATCGGTCGCAAGGACAGGCGCGATGACAGGTTGCGCAGCGATTCCTGTCGCGTCGATATCAAGCTTTGCAGGGTCGAGGGGCGCAGATGAGCAGACAATTCCACCACTTGCAGGCGACGGTTCTGCACCCCGCGTATCAAGGCGGGTGTGAGACGATCTGCAATCAAATCAAGGCGTTGTCTGGGGGAGTTCAACAGACTGTCCGGGCGCGGCAGGGCGCGGGACAAATCGCGCAGCCTTTGCGAACGGCGCTGCACCGCGTCCGTTGCCGCGCGCGACAGGCGCGCAGCTTGTTCTTCGGTCCAGGCGAGCAGTTCGATGCGGACCGGCACGGCCAGCTCTGCCGCAGCCGTGGGTGTAGGCGCGCGGCGGTCCGAGACAAAATCAATCAGGGTGGTGTCGGTTTCATGCCCAACGGCCGAAATCAGCGGTATGTCCGACGCGGCTGCGGCGCGGACGACGATCTCTTCATTGAAACCCCAGAGGTCTTCGATCGATCCGCCGCCACGGGCGACGATGATCAGGTCGGGCCGGGGCAACGCGCCGCCGGGTGTCAGTTGGTTGAAGCCTTCGATGGCGCGGGCTACCTCGGGCGCGCAGTTGGCCCCTTGAACCGCCACAGGCCAGATCAGCACCTTGCGCGGAAACCTGTCCCTGAGCCGATGCAGAATGTCGCGGATCACGGCACCGGAAGGGGATGTCACAACGCCAATGATCTGCGGCAGGTACGGCAGGGGTTTCTTGCGTTCCGGCGCGAACAGACCTTCGGATTCCAGTTGTTTCTTGCGCTTCTCCAGCAGCGCCATAAGAGCGCCCTGACCCGCGACGGAAACCTCATCGACGTTCAGGTTGTATTTGGATTGCGCCCCGAAAGCCGTAAGGCGACCGGTGACGACAACCTCCAGCCCTTCCTCTGGCACGACCGAGAGGCTGGAAACCTGACCTTTCCATGTCGTGCAGGCCAAAACGTTCCGGTCGTCCTTGATGTCGTAATACAGATGCCCGGATCGGGCTTTGAACACGCGCCCAACCTCACCGCGTACTCGGATTCGGCCGAATGAGCCTTCCAGCGTCCGTTTCACCTCACCCGAAATTTCGGACACTGTGTATTCAGGGGTGTTTTGGCCCGGAATCGGGTCATCAAGCAGGTCGGACATTTCAGCGCCTTGTTTCAAATGCGCGCCCAGCTTAGAACGCCGCGCAGGCAAGGCCAAGCAGATCGGAGAGCTTTCATGAATATCCTCATTCTCGGCAGCGGAGGGCGCGAACACAGCCTGGCATGGGCAGTGCTGCAAAACCCCAAATGTGACCGTCTGATCGTGGCGCCGGGCAATGCGGGGATCGCGCAGATCGCTGACTGTGCCGCTCTGGATGTTGAAAACGGCGGGGCTGTTGTCGGCTTTGCCGAAGAAAACGCGATTGATTTCGTGATCGTTGGGCCCGAGGCGCCTTTGGCGGCCGGTGTGGCTGATCGGTTGCGCGAAGCCGGAGTATTGGTTTTTGGGCCCTCAGCCGAGGCGGCGAAGCTGGAAGCGTCGAAAAGCTTCACCAAGGAAATCTGCGACGCGGCCAACGCCCCCACCGCAGCTTATGCCCGGTTTACCGAAGCCGAACCCGCCAAAGCCTATATCCGCAAACAGGGCGCACCGATTGTGGTCAAGGCTGATGGTCTGGCCGCAGGCAAGGGCGTTATCGTTGCGATGGACGAAACGACCGCACTGGACGCCATTAACGACATGTTTGGCGGTGCTTTTGGCGGTGCCGGTGCAGAAGTCGTCATTGAAGAATTCATGGATGGGGAAGAAGCCTCGCTGTTCGTTCTGTGTGATGGTGAGGACATTCTCTCAGTCGGCACGGCCCAGGATCACAAACGGGTTGGCGAGGGCGATACCGGGCTGAACACGGGCGGGATGGGCGCGTATTCTCCGGCGCCGGTGTTGAGCGAAGAGGTGGAGGCGCGCGCGATGGAAGAGATCGTGCGCCCTACCATCGCCGAGATGAAGCGCCGGGGAACGCCGTTTCAGGGCGTTCTTTATGCAGGTTTGATGATCAAGGACGGGCAGCCAAGGCTGGTTGAATACAACGTCCGCTTCGGTGATCCGGAATGTCAGGTGTTGATGATGCGGTTGGGCGCGCAGGCGATGGACCTGATGCACGCCGCGGCCGAGGGCAGGTTGGGTGAAATGCGGGTGAATTGGGCGGATGACCATGCGATCACGGTTGTAATGGCGGCCAATGGTTATCCGGGTGCTTACAAGAAAGGCACTGCGATCAAAGGGCTTGAAGGCCTGCCGGAAGACAGCCAGAACATGGTGTTCCACGCTGGTACAAAGAGTGTCGATGGGCAGGTGGTTGCATCGGGCGGGCGTGTGCTGAACGTGACCGCCCGTGGGAGCACGCTGAAAGAGGCGCGCGACCGGGCCTATGAAATGGTTGAAGCTGTGGATTGGCCTGACGGGTTTTACCGGCGCGATATCGGATGGCGTGCCCTGGAAGGTTGACGGGGCAGGGCGGTTGACCCCTCGGCTTTGCGGCTTCCCGGCGCTGTGCGCGTTCGCGGTCGAAATCGTCCATTGGACGAATTCCTTTCAACCGCTCACGCCCCGGGATATTTTTGGCTAGATGAAGAGGCGGATCAGCAGTTCAGGGCTTGGGCAAGGCTTTTGCGGCCGTGGAACGGGCCCCGGTCGGATGTGATCCAGCCGTTGTCGTAGAAGACGCTGACGATCCGCGTCCAGTCGGCGCTGGCCACGATCAGTTCCGGGCGGTCGCCGCAGGTGCGCAGACCACCGGAAATGAAATCTTCACCGATCCTGTGGTTGGTCAATCCGGGCAGAGCCGCGACTTCGCCCAGGGCGTTGTCTTTGTAGCGCCAGATGCGCAGCGTTTTGGCAAGGTGCGGACGATCAATATAGGCGATCTCGACATGTCCGTCGCCGTCCAGGTCGGCTGCCCCGATCGGGGCGAGCCAGCGGAAGCGGGTACCGATATGAGGCGTGGCCGCGATCTTGTCTCCGGCGGCGTCGTAGATCGCAAGTTGAGCCCCTGATTTGTCGTGGGATTCAACGACAATTGCTTCGCGCGCGCCGTCCAGGTTGACGTCTGCCAAACGCGGAGCGAGGTCTTCGAACACGCGATCCTGCGGCAGTCGAACAGTTACGACCGTAGTGTCGGTCGTGAATTCCACCGCGCCATATTCGATCGTATCACCCAGGACGCCATGGGCGTAACGGGTGGTTGGCTCTGTGAAGCGGGCGTCGTTGATGGTTTCCGCCGCGCCAGCCGGTTGCAGCGAGAGCCAAAGTCCGAAAGATAGCAAAGCGCCGCGTGCCCGGCGTTGACAAAAGCGGCGGGGCAGGCGCGGCACATTGTTGTGCATCAGATCTGTTTTTCGGGCATCTGAACGACCAGACCGTCTAGCGCGTCGGTGACCTTGATCTGGCAGGTCAGGCGTGAGCGGGCCGGGTCGGGCTCATAGGCAAAGTCCAGCATGTCTTCTTCCATGTCATCCTTGGCCGGGATTTTCTCGACCCAGTCGGGGTGGACGTAAACATGGCAGGTCGAGCAGGCGCAGGCGCCGCCGCAATCGGCCTCGATGCCGGGAATGTTGTTGTCACGGGCCCCTTCCATGACGGTCAGTCCGTTGGCGACCTCGACTGTGTGTTCGGTACCGCCGTGCTCGACATAGGTGATCTTTGCCATTGCGTGCGTCTTCCTTTTGCGATGTTCGATTTCTTCCTTAGTGAAGGCATTTAGGTCTTTCCAGCCTCATTTGCGACTCAGCGCGCCGTGTCTGGACTTTCTTGTCGTTTGTTCTATTTTTGTTCTCATGCTTGTTACACCCATTCGCCCTGTGGTTTCAAACCGGGATTGGCCGCGCCCGCCGTCCTGTCTGCCTTCCAGCCAACTGGATTCCCCGCCCGAGGGCGCGCGCGTGGCTGTGGCCGGGCTTGTGATCCTGCGGCAGAGGCCGGGGACGGCCAAGGGCGTGATCTTTCTGACGCTTGAAGATGAGACCGGGATCGTGAATGTGGTGGTCTGGCGCAAAATTTACGAACGGTTCCGCCGTGCGGTGATTTCGGGGCGGTTGCTGAAGGTGACGGGCCGGATGCAGCGGGCGCATTCAGTGACCCATGTGATTGCGGAAGAAATCGAGGATATTTCGGGGATGCTGGATATGCTGGTGCAGGGCGCAGGGGCGGCCTGCCGTGACGGACAATAGCGGGCGGCTGCCTTGCCGCCTTGCGCCCAGCAAGACCTGTGCGCCGATGAATGTCGGTAAGTTTCCGCATATCACGCTGGGTCAGAGGCGCTTTTCCGCCAATTCGGCATTGGTCGGTCGACTCTTTGATGTCGTGTTAGTACTGCGGTCATCTCTATGCGTCGGCCTGTGTCTGAACGCAGGCGCGACGGCACGCTACTCAACATCTTCTCAGAGTCAGTTCAGATGCCCGAAGTAACACGAAATGGATCGTTCGAAAAAACCGTCCAGCTGGATGAAAGCCAGATTGCCGGTCGCCTTGGCGAACTGTTGGAGCATACGCGTTCAAAAGGATACGTGCATACCGCCAGAATGATCGAGGAAGCATTGAGTGCCCACTCTTTCGAGCGCAGACACCTTGGGAACACCCAAAAATACCTCTCGGAATTGCAGCGTCTAAAGCGCAAAGAGATGACACGCTTGGTGAGGGAAACGGATGGGAAGAAGCAAGCGGCTTTTGTCCTGACGCCCCGGATGCGCGTTGACCACAGAAATCCTGCCGCGCTGCGCAGTGGAGCTTGGAGGAACACCCCGATGCCTTTCCCGGCAGAACCCGAATTCAAGTTTCGCTAGCCGAACCTGCCGTGGCCAAGGCGGACAGGGTTGATGATCCGCGTCAATCCAAACGGGTTTTCAACGCAGTCATCGTTTGAACAAGACCTCCTGCGCCTGCTTGTCACGATTGTCTCCTCGCAGCTCTGCGTGCAGAGCGCGCCCGGCCTGAACACCGGGGCGGGCGCCGACGGTCTTCAGCCAGCGCGCAAAGTGGGGTTTGTCCTCCAGCACTTGCTGCTGCCCTTCCCACAGGCTGGCCCAGCCCCAGATCGACATGTCTGCAATTGAATAGAAGTCTCCGGCAACGTATTCGTTCTCGGCCAGCCGTCTGTCGAGCACCCCGTACAGACGACCGACCTCGGCCCGGTAACGATCTTTGGCATAGGGCAGGTCCTGTGGCGGGTTCAGTTGCGGGGCGTATTTCAGGAAGTGATGCGCCTGACCGGCCATCGGGCCAACACCGCCCATCTGCCACATCAGCCATTCTTCGACGGCGATCCGGTCACGCTCGGTCCTGCCATAGAACTGCCCGGTCTTGCGGGCCAGATACATCAGAATTGCCCCGCTTTCAAAAACCGAGATCGGTGCACCATCCGGCCCGTCACGGTCCACGATTGCGGGCATACGGTTGTTCGGGGCGATCTTCAGGAACTGCGGGTCGAACTGATCGCCCTTTCCGATATTGACCAGATGCGTGGTGTAGGGCAGCTCCATCTCTTCCAGGGCGATGGACACTTTCCAGCCGTTCGGTGTAGGCCAGAAATACAGATCAATCGGGTCGGCCATGTGTTCTCCTGATGTTGAAGGGATCATGCGGGTTTCTGCCGGTTCGGCAAGTACCGCTTACGAAAGCGTGACCGAAACGCAGGCCGGGCTTGACCGCAAACCGCCCGAGGCGTATTGCCATCCCAATGCTTCGTGGCGATTTGTTACCGGATTGCGGGCCACGCTAAACAACACCGCTAAAAGGTCAGGATGAAAGACCCCTTTCGCTTGGCCGCGTCTGGGGTTTTTTGTTTGCCTCCTCCGGAGGCTGAAAGGGAATGAGATGAGCGAGAACTGGAACAAACGCACCCAAGCCGTCCATGGCGGTGTCCGCCGCAGTCAGTACAACGAGGTGAGCGAGGCGATTTTCCTGACGCAGGGCTTTGTGTACGAAACCGCCGAACAGGCCGAAGCCCGGTTTCTGGAATGCGGCCCTGATGAGTTCATTTATGCCCGCTATGGCAATCCGACGGTCTCGATGTTCGAACAGCGCATCGCGGCCCTTGAAGGTGGCGAGGATGCGTTTGCGACGGCTTCGGGCATGGCAGCGGTGAACGGTGCGCTGACCTCTATGCTGAAGGCCGGGGACCATGTTGTTTCAGCAAAGGCATTGTTCGGGTCCTGCCTGTACATCCTCGAGAACATCCTGACCCGTTTTGGCGTCGAGGTGACCTTTGTGGACGGCACCGATCTGGAGCAATGGCAGGCAGCGATCCGCCCGGACACCAAGGCGGTCTTCTTCGAATCGATGTCGAACCCGACTCTTGAAGTGATCGACATCGCATCCGTGTCCAAGTTGGCCCATGCCGTCGGGGCGATTGTGGTGGTGGACAACGTGTTTTCGACGCCCGTCTTTTCGCGCGCGATAGAACAGGGCGCGGATGTGGTCGTTTATTCGGCGACCAAGCATATTGACGGACAGGGCCGTGCGCTGGGCGGCGTCATCATCGGCACCAGGGAGTTCATCCGCGGAACCGTTGAGCCGTATCTGAAGCACACCGGCGGCGCGCTCAGCCCGTTTAATGCCTGGGTCATGCTCAAAGGTCTGGAAACCATGGCGCTGCGCGTCAATGCGCAGGCCGACAGTGCACAAAGGATCGCCGAGGCGCTGGAAGGGCACCCGGCGCTGGCGCGCACTCTTTACCCAGGTTTGAAGACCCACGCGCAAAATGCTCTGGTTCAATCGCAACTTGGTGGAAAAGGCGGGACTGTGTTGTCCCTGGATATCAAGGGCGGCAAGGACGCGGCTTTTGCTTTCCTGAATGCGCTGACCATTCCTGTGATCTCGAACAACCTGGGCGATGCCAAGTCGATCGCGACGCACCCGGCGACCACAACGCACCAGCGTCTGAGCGATGCGCAGAAGGACGAGCTGGGCATTACGCCGGGCCTGATCCGTTTTTCCGTAGGCCTGGAAGACGCCGAAGACCTGCTGGCTGACATCCAGCAGGCATTGGAGGCTTCGCAGAAGCAAACAGCAGCACAGTGAAAAGCCTCTTGCCCGTCGGGGCCGTCGCGTTGTCTGTGAACGCGGCGTCTTTTCGGGTGGTATTCGCGGTTGAAGCCTGGCCTTTATGTCTGCGAAAGGCGTATTTCGTTGCAGAATGACGGTTTTGCGCCGGTTTTTTCAATCCGGACTGCTATTGCCTGCGTATTGGGTTAAACTGGTAAATCACCTGTAGTCGTATATATTCCTACGACCAATCGAGGAACCGCAGCCGATGAACATTCACCCGCGCGACATTGATGAGACCCCGGATAAAGAACAAGCCGCCGAGGCCCTGAAGGTTCTGCGGCAATGGGCGGAATCTGCGACGGCATCCGAGATCACCCAGCTGGATCCGGCTATTGCGCGGCTGGTGCCCGGCCTGACGCAGGTGAACTATCCTTCGCTTTCGCGCGAGTACCCGGAGGGTTTCTCGGTTGACGCGAATTACCGCGCGTCTTTGCCCGACTTGCAAAACGGCCCGTCCAGCTTGATACGCGGTGCCAAGCAGCAGATCCAGCATGTTGGCATCTCGAACTTTCGCCTGCCGATCCGTTTCCATCGGAAAGATGGGGAAGACCTGACGCTTGAGACGTCTGTTACGGGCACCGTCAGCCTTGAGGCTGAGAAAAAGGGCATCAACATGTCCCGGATCATGCGGTCTTTTTACAAACATGCCGAGCGTACTTTCAGCTTTGAAGTCATGCAGGCGGCGCTTGACGACTATATGACCGACCTGGACAGCTTTGACGCGCGTATCCAAATGCGGTTTTCTTACCCCGACAGGGTCAAGAGCCTGAGATCGGGTCTGGAAGGATATCAGTATTATGACATCGCTCTGGAACTGGTGGAGTCCGGCGGCGTGCGCCAGAAGATCATGCATCTGGACTATGTCTATTCCTCGACCTGCCCGTGCTCTCTGGAGCTGAGCGAACATGCCCGTGCCATGCGGGGACAATTGGCAACACCGCATTCGCAACGTTCCGTCGCGCGAATTTCCGTGGTCGTGGATTGCGATGCCGATTGTCTTTGGTTTGAAGACCTGATCGAGTTGTGCCGACGCGCGGTGCCGACCGAAACTCAGGTCATGGTCAAACGCGAAGACGAACAGGCTTTTGCCGAGTTGAACGCAGCCAATCCGATTTTTGTCGAAGATGCAGCGCGCTTGTTCTGCGCGGAATTGCTGGCCGATCATCACGTCGGTGATTTTCGCGTTGTCGCAAGCCATCAGGAAAGCCTGCACAGCCATGACGCCGTGTCGATTCTGACCGAAGGCCCAACCTTCGCCGCGTCCAGCCTGGACCCGAAACTGTTCACGACCCTGTTTCACGTTGGCTGAACTTCTCGGGTAAGTGGCTAGAATTTAATCAGAGAATTATCTGATCGGCGCTCATTCGCCGCAATGCAGCAAAAATGCTGCAATTGCGTGAGAAACTCCTGTATCCTGACGGGGAATGCAGCTTCGGCACACCGGCGTGCTCAATGGTGTGTCATCCCAAAGGAAGCCGAGACGTGAGACGCCTTGGACTGCAAGACCCCAACCTCCGCCCGGATCCCCCGAGCGGGCAGGGCGCTTTACCCTCTCTCTTCGGGCTGCATCGTTTTCACAGGAGATCTATGGAATGAATTCGATTACCCAACCGCTGGAGCTTCAGGCCGCGGCTTTACGCATGGCTGGCTATGCGATCGTCAACCAGATCAAGATCGCACAGATCATGACTCGTTCAGCACTTGAACTGCCGATGGTGTCGGTCCACGCGCTACACCTGGCAGCGTCAGCACCGGGTCCAGCGGTGGAAACTCCGGCGGCAAAACCGGTGGCCAAACCCGCTGCGACGCGCAAGAAACGCGTACCGGCGAAATCGCCAACGACCAAGAACAAGCTGGCCCGCAAACCTGTACCGACCAAACCGGTGACCAAGCCGGCGGCAAAACCGGTTGAGTTTTCAGCCAGTCCGCGGCCCACGGCAGCACCCCCGGCAGCAGCCAAACCGACACCTGCGGTTAGTGACAAAACAGCGGTAAAACCTGTTGAACCCTCGGCGACACCTGCGGCCGAAACCGTGTTGCCCGTAACACCCAAGCCCGCCCCCGCAAAACCGGCGCCTGTCCAGGCAGCGCAGGTCAAGCCGACACCGGCCGATCCTGCCCCGGCCAAGGTGCAGGCAAAACCAGCCCCGGTGACGGAACCGCGCAAACCGCAGGCGCGAAAAACTCGTGCCCCGTCCAAACCACCCGTGATGCCCGAAGCAGATGTAAAAACTGACGGGTAAACCGGGATCATCTGCTTGACACGGTCGGGTTGGCGCGCCAACGCTGCGCGTCATGATGGATCTTCGCCCGGTCGGATATGTGATTGGCTTGCTGGTCGCCATTCTTGGGGCGACCATGCTGCTGCCTATGCTCGCGGACATTATCGAAGGTCGCGGCGAATGGAATGTATTTCTGGAAAGCGCGATAATCACGATGCTGACCGGATCCGTTCTTGCGATGAGCTGTTCCAACGGCGTGGGCGAGGGTCTGACCATCCGGCAGACCTTTTTGCTGACAACCGGCGTTTGGGTCGCGCTGCCGGTGTTTGGTGCAATCCCGTTTCTGTTCGGTGAAACCGAACTGCGCTTTGTCGATGCCTATTTCGAGGCGATGTCGGGCCTTACGACGACCGGTTCGACTGTGATATCAGGGTTGGACACGCTGCCGCAGGGGCTTTTGTTGTGGCGCGGTATCCTGCAATGGCTGGGGGGCATCGGCATTATCGTTGTTGCGATGGTGTTCCTGCCGGAATTGCGGGTTGGTGGCATGCAAATCTTCCGATCGGAAGGGTTTGAGACCATGGGGAAAATCCTGCCTCGCGCGCAGGAGATTGCGGGACAGATTTCCCTGATCTACGTCTTCCTGACACTCGTATGCGTGCTGGTCTATGCCGCATTGGGGATGAGTTTTTTTGACGCGTTGGTGCATGCTTTCACGACGGTGTCCACGGGTGGTTTCTCGAACTATGATGCCTCGTTTGGAACATTTTCAGGCCCGGCCGAATATGCTGCATCCGTCTTCATGATTCTGGCGGCTCTGCCCTTTGTGCGATATGTCCAATTGGCCAATGGTCATACGGCGTCCTTATGGAAAGACAGTCAAATCCGGGCATTTCTGGCGACCATTCTGGTTCTGGTTGTCATCATGTCAGTCTTTCTGACCTCGGTCTTTCCGCATCACTGGGAACAGGCGTTCCGCGAGTCATTGTTCAACATCACCTCGATCATCTCGGGGACAGGATATGCCAGTGTCGATTACATGGGGTGGGGCAGCTTTCCGATCATGTTGTTTTTCCTGATCGGATTGATCGGTGGATGTGCGGGGTCGACGGCGTGTTCGATCAAGATTTTCCGCTATCAGTTGTTGTTCGCCTCGATCAAAAGCCAGATCAAACGGATCCGGTCCCCGCATGGCGTGTTCATGCCGCTCTATGATGGAAGGCCGGTCGGGCGGGACGTTCTGACATCGGTGATGAGCTTTTTCATGTTCTTCGTTTTGTCGATGGGGGTGTTGTCCTGGGCGTTGGCGCTGACAGGTCTGGATTTCGTCACGTCCGTATCCGGGGCCGCGACGGCGCTGGCCAATGTCGGACCGGGACTCGGCGATCAGATCGGACCGGCGGGCAATTTCGCAGGTCTCAACGATACGGCCAAGTGGCTGCTGACTTTCGGGATGCTGGCCGGGCGGCTCGAACTTTTGGCCGTATATGCGATCTTTACCGTTCAATTCTGGAGAGGCTGATGAAAAGACCCCTTGGCGCGCAAATCTCGCATATGCTCAAGGATCGCGGTGTGGATGTGATATTCGGCATTCCCGGTGTCCATAATCAGGAAATGTATCGCGGTATCGAAGAGGCCGGGATCACGCATGTTCTGGCCCGGCACGAACAGGGGGCCGGATTCATGGCTGACGGTTACGCGCGCGCGACCGGGCAGCCCGGCGTCGCCTATGTGATCACCGGTCCCGGCCTGTGCAACATCATGACCCCGATCGGACAGGCCTACAGCGACTCGGTTCCGATGCTGATTCTGTCCTCATGCCTGGATGAAACGCAGGCTGTCCGGGGTCAGTTGCACCAGATGAAAGATCAACGTGCCGCCGCCGGTACGGTTGCGGATTGGTCCGTACAGGCCAACTCCGCCGAAGCTGCCTATGGGCTGATAGAACGGGCGTTTGAAGAATTCGAGCTTTCGCGCCCGCGCCCCAAGCACATTCAGGTGCCCATCGCGCAGTTGCAGGCCGAGGCCGACCCCGCGCCGTTCCCCAACCAGCCCGCGCTGCGCACCAAAGCCTTGCCGCCTGACGTGTCATCGGTCGTGTCCATGTTGAACCTTGCCCGCAGGCCGCTGTTCATCCTGGGTGGCGGATGCAGGTTGAATGATTGGCGTCAGATTTTGACACAGCTGGGGGCGGCCTGTTTTACCACCTATGCCGGGCGCGGGCTGCCGGGCGCAAATTATCTGCTGGATTTCGGGTCCATGTTGCCGCGTCCCGGCAGTGCCGAGGTAATCGCCTCGGCGGATCTGGTGATCGCTGTCGGGGCCGAGCTGGGCGAGGTCGATTTGTGGCGGCAGGATTTGGGGCACAAGGCGACCTTGATACGCGTTGATCTCGACCCCGAGGTTCTGTCTGATCGCCACCGCGCCGCCATCAAGCTGCAAGTCGACAGCCAGAGCTTTGCCCGCGCCCTGTGGCACGCAACCCAGGAGATGAAACCGGCAACAGGCTGGTCACCCGAGGAAGTGGCCGATGCGCGGGCGCGCTGGCGTGCTGAGGTGGATGCCGAGCGGCCCGGAATCGTACCGATCGCAGATGCCCTGCGCGCGGCCATGCCGGCCGACACCATGATCTATTCGGACATGACGCAGTTTGCCTATGTCGCCAAAGAGGTGTGGGACATGGCCTTCCCCCATCATTGGCACCACCCGACGGGGTTTGGCACTCTTGGCTACGGGTTGCCCTCCGGTATCGGCGGGGCGGTTGCCCGACGCGGCAAACCCACGGCGGTTATCGCCGGGGATTACGGGTTCCATTACACGATGCAGGAACTGGGCGTGGCGGTTGAACTGGGATTGTCGCTTCCGATCATTCTTTGGGACAATGGCAAACTGAAGGAAATCGAGGACAGTATGGTGCGCAGCCAGATCGCGCCCAACGCGGTCATGGCGCACAATCCCGATTTCTGCAAACTTGCCGAAGCCTTTGGTGCGCGCTCCTCGGCGCCTTCGAATGTAGCAGAGATGCAAAGTGCAGTAAGGGCCGCATTCGATGCGCCTGTGCCGACCTTGATCCACGTGACACCTGACATTCTGTAACGAAAAAGCGCCGCACTTTCATGCGGCGCTTTTTTTTGAGGTGCTGTCGGATCAATCCCAGCAGTGAACCAGAACCGTCATGCCGGTTGCGCGCCGGTTCAGCTCATTGGGTGAGATCCGTGTGGTTTCCTCGCTCGACTGACCGGACACTCCGGCCTCTGCAAGAATTTCGGTCAACCGATCAACGGTGGCCGCAAGGCTGACCGAAGCGGGCAGGGTGCGCCCTTCGGACGGTGTGGGCAACAACATTCCGACGACGTTACCGCTGTCATTGAAGACGGGGCCGCCTGCATCGCCGGGTTGGGCGTTCAGCGCCAGACGCTTGACGCCGGTCTCACCGTTCAGCCCACGAATGTCCGCGACCTGCCCGTAGGTCAGGGTGGGGCCACCCAATGCGCCCTGATAGGAATAGCCGGACACGGCCACCTCAGACTTGATCTGCGGCTTGGCCGCACTGAACGCGGCGACGCTCATGGGGGCGAGCGTTTTTGCAGGGCGCAGGACCGCCACGCCAAGTTCAGGGTCCGTAAGGGCCAGTTGAACCTCGTGATCGCCATCCAGCGTGATCCGCGTGCAGCTGTCTGCGGCCTCGGAAACCGTCAGTACTGTCCCATTCTCATCCGCGAAAAAGCCAGAGCGCGTCAGTCGGGGCTTACGGACCTGAAGGCCCGACACCAGATCGATGCGCTGTTCTGCGGATGCACCGGCGGCGGCATCCAGAACCGCATCCGTCGTGCTGAAGCTGGATGTCATCGCTGACAGGACACGCAGGCGACGTGCCTCGTCTCCTTCGGGCCAGACAAGGGTGAAGCCCTTGATTTTTCCATCGGCCAATTGCGCTTGCGTAAAGGACACTATGCCGTTGCCGCGTCCTTCAAGGGTAAACCGGTCGCGGCCCAGTTCACGAGGGCCATTCATTGGAACGATCTCAAGCGATTGCATCACCTCGTACAACGCGCGGAGCGTGTTCTTGTCCCCCTCCTGACTGATCAGCAGCGCCTTGGCGTTCAGGTCAGAGGTGCTTTTGAAATGTGCGAAGGGGGCCTTATAGCGATCAAGGCTGACAGCGCCCAGAGGCATGTCGAGCACGATCCCGGCCTTGTCGTCGGAATACCGCTCCATTCCAACAGAGATCAGCGGCGCGTTGTATTCATCCATCAGGACCTTGCGCTGCAACGTCGTCAGAACGCCCGTGGCGTCAAACCCGTTGTAGCGCTGCCAATCGCTCATCGAACGGCGGGTGCCTTGCCCGAACGCACCATCGATGGTCGAGTTGTAAAACCCCGCCGCGCGCAGAGCCGTTTGCAGATCCTTGCGTTCCCGCGCGGTCAACAGACGTTCGGACTGAAGCGCCTGCGCACGGGTTTCATCCGAATCCTGTGGTGTGGTAACCGCCGGAGCCTCTTCCGGTTGTGCCACAGGTTCAATCGGTGCCGCGACGGTGCCACGGTTCAGCACGTTTGCCCCGATGGGCCAGAACTGTTGCCCCATCGCGCTGGAAAACGCGATGTAACTGTCGCGCGGTATCTGGCCTTCGGCCCGATAGACGCGCAGCACCTGTTCGGCGTCGGTCCGCGCGTAGGGGCCGATCACGATCGCGTACCAGCCGCTGTTCAGGCGAAACCCGTTCACATCCGGCAAAGCACTGGCATAGGCCTGTGCCCGTTCCTGCGCTTCGCGCAGCGAGGGCCGGGCCTCGACCTGGACCCAGACGCCGGGATCTTGTTGTGCGGTTGCGGCGCGCAGGCCGACCAGAAGAAACAATAGGATTGCTGAAAATACGCGTGTCATAGTCTGCCCGTCTTATGCAGTGTTCGTGCTTTGGCGCAGAATACGCGAATTCATTTGCGAAACGCCATGCCGCGAATGCGGGGAATTTACGGTGTGGCTCTGCAGATACAGGCTTGGCCCCAAGCCCCGTTGACGCCCCTTTGCCCCTTGCATAGGAAGGGCAAAACCGACCGGAACCGGGCGCAAAGGCGCCCAGAGGGAATGCCATGACCGAACCGACCAGCGCACCGCGTTCATTTCAGGAGATCATCCTGCGGCTTCAGACCTATTGGGCGTCTAAAGGCTGTGCGATTCTACAGCCCTATGACATGGAAGTCGGGGCCGGAACGTTCCATCCCGCGACCACCCTGCGCGCGCTTGGCTCGAAAGCCTGGGCTGCGGCTTACGTTCAGCCGTCACGCCGCCCGACAGATGGGCGTTATGGCGAGAACCCGAACCGGTTGCAGCACTACTATCAGTACCAGGTGCTGATCAAACCCAGCCCACCGGATTTGCAGGAGTTGTATCTGGGAAGCCTCGAGGCGATTGGCATCGACATGGACCTGCACGACATCCGTTTTGTCGAAGATGACTGGGAAAGCCCGACGCTCGGCGCGTGGGGTCTGGGTTGGGAAGTCTGGTGTGACGGAATGGAAGTCAGCCAGTTCACCTATTTCCAACAGGTTGGCGGCCATGACTGCGCGCCGGTATCAGGCGAGCTGACCTATGGGCTGGAGCGTCTGGCCATGTATGTGCTCGGCATCGATCACGTGATGGACATGCCGTTCAATGACCCCCAGTCGCCCAGTCCTTTGACTTACGGCGATATCTTCAAGCAGACCGAAGAGGAGTACGCCCGCTGGAACTTTGACGTGGCCAACACCGAAGTTCTGCTGCGCCACTTCGAAGAGGCCGAGACCGAGTGCGCGGCGATTCTGAGCCAGGCGCATGTGGACCCGAAGACGGGCAAACGCATCATCATGGCGCACCCTGCCTATGATCAATGCATCAAGGCCAGTCACATCTTCAACCTGCTGGACGCGCGCGGCGTGATCTCGGTGACTGAACGGCAGGCCTATATCGGGCGCGTCCGGGCGTTGGCCAAACAATGTGCGGATGCGTTCGTGCAGACCGAGGCCGCCGGGTTTCAGGCCTGATGAGGCAATCAGGCCAGCCCGGGCAAAAGCGCCTTGAGCCCGTCTGCGATCATGCTGACGGCAATGGCGGCAAGGATCATACCCATGAAGCGGCTCATGATCACGCGCGCGTTGCTGGACAGGCGTTCAGCCAGCCAGGCGGCGTTCCAGAACGTGATCAGAAGCAGGCCGACCACAACGAGAAATACGCCTGCAAAAACAAAGGCCTCGACCGCAGTTTTAACCTGATGTGCGTACAAGATCAGGGTGGTTATCGTGCCGGGGCCCACAAGAATGGGAAAGGCCAGCGGGTAAAAGGCCACCGTATCGGTTTCGGGGTAAGCTTCCTTCTCTCCTTTTGTTCCGTGATGAGAGGTGCTTTCGTTTCCGTTCAGCATGTTGAGACCGATCATCATGACGACCAGGCCGCCGGCGACGCGCAGGTGATTGACGCTGATGCCAAAAAGGCCAAGCGCCTGACTTCCGACCAGCGCAAAGGCACCGCCGAGGATCAGGCAATAGATCACCGTCTTCACCGCAATCTTGCGCTGGTCGGCGGCAGGCAGATCCTGAGTGACGCTCAGAAACACCGGCAGGTTGGAAACCGGGTTCATGATGGCAAACAATGCGCCGAAAAAACCGACAGCAAGCGTGGATTCCATGGTGTTGACCTCATTGATGCCTATACCCGGACGAAACCTGTCCTATTTTACAAGAACTTGAAAGAGGCAGCCTGAAACATGACGGGAAAACTGCTGGCAATTGTTCTGTTGTTGTCGGCCTTGGTGGCCGGGGCCGGAATGTATTATTTGCAGATTTACGGTTTCTACTACGAGGTCGAACCGCAACCCGGCCAGGACGTGGTCCTGATGACGGACCAAAGCGATGCGCCTGTCCCGATCACCTATTCAGACTTTCAGGCGATTGATGCAGACAGTTCTCCGATCCGCTACCGTGGCTGTTTTGAAACGGATCTGAAACCGGATCAGATGGCCGGGTTTATTGCTGTCGAAAACCCCGACCCCTTGACCGCGCCGGGTTGGTTTGACTGTTACGACGCCGTGTCGTTGGGCGATGCGCTGAAATCGGGGCAGGCGCAGGCGTTTTTGAGCGAAAAGAACATCAATTTCGGCGTCGACCGGATCGTGGCGATTACCAGGGATGGCAAGGGATATGTCTGGCACGCGTTGAACAACTGCGGTGAAAAAGCCTATGACGGTACGGTGGTGGGTGAGGAGTGCCCGACGCGCCCTGAAAACTGAGGAAAACCATGGCTGACGCCGTTTTAATCCCGGACTTCATTACTGCAACTCTGGGGTTTGCGGTGTATTTGTTGGGTGCCCGGATCAACAGCAAAGTCGCAGTTCTGAGGCAGTTCAATATTCCTGAACCGGTCACGGGCGGCCTTTTGGCCTCGCTCGTGGTCTTGCTTCTGTATCTTGGTGCCAATGTAGAGCTGTCATTCGAGTTGCAGACCCGGGACGCTCTGCTGGTTTTGTTCTTTGCCGGAATCGGATTGAACGCGCGGCTTTCTGACTTGATTGCCGGTGGTAAGCCTTTGTTGATCCTGTTGATTTTGACGCTTGTCACGATTGTTGCGCAGAACGTTATCGGCGCGGCAGGGGCTTCCTTGTTTGGCTATCCGGCGCAAGCAGGCGTTCTGTTCGGTTCGGCCGCGTTGATTGGTGGACACGGAACCGCAATTGCATGGGCACCCGAAGTTGCCAGCGCTACGGGTCTGGACGGTGCAACTGAACTTGGCGTTGCCGTGGCGACGCTCGGACTGGTGCTTGCAGCGCTGGTCGGGGGCCCCATCGCCCGTCTTCTGGTGGAAACACGAGGCCTGTCGCCGGACCGACCTGACGAAGAACATACCGTTGGACTGCCGGAAGAAACGACCGCAGCCACCGAAATTGACCATATGACCATCATGCGCGTGCTGCTGCATCTAAACCTTGCGATTATTCTGGGCTATGCGCTGGGCGAGGCGATTTCGGCAGCGGGGCTTAAACTGCCGCTGTTTGTGCCCTGTCTGATCATGGGCATCGTGATTTCGAATGTCCGGGCGGCCATCGCTCCGTCCGCGCCGCCGGTTGCACGGACACCGTCGCTGGCATTGCTGTCTGAATTTGCGCTTGGGGCCTTTCTGGCAATGTCACTGATGAGCTTGCAGTTGTGGACCATCGCGGAACTGGGTGTGGCAATTGCCGTGATCATGACGGCGCAAACGGTGTTTACGGTTGCCTTCGTGATTTGGGTACTGTTTCCCCTGATGGGCTCGAATTATCGCGGAGCGGTGCTGGCAGCGGGCTTCGGAGGCTTTGCCCTGGGCGCCACACCCACGGCGATTGCAAATATGACGGCTGTAACCAAGCGATATGGGCCGTCGCCTATTGCCTTTATCGTGTTGCCCCTTGTATCCGCCTTCTTTGTGGATATCGCCAATGCCATCGTCATTCAGACGATTGTGAACTTCTAAGGACCGACTATGCCCGACCTGCTGATCGAACTGTTTTCCGAAGAAATTCCTGCGCGGATGCAAACCCGTGCAGGTGAGGATCTGAAAAAGCGGATTACCGATGGTCTGGTCGAGGCCGGTTTGACCTATTCAAACGCGGCCGCACTGACGACACCCCGCCGTCTGACATTGGCGGTGGAAGGTCTGCTGGCGCAAAGCCCGACAATCCGGGAAGAGCGCAAAGGGCCCAAGGTCGGCGCGCCGGACAAGGCGATTGAAGGATTCCTGCGGGGTGCTGGCCTGACCCGCGACCAACTGGAAGAGCGCGAGACCCCCAAGGGCGCCGTTTACTTCGCCACCATCGAGAAACCGGGCCGTCCGGCCGCCGAGATCATTGCCGAAGTGCTGGAAGCCACTATTCGCAACTTCGCATGGCCCAAATCCATGCGTTGGGGCAGCGGCAGTCTGCGGTGGGTGCGCCCGTTGCATTCGATTCTGTGCATCCTGTCGGATGAATCAGGGGCGCAGGTTGTTCCGATGCAGGTCGATGGCATCCGTTCCGGTGACACCACAGCCGGTCATCGTTTCATGGCCCCCAACCGGTTCTCGGTTACGTCTTTCGAGGACTATGCCGCCAAGCTGAAACGCGCATTCGTTTTGCTGTCACAGGATGAACGTGCCGAACACATCTGGAATGATGCGCAGAACATGGCTTTTGCCGCCGGTCTGGAAATCGTCGAAGACAAGGGGCTGTTGGCCGAGGTTGCCGGGCTGGTGGAATGGCCTGTGGTGTTGATGGGGAAAATCGACGAGGAATTCCTCGAATTGCCGCCCGAGGTGTTGCAGACCTCGATGAAAGAGCATCAGAAGTTCTTTTCCGTAAAAAACCACAAGACCGGTCGGATCGAGCGTTTCATCACCGTCGCCAACCGCGAAACCACCGATAACGGCGCGACCATTCTGGCCGGCAATCAAAAGGTGCTGTCGGCGCGTCTGGCCGATGCCAAGTTCTTTTGGGAAAACGACCTGCGCGTTGCCAAATCGGACATCGCCCAATGGACCCGCGCGCTGGAGAACGTGACCTTCCACAACAAACTGGGCACTCAGGCCCAACGTATCGAGCGCATCGCCGCGCTGGCCCGCGAACTGGCTCTGGTGACGGGCGCCGACCCGGATCAGGCCGAGAAAGCCGCGCGTCTGGCCAAGGCCGATCTGAGTTCAGAGATGGTCTATGAATTCCCCGAACTTCAGGGGCTCATGGGGCGGTATTACATCGAAGCCGCCGGCGAGGATGCCGCGGTGGCTGCTGTTGCGCAGGAACATTACTCGCCGCTGGGGCCGTCGGATAATGTGCCTGCGGCACCCCTGTCGGTCGCCGTGGCGCTTGCGGACAAACTTGATACTCTGGCAGGGTTCTGGGCGATCGACGAAAAGCCCACCGGGTCGAAGGACCCGTTCGCGCTGCGTCGCGCGGCATTGGGGGTGATCCGGTTGATCCTGAACAATGATCTGCGGCTGAAGCTGGATCGTTTCTTCGACGCGCAACTCGTTCGGGCCGAAGCGGCTTCCAACGAAGCCTTGCACGACGGGTATGTCGCAGAGCTGTTGGATGAGATTGCCGACCACGGTGTTTTCGGAGCGGCGTTCCGTACGGTGAAGGAGAAGCTTGCGGGCGACAAGGCCGGGACGCAACAAATGACGGACTTTCTGCGTCTTGAACGGACGGTACCCGATACGTCCGATGACCTTTTGTCCTTCTTCCACGACCGCCTCAAAGTCTTTCTGCGTGACGAGGGCATCCGCCACGACATCATCGATGCGTGCATCGCGATGGAGGGGAATGACGACCTCAACCTGCTGGTCAAACGTGCCCGCGCGTTGAATGCCGTGATCGCGACCGAGGATGGGGAAAACCTTGTGCAGGGGTTCAAGCGGGCCAACAACATCCTGACCCAGGCCGAGGAAAAGGACGGCGTGGAATACTCTTACGGTGCGGATGTGAAATTCGCCGAGACCGACAGCGAGAAGGCGCTTTTCATGGCTTTGGATGGGGCGCAGACGCAAATCGACGTGGCCCTGAAATCCGAAGACTTTCCAACTGCAATGGCGGCCATGGCGGGGCTGCGCGGGCCGGTGGATGCGTTCTTTGAGGACGTGCAGGTCAACACTGACAATGACGTGATCCGCCGCAACCGGCTGAACCTGCTCAGTCAGATCAGGCAGGTTTGTTCCAGCGTGGCCGATCTGTCGCGGATCGAAGGTTAAAACCTCGGGCACGCAGCGATGCGTGCCCACAACGCCCTTGCACGAAGGGCGCAAGCGCTTATGCTGCAGGCAAGTCAAAAGGTGCTGCAGTGCAGAATAATCCGCATACCACGCTCATTACATCCGATGCACCGGTCACGGCCCATACCCATGGCGGGCGGGCCAAGTGTCTGCAACGGCTGGTCCGACTGGACCTGCCGGTGCCCCGGACCGTCGCCTTGTCGTTTGATGCGGTCCATCAGATTGCGGAAGGCGACGTTCCGAACCTTGACGCGATCCTTGAGCAATTCGACCCCACGACCTTGCTGTGCGTCCGACCAAGTTCTGAAGATCCCGATTGGGGCGGGCCCGGTGCGGTTCTGAACATTGGCATGAATGATGCCCGCTATGTGGACCTGTCCGACACCATGGGGGCAGAGGCCGCTGCTGCGCTGTATCTCAGGTTCGTTCAAAGCTATGCGATCCACGTGGCGCGGCTGGACGCGGATGTGTTTGATGACATCGACATGGATGGCAGCGAAGGCTTGCGCCATTCCCTGCGCGCCTACGAAGATGAAACGGATGAAGCCTTCCCGCAGGACCGGGGTGAACAGCTGATCGGCGTTCTGCGCTCGATGGCACGTGCATGGGACGGGACGTCCGCCCGGCTGCTGCGGCAGGCCAAGGGTGCCCCGGCAGATGCGGGTCTTGGGCTTGTCATTCAAGAGATGATCCCGGGCGTCGGGCAGGGTGAATGCGGATCAGGCGTGCTTCAACTGGTTGATTCCACAACAGGAATGCCACAGATCACCGGTCGCTACCTAAGCCAGAGCCAGGGGCGCGACGCGCTAGGCAAAGATGTGGCAGCCCTGTTTCTTGAAAAAGACCCGCGCGGCCCCTCGCTGGAAGAGGTTGCGCCCAAAGCCTTTGCCGACGTCAAAACGCATGCCGTCCTGATGCGCGAAAAACTGCGTGAAGAAATGCAGGTCGAGTTCGTCATTCAAAACGGCAAAGTGCATATTCTGGATGGCGTCCGGGTGCAGCGATCGGCCCGCGCGGCCATGCGCATTGCCGTACGTCTTGCCGAAGACGGTATCATACCGCCGCAAGAGGCGGTGATGCGTGTCGACCCGCACGCGCTGAACGAATTACTGCACCGTCAGGTCCACCCCGATGCGCGCCGCGATGTGCTGACCACCGCCATTGGTGCCAGCCCCGGTGCCTCGACCGGCAAGATCGTGTTCACCTCGGCCGAAGCGCAGGCCAGTGCCGCCCGTGGCGAGGCGTGTGTTCTGGTGCGCCGGGAAACCTCGCCCGAGGATGTGCGCGGGATGCATGCCGCCGTTGCAGTTCTGACGGAAAAGGGCGGCATGACCAGCCACGCGGCCGTGATCGGGCGCGGATTGGGCCTGCCCTGTATCGTCGGGGCCTCGGAAATGCGGTTTCAGACGAAAGACAAGATGCTGACCGCACCGGATGGGCGGGTGTTCAAAACCGGCGATATTGTCACCATTGATGGCAGCTCGGGTCAGGTGCTGGCTGGTCAACCCGCCATGCTCGAGGCCGCATTGGATGACTGTTTCCAGACGCTGATGGGCTGGGCCGATGCCGAGCGTGACATCGACATCCGCGCCAACGCCGACACACCGGCTGACGCGCAGACAGCCCGGAACTTTCAGGCTCAGGGGATCGGTCTGTGCCGGACAGAACATATGTTCTTTGATCCCGGCCGTCTGATCGTGATGCGTGAAATGATCTTTGCGCAAACCTCGGCGGGCAGGGCGGCGGTGCTGGAACGCCTGCTTCCGATGCAGCGCGAGGATTTTGTTCAGCTGTTCCGGATCATGGAAGGCCAGCCTGTCTGCATCCGCCTGTTCGATCCACCCTTGCATGAATTTCTGCCGACAACGCGCACCGGGCAACGGGAACTGGCAGAGGCGCTGGACCTTCCTGTGTCCGACGTTGAACGCCGGGTTGAGGCGATGACCGAATACAACCCAATGCTGGGCCTGCGCGGCGTTCGTCTGGGTGTCACCGTGCCCGAGATCTACGACATGCAGGCGCGCGCGATTTTCGAAGCCACGCTGGAGGCCAGAAAAAACGGTGCCCCGGTGGTGCCCGAAGTGATGATCCCGCTGGTATCTGCCAAGCGCGAGGTTGAACTGGTCAAATCCCGCATCGATTCGGTCGCCGCCGCCGTTGAATCTGAACGGGGACAGAAGTTCGAATATCGGCTGGGCGTCATGGTCGAAACACCACGCGCCTGTCTGCGCGCGGAAGAAATCGCGCCGCAGACCGCCTTCATGAGTTTTGGTACAAACGACCTGACACAGATGACCTACGGCCTGTCCCGCGACGATGCCGGTCGTTTCATGTCCGCCTATGTTCGGCAGGGAGTCTTTGGCGAAGATCCGTTCCACGTTCTTGATCCGGATGGGGTCGGGGAATTGCTGAAACTCGGGGCGGAACGAGGGCGTGCCGCGAAACCGAATGTGACCCTTTCGGTCTGTGGCGAACACGGCGGGAACCCCGAATCAATCGCCATTTGCAGGGATTTGGGGTTTGACTATGTTTCGTGTTCGCCGTTCCGGGTTCCGGTCGCTCGGCTGGCTGCCGCTCAACTGGCGATTTCCTCCAGACTTGGGGGTTGACACCGCGCTGAACCCCAAGGATTAGTGGGTTATTCGGTCACTCGTAGGCGAAAATTATTTTCGCCACGGGCAGTTTTCCACTTGCTTTTTTCAGGATACTGGACCTTTGCGCAGGATTGCGTTAGATGCCTCGTCGCGCCCGCCGGGGGAGGGTATGGCGCGTGATGTGCCTGTGCGAGGTTATCTGATGCTACGTTACATAATGGCTGTTGCTACAATGGCGGCAACCGTGCTGCCGAGTGCGTCCTTCGCCGAGAGGGAAGCAATTGATACTGCAAAGAAAGAACTTGTCGCCCGCAGTGAGCTGCCGGCGCAAAGCTTCCGGGACTATTTCAAGCTGTTCCAGCCCCGCAAGGCGGCTGAACCTGTCGAAGTGTCCTTCTCCAAAGACTGGCTTGACCAGCAACCAAAGGCCTCCGGTGGTGAAAACTGGAAATGCCTGTCCGAAGCCCTGTATTTCGAGGCGCGCGGCGAAAGCGTGCGCGGCCAGTTCGCGGTTGCCGAGGTGATCCTGAACCGGGTCAAAAGCAGCCGTTTCCCGGATTCCCTGTGCGGGGTGATCCATCAGGGGACCGGCAAGAAATACCAGTGCCAATTTACATACACCTGTGATGGCCGCAAAGAGGTCATCCACGAGAAAACGGCGTATGAGCGTGTGGCAAAAGTCGCGCGGGCAGCCATTGATGGTGTGGCGGATGAGTTGACCGAAGGGGCGACGCACTATCACACGACATCGGTTCGCCCGTCCTGGTCGCGGGTCTATAAACAGACGGCGAAAATCGGCGTGCACATTTTCTACCGCCACAACTATCGGACAGCGAGCAACTGATTGACGCACCCGCGCTGGAAGCTTGCTGGCGTGGGGCAGGTTGCATCCTATATTGCGGGCCAGGAGGCCCGCAATGATTTTGAACCGCAGACATCTTTTGCAATCCGCCGCCGCAGCATTTCTGATGCCGCGTGTGGCCAGCGCGGGTTTTGCACCGCTTAATGCGCGTGTAGCCAAATACCCGATCGCGCCAGCAAGTTATCCTGAAACGGTAGTCTGGACATATGACGGGTCTGTTCCCGGCGTTGAACTGCGCGTCAGGCAGGGCGACCGCATCCAGCGCACACTGATGAACCAGCTCCCGCAAGCCACGTCGGTCCATTGGCACGGCATTCGCATCGAAAACGCCATGGACGGCGTGCCCGGCCTGACGCAGGACGCGGTGGAAGCGGGCGCAAGCTTTGATTACTCCTTCGTCGTTCCCGATGCAGGGACCTATTGGTACCATGCGCATAACCAGTCGATTGAACAGGTTGCGCGCGGGCTTTATGGGCCGCTGATCGTCGAAGAAACCGTGGCCCCCGATGTGGATCAGGATTTGGTGCTGATGCTGGACGACTGGCGGCTTGATCCGGAAACCGCCCAGATCACGGATGATTTCGACAATGGCCATGATCTGAGCCATGCAGGTCGGATTGGGAACATCCTGACCGTCAACGGATCATTCGATCCCGCGTTTGCGGTACGCAGAAACGAGCGTCTGCGACTGCGATTGGTCAACGCCTCAAATGCCCGGATATTTGACCTGGATCTTGATGGTCTTTCAGGGTGGATCGTCGCCTTGGATGGAATGCCCTTGGACACACCGCTGCGGCTGTCGGGCTCTTTCCCGCTGGCACCTGCGCAGCGCGCGGATCTGATTGTGGATGTCGTCACCGAGGGCGAAACGGCAAGCCTGGTCAGCGTCGAAAGAGATGGTTCCTTTGGGCTGGCGCGGTTCGAGGTTGGTGGAAACGCTGCCGGGGCGCACAGGCAGGGCGTGTCAGCATTGCCGCCTAACCCTCTGCCTGAGATCGGGAATTTTCAACGTGCCAGAGCGCACCAGATGGTTCTGCAAGGTGGCGCAATGCGGTGGCTGGAAAGCGGCCGGCTGGGTGGAACGGAACTGTCAGGCCGCGAACTGGCGCAGTTGGGCAAATTCTGGGCGCTGAACGGTTACGCCGAGCGCCCCGAAGATCCGTTTCTGGATACGGCCGTCGGCAGTTTGCACAGGATCGAGTTCGTAAATGAAACCGCATTTCCGCACGCAATGCATCTGCACGGGCATCACTTCCGGCTGATCATGGACGATGGCTCTCTGGGCCCTTGGCGTGATACCGTTCTGGTCGGGCGGGGACAGACTCGCCAAATCGCATTGATCGCGGACAATCCCGGGAACTGGTTGCTGCATTGTCATATGCTTGGGCATGCTGCTTCCGGGATGATGAGCTGGTTTCGGGTCTCGTGACGCCGCATTCGGCGGTTGGAATGGCGCTTGTTTGAATGCTATAGGCCCTCGCGACGCCTATAGTAGGTAAACTATGCAACGAGCCCGAAAAGGCCTGACCCATGAGTTCTGAAATCCGCTTGGCATTCGCACACCCGTCCGAACGGTCCGAAGCGACGTCTCCTCGGGGGCCGTTGGATCGTATCTCTTTGCGCGACCATATCGTCGAAGTCGAAATCGGTGCCTTCCAGGCCGAGCGGGGAACAACCCAGCGGATCTGTTTCAACATCGTGGTCGAAGTCCGGCCTCTGACAGACCCGATTGATGATGATGTGGACCGCATCCTGTCATATGACCGCGTAACGGAATCCATCGCCTATGAGCTGGCGGCCGAGCGCCTGAACCTGCTTGAGACATTGGCCGAACGCGTTGCGGAACGCATATTGCTTGAACCTCAGGCTGTAAGGGTCTTTGTTCGCATCGAAAAACTGGATCGAGGCCCGGGTGCGTTGGGGGTTGAGATCGTGCGTGGAAAAGACTCGGTCCATCATGAGGTGGCCGAAGAAGAACGCCCGCATCCCCGCCTTGTCTTCCTGTCGAATGACGCCATCGCCTCGGAAAACCTGAAGGGTTGGATCGATCAGTTGGAGAACCGCCAGCGCCCGCTGATCCTGTGTGTCGGGGCGTCCGAACTGGCCGCTCCGCAAACGGGTCATGCGATGACGCAACGCCGAATTGACCTGTTGGCAATTGAACAGAATGCCTGGGTTCTGGCGGCACGGGACCATCGCTGTGTGGTGGTCTCAACGCGGACCGAATTGGATTGGGCGATGAAGAACGGCCAGATCTGTGTCTGGGCCCCATCCAAGATCGTATTGGACGCCGTTGACGGCCCGTCTGCCGCCCCGTCGGATGCCGTGGCGCTGGCTGCATGGTTCGCGGCGACCTTTGAAGCGAGCGAAATGATGGTGATCGGCGGCGCATTGCCGACGGAACCCAAAACGCCCTTGCGCGCTGTTGCGGTGGATCAGGCCCAGCTGTGAGAACCTATTTCAGACCACTGGTTCAGCATGGAGCGACCCGTCCGGCAGGCGCTGTGCCGCTGGCGGGCCAACCCCTTTGGTTCACTCATGCCGAGGCCCTGCGGCGCGGGTCAGAACCCGAAATCGTCGCGGCCTCGGACGTTCCGTCAGATTACCTGAGCCGTTTGATTCAACCGCGGGCTGACGTGGCGGGCCTTGATATGCAGGTGCCTCATATCATGGGGATTCTGAATGCCACGCCGGACAGTTTCTCGGATGGCGGTGTTCACAGCTCGGTAGATGCTGCTCGCGTGGCTGCGGTGAATATGGTGGCGCATGGTGCCACGATTCTGGATATCGGCGGAGAGTCCACCCGTCCGGGGGCGGATTTTGTCCCGGCCGGGGAAGAGATCGCGCGAACCCGCCCGTTGATCGAAGCGATCCGGTCGGAAACAGGCGCTTTGATTTCCATCGATACACGAAAGGTCGATGTCGCCAAGGCTGCCTGCGCGGCCGGGGCAGGGTTGGTCAACGATGTCTCGGGCTTCACCTTCGATCCGGCATTGGCACCGTTCTGTGCCGCGCAGAGAGTGCCTGTCTGTGTCATGCACATGCAGGGTGATCCGGCGACGATGCAGATCAATCCGCAATACGACAATGTATTGCTGGATGTTTACGATTTTCTCGAAGGCCAGATTGCGTTGCTGGAACGTCTTGGCCTGAGCCGCGATCAGGTCGTTGTGGATCCCGGGATCGGGTTTGGGAAGACCGAGGATCACAACCTGATCCTTCTGCGAAATCTCAGCCTGTTCCACGGCTTGGGCTGCCCGATCCTGTTGGGCGTGTCGCGCAAGGGCTTTATTGGCGCCATCGGAAAAGAGCCTTGCAAGACTGCCCGCGCGCCGGGATCAATCGCGGTGGCTCTGGCCGGATTGTCTCAGGGCGTGCAGATCATCCGCGTTCATGACGTGGCCGAGACCTCTCAGGCCTTGCGCCTATGGGCTGCTGTCCGGTAATCCGGTCGCACGGCAAATCACGGAGTAACACCTATGCGCAAGCTGTTCGGAACCGACGGGGTGCGGGGCACCGCCAACACGCATCCGATGACGGCAGAGATGGCGTTGCGCATCGGGGCCGCTGTCGGGCGGTATTTCCGACGCGACGCGACAGGGGTGCACCGGGTTGTCATCGGCAAGGATACGCGTTTGTCCGGCTATATGCTGGAAAACGCGCTGACGGCCGGTTTGACATCCACTGGAATGAACGTGCTGCTGCTGGGGCCCGTTCCGACGCCCGCCGTTGGCCTTATGACGCGGTCCATGAGGGCTGATCTGGGCGTCATGATCTCGGCCAGCCACAACCCTGCCGAAGACAACGGAATCAAGTTCTTTGGGCCGGACGGCTATAAACTGTCCGATCAGGCCGAGGTCGAGATCGAAAGGCTGATCGACGAAGGCGTCAGACCCGCCCAGGCGCAGAATATCGGCCGGGCGCGCCGGGTTGATGACGCACGGTTTCGCTATGGCGAACGTGTGAAGTCGTCGTTGCCGCGGAACGTCAGTCTGGATGGTTTGAAGGTGGTGATCGATTGTGCGAACGGCGCAGCCCACCGCACCGCGCCAGAAGTTCTGTGGGAGCTGGGCGCAGAAGTGATCCCCGTGGGAATCGCGCCCAACGGCAAGAATATCAATCTCAACTGCGGATCGACCAAGCCGCAACTGGCCGCAGAAACCGTTGTCGCGCATGGCGCCGACGTGGGCATTTGTCTGGACGGCGACGCGGACAGGGTGGTTGTGGTCGACGAAACCGGCCAGGTGGCTGACGGCGATCAGCTTATGGCTTTGCTGGCGACGGCATGGAAGAAATCGGGCCAGTTGAAAGGCGACGCCCTGGTCGCGACCGTCATGTCCAACCTGGGCTTGGAACGCCATCTGACAGCGCAGGGTTTGCGTCTGGAGCGAACGGCCGTCGGTGATCGCTACGTGGTCGAACGGATGCGTGAAGGTGGGTTCAACCTTGGTGGGGAACAGTCCGGCCATATCGTTATGAGCGATTATGCCACAACCGGTGATGGGTTGATGGCTGGGCTGCATTTCCTGGCGGAAATGGTTTTGTCGGGGCGCAAGGCATCTGATCTGTCCAAGCAGTTCGAAACCGTTCCGCAGTTGCTGAAGAATGTGCGCTATTCCAGCGATCAAACACCGTTGGAGGTTCAAAGTGTTCAGGCGGCCATCGCCGATGCCGAGGCGCGGCTGAACGGGCAGGGCCGTTTGTTGATCCGCAAATCCGGGACCGAGCCTCTGATCCGCGTGATGGCTGAATGCGAAGACGATGGGTTGCTGACACAAGTTGTCGACAGCATCGTGGCAGAGGTCGAAGCCGCCACAAGCTAGTGCCCGAACAATACCTTTCGCAGGCTGAACCACTGGCTGATGGCCATGCCGGTCAGGATAAGCGCCAAAGCGATGTAAAAGCGCAGGGGCAGGGCCTCGGACAGGATCCATGCGCCGAACACCATCGACCAGATCGGCACCTGGTAATTCACCAATGTCAGGAAAACCGACCCGGCGCTGCGGGTGATCGAAACGCGCAAAAGGGTGGCAAACGCGGTTGGCAGCAATCCCAGAACGATCAGGGCGATTGTCGGGCGTGGGCCTTGCCAGGTCGGCAGCCCCTCGGTGACCAGCATTATGGGCAGAAGAAGCACGGCCCCGACAACCAGCGTCAGAGCAGCCAGTACCAAAGGGTCAACCGGCGGACAGCGTCGCGTCAGCACGGATGAACTTGCATAACACAACGCTGCCGTGATGCAGGCCAGTTGTGCGACGGGTTCTGCCCCCTGGCCCAATTGTGCAAGGCCGGGTCCGATCAAAACCAGGGCCCCGGAAAAGCCAAGGCACACCCCCATAAATCGGCGCAGGTTCAGTGGTTCATCCGAGAAGAAATGCGCAAGCGGCAGCACCATCAGCGGGATAGCAGCCATGGACAGCCCCGCAAAGGCAGATGGCACAAATTGCTGCCCCCAACTCAGCAACATGAATGGCACGGCAGTGGACAGCACGCCAATAAGGACAATCGAAACACTCAGCGCCGGCGTCAGAACCGGCAGCTTGCGACCGGTCGCCCTCATCATCAGCAACAGGGTAACAGCGCCCAGCGTGGTTCGTGAGGTGGCAACGGTGATTGGGCCATACCCTTCAAGCGCCATGGCAACGACCATGAAGGTCGCGCCCCAGATCAGGCCCAGCGTGAAGACGCCGCTCCAGTCCTGTCTTGTCGGCTGTAGAACCATTGATTGTCCTGTCGGAACGCGCGGGTGCGCCAAAAAATTTTTACCTGACCGGCTGTTTATGTGCCTTGCCGGACCTTTGTTCAAACGAAAAAGGCGGCCACTCAGGCCGCCCTGTGAAAGGCTTCCGCCGTACTTAGTTCTTTTCTTTGTCAACCATCTTCCCGGCCGAAATCCACGGCATCATGCCGCGCAGCTTGGCACCGGTTTCTTCGATCATATGCTCGTCATTGGCACGGCGCGCCGCTTTGATGGTCGGCTGGCCAACGGCGTTTTCCAGCATGAAGTCACGAACGAATTTACCCTGCTGGATGTCGTCCAGAACCGCTTTCATGCGCGCTTTGGTTTCGTCGTATTTCAGGATACGCGGCCCGGTGACGTACTGGCCGTATTCGGCGGTGTTCGAGATCGAATAATCCATGTTGGCGATGCCGCCTTCATAGATCAGGTCAACGATCAGCTTCACTTCGTGCAGGCACTCGAAATACGCCATTTCAGGGGCGTAACCGGCTTCGACCAGAGTTTCAAAGCCGCAGCGGATCAGTTCGACCAGACCACCGCACAGAACGGCCTGTTCGCCGAACAGGTCGGTTTCACATTCTTCACGGAAGTTGGTTTCGATGATGCCCGAGCGCCCGCCACCGATGGCCGAGCAGTAGGACAGGCCGATTTCCAGCGCCTTGCCGGTTGCATCGTTGTGGACAGCGACCAGGCAGGGCACGCCGCCGCCTTTGGTGTATTCGCCGCGCACGGTGTGGCCGGGGCCCTTGGGGGCCATCATGATGACGTCGACGCCTTCTTTCGGCTCGATCAGGCCGAAATGGACGTTCAGGCCGTGGGCAAAGGCGATGGCCGCGCCCGGCTTGATGTTGTCGTGGACATATTTTTTGTAGGTCTCGGCCTGAAGCTCGTCGGGCATGGTGAACATGATCACGTCACACCAGGCAGCCGCTTCGGCGATGCCCATCACTTGCAGACCTTCCGCTTCGGCTTTCTTGGCCGAGGGCGAGCCTTCGCGCAGGGCGATGACCAGGTTCTTTGCGCCTGAATCGCGCAGGTTCAGCGCGTGGGCGTGACCTTGCGAGCCATAGCCCAGGATAGCCACTTTCTTGTCTTTGATCAGGTTGATATCGCAATCGCGATCGTAATAGACGCGCATTTCGCCGGTCCTTTCTTGTTTGATTGCGGCGGTTGTATCTGCCTGTTCGCGCAATGGCGATAGGGTTGGGCTTGAGTTTTTGCGAAAAAGATGAAGAATAATTCGTAATAGTTAGAGAAAGTGAAAAAATCATGCTTGATGATATTGATCGGCGCATTCTGCGCCACTTTCAAGCAGACCCGAGCCTGACAACAGCGGAACTGGCCGATCTTTGCCGGATTAGCGCGGGCGTCTGCTGGCGGCGAATCGAAAAGATGCAGACCGCAGGGATCATCGAAGGGCAGGAGGCCGTGATAGACTGGGCCGCGATGGGATATGCTGTCGAAGTTTCGCTTCGGATCACGCTCGACAAGACGCAGGCCCGAGCTTTCGACGATTTCACGCAGGCGGCGCGTGACGTGGCAGAGGTAATCGAAATCCAGACCTTTCTGGGTCGTGTCGATGTTCGTCTTTCCGTCATTGCAAAAGATATGAAGCATTATCAGCAGCTTTATCGCGACCGGATTCTGACCCTGCCTCATATTGCCGATATCGAGGCCCTTATGCACATCGCGCGGGTCAAGCGGGACGAGGTGCTGCCGGTATGATCGAACTGGATGAGATTGATCGCCGTCTTCTTCGCGCGCTGCAACAGGATGCCACGCAAAGTGCCGGAGCATTGGGGCGCCGGTTCGGGTTGTCCCAACCCGCCACGTGGCGCCGCATTCGTCGGCTGGAAGAGGCAGGAATAATCAAGGGCCGTCGGCTGCGTCTGAATGCCGAGGCGCTGGGGTTCGGTGTCACAGTCTTTCTGGGCATCAAGCTGGGGCGCAAGGGCCAAGTCAGTCTTGAAGATTTTGAGCGCGCTGTCAGTGCCGTGCCCGAGGTGCAGACAGTCGAACACGTGCTGGGGCTGTATGATTATCGACTGCGTGTCGTAGCCCGGGACTTGGCCGATTTCGAACGTGTTTTGCGGCGTCGGATCATGACTCTGCCGGGTGCAGGCGACGTCGAGGCCAACGTTCTGCTGAGCGAAGAACGTCTGCCCGGTCCCATCGGCTGAACAGAGTCAGTATTTCGTGCGGATGCAATAGCCCGGATGATGCGTCATGCGCGCAAAGGTAAGCGGCCTGTCTTCTTTCCAGGTGGTGCGCTCCATTTGAATCATGGATGTTCCCGCCGTGGTGCCCATGAATTCTGCCAGTCGCGCATCTGCGGAAATGGCACAGAAAGCGACCTCGGCATCGGTGAAAGGTGCGGCCGTCAACAGCCATTCATGTGGCCCCTGTTCGAACAGGTCCGCGTCCTCCACGTCAGGTACGGCCTCGATGTTGATCCATCGTTCTTCCATCTGGAAGGGCCGATTATCTGCATAGTGCATACAAATTACATGTAGAACACGCGCGTCCGGTGCCACGTTGATCTGCGAGGAAAGCCATCCTGGGCTGGTGACCACATTCCTTTCAACAAGCGCATAGCGATAGTTTGCATTCTGGTTTTCGACCACTTGCCGCGCCAGTGACAATTCAAGTTTGGCGTGTTTGCTGGGCTCTTTCTTGACACGTGTCCCGCTCTTGCGTTTGCGCTCGACAAAGCCCTGGTCGGCCAGTTCTCTCAAGGCTCTGTTCACAGTGGCCCGGGCGCAATTGAACTCCTCTGCCAGCTGGGTCTCCGTCGGCAAAAGCGATCCTTGTGGCCAGACACGGCTTTCAATGCGTCGTTTTACTTCGTCTCGAACGAACTGGAAGCTGATACGCTTTTGTATCGTCACGGGTGAATCTATCCCTTCAAGTATAAAGTGTGCGCATCTGTTCAGAAGCAAGTAGAAGTGTAAAGGGGAAGTGACACTGGTTGGCGTCATTTTTCTGTTTTCAGGAAACTAAGTGAGAAAAATTAAGTGTTTGTTAAGCTTTACGTTGGGTCAAGTTTTGCAGCGAAAGGGCTTTACCCGCACTGACAAAGCGGACAAGACTTCGAAAACGCTTTGGAGAGGATGCGCCATGCCAGGCTTGCTGGAAACCGTTGACCCGGACGGGCTCGAAGAATTCTCGGTCGTATTTACCGACCGCTCGCTGAACCATATGTCGCAAAAGTTTCAGCAGGTGATGCGCGACATTTCGGATATGTTGAAGGGCGTGTACAACGCGGATGGCGTTGCCGTTATTCCCGGTGGTGGAACCTATGCCATGGAAGCGGTCGCCCGACAGTTTGCGCGCGGCGCAGATGTGCTTGTGGTTCGCAATGGATGGTTTTCGTACCGGTGGAGCCAGATCATTGAAAGCGGTTCTCTGACAAAGTCGACCACGGTCATGAAGGCGCGCGAGACTGGCAATTCCAGCCCATCGCCTTTTGCGCCTGCTCCAATCGAAGAGGTCGTCGCCGCGATTCGCGAACAAAAGCCCGGTGTTGTTTTTGCTCCGCATGTCGAAACGTCGGCGGGGGTCATTCTGCCGGATGATTATGTGACCGCGCTGGCAAGCGCGGCGCATGAAGTGGGTGCGCTGATGGTGTTGGATTGCATTGCGTCGGGTTGCGCCTGGGTGGACATGAAAGCCACCGGTGTCGATGTTCTGATCTCGGCGCCGCAGAAAGGGTGGAGCGCCTCGCCATGTGCCGGTCTGGTCATGTTGTCTGAACGCGGAGAGGCACGTCTGGAACAGACCAGTTCCGACAGTTTCGCCCTTGATCTGAAGAAATGGCGGCAGATCATGCAAGCCTATGAAAACGGCGGCCACGCCTACCACGCCACGATGCCGACCGATGCGTTGCTGGCCTTCCGCGACACCATGGCAGAGACTCGTGAATACGGGTTCGAAAAGTTGCGTGCGGCGCAATGGGCGCTGGGTGACGGTGTGCGGTCGATGCTGAAGGACAAGGGTGTTGTTTCGGTTGCGGCCGACGGTTTCGGCGCGCCCGGAGTTGTGGTCAGCTATACCTCGGATCCCGAAATCCAGAACGGCAAGAAATTTGCGGCACTTGGTATGCAGATTGCCGCGGGTGTTCCGTTGCAATGTGATGAGCCCGAAGGGTTCAGCACGTTTCGGTTGGGTCTGTTCGGGCTCGACAAGCTGTACGACGTGGACGGCACCATCGCGCGTTTGAAACGGGTGCTGGATCAGGTTCTTTAAGCGGACCGGGCCTTAGCGAACGCCGAGGCCCATCTGCATCAAAGTCTTGCGCACGGGGGGCAGGGAATAGAGCGCGCTCAGCCCCATCGCCCGTGCATCCCGCAGCGGCCGCGTCTCGATCATCGAGGCACGGTTTAGCAGATCAATGCCCTTGACGCGCATCTGGACCTCGGTGTGACGGGCCTTGTGATAGGCGCCCAGCATCTGTTCGTCTCCCAGACCTTCGGGCCGGGCCTGTGCCAAATCCAGCAGGCAACGCAGGTCGCCCAGAGACATGTTCAATCCCTGTGCCCCGATGGGAGGCACCACATGCGCCGCCTCGGCCATCAGCGCAATGCGTTCACCCGCCAACCGTTCCGCCGATTGGCTGATGATCGGCCAGATCGTTCTGCGGGATGCCAATTTCAGCGGGCCGAACAAACCGCAGGACCGAGAGGTCATGGCGGCCTCGAATGCCTCGGGTTCCAGGTTCAGAAGTTCAACGGCCTTCGGGCCGCGCTCCATCCAGACGATAGCGGACGAGGGCTGCCCGTTCCAGTCCGGCAGAGGCACCAGCGTGAACGGCCCCCCGGATCTGTGAATCTCAGTCGAGACATTCTCGTGTGGAATGGGGTGCGTCACCGCAAATGCCAACGCTTTTTGTCCATATCGAGTTGTGTGCACCTCGATGCCGGCCGCTTCGCGCATTGGCGAATTGCGACCATCGGCAGCAATCACAAGTCTGCACCGAACGCGGCGGCCATCGCTCAGGCCCACGCGGGCCTCGGCGGTTCGGGTGAACAGGCTGGTGGTCGCGGTGCCGGGGCGGAAATCGACATTCGGCAACTCGGCCAGTCGTGCCACCATTTCACGGCGCAACAGCCAGTTGGGCAGGTTCCAGCCGAAAGGTTGTTCGGAGATGTCGGCCGCGTTGAAGTCGCGAACGACGCGTGGCTCGGGCAAGTCGCCCCCGGCGTCAACGATCCGCATGACTTGCAACGGGGCTGCCTGTGCATCCAGTCTTGCCCACAGACCGCATTGTTCCAGCAGGCCGCGCGCAGGCTGCAAGAAAGCCGTTGTACGCAGGTCCGACCCGTCCACGTCCCGCTCGGTGATCGGAGGGCTCGGATCAACGCAGATCACTTCAAAACCTGCTGTTCCGAATACCGCCGCAGCGGTCAGACCGGCGATCCCGCCACCGGAAATCAGGATGTCACAGCTGTCGGACATGGCGCCTCTCATCATTCTGGGCAGAACCTAGTTCGGATCTGCCCCAAGTGCCAAGTGACATCCTGTCCCGTATTTCAGCCCCGTGAAATCAGGATGAGGATCAGAAACATCAGCGGCACCATCATAAGGGCAGGGATGTAGAGACCGGGAAGGCCGAACAACATGATGGAGCAGCCCCACATGCTGAAAATCGCAGCGGCGGTGTAATACAAGTCTTCTGCCTTGGCGTTGACCGCGTCGCGCGCCAGCCATCCAAAGACGGGAATTGCAAAGAAAAGGCGCTGCCAAATCGGTAGGCGCAGCGGCATGTCAATCGCGCTCATCGGGGTCTCCATCTGTTCGTCGCTGCCGCGCATATAGGGGTGTGGAAGCGCGTGCAGAACGTGCAGATCGTCGCAGTGTGACAGCCTATCGCAGGCGCGACAGAAACGCGGTCAGATCGTCCGTGTGATGGTGGATGTGATCGGCTTCATGCGGGTCGGGGGAAACATGAACCGTACGCATTCCCATCTCGTGCGGGGCCGCGAGATTGCGTGGTTCATCTTCGAACATGGCCGCCGTTTCTGTCTGAAGACCGTCTTTTTCAAAAATCGCTTCGAACGCAGCTTTTTCGGGCTTTGGTCGGTACCCTGCATGTTCAACACCGTATATCGCGTCGAACAGGCCTGTCAGGCCGCGTGCCTCAAGGACCCGTTCCGCGTAGGGCGCGCTGCCGTTGGTGTAGACGATCCGCCGGCCGGGAAGGGCGCGGATGTGATCGGCCAGTTCCGCATCCGGGTCCATGTGGCTCATGTCAACCTGATGTACCGCGTGCAGGTAAGGGTCGGGGTCCAGATCATGTTCGGCCATCAACCCAGCCAGCGTGGTCCCGTATTCCCGCCAGTAATGCGCGCGCAGCCGGTCGGCCTCGGCCCGGTCAACACCGATGGCTTGCACCACATAATCCGTCATCAGAACTTCTATCTGATCGAACAGCCGCATATGCGGTGGGTATAGGGTGTTGTCCAGATCGAACACCCATTGTGTGACATGACTAAACGAAGGTTTGACCATGGCTTGGGTTTAGGGCGCAGTCGGTCGGTTTTCAATGCTGTACTTGATCGCCGCCCCCTGTCACGGCTAGACATGTCCGAACGAGGAGACAAACGATCCCATGAGCCAGACCCGATCCCCGACCAAGGACGCCTACAGCCTTATCCTGGAAGCCATCGATGTGGGTGTCTACAAACCCGGTGATCGGTTGGTGGAAAGCGAACTGGCAGAGCGTTTCGGAGTGTCACGCACCCCGATCCGCGAAGCGTTGCAACGGTTGGAAACCCAGTCTTTGCTGGAACGGGACGGGCGGTCGTTGATCGTCGCATCCCTGGATCACAACCAGATGGCCGAGCTTTACATCGTGCGCCGGGAACTTGAAGGGCTGGCTGCGCGCCTTGCCGCAAAGCACGCCACTGAGGAAGAAATCAAGGTTCTTCAGGATATGGTCGTCGAAGACGACAAGTTGATCGATGACCCAACGGCTTTGTCGCGCGCCAACCGGCGGTTTCACGAACAGATTCATCTGGCGTCACACAATCGCTATCTGGTTCAGCAGCTTGATCTGGTTCACCGGACCATGGCTTTGATGGCGACCACTTCGCTGGCTGTTCAGGGTCGTGGCGAGATTGCGCAAAGTGAGCATAAGGGAATCGTCGAGGCCATCGCGGCCCGAGACGAAGAAGCCGCAGGGCAGGCGTTGAAGGAACATATTTCAATCGCCTTCATGACACGTCTGAAACAGGATGCCAGTCGTCGCGACAAGTGAACGTCAGGCCAGCGGAACGTCTTCGCTGGCCTGCCCGTGTTGGGTTTTGTCCCAAAAAAACGGATTTGTCGCCAGTTCCCACAGGGCTTTGTAACCGGCGACCACCCCCAGCGGGAAATACAGACACATCGTCGGGACCCACGGCAGCAAAAACCGACGTTCACGCGCGGATACAGCGATGATCCCGACGCATATGTTCAGGGCCTCGGTTGCCAGAAACAGCCAAATCAGCGCCGTCGTGATCTGCTGCGGCAGGATCTGCTCCATCGGATTGGGCATGCCCAGGGCGTACAACCAGAAAATCCATAGAACAGGGGCCAGCAGGAACTGACCCAGAGTGCCCAGAAAGAATGCCTGTAGGCCGATAAACTGGGCCGCACCCAAATCTGCATACAGTTTCCGCGGGTCCCGCATGTGCACAAGATAGGTGACCATGAACCCCTTGAGCCAGCGTGAGCGTTGCTTCACCCACGGCCAGGCACGGAAATTCGCCTCTTCGAAGGTGGCGGTGTCCACCATCTCGGTCCGGTAACCCGCCCGGCAAAGCCGCACGCCCAAATCGGCATCTTCGGTGACATTGTGGGCGTCCCAACCGCCCAGCTCCAACAGCTTTTCGCGGCGGAAAAAGAACGTCGTTCCCCCAAGCGGGACGACCAGCCCCATACGTGCGATGCCCGGTAGGATCACGCGAAACCAGCCGTTGTATTCGATGGTGAAACAGCGTGACCGCCAGTTCGTGCGAGGGTTGTAGTAGTCCAAAACACCTTGCAGGCAAACCACCTCGGGCGAAGCTTGGGTGAAATGCGCAACCACTCGTTCAATCTGATCTGGCTGTGGTGCGTCTTCGGCATCCCAAACGCCAACAATGTCACCACGGCAAAAATCCAGCGCGTAATTCATGGCGCGCGGTTTGGTGGTCAACCCGTTCAGTTCCGGGACTTCAACAACATGCATCCAACTGGGCAGAGCCACTCGCGCAAGGGCGTCGCGCGTCACGTCATCGGTCGCCTCGAGCACGAGAATGACGTCCAGCAGCGCTTTGGGATAGGTCAGCCTTTGAAGCCGTTGCACCAGAGCACTCGCGATTTCTCGCTCCTTGTACAACGGCACCATGATGGACACGCAGGGGTGACGCAGCGCGATCGCCGCCTCTGTTGGCTGGGTCGGCTTTTTCATGCGGTCGCTGAGACAGGCCAGGGCGCCCATTATCCGAAAGGCTGCAAAAAGAACCAAACTACCTACGGCCGCGCCCAACAAAACCATCAATCCAAACGAAGGGAACAGGGCGAAAAGACACAGCACACCCAGCGTTGTTGCTGATGATACGAGCCGGGACCCGGCGGTCCAGTTACGGCAGCTTTGTGCCGCGTTCACACGGGTTTCGGCCGCTTTTGCGAGCGTCCGCGCGAAGTGCTGTGCAATGACCCTGTCGATCTGATGAGAATCCGCAAGAACCGGCAGGATGGCACAGTCGCAATCCTGCATCTCGGCTGCCACGGTTGCAAAACGATCGGGCCGGGCAGTGGCGACCAAAACCAGAGGGCCGATGCGCATCCAAGGAATGACATTGTTCTCAAGCCAGAAATCTACCGGCTTCAGGTTGCACAATCCGGGCATCGGTGGAATTTGTTCGAGGTCCGCGATCTGCCACCCGAACTGCGTCGACAGGGCCTTCAGAACGTCCTGCCTGGTGGCATACCCCTCGCCAACCAGAATCTCGCCAAGCGGCGCTTTCTGCCTGGTCTGCAAGCTCAACGCATTGTCCAGTTGCGAGCGCGTGATAACCTCGGTTTCCAGCAGGCAAGCGCCCAGCGGTTTGCGAAAACCGGGCGCAGGAATCGGGGTGGCGGTTGTAAAATTCTGAAGGTTAAGTTCAACCATAAAGAAACCCTGGCACAGCTACCTGTGCTCAGGGTTGATCAAACAAGGTTAATGTGCCGTTAACTCTGGTAACTTAAGGGTTTATGCCTGCTCTTTTTTCTTTTCCATCGCATCGGCGAAACGTTCGAACAGGTAAAAACTGTCCTGGGGTCCGGGCGACGCTTCGGGGTGGTATTGTACCGAGTATACAGGTCTGTCAGTCATGCGGATCCCGCAGTTCGAGCCGTCAAAAAGTGATCTGTGGGTCTCGACCACGCCCTCCGGCAAAGACTGTGCGTCCACGGCGAAACCGTGATTCATCGACGTGATTTCGACCTTGCCGGTTTCCAGATCCTTGACCGGGTGGTTCGCGCCGTGGTGGCCGTGGTTCATCTTGACTGTCTGACCGCCCAACGCCAGCGCCAGCATCTGGTGGCCAAGGCAGATACCAAAGACGGGCAGATCGGTTGTATCCAGAATTTCCTTGATCATCGGCACAGCATAGGCACCCGTTGCGGCCGGGTCGCCGGGGCCGTTCGACAGGAAAACGCCATCCGGCTGATGGGCCAGCACTTCGGCAGCCGTCGCCGTCGCTGGCAAAACGGTTACATCACATCCAGCCGAGGCGAGACAGCGCAGAATGTTGCGCTTTGCTCCATAATCGACAGCCACGACTTTGTGGGCGGGGGCCTCTTGCCGCTTGTATCCTTCCGGCCAAGCCCAGCGCATTTCATCCCAGCGGTAGCTTTGGGCACAGGTGACTTCCTTGGCCAAGTCCATACCTTCCAGCCCGGCAAAGCCGCGGGCCGCAGCAACCAGTGCTTCGATGTCGAAATTGCCCTCGGGATCATGAGCCAGCGCCACATGCGGCGCGCCCTGCTGGCGGATGGCGCGGGTCAGACGGCGGGTATCAACGCCGCCGATGGCGATGCGTCCACGGCGGGCAAGCCAGCCCTTGAGTTCTTCGGCCGAGCGCCAGTTGGACGGCTCGGTCGGATCCCATTTGACGACCATTCCAGCGGCGACCGGATCACCGGTTTCGTCATCTTCCGGGTTCACGCCGACATTGCCGATATGGGGGAAGGTAAAGGTGACGATCTGCCCGGCATAGGATGGATCGGTCATGATTTCCTGATATCCGGACATCGCTGTGTTGAAGCAGAGCTCAGCCACGGTCTGTCCGGTTGCTCCGAAACCGATGCCGTAAAACAGCGTTCCGTCGGCCAAAGCCAGACATGCGGTGGGCTTGGACGGGGCGTTCTGGGCCATGGCGCGACTCTCCTGCAAGGTAAACCGGCGCATACCTAAGGGGGTTAAGCGCTTGGGTCAAGTCTGTTCAATTTTTGGGCTATTGTTATTTTTCAATGGGTTAAGCTTGGTCGCCCCCGGTTGTAACACGCTTTTTGTTTAGATATGTTCGGGGTTCCGTTGTCATGGGGATGGACAAGCCAAATGGACATGCGATCACGGGTGAATGCCGCCCTGAAGCAAGCAATGAAAGACAAAGCAGCCGAGCGTCTGTCGACACTGCGGTTGATCAACGCGGCCATCAAGGACCGCGACATCGCCGCGCGCGCCTCGGACAATGAAGAGGTCAAGGGCTGCGGTGATGCAGAGGTGCTTGAAATACTTGGTAAAATGACCAAGCAACGTAAGGAAAGTGCGCGCGCCTATGAAGAGGGCGGACGCCTGGACCTGGCCGAGCGCGAGATGCAGGAAGTCACCGTCATCGAAGAGTTTCTGCCCAAGCAGCTGGATGATGATGAAGTGTCAAAGGCGATTCATGCCGCGATTACTTCAACCGGTGCCGGTTCCATTCGGGACATGGGCAAGGTCATGGGCGAGCTGAAGACCCGCTATACCGGACAGATGGACTTCGGCAAGGTCGGACCCATGGTCAAGGACCAACTCTGCGCCGCATCAAACGGCGACTGCTGAGACACCTACTGCGCGACAGGATCGCGCAGTTTTCTGGCTAGGTCGTCGTAGAGCGTGATACGCTCGTCTTCCGACAAAAACGCCCCGATTTCGACCTCACGCCCGTCTCCGACGAGCGTGACGTAGTGTGGCACCGGACCACCTTTTTCGTACATCTCAGGTCGTGCCCAATAGCGATTGCACGACCATTCCTGTTGGTCCTTGCCCGGGGTGTGATGCACCAGGCGGGCTTGTGAACCGGACAAGGTGAAAACCTCAAACGCACTGCGCGCGCGATAGTTCGCCTGAATCCCCAGCCAAAGCCCAAGCACCGTCAACAGCAGAAACGGTAACAGGCCCCACAACACGACCGACCCAAGCACGGCCAACAATGGGATCAAACCGAACAGAAATACAGACAGGATGGCAATCATTGCCCCACGTCGCGGCAGAGAGTTATGCGGCCAGAGGCGCAGTTCCTGTTCGGTTTCGGATGTCTGATTCCATTTGTATGGCATACCGGAAACATATCGCAGTGCCGCCTCATGTCGACGGATTTTGATCAGACCACGTGGCCCACACGCGCCCAGGACAAGGCGTCATCCAAACGGTCGTCGCCCCAGAACACCTCTTGCCTCACCACGAAGCTGGGGGCGCCGAAAACACCCAGTTTCACGGCGATGTCTGTTTCAGCTTCCAGCGCGGTGACGATATCCGGGCTGCGCGCGCGGGCCAGTGTCAGACGAGGGTCCTGCTGGCACCGTAGCAAAGCTTCGGACAGGGCGCTTTCGCTGCCCGCCTCGACGCCATCCTCGAACCAGATGCGGTATAGGTTCTGGGTAAATGACTTGCCCCACCCATCCGTCATACCAAGCAAAGCGACCTGATTGGCCAGGGCAAGATCGGAAATCGGATAGGGTGCGGGCAGGCTGGCGTGGATGTGATACTTGGCACAGCGCCGTTCGATATCACGCCACATATATGCGGATTTTTCGGGTTTTCCGGCGAACGGGATATTCTGCTGGGCTGACATGACCGTGCGCACATTAAAGGGCCGCCAGTTAACGGTGGCGTCATGTTCAGCGCACCAGTCGTCCAGACGCATCACGGTAAGGAAGCTGTAAGTGCTGCCGATTGAATACCAAAAGTCGATTTCCGGCATTGCCGATCCTCCGACTGTTCTGTGCGGGTATCATAGCGGATTTTGGTACACTTGGCGAACCGGCAGAGGTGGAAACGAAAAAACCCCGCCACGTGGGCGGGGTTTCCTTGGATCAGATCGGGATCAGTGCGCGTGGCCTTTGTCCCAGTCTTCCTGCTTGGGCAGCTGCTCGAACGTGTGTTCGGGCGGCGGCGTCGGCAGGGTCCATTCCAGCGTATCCGCGTATTCGTTCCACGGGTTCGGACGTGTCTCTTTCGCGCCACGGAACAGGGCGTAGAACACGATACCGAAGAACAGCAGGAACGAGGCGAACGAGATAAATGCGCCGATCGACGAAACGAAGTTCCACTGGGCGAATGCCTCGGGGTAGTCGATGTAGCGGCGCGGCATGCCCTGACGGCCCAGGAAGTGCTGCGGGAAGAAGGTCAGGTTGGCGCCGATGAAGAACAGCCAGAAATGAACCTTGCCCCAGAACTCAGAGTACTGACGACCCGTCATCTTGCTGAAGTAGAAGTACACCCCAGCAAAGATCGCGAAGACAGCACCCAGCGACATCACGTAGTGGAAATGTGCCACAACATAGTAGGTGTCGTGGTAGGCACGGTCGACACCGGCCTGCGACAGAACCACACCGGTCACACCGCCGACGGTGAACAGGAACAGGAAGCCGAAGGCGAACAGCATCGGTGTCTTGAACTCGATCGAGCCGCCCCACATGGTGGCGATCCACGAGAACACCTTGACACCCGTCGGAACCGCGATGACCATCGTTGCCAGCATGAAATAGGCCTGCTGACGCAGCGACATGCCGACGGTGTACATGTGGTGCGCCCACACGACAAAGCCCAGCACGCCGATTGCGATGATCGCCCATACCATCGGCAGATAGCCGAAGATCGGCTTGCGCGAGAAGGTGGCGATCACGTGGCTGATGATGCCGAAACCGGGCAGGATCACGATGTACACTTCGGGGTGTCCGAAGAACCACAGGATGTGCTGATACAGGATCGGGTCACCGCCACCGGCCGGATCAAAGAAGGTGAAGCCAAAGTTGCGGTCCATCAGCAGCATGGTGATCGCGCCTGCCAGAACCGGCAGCGACAGCAGAATCAGCCATGAGGTGACGAAGATCGACCAGCTGAACAGCGGTACCTTGAACAGGGTCATGCCCGGGGCACGCATGTTCAGGAAGGTGGTGATCATGTTGATCGCGCCGAGGATCGAGGAGGCGCCCGATACGTGCACGGCGAAAATCGCCAGGTCCATGGACATGCCGCCTTCGGTCGTCGACAGCGGCGGATACAGAACCCAGCCCACACCCGAGCCGAGCTGATCGTTACCACCCGGGCTGAGCAGCGAGGCAACACCCAGCGAGGTGCCAGCGACATACAGCCAGAAGGACAGGTTGTTCATCCGCGGGAACGCCATGTCCGGCGCACCGATCTGCAACGGCATGAAATAGTTGCCAAATCCGCCGAACAGGGCAGGGATGACAACGAAGAACATCATCAGAACACCGTGATAGGTGATCATCACGTTCCACAAGTGTCCGTTGGGGGTACATGGGTCGGCCATGAAGCCTTCCAGGCACATGTACTGAACGCCCGGGTGCATCAGCTCGAGCCGCATGTAAACGGTCATCGCCACCGAGATCAGACCGGCAAGGGCCGAAACGACCAGGTACAGAATCCCGATGTCCTTGTGGTTGGTCGACATGAACCAGCGCTGGAAAAAGCTGCGCTGATCTTCATGGTCGTGACCGTGAATGGCTGCGTCTGCCATTATAGGTGCCTCCTGTTGCAACTGCACCGCGCAGTCGGACCTCTCCAACGCGCGGGATTCCTGCTGGTTTTAGAATGTGAAGAGGGCACCTTCAATGGCCGAGTTTGATCTGGATCAAGATTAATTGTCGCGGGCACGCGGGTGCTGCACGGTTTTCCGGCCTTGAACGTTGGGTATCTGGGCATGGCGGATAAGAATTCAAGCCCGGACTGTCGATGCGGCATGGGCGTAGGCAGAGTTCCGCCTTGACCGTTGCCCGCGTGCGTCTCAGAACTGTGCCAACACCCGCAATCCAGAGGTTTGAGATGGCTGATTACGACTCCGACAATATCTTTGCCAAAATCCTGCGCGAAGAAATCCCGTGCATGCGCGTGTACGAGGATGATGAAACGCTGGCTTTCATGGATATCATGCCGCGCGTGGACGGGCATCTTTTGGTGATCCCCAAAACACCATGCCGCAACGTACTGGATGCCACGCCCGAGCAACTGACGGCGGTTATAAAAACGGTGCAGAAGATGGCCCGGGCGGTCAAGTCTGCATTCGACGCGGACGGGGTGACTATTCAGCAATTCAACGAGGCGGCAGGCGGGCAGGAAGTCTTCCACCTGCATTTCCACGTCCTGCCGCGCCACGAAGGGGTTTCCATGCGCCCGCCGGGCAAGATGGGGGATTTCGAGCTTATCGGTGAACACGCGAAAAAGATCAGCGCCGCTCTCGTCTGATCATTCGGCGCCATGGGGCCCCATGCATTCGCCATGATCCTGAAACGCGTGCAGCACGGCACAGACATGATCGTGCTGCCCGTCGCAGGCCGCTGAAATTCGGGTCAGTTCAGCCTGGAGGTTTTGCAGACGGGCGATCCGGTCCCGGAGATCGGCCAGTTGTTTTTGGGCAATTTCGTGCGCCCGGTTAAGGTCGCTGCCAGAGGCGCCCTCAAGAGACAACAGGCCCACGACGTCGGCCAGTGGCAATCCCAGATCACGGCAATGGCGAATGAAGATCAGCCGTTTCAACGCGGTATCGTCATACCGGCGTTGATTGCCCGCCGTTCGCTCTGGCTTGGGCAACAGGCCTTTGTCTTCATAGAACCGGATTGTCGGAATTTTCACTCCGGTTCGGCGCGATAAGTCCCCGATCGAATACATTTTTCGGTTTTGATCTCTTGAACCTCTAGTGGCTAGAGGAATTACATGCTCTGGGAAGCCGTAACAAGGGACATGAAACGATATGGCACACCAGCATTCCCACACCGGGCATGGTCACCAACACAACCACATTGATCCAGACGCTGGCGATGCGCGCGTCGCTTGGGCGATTGCGGTGAACATGTTCCTGACATTGGCTCAGGTCATCGGGGGCATCATTTCGGGTTCTCTGGCGTTGATTGCCGATGCGCTGCACAATTTTTCGGATGCTGTTGCGTTGATCATCGCGTTTTTTGCCCGCAAGATTGCACGGCGTCCGGCCGATCCACGGATGAGCTTTGGCTATGGCCGGGCCGAAGTCGTTGCGGCCTTGGTCAATTACACCACGTTGATCGTGTTGTCGGTCTATCTGTTCTACGAAGGCGTCATGCGGTTTTTTGAACCCGAGCCGATCAACGGATGGCTTGTGGTCTGGGTCGCCGCGCTGGCATTGGTGGTCGATCTCATAACCGCTGCTCTGACGTATACTATGGCCAAGGACAGCATGAATATCCGGGCCGCATTCATCCATAATGTTGCGGACGCCTTGGGATCAATCGCCGTGATCGTAGCGGGCACCGCAGTGATCCTGTTCGGCTGGACATGGGTGGACCCGGCGGTGACGATCCTGATCTCGGTCTACATCATGTGGCATGTCAAAGAAGAGATAGGCGAGACGGTCCGCGTCCTGATGCTGGGCGCTCCGCCAAACCTGGAGCCAGAGCAAGTAGCCGCGGCGATCGAAGAAACGGATGGGGTGGCCGAAGTGCATCACGTGCATTTGTGGAGCATGCAGGAACGGCAACCCGCGCTGACGGCGCATCTGGTCATCGATGCGAACGCGTGGTCAGATGCCGAAATGGTACGGGACAGTGTCAGGCAGACGCTGCAAGTTCGTTTCGGGGTGGGGCATGCGACGCTCGAACTGGAACAGGCCGACCGCGCCTGCGTCGGTTCGTCCCGATTTGGCCATCAGGAAGAATAGCAGTGTCTGAAAGAGAATTGCCGTTCCGATTTGGGGTCGGAACGGCAGACTCGTAACCAAACACTTCTCGGATTTCGAGGGCGAGCCCTGGATCACCGGTTAACATACCACTCACTCTTGATTGGCAGTTCCATATTACTCGTTAACAGGGTCTTTGTATCTACCTGAGTTAAAAAATGCTTAAAGACTTCCATAAATCCATCGAATTCAGGGTTAATTGCATTACGCATGGGAAACAGAGCCAGCCGGCCACAGGGATTGTTGTTTGCAACAGAGGCGCGCAGCGATTCGCTGCGCAGTGATCGACAGATGGATTCAGGGCGCCACAGGGCCAAAAACGTCTGCGAATGTCTTTTTCAGCGCGGCATCAAGGTCTGCCATCGTTACCGGCAAGCCCAGATCGACCAATGAGGTCACGCCGTATTCGCTGATCCCGCAAGGGACGATGCCGGAAAAATGTTCCAGATCCGGTTCGACATTCACCGAGATTCCGTGAAAACTGACCCATTTGCGCAGGCGCAGTCCAATGGCGGCGATCTTGTCTTCTGCCGGTTTGCCGGTCACTGTCAACGGCTTGTCATCACGCCGAACCCAAACCCCTACGCGCCCATCACGGATCTCGCCTTGCACGTTGAATTCTGCCAGCGCCGAGATCACCCAGGTCTCCAGCTGTTTCACAAACTGACGCACGTCGCGACCACGTTTGTTCAAGTCCAGCATGACATAGGCCACACGTTGACCGGGCCCGTGATAGGTGTATTCGCCGCCGCGTTTGCTTGCGTAAACCGGAAAACGATCGGGGTCGGTCAGATCCTCGATCTTGGCCGAAGTGCCGGCCGTATACAGCGGCGGGTGTTCCAGCAGCCAGACACATTCTTCGGCTTCGCCATTTGCGATTGCGGCGACGCGCGCCTCCATAAAGGCAACGGCGTCGTCATAGCTGGTCAGACCATCGGTGATTTTCCATTCCATGCCGGTCTCATATCCGTCTGGATCGGTCAAGAAAAGGGGTCAGGCGGCCTCGGACAGGCAACGTTGCAGCACCTGGGTATAGGTTTCAGACCCCTGCGCGCCGGTCAGCAGGTATTTCCCGCCAAAAACCATGGATGGCACGCCTGAAATGCCCCGGCTGGTCCAGAACAGCTGCTTTTCACGCACCGGGGCCATGTGTTCTCCGCTTTCAAGCGCTTGTCGCGCCGTATCCGCGTCCAGCCCGATGGATCGAACAGCCTCCAGCAGAACATCCATATCGGAAACATCCCGCTGCGCTGTGAAATATGCGTCGAACAGAGCCAGTTTCAAAGGATGCTGTCGGCCGACTGATTCCGCCCAATCCAGCAACTGATGCGCCGCGAATGTGTTCACCATTCTGCTGTCATCGTCGAAGTTGAAGGCAAAGCCGAGCTTGGCCCCGATCGAGGTAAGCTTGTCCCGTGCCTGCTGACTTTGCTCGGCGGTCGAGCCGTATTTCGCCATGATATGTTCACGCAGGTTTTGGCCTTCGGGTGGCATGTCCGGGTTCAACTCGAACGGATGCCAGCGAAGCCGGGCAAGGACACCCTGTTGCTGCAACGCCATGTCAAGCTGTCGAAACCCGACAACGCACCAGGGACACACAACATCCGAGACGATATCGATCTGAACGATCGGGCGGTTATCGGGCGGTGGCATTGTGTGGCTCCTGTCAGGTCAATAGCGTGTTGTCCACTGGAGAGATATGCCCGTGGCGAAGGAATTTAAACCACTGCGTTTTTGCCTCTTCACATCGCGCGCACCAACGTCTATACGCCGCGTTACCAAGTCATTGGCAGTGCGGTCGTGGCGGAATTGGTAGACGCGCAGCGTTGAGGTCGCTGTGGGGTAACTCCCGTGGAAGTTCGAGTCTTCTCGACCGCACCAACTTTTAGTGAAAGAACAGGTAGTTGAGGGCGGGTGCGAAGATTGCATTCGGTGTGGTGCCCACTGTGCGACGTCCGAAAGGGTTGCCGAAGACAGAGGTGCCATGGGAAAGATCCGCTTTCAGAACTTGAATCAGTTCCGCATTTTGGACGTTCATCGGAATGCCGAGGTTTCTGCCCGGTAGCACCCCCAGGGTATTTTCTTGGTCGGCCATTCTGAAACACGAACAGGCCGCAGTCTCGCTGAGTGTGACATTTCAGGTGTTCAGGTGACGGGCGCAACCTGACCCGTGACCTGAACCCAAGGCCCGGTCCTCTCTAGACCTTTTGGAAATAGACGCCCACACCATCGATTTCGTTGATCGCGGGTGGCTGATAGCCCACTTCGTCAAGATAGTCATGAACGGCAGCTTTGGCTGCGGGAACCACGTGATAGTCGTCAACGATGATCCAACCACCTTTCGAGACCTTGCCAAAAAGGTGCCGCAAAGGATCTATGGTTGATTCATACATGTCGCCGTCAAGACGCAGCACTGCAATCTGCTCACTGGGCACCAGTGGCATGGTGTCCTTGAAAAAGCCCTCGATGAGCACGACATTATCGTCCAAAAGCCCGAACTTTTCAAAATTTGCCCTTACAGAATCGGCTGACACGGCCAGGGCATCGTACTTGTGGAAATCAGACCCCTTGTCGTGAGGATACAGTTCTTCATTCGGCTCGGGCAACCCCTTGAAAGAGTCACACAGAACGACACGTCTGTCATTCTGGCCATATGTAAAGAGTACCGCTTTCGCAAAGATGCTGGCACCGCCACGCCATACTCCGGTTTCGACAAAATCGCCGGGAACCTGGTTGCCGATGACGGATTCCACCATGGCGCGAACATTGGCCAATCTCTTGCTGCCCACCATAGTGAAAGCAACAGACGGCCAATCCCAGCCGTATTCACGGTTTTTGGAGTCATAATCCGGTTTGGTGTCTCCAAACAGAATTGGTGGGTCTTCATAGATCGTGCCATCCAGGGCACGGGCAACCGTGGTCAGATATTGTTCCCGAAGTTCCGCGAGCATAGATTATAACCTTGCATAGATGTCTGGCTGGTTCTGACCTCTCAGCTGTGAAGTTTCAACAAGATTCGCTGGAAATCGCCTATAGGGTTGGTCAAATGGAGGCACATTTCCTGTCAACTGCGTTTTTTTCAACTCAGACGTGCCTTAACTCTCAGCTTTGACGTCCAGAATGAAACATATCTTTTTTGACGCTACGAATTACGCGAATGTTTGCGCCAACTTCAGCATCAGTCTTGGCGAATATGGTCGGACCCAACTCATTTGTTAGGCCGTGAAACGGCTGCCTCGCGCTTTCTTTCTGCGTTTGATGTAAAGGAAGCTTGTAAACCTGTGCCTTTCAGGAGATGAAGCACACCAGCCATCAGGTAAGGGCATAGTGGTGAGCAAATTTACGGTAGTTGTCTCGACTGTGTTGCGCTCAGTTTCAGGCGGTTCGCAACAGAAGAAAATTCAACCGATAGCCTAGTCCGAGCGGAACAGATGTACCGTTGACGGCGTCAATTTTTTCGCCACGGTCGATATTGCGGAATACCACAAAATCACATCGAACGATAACGAGTTTCTGCTGGTGAAAACCCGCGAAATGATCGAGGCTGAACTGGATTGCACCTCGAAGATCGATGTTAACAATATCGTCGATATCGGAGTATGGCAGGGTGGGAGCGTGGCGCTTCTCGATCGTGTATTTCAGCCTGACAAACTGGTTGCAGTTGAATAATCGACGCGCGAACTGCCTCACCTTGACGCCTATATCGAAAGGTACTCGCGGCAGGATAACGTGCGGCTGTACAAGGGGATAAGTCAAGCGGACATCAATCGGTTCGGAGAATTGCTGGACGCAGAGTTCGGCGACGAGAAGATTGATCTCGTCATAGATGACGCATCGCACCAGTATTCGGAAACGTTGTTGTCGTTCAACCTCGTTTTTCCGCGCATGTCGGAAGGCGGCGTCTTCGTCCTTGAAGACTGGCAATGGTCCACGATGGAAGAACATTACAATTCCGACTATTTCGAAGGGAAAAAGGCGCTGGCGAATCTGGTGCTTCAATGCGTCATGTCCTGCGCCTGCCGGCCAGATATCGTTCGCGAAGTCATCGAGAAAAATCACTCTGCAATGGTTGTTCGGGGCGAGGCTGAACTGCAAAGCGGTGCTTTTGACATTACCGAGATCGCCCGCAATCGAGGCGAGATTGTTCCCCTGATGCTATAGATCCGCAATGTTTTGGTAGGCGTGCTCTGCCGTCACGACGCCAATTGTTGTGAAGCCGGGTTTCTAAAATCAGGCTTGGTTATCCGGCGGGCAAGGCGGATGAATGGAACTTCGACAGCATAATAGATAACAGTCGCAATGGGTATCGCTACGGCTAGGGTAATAACACAGACAATTGGCACCACAAGATCCGGATTGTCCGTAAGTGTTGCGGCCCATCGGGTCAGGTTTGTGTTATAGATAAGAAACGGATGCATCAGATATAGGCTGTAACTGATCTTTCCAAGAAAGCGGGTAAAAGGGTTATAGAGAAAAAAAACAGGTCGAAGTGCCTGCGATAGCGCCAGGCTTGCAAAGGCGAAGCCCCAGCCCAAAACCAGTGCGAGTGGAACCGGTTTGTTTAGCGTTTGCGCCTGATCAAGAACCGGGCCAAACAGATACATGTAAATCAACCCGGCGATCCCGGCACCGAGCGCTAGATAGCCGACGGGGCGCTCGTATGACTTAGGTGTCCAACGGTAGGCGCACCAAACGATCAGACCCAACGCAAAGTACGGGGCGTTCGTGAAAAAGCTGGTCCAATAGTAAAAATCGGGAACTTCACCCTGACTAGATAAGTTTACAAACCCCCATCCCAAGCAGGCGAGCAAAAAGAGAAGCACCGCTGACCAAATGTTCCGCCAAATCCAAAGGAAGGGGAACAGAAGATAGAAGATAGCTTCGACGCCGATTGACCAACCCGCCGGAACAAGACTGGTTTGTTCACTGGGGACAAACCCGAACAGAAATGTAATATTCCTGATGATCGTACCTGTTTCGGCCTGGACCCCAATATACAGCCAAGCAAAGAGCATCACGTAGAAGAGTGGGGCAATTCGAAAAAATCTGCGCAAGGCATAGGCCCAGCTTCGATCAAAGGACACTCCCTTTGGATAAGCTAGCGACATGGACATCGCGCTTATTATGAAAAACAGCGGCACTCCCATCGCATAGTAGTCGGCACCCCAGTTCTTGTAGTAGACGCCGAGTGGATGAATGTGCACTGCGTGTACAAACACGACCGCAGACGCAGCGATACCGCGCAGTGAATCAAGGCCATGCGCCCTTTGATCTTTAAGATTACCTGCCATGATCCACTCGAGATACCGCTTCCTTGCTGCCAAAAACCTTTGGCGACATTGAACGCCAGCTATAAATGGTTGGCGCCCGAAGGCAATCAAATTGTCGTTTTCAAGCATAAAGCCCTACGCATCGAACGCTGCCCACAGGGCTGCGATCGTCTGCAGTGTTTGGAGTTGGCAGACGTTGAACCGGCGGGCTCGTCCACTTGCAATGCATTTCCGGGGCCCGTAACAAAGCCGCAGGCAGGGATGCGCGCTATACATCTGCAAAGATGCGTTTTTTCCCGCTATCCTAAATTTGCGGGCCACGGGTACAGGTAGACGCGATGAGACTTGTCATATCCACGATGAAAGACGAGGGGCCGTTCATCCTGGAATGGATTGCATACTATCATTCGATCGGCTTCACCCATTTTATCGTCAATTCGAACGATTGTTCCGATGGCACCGACACGATCCTTCAGCGGTGCCAGGAACTGGGGTTTCTGGCGCATATCGGCAATTCCGGCCCGTGGGAATTTGGACCTCAGGCTTCAGCTTATGTAAACGCCATGGAACACCCCTGGTGCAAAGAAGCCGAATGGATATTGGTCTGCGACGTGGATGAATTTCTTGATATTCGCGTCGGCGACGGAACACTGGACGATTTGTTTCGTGCATTGCCGCATGCGGACGGATTTGCCGCAATCTGGCAGTTGTTCGGACACAACGGAATCGTCGAGTTCGAAGATAGGTTCGTTGTCGAGCAATTCACCCGTGCGGGCGAGCTTAGCGCCGTCAGCCCCCATAACTTGCGGGCGTTCAAATCGCTCTTTCGCAACAACGGATCGTATCGCACAATCAGCACGCATCGACCGCGCGGCCCGATACCCAACAAGGCGGATCGATTTGCCTGGGTCGACGGGGACGGTGATCCGTTGCCGCCGGCCATGCGAAGACGAGGGTGGGCGTATTCATCAACGGGCGCCGGGTTTGGGCGCAGGCTTTTTCGGATGAACCACTATGCGGTGAGGTCCGTGGAAAGCTATCTGATGAAGCGGTTGCGTGGGGATGTGAATACCTCGAGTTTTCATCCGAAGATGGAGGCAACAGGTCAGGCCTACTGGAAGCTGCATTGCTATAACGACATCGAAGAAACCTCGATCCTGTCCAAAGTTGCACGACTTCGGGAGGTTTATGAAAAGCTGCGATCCGATACTGTTCTGGGGCAATTGCATCATCAGGCAGTTGCATTTCACAAGGAACGCATCGCAAGCCTCAGAAAAACCGAGGTGGCGCAGGATTTTATCGCTAAGTTCAGCCGCTTTCGCAGCGGGCGCTATGTCAAGGCGCTGGAACTCGGCGTGATGGAAGATGGCGATCTGTCTTTCAACGCCGAAATGTACAAGGATCCGGACATCACATTTGCCCAGGTCGCGAAATGGACGCGGCTCGGCAAGATGTCCAAGCCCGAGAACTCCAAGCCATACAATTTTCCTTGGTTCGTTCGGCTCGACGCCCTCGAAACCTCGTTTGATTACGAAGAGGCCGCCGCGCAGCATGCGCAAATTACGGATGCCAAACAGGTTTCGGTGCCGTTCGACCCCAAGGATCCTGTCTACCTGCCTTCTGCCCCTCCGGAGGTTGAAAGAACAAAAGACCAGCGGCAGAGTTTTCTTCGATCAATCAGTGGCAAGAAGAATTGGGTGCTGATCGGACATGTTGAGATTGAAATCATCGAAGAAATACTTGATCTGGACGCTGTCGAGAAATTGACGATCATAGGACCGTGGGGGCTGTCGTGGGACGGTTTCACATGTCCGGATGCAACTCAGGATCCCGAGCTACAGGCTTTGGATCGCACGTTTTATGCATTGCTGGAATACTTCCGCGCCCCCATTCTTGCCGGACAATTGCGTGTCTACCGGGCGCTGCCCCCCTTGATGCTGAAGCTGTTTGAAGACGAAAGCGTCGGCGTCGTCATCATCCGCGGGGTGCGGGCAGAGCAGGTGATGAACCAGCTGTTGCGTCGGATCGACCGGGTTCTTGCGCCCGGGGGGAGTATCGCGTTCACATCTTATCGCCGTCACGGAGGCGGGTCGTATACGGGTATGAATGCGGCGATAAACAGTTTCCTCGGGCGTAATGCTGCACGATACCGGATAACCAGCTTGCAGCCACCGTGGCTTGGTATCGACAAGTTGCCACCGCTTGGCAAAAAGGACACATAGCTTCTGGTTCTTGAGGCTGTGGCGTGGTAGCCATGGCGCAATGAACAAAACGGGTTCTGAGTAAATGGGATACCCGTCTGCGAGTGAGGTCGAGATGTCAAACGAATCCAAGGTTATCGGTGTTGCGCCCGGCAGCCAGAAGAAACCGAAGGCTGACAAAGCGACCAAGCGCAAAAACAGCAAAGACGCAATCCGCCGCACATTCCTTTCCCGTTTGCCAAAGGGGGGCCTAGCCGTAGAAATCGGTGTCTGGCAGGGTGAGTTCTCTCCGACCATTCTGAAACTGATCGAGCCCAGTCAGCTTTTTCTGATCGATCCATGGAAGCATATCGGTGAGGAATCGCACACAACCGCGTTTGTGGGGCGGACCGAAGACGAAAAGATGGAGGCCATCTTCCAGAAGGTCGTAAAGACTTTCGAGGCCGAGATCGAAGAAGGCAAGGTTGGTATTATACGCGATTTTTCGGTACCTGCGTTGAAGCTTTTTGATGATGAAAGCATCTCGTTCGCCTATGTCGACGGAGACCATTCATACGAAGGCGTGACCGCTGATCTGGCCGCTTTGTTTCCCAAGATCAAACCCGGTGGGATCATGGCATTCGACGACTACCACCGCCGCGGCTGGTGGGGCGACGGGGTGATCCGTGCGGTCAACGAGTTTCTGGGCCAGCACCCCCGAGAGTTGCGCATCCGCGCGATTGCCGGCGCGCAGATCGCCATCGAAAAGATTGTCCCGCAAGATGACAGCAAAGGTCAGAACGACTAGGCGGCGGGGATAAGTGGCAGCGATGGAAAAGCCTGAAAAAGTCCTCATCACCGCGATGAAGAACGAGGGTCCCTATATTCTGGAATGGGTGGCCCATCACAAGGTGCTGGGGTTTGACCGGATCATTGTCTACACCAATGATTGTACAGACGGCACCAACCAGATTCTGAGACGGTTGCAGGACTTGGGCCATGTGGAATTTCACAGGAACCGGGTTGGAACCGGAGGGATACACCGGTCTGCGCTGAGGCAGGCACGGCGCTTGCCGGTGGTGAAAGACGCAAAGTGGATATATGTCGGCGACGCGGATGAATTCCTGAATATTCACGTTGGAAATCACAGGGTTGATGATCTGATCGAGGCAACGCCCGGCGTTGACGTTATTTCCATACCCTGGAAGATATTCTCGAACGGTGGTCGGCATGTTATGCGCGATACGCTGGTGACGCGGCAGTTCTTCGATTGTGAGCTGGATTTCGAACAAGGCGGGGCAGGGCGCCGGTTTGTCAAATCCCTGTTCAGGCAGGGTGATTTCTATCTTCGTTTCGGGTTGCACAACCCGCACCCCCGTCCCGAACTTCAGGCCGGCGTGTTCCGGTCCGTGCCCGGAGGGCACGCAACGGAACCTGCGCCCTTCGGCAACCATGTCTCGCCTCCGTTTGGATTTGAAGTCGCACAGATCAACCACTATGCCGTCAGATCCACGCAGGCCTATTTGGCCAAGCGCAGCCGAGGTCGGGCAAATCATTCCGCGCAGACACTTGGAACCGAATATTGGGACCGCTGGAACCGTGGCGGTGCCAAGGATGAAACAATCCTGCGGTACAAGGACGAAGTGGATGCGGTGCTGGAAGAGTTTCGCGCTGACGACAGGCTTCGACGGCTACATAGAAGAGCGTTCCGCTGGCACAAGGCTCTGATCAACGATCTGCTGAAACTGCCAGAGTATGATGAGCTGTACCAGAAGCTTCTTGAAAAACCGGCCGTGGATTTTGTCGCAAAGGACCGTGGCGTAAGGGAGCGCCTGTCGGCCAGCGCGCCGTCTTCGACTGACGAAAACCGGGCAGAGTCCTGACAAAACAGCCCCTGGAGAAATAGACGAATGGTTGCGGATCACTCTCTTCCGACGATTGGAATGCTGTGGATGGAAGGAAGCCTGAGCTTTCTGGAGCAGATGTGCATGCTGTCATTCGTCGAATGCGGTCACAGGGTCGTTTTGTTCCACTATGGGCAAGTCGACAACGTTCCGGATGGTATCGAACTGGTGTCGGCAAATGAAATCCACGAACCCAGGCAGTTCATCGTGAACAACCAGTTCAAGACGCCGGTGCCCCAATCCGATATCTTCAGATTGCACCTGATGAAGAAAACGGATTTTCTGTGGTGCGACACGGATGTTTTGGCGCTTGCCCCGATCCCAAGGGCCGATCATGTTTTTGGGTATTTCAACCGCGATACCATCTGCAATGCTGTTATGCGGCTGCCTTTCGACAGCCCCACGTTGAACGCGTATTCCGAATACTGCCAGGACCCCTATCCGATCCGCCCTTGGGTTGAAGGGGAGGAGCGAAAGGAACTGGAACGCCTGAAACAGGCTGGTGAGTTGCCTCATGCGTCAGATCAGGAACACAGTGTTTACGGCCCCGGTGTCATGACATGGTTTCTGCGCCATTTTAACGAGTTGAAGCATGCCAGCCCCATACCGGTCTTTTATCCTTTGCCGTTCAGACGTGCAGGGCAGGCCAATGACATTCACGTCCGAGAGTTCAGGGACGCGTATATCAAAGAGGAAACGCTTGCCGTGCATCTGTGGGGACGCCGGATGCGGTGGTGGATTGCAAACGGAATCAAACGGCATTCGTTTCTGGATCGACGTTTGCGGAACCTGGGGGTGAGACCGGGCGACGCGCCTTTGCCGCGCCACGGCCGAGGGGGCCTCAAACCGGTGGAGTTTCCCGCAAACCTGCCCACCTTGCGCGCTACGACCGAAGAAATCCACGACGCCACCGGCGGCGTTGTTTCTGTTGCTCTGCTCTCTGACCGGGAAGACTATCTCAAGGCGGCACAGGCTGATCTCGACGCAATTGCAGCTGACAATCTGTACGGTGCCAACACCCCGCCGCGCGTGGGTTTTTCGCGCGGTTGGGAACACTATGACAGTGACCCTGCTAGGCTGAATGCGCTTGGTATGGCTTTGTACAACTATGCGGATAGTCATCGATCTTTACCCGACCTGCGCGCGCCAAAGACATTTGCCGAAAAGCTGGTGGTCATGAAGCTGTTTGGCGAAGTCCCTGATGCATTGATCTCTGACCGGTCCAAATACGTGGGCAGCGCCTCGGAATTGCTTGCCTGCCCGCAGCGCATGTGGGAGGCGCACATTCCGGCATTGCCCGAAACACTCGACCTCGGGCCCGGCCAGTATTGGTTGAAAGGAACGATGAGCCATGGTCACAAGCTGGCCCTGTCGTTCCCGCTGGATGCCACGCAGCGCGATGATGCCAACCAGAAGCTGGCCGCGTGGCACAAGACAAAAACGTCCGAAGGGTTCTGGACAGGCGAATGGTGGCGCGCCACGCAAAAGCCCCTCTATTACATCGAAGAAGACTTGACCGCCGGGGATCGACAGGCCGGCACCTGGAAATTCTGGGTGATCGCCGGACGCGTGCAGCTGGTGCAGGTTGACCGTGACCGGGGGCGTGGGCGCATCCAGATGCTCCATGATCGCGACTACAATTACCTTGCAGATGAGCTGTATTCGCCAACCAGCAGCACCGTTGAACCCCGGTCCGACCGCTTTGAAGACATGATCCGGATCGCTGAAACCCTGGGGCAAGACGTTGAATGCGCAAGCGTAGAGCTTTTCCCGGTTGGTGACAGAGTTTGCTTGGGTGACATCATGTTGGCGCCGGTGTCAGGCAAGCACAAGATGCGCTCGGATGCGCTGGATCAGCGTCTGGGTGCTGCGTGGACCGGAACTCGGCTGTTCCCCGGCTGAGGCTGGACAATCCCCGGATCTTTCATGCCGCCGGAACAGGCGGCAGGGCCTATTCGACCGCGATTTCCTGGCGCAGTTTTCCTGTTGTTTTGTCAAAGATCAGAATGCGATTGTCATCGGTTGCGACGGCATACCAGTTTGATCCGATGGTCAGGGCCTGCGCCCGGGCGCCGTCGGGCAGCGCGATCTGATCCGGCAAGGTGGGTGTGCGGTCCGATAGGCGGATGACAATCAGGGCGAATGTCACTAGAACCCCGCCAATCATCACCGTGGTCAACAGCATGACCATCCGCCGCAGCAATCGCAGTTGCGGAGTTTCCTGCGGTTCTTGAGGTTCGGAAGGGACAGTCATGGGCACCCGCCAGATTGAGTTTCAGATCGCGGCCGATCCGCCGCCTCGCCTTGATAAGGCGCTTTCCCGCGATGTGCCAGACGGGGAAAGCCTGTCGCGCACCCGACTTGCGCGTCTGATCGAAGAGGGCGCGGTACAGATCGACGGTGCCGAGGTACGCGACCCCAAGGCCAAGGTGGCCGAAGGGGCGCGTGTCACGATTGTCGTGGCCGAGGCCGAAGACAGCCATATCGGCCCCGAGGACATCCCGCTCGAGATCGTCTTCGAGGATGCGGACGTAATCGTCGTCAACAAACCCGCAGGCATGGTCGTACACCCCGCGCCGGGATCACCCAGCGGGACTTTGGTGAATGCTTTGCTCCACCATTGCGGAGACGATCTGTCGGGCGTCGGCGGGGTGAAACGCCCCGGTATCGTGCATCGCATCGACAAGGAAACCAGTGGCCTTCTGGTGGTCGCAAAGTCAGACGCGGCGCATCACGGGCTGGCCGAGCAGTTCGCGGCGCATAGCGTCGAGCGGTATTACCGTGCGGTGTGTTACGGGGTGCCGGATGCCAACGATCCTCGGTTGCGCGGTGTTAAAGGGATCAGCTTTGAACCCGGCAACATCATGCGCGTTACGACGCAACTTGCGCGACACAAGACCGACCGTCAGAGACAGGCGGTTCTGTTCCATGGCGGGCGGCATGCCGTGACACGCGCGCGCGTTGTCGAGACATTTGGAGTGCCTGCGGGTCTTGCCCTGATCGAGTGCTGGCTTGAAACCGGCCGAACGCATCAGATCCGCGTTCATATGGCCCACGCGGGGCACGGGCTGGTGGGCGACCCGGTTTATGGCGGCAAGCGAAAGCTGTCCGCCAAAGCGTTCTCTGCCGCTGCCGCCGGTTTTGCAGGCGCTTTTCCCCGTCAGGCACTTCATGCCGCCGTTTTGGGATTCGAGCACCCTGTCACCGGTGAATCCCTGCGGTTCGAGGCCGGTTTACCGCAAGATATGCAATGCCTTGTCGAACGTCTGCGGACACCGCTGTCATAATAAGCAAACTCCTGTGAAAAAGGGCTTTTCACCTTTCCTTAACGGAAGATTAATTCCAGACTGTTAGCAGCACCTCTTGAATGGGAAGGGTTCCTTACCCATATCCTATGTTAAACATCTAAACATTTGTCGGAGGGACACAATAATGGCAAACTACGCAAATCTTCCCGCACCGACGCCCGAGGGCGGCCTGAATCGCTATATGCAGGAAATCCGCAAGTTTCCTCTGCTGGAGCCGGAAGAAGAATACATGCTGGCCAAACGCTGGGTCGAAGAGCAGGACACCGAAGCCGCGCACAAGATGGTGACGTCTCACCTGCGTCTGGCGGCCAAGATCGCCATGGGCTATCGCGGCTATGGTCTACCGCAGGCCGAAGTGATTTCCGAGGCCAATGTGGGCCTGATGCAGGCTGTCAAACGGTTTGACCCTGAAAAAGGCTTCCGTCTGGCGACCTATGCCATGTGGTGGATACGTGCCTCGATCCAGGAATACATCCTGCGGTCCTGGTCTCTGGTGAAACTGGGCACGACCTCGGCGCAGAAAAAGCTGTTCTTCAATCTGCGCAAGGCCAAGGCCCGCATCGGTGCACTGGAAGAGGGCGACCTGCGCCCTGAAAACGTCAAGAAGATCGCCACTGATCTGGGTGTGACCGAAGAAGAAGTGATCAGCATGAACCGCCGGATGTCCGGTGGCGATGCGTCCCTGAACGCCACGGTCGGGTCCGAAGGCGAAGGCACCATGCAATGGCAGGACTGGCTTGAGGATGAGGATGCTGATCAGGCCGGTGACTACGAAGCACGCGATGAACTGGAAGCGCGTCGGGAATTGCTGGCGGCGGCTCTGGATGTGCTGAATGATCGGGAAAAGGATATCCTGACCCAGCGTCGTTTGATGGATCAGCCGGTCACGCTCGAAGAGTTGAGCACTCAGTATAACGTAAGCCGAGAGCGCATTCGCCAGATCGAAGTGCGCGCGTTCGAGAAGCTGCAAAAGAAAATGCGGGATCTGGCGCGGGAAAAAGGCATGTTGGGCGTCAGCTAACAGTTGCGCCCTTCTTGCCTCGCAGGAAGATTCTTTGCGTTCAAGCAATGACGGAAAACGCCCTCTGATGATCAGGGGGCGTTTTTTGCGAATGTTGGCGGAAACTGAACTAAAGGCCTAAATCAATGGCTGAAGGTCGAAAGCTGTGTTAGGAAAAGACGTGTTTTGTCTTTGATTTCGCAGCAGAACGAGCGCTGGTGACCCCTCGGGAAGCGCGTAATTTGAAACAAGCCGAATACGGAGGGCGCAATGCAAAGACCGGTTCAATTTGGTGTATTGGGTGCCGCGAAATTTGCCCGCGAATACATGGCCCCGGCGATACATGCCGCCAATGGGGCGCGCTTGGCCGCGCTGGCAACCTCGGATGCAGCGAAAGCAGAACCGTTTCAGTCCTTTTGCCCGGATTTGCAAGTATTTGACAGCTATGATGCGTTGTTGGCAGACGCCGAAATCGACGCAATCTACATCCCGTTGCCCAACCATATGCATGCGGAATGGAGCCTTAAGGCTTTGAGCGCTGGCAAGCATGTTCTGTGCGAAAAGCCCATGACCATGAAGGCGGATGAATTCGACGCATTGATCCAAAAGCGGGACCAAAGCGGCCTGCTGGTCGCCGAGGCCTACATGATCGTCCATCACCCTCAATGGCAGCTTGCAAGGAAACTGATCGCTGATGGTGCCATCGGCAATTTGGTACATGTGACCGGAGCGTTCAGTTTCGACAATCGGGCAGATACCCAGAATATTCGAAACCGCGCGGAAACGGGCGGCGGCGGATTGCGTGACATCGGGGTCTACGTGATCGGCGGGGCGCGCTTTGCAACCGGGCAAGAGCCTGTGTCGGTGCAATCCGCGATCCGTTGGCAGGATGATATCGACATCTTCACTGAAATTCGCGCGCAGTTCCCCGGATTTACCTATTCCAGCTATGTTTCCATACGGATGCATCCCCATCAGGAGATGGTGTTTCACGGCGAAAGCGGTTTGATCCGTCTGACGACCCCGTTCAATGCACGTGTGTTCGGAGAGGCTCGGGTCGAGCTGCACCGGCCGGGGCTTGAAGTTCAGGTCACCCGCTTCCCCGGAGCAGACCATTACAAGTTGCAGGTCGAGGCCTTTTGCCGATCAATCAGGGACGGGGCGGAGTATCCCTGTCCTTTGGAATTCTCACGCGGGACGCAAGAGGTGATTGATCGTGTATTCGAAGGCGCGATTTCGCTGTAACTTGCGTTGCGGCCAACGGCTAAGCTATCCTGAGTGTCACAATTTCAGGAGATGACCGATGGCCGGAGGTTGGGCACGCGACGGCGCTGTGAGCGAACAGATCGAAGCGTCGATCTCAGATGAACTGGCGCGGATGCAGGCGCAAAAGCGGCCCCAGGGCGAAAGCTTGACCCATTGTGCCGAATGCGAGGAACCTATCCCGGAAAAGCGTCGCGTCGCGTTGCCCGGAGTAAAGCTCTGCCTGGATTGCCAGCAGGAACGGGACGGCGCGTTCAAGGCGCGCGGCGGCGTCAATCGGCGGGGGTCGAAGGACAGTCAGTTGAAGTGATCTTGGGTATGGCCGCGATGAGCCAAACGTACATGAGCTTCGTTCGCGTCAGTAATCAAGACTTTAAACAGAACTGTCACATCGATGCATGATCATTGCTAATCTGCATGATCCCACCCATCCGCTTTTTAGCAGCAAAAACCAACCGTCAACGATGTGGTCTTCCTGACCTTTCTGGGCGTATTGTCGACTGCGCAGGCCTATTTGCTTTGGTACGAGGCCGCCGCACGTGTCTCGATCCTGACGGCCACCTGATTGGTCGCCACCTCAGTGGTGTTCACCTTCGTCAATCCGGCTATTTTTCTACGGGCGCCGATCATCCCAAGTGGCCGCTCTGGGGGCGACTTTGATCGTTTCGCAGTGTTTCTGGCGACCGGGAAAAACTAGGTGAAAGCCAAACTGGAGTTACCGGCGGCGCCACCAACGTCGCAGCAGTTTGACGTCCATGGCGGCCACCATGATGCCCAAAGGGATCATCCAAAAGCCCAGGACAGGAAGAAAACCGAAGACGCCCGCGACGATCAACAATAGCCCCACGACAAACCGCAGCCCCCGCGGGACGTTGCGGCGGATCCGGGCCAATACAGGGTGCAGGCGGTGCTGGATGGCCCGCCAGCGCCCCTTGTCGCCCGGGTCAGTCACCCCTCCATCGCCTCCAACTCGTCGATAAAGCCCGAGATCATCGACAGGCCCTTGTCCCAGAAGTTCGGGTCGCTGGCATCCAGCCCGAACGGGGCCAGCAATTCCTTGTGGTGCTTTGATCCACCTGCGCGCAGCATTTCGAAATACTTGTCCTCGAAACCTTCGGCGCCGCTTTCATAGACCGAATAGAGCGCGTTCACCAACCCGTCGCCGAAGGCATAGGCGTAAACGTAGAAGGGCGAGTGAACAAAGTGCGGGATATAGGCCCAGAAGGTCTCGTACCCGTCCATGAATTCAAACGCGGGGCCAAGGCTTTCGGCCTGAACGCTCATCCACAGGGCGTTGATGTCGTCCGGGGTCAGTTCCCCCTCGCGACGGGCGGCATGCAGCTTGCATTCAAAGTCATAGAAGGCGATCTGGCGGACCACCGTGTTGATCATGTCCTCGACCTTGCCGGCCAGCAGAACCTTGCGCTGTTCGGGCGTTTCGGCCTGATCCAGCATCTTGCGGAAGGTCAGCATCTCGCCGAAGACGCTGGCGGTTTCGGCCAGTGTCAGGGGCGTCGAGGACAGCATCTCGCCCTGATCGGCGGCCAGCACCTGATGCACCCCGTGGCCCAGCTCGTGCGCCAGGGTCATCACGTCGCGCGGTTTGCCCAGGTAGTTGAGCATCACGTAAGGATGCACCTCGGTCACGGTGGGATGAGCGAAGGCGCCCGGGGCCTTGCCGGGCTTCACCGCCGCGTCGATCCAGCCTTTCGAGAAGAACGGCGCCGCGATGTCGGCCATACGGGGATCGAAGGCGGCGTAAGCCTCCATCACGGTTTTCTCGGCGTCCTCCCACGACACGGTGCGGGTGTCTTCCATCGGCAGCGGCGCGTTGCGGTCCCAGACCTGCATCACATCCAGCCCCAGCCACTTGCGCTTGAGCTCATAGTACCGATGGCTGAGTTTGGGGTAGGCGGCCACGACCGCCTCGCGCAGGGCTTCGACCACTTCGGGTTCGACATCGTTCGACAAGTGACGCCCTGTTTGCGCGGTCGGCATCTTGCGCCAGCGATCGACGATTTCTTTCTCTTTGGCCTGCGTGTTGTGGACACGGGCAAATGTTTTAATGTTCTCCTGAAACACGCGGGCCAGTTCCCGCGCCGCTGCCTCGCGCTTGGAGCGGTCCTGTTCGGTCAGCAGGTTCAGGGTGCCCTCGATGTTCAGTTCATTGCCATCCACATTGAACGTCAGACCGGCGATGGTTTCGTCGAACAGACGCTCCCACGCGTCGCCGACAACGCCCAGATCGTGCAGGAATTTTTCCAGCTCGTCAGACAGCTGATAGGGCTTCATCGCGCGGATACGCCGGAACACGGGCTCGTATCGGGCAAGATCCGGGTTGGCAGCAAAATGCGCCCCAAGCACATCATCTTCGATCCGGTTGATCTCGAGCGTGAAAAACACCAGAGGCGTCGTGAACACGGTGATCTTTTCCTGCATGTCCGACAGGAACTTGGCCCGCTCTGCGTCGGTGGTCAGCTGGTAATAGCGCAGACCGGCAAAGGACATAATACGGCCTGCGACCGCGTTGATCTTTTCATTGCGCTGAACGCAGGCCAAAAGGGCCGCGGCGTCCAGCTCTGCCAGCTTGCCTTCATAGTCGGCCGCAAAGGCGGCACATTCGCCTTCCAGCCAGTCCAGGTCGCGCGCCAGTTCGGGCGCTTCTTCGGATGTGTAGAGATCCGTCAGATCCCATTCGGGAAGATTGCCCAGATTGTCGGCGCCGCCCATTGCGTTTGCGTCACGGACGGGAAAGGGAAGGTCGCGCATGGATCACCTTTTGTAGACTGCTTTTGCAAACATCTAGGGGTGGCGCGCGCGGATCACAAGCGGCCAATCCCAAGGTGAAAAGGTTTACGTGGAAACCAGCTCGGACGCCCCATTTGATTGGTTGGCCCGGAAATGCCTGGCAAGCTGGTCCAGAACCGGGCCCCGAACGTCCGGTGCTTCCATCAGCACTTCATGTTCACCGTTCGGGATTTCGATCAATGTACCATTCGGCCAATTGGCCATGCGCGCCCGAATGGCCTTGCGATCGACGATCTGTTCGTGGCTGCCCAGAAAAGTCAGACAGGGTGTCTTCGGGGCGGGCTGTTCCATCAACCATTCGCATTCGTCCAGCGACTCGCGCAGCCAGCGGTTGGAAGGGGCACCAAGAGCCAGTTCGGGATGCGCATTCAGCTGATTTTGCATCATCCGGTACATGTCCGGGTCGCGGGTCAGCATATTCCCATCGAAAGGTTGCGACAGGACATAGCTTTCAAGCGTTGTGGTCGGGGGGGTGCGTTCGCCAAGGCCAAGCGCGGTGCCCCAATACGCTGTAACGCGGCTCAGAGGTTTCATGACCGGAGTGAAGAAAATTCCCCACATTGGGCCGGTGAACGCGCACGCGGCAAAACACCCTTTTTCGATGACGGCACGCAACCCGATGGCACCGCCCATCGAATGCCCGACGACATACCACGGCTTGGGCAGATCCAGAGCGTTCGCAAGGTCCAGGGTTGACTGAACATCGTATTGGTAATCGGTGAAATGATCGACATGGCCGATGCGTGGGTTGTCCAGCAGCCGATCCGAAAGACCCTGACCGCGCCAGTCCACGGCCAGCATAGCAAAGCCGCGTTTCGTGAATTCACCGGCTGTACTGCCATATTTTTCGATATATTCGGTGCGTCCGGGGAACATCATGACGGTGCCATGTGCACCATCATCCGGAAGCCAGTGACCCACGCGAATGCGTGTTTGGTCAGACGTCGTCAACCAGTGGGCCTTTCCACCGGCAGGTCCGCCGGCCACGTCTTCAAAAAAGGGGGCCGGCGACAACTCCATCAGGCCAGTACCGAGGCAAGCTTCATGGCAACACCCATGTCGCCGTCAATGCTCAGCTTTCCGGACATGAACGCGCCGGTCGGATTCAGCTCACCGCTGAGGATCTGTTCGAACGTCTCTGCATCAGCGCTCATGGTGACACTGGCCTCTTCATCGCTGACCCGCGCACCGTTTTCGTCCAGAACGATCGAACCCAGATCGGTGATGGCAAACTTGGCCGTGTCATCAAACGCGCCGCCATCCAGTTTTTCGTTCAGTGCGGCAGCCGCCTTTTCAAGAGTCTCGCTCATGCTTTTCCTCATATTGTTAGTGCGCCGTGAATGGACATCCCCGGTCGCAACGCTACACTGACTATTGTTATGAGCATTGCAATTCACAATCTCAAAGGTACCGTTGCGGCACTTTTTGTCCTAGTCACGTTTTCCTCCAATTGTTTCGCGCAGCAGGCGGATTCACGGGACGAGGATGAGTTGCTGCAAAAACTGGCGCAGTCGACCCCGGAACAGGCAATTGCACTGGATCGGCAGTTGCAGGCGCTGTGGTCGCAATCGGGGTCTGCGTCGGCTGATCTGCTGCTGGAGCGGGGACGCGAAGCCTTGGATGAGGGCGACGTCGGCGCTGCTCTGGATCACCTGACCGCGCTGACGGATCACGCGCCTGATTTTGCCGAAGGCTGGCATCTGCGCGCCTCTGCCTTTTTCGGGGTCGAGCGATTTGGTATGGCGGCCGCCGATCTGGAACATGTGCTGACGCTGAATCCAAATCACTATGAGGCGATTTACGGTCTGGGTCTGATCTTTGAGGTTATCGGGGAACCTCGGAAAGCCTACGAGGCTTATTCTCGGGCCTTGGCTATACATCCCCATCACGAAGAAGTAACCAATGCCGTGAATCGGCTGAAGCCTCAGGTTGAAGGCAAGGCGCTGTAAGGCTCGGGGCAGGGGGCGAATGTGAGCGGGTCATCCCGAATCGTGGCCGTACTTGGCCCGACCAACACTGGTAAAACCCATTACGCTATCGAACGCATGCTGGGCCATCGGACCGGCGTGATCGGTCTGCCGCTGCGCCTGCTGGCGCGCGAGGTCTATGACAAGATCGTTGCGATCCGTGGGCCGTCGGTGGTGGCGCTGGTCACGGGCGAAGAACGGATCGTACCGCCCCGCGCCCAGTATTGGGTGTGTACGGTTGAGGCGATGCCGGAAGGCATGGGTGCTGATTTCGTTGCCATCGATGAGATTCAGCTTTGTGCCGATCCGGAACGGGGTCACGTCTTCACCGACCGTCTGCTTAGGTCTCGCGGCACGAACGAGACACTGTTCCTGGGCTCGGACACAATGCGTGGCCCTATTTCGGCGCTGGTCCCCCAGGCGCAGTTCGTGCGGCGAGAGCGGATGTCGCAGCTGGTTTACTCGGGCTCCAGAAAGATCAGCCGGATGCCTGCGCGGAGCGCCATCGTGGGGTTCTCGGTTGAAAACGTCTATGCCATCGCCGAATTGCTGCGCCGCCAGAAAGGTGGAGCTGCGGTGGTCATGGGGGCGCTCAGCCCGCGGACCCGGAATGCACAGGTGGACCTGTACCAAAACGGCGAGGTTGATTACCTGGTTGCCACGGACGCTATCGGGATGGGGTTGAACCTGGATGTGAACCACGTTGCGTTTTCATCCCTGTCCAAATTCGACGGGCGCAGGATGCGTCCGCTTGCGCCGAACGAGCTGGCGCAGATCGCGGGCCGGGCAGGTCGCGGGATGTCGGATGGCACATTCGGCGTAACCGGAGAGGCCCCGCCGCTGGACGAGGGCGTGGCGCAGGCGATCATGGACAGCCGGTTTACGCCGATGAAAAAGCTGAACTGGCGAAATGCCGCCCTTCGGTTCGGCTCGATTGATGCGCTGATCGACTCGCTTGAGGTCGGCCCGGATGATGAACACCTGATCAAGGCCCGCCCTGCTGATGACCTGAACGCGTTGAAATCGCTGTCGCAAGTGACCGAAGTTGTCGCCCGTGCAAGCGACGGCCCGTCCATCCGGTTGCTGTGGGATGTGTGCAGAATCCCTGATTTTCGCGGTATCAGCCATGCGGAACATGCCAGCTTGCTGGAGGTGATCTATGGCCATCTGCATGAACGGGGATCCATTCCCGACGAGTTTATGGCACGGCAGATCAGACGGATCGATCAGACCCACGGCGATATCGACGCTTTATCTAAAAGATTGGCATATATTCGCACGTGGACATATGTTGCGCAGCGGAAAGGGTGGGTTCGTGACGAATCACATTGGCGTAACGAAACCCGCACTGTAGAAGACAGACTGTCCGACGCTCTGCATGAGCGTCTCACGCAAAGATTTGTGGATCGGCGCACATCCGTTTTGTTGCGCCGGCTCAAACAGAAGGAGGCCCTTTTGGCCGAAGTAAATGACAAGGGTGAAGTGACCGTCGAAGGCGAATTCGTCGGTCGTCTGGAAGGGTTCCGGTTCATCCCGGACAAAAGCGCGCAGGGAACCGAGGCAAAAGCTCTAAAATCGGCGTCTCTGCAAGCACTCGCGCCGCAATTCCATCTGCGCGCCGATCGCTTCTACAACGCGCCCGATACTGAAATTGATTTCACTGATCAGGGTGGCCTGATGTGGGGTGAATACGCCGTTGGCAAGCTGGTTGCCGGGGCGGAACCTCTCAAACCTATGGTCGAAGTGTTCGTTGACGAAGCGGCGGGGCCGGATGTCGAGCAGAAAGTGCAGCGCCGTTTGCAGCACTTCATTGACCGCAAGGTGGCCGCTCTGTTCGAGCCGCTGCTGAACCTGTCCCGCGATGAGGAACTCAGCGGCCTTGCCAAAGGCTTTGCTTTCCGCATGGTCGAAGCGCTGGGTATCCTGCCCCGCGCACAGGTCGCACAAGAGGTCAAGGATCTTGATCAGGACGCCCGCGGCGCCTTGCGCAAGCATGGTATCCGGTTCGGCCAGTTCACCATTTTCATGCCGCTGCTGCTGAAACCGGCCCCGACGCGTCTGCGTCTCGTGCTTTGGGCGCTGTCCAGCGGGTTGCAGGAATTCCCCGAAGCGCCGCCTCCGGGCCTGGTGACCGTGCCGGTCGCCAAGGATGCGCCGCAGGGCTATGACACCATGTGTGGCTACCGCGATGCAGGCGAGCGTTCGATCCGTATCGACATGCTGGAACGTTTGGCGGACATGCTGCGCGCAGAAGACAGCCGCGGCGGTTTCGAAGCCAAACCCGATATGCTGTCGATCACCGGTATGACGCTGGATCAGTTCGCAGACCTTATGCAGGGGCTGGGATACAAGGCGGAACGCGGCGAGCGGCCGAAAGTCAAACCTGCACTGGCCGAACAGCCGGCGGCAGCTGAAGCGGACAAACCGACCGCCGAAGAAGCCCCGGCAAGTGAAGTCGCGGCAGAAGACGTCGCCGCACCCGCCGAGGCGGCAGCCGAGGCCACCGACGGCACCGAGGCGGCAGCCGAAGCTGGTGCGGACAGCCTTCCCGCAGAACCAGTGTCAGACGAACCCGAGGTTGAAGTGTTCTACACCTTCACCTGGGCCCGTCAGCGACAGCCCAACCGAGGTCCGCGCCGCGAGCAGGGGCAGGGCAAGGGCAAACCGCGCGGCAAGCCGCAGGATGGCCGTGGCAAACCGCATGGAAAGAAGGGCGGCAAGCCTCAGGGCGCCAAGACCTTCTCGTCCCGGCCGCCGAAAAAGGAAAAGGCGATTGATCCCGACAACCCGTTTGCAGCCGCGCTGATGGGTTTGAAGGACGGCAACTGATCCGAAATGGCCGAGGCCAAGCTGCGGATTGACAAATGGTTGTGGCAGGCGCGGTTCTTCAAGACCCGCAGCCTGGCCGCCAAACAGGTCAGCGGGGGCCATGTCAGGTTGAACGGAAGCCGGGTGCAAAAACCGGCGCAGGCCGTGGCCCCGGGCGACGTTCTGACCTTTCCTCAGGGCCGTATCGTCCGCGTTGTGCGCATCGAAAGGATCGGGGATCGCCGTGGTCCGGCCCCCGAAGCGCAAACGCTGTATTTCGATATGACCGAAAAACAGGACGTTCCGCCCAAAAATCCGGGGTTTGAGGGAAAAGGTCGCCCGACAAAGAAAGATCGCCGTTCTCTTGATCTTTCTCGCACCGAAGATCGCTGATCATATCTTGAAGAGTAGGCCAGACTGAATTAGCTAAACGCTCAAACCGCAAACGGGAATCCGATCATGACCTATGTTGTCACCGAAAACTGTATCGCCTGCAAATATACCGACTGTGTCGAAGTATGTCCGGTGGACTGTTTCTATGAAGGTGAGAACACGTTGGTCATCCATCCCGACGAATGCATCGACTGCGGTGTTTGCGAACCAGAATGCCCGGCCGACGCGATCCGCCCCGATACTGAACCGGGCATGGATCAATGGGTCGAATTCAATCGCAAGTACTCGGAAATGTGGCCCGTGATCGTCACCAAGAAAGATCCGCTTCCCGATGCGGAAGAACGCGACGGTGAAGAAGGCAAGATGGAGAAGTATTTCTCGGAAGCACCGGGCGAGGGTGGTTGAACGATTCGCGCTCAAACCTCTGTTTGATGCGAAAAGAACGCGGCTCAACCTGTTGAAAACAGGTTTGATATGAAAATTTACCGCCGGGTAAACTTTCGGGTGTCGTATTTTTGTGATATACTTGGTTCTTGTATGATGACCGAGATTGGGATGCGCTCCACAAGTATGCTCGCTTTGGAGATTTGAATTTGTGACAATATCGCCGCCTGTCGGGGCTGAGAAAGTCCCCGCATGTGGTGCTTTTGTTGTCTGTGTCCCGTCCGCAAGCAAGGAAAAAACTGAATGACAAAGTCGAAAAAGCTCGAGTTCCGCCCGAACGACTATGTTGTCTACCCCGCTCATGGCGTAGGCCAGATCATCTCGATCGAAGAACAGGAAGTCGCGGGATTCTCTCTGGAGCTGTTCGTCATCTCATTTGAGAAAGACAAGATGACTCTGCGCGTGCCGACCAACAAGGTTACCGAATCCGGTCTGCGGTCGCTCAGCTCGCCCGACGTGATCAGTCAGGCAATGAAAACGCTGAAGGGAAAGGCAAAGGTCAAACGCGCCATGTGGTCGCGCCGTGCTCAGGAATACGAGCAGAAAATCAACTCGGGCGATTTGATTTCGATTGCGGAAGTGGTCCGCGATCTGCATCGCACGGACGACCAGCGCGAGCAGAGCTATTCCGAACGTCAGCTGTACGAAGCTGCGCTGGAACGCCTGACCCGCGAGGTCGCGGCGGTTTCCGGCACCGGCGAAGTATCCGCCGCCAAACAGGTGGACGAAGTTCTGACCTCTCGCGCTGCCTGACAGCGAGTTCGATATGACAACAGGCCGCTCCACCATCGGGGCGGCCTTTTTCGTGGCTTGGTGAATTCCGCAAGTACCGCTAATTCTACTGTATATGCAGCAAGCTACAGGGCGGACATGAAGCAGACAGTTAGATATCTGTATATCGGACATGACCCGATTTCGGTCTGGTTTCGGTACGCTCTGATCCTGTTCGATGTTGCGACAATCATTTTCTTTGTCGCAACGGCTCACGTCCCTCATGGTCCCGGCTTGATCCTTGCAAGCCAGTTGATCGGTTTTTTAATTTTCTTGGACTTTTCAGCGCGGCTTTGGATTTCAAAGGATCGTTGGAAGCTGCTGCGCCAGATTTATACGCTGGCGGATATTGTCGTTATCGTCTCGCTGGTTCTGGATCCGTTTCTGACGGGCAACCTGGCTTTCCTGAGGATTCTGCGGGCCTTGCGCCTGATCCATTCATACCACCTGCTCAGGGACTTGCGACGCGACAGTACCTTTTTTCGCACCCATGAAGACGCGGTGATTGCAGCAATCAATCTGATGGTTTTCGTTTTTGCCACCTCTACGGCGGTATTGGTGTTCTTCATTCCGGAAGACGCCCAGACGCCTTACATAGACGCGCTGTATTTCACCATGGCCACCCTGACCACAACCGGGTTCGGCGACATCACGCTGAGCACACCTTGGGGCAAGCTGTTTTCGGTCTTCATCATGGTCGTGGGCGTCGCGTTGTTTGTCCGTTTGGCGCAGGCGATATTCATGCCGCAGAAGGTACGTCACAAATGCCCAAGCTGCGGGTTGTATCGGCATGATCCGGATGCCGTGCATTGCAAGCACTGCGGTGGAACACTGCGGATCGAAACAGGCGGCGCGTCCTAAATCTGCGCGCTGATGGCAAGCAGAAACGCAATCTCGGCCAGTTGTTGCGATGCCCCAAGTATGTCCCCGGTCTGGCCGCCGATCTTCTTGCGCGCTGTCAGCGCCAAGATGGCGGCAACCAAGGCAGCAGAGAATATGGCGGTGATCGCCGCACCCCCGCACATGAAAACGGCGATTGTAACGGCCAGGCCCAAGGACATGCTGACCGAAATCGCGCCGGGGGTTCCCACCGAATGGCTCAGTCCCGATTTTCTGGCGTTTGGCAGGGATGCCATCAAAACCGGCATCAGGGCGCGTGAGAACACGCAGGCTGCCAGAATCGGCCAAATCGACCCGGTTGCCAAAATCGTGGCAACTGCCGAAACCCGAGCAAGCTGGGAAACAACCAAAGCGAGAACACCATAGGTTCCGATCTGGCTGTCTTTCATGATTTCAAGTCGACGTTCAGCGGTGAACCCGCCCCAGAGGCCGTCGAACGTATCGGCCAGACCGTCCTCGTGTATTGCGCCCGTCGTCATGATCAACATTGCAACCAACAGTGTCGCGGCAACAAAAGGGGGCAGATGAAAGACCATTGCCAACCATCCGACCAGACAGGCGATCGCTCCGACGGCCAGCCCGGCGATGGGGAAGGCCCATGCCGCCTGTGCCTGCCGCTTGAATACAGGTTCCGGCAATCGGGGCAGGGGCAGGCGGGTCAACAGCACCAGAGCCAGCGGAATATCCCACAGGGAAAAGGGATTGGTGTCGTTTTTCTGCACGCCCGTGCCTTTCGGGGTCTTGTTGGTTTCGATGCTTCGGTTAAACACACAGGACCACTCTGATGCAATGAGGCTTTCATGTTGCCTGAACTGAATGATTTGAACGCGTTCCGTGCTGCGCTTGCAGCGGCTCCGGGGCCGGATGCCACCGCGGCGCAGGGCGCGGCAGAGCGAAACGGACAACTGACGAAACCCCCGGGCGCGCTGGGGCGACTTGAAGATTTGGCAATCTGGTACGCAGGATGGCGCGGAGATGCCCGTCCAAAGATCGCGGCGCCACAGGTCATCGTCTTTGCCGGAAACCACGGAGTCACCGCACAGGGGGTCTCTGCCTTTCCGTCGGAAGTGACCGTGCAAATGGTGATGAACTTCGAACATGGCGGTGCGGCGATCAACCAGCTGGCCCGGGCGGCGGGTGCAACGATGGATGTTCACGCGCTGGATCTGGATAACCCGACCGCAGATTTCACCCGGGCACCGGCCATGACGGAAGCCGAATTGCTGGACGCGCTGCGCACTGGCTGGCAGGCCGTGGATCCGCAGGCTGATCTGTTGGTCGTGGGCGAGATGGGCATTGGCAACACCACCCCGGCAGCCGCGATTGCCTGCGCGCTGTTCGGTGGTGACGCGGCCGATTGGACAGGTCGCGGGACGGGCGTCGATGATGCGGGGCTGACCAACAAGACCCGTGTTGTTGCCGAAGGTGTAGCGTTGCACAGGTCAGAGGATGGCCTTGAAATTCTGCGCTGCCTCGGAGGTCGTGAGATTGCGGCGATGGCCGGGGCGATTGCCGCCGCGCGGATATTGCGCATTCCTGTGATCCTGGACGGTTTCATCTGTACCGCTGCCGCTGCCTGCCTGTGGAGGCTGTCGGACACCGCGCTGGATCACGCCGTGGCCGGCCACCAAAGCGCCGAGGCCGCACACGGTGCCGTATTGGCGAAGCTGGGCAAGGAACCGCTGCTGAGCCTTGGTCTTCGGCTGGGCGAAGGCTCGGGCGGGGCGCTGGCGATCAATATTCTCAGAAGCGCCGTGGCCTGCCATTCCGGTATGGCAACCTTTGCCGAGGCAGGAGTGTCTGACGGTTGATTCATTGCCTGACCCGGGCACAGGCTTGGGTCAGGCGGACTTCTTGGCGTGTTTTTCGGCCAGTTCCAGCAGCGCGGTTTCCAGATCCTTTTCCAGCTGCTGTGCACGCTCGATGTATTTCTTGTTTTCGGCAGTTGGCAGACCCGGGACCCACAGCTCGGCGAGATCGCGAACAGACATCCGGTCATGATGATAAAAAGTCTGTTCCGCCTGTGCGGCCTCGTACTCACTCAGCCCGATATTCTCCAGAACATAGCGGCCTGCGCGCAATGAGCTGTCGAAAAGTTCCCGCACGATGTCGTTGGCACCAGCCTGATAGAGCTCGTACACATGAGTCCGGTCGCGGGCGCGTGCGATGATGTGCAGGTCAGGGCGCTGCCGTCTGGCATACCCGACAAGCCGCGTGACTTGTTTGTGGTCATCCATGGCAGCGACAAGGACCGACGCTTTTTCCAATCCCGCAGCGCGCAGCAATTCAGGGCGTGTTGGATCGCCCAGAAACCCTTTGACCCCGAAACGGCGCATCAGCTGAATAGTTTCGATGTTGTGGTCCAGCACAACCGTCTTGAACCCGCTGGCCCGCACCAGCCGGTTTACAATCTGCCCGAACCGACCAATCCCGGCGATGATGACGGGGCCTTTTTCGTCAATTTCATCCGGCACGGGTTCTTTGGAAGTGTCGCCGATCTTTCGCGACAGAAGATCGTAGATGATAAACAGAAGCGGTGTGATCAGCATCGTCAAAGCGATGATCATCAGCAGTTTTTGGGACAGGTCGGGGGGGATGACATTCTGTTGCGTGGAAAATGCCAGCAGAACAAAGCCAAACTCACCCGCTTGCGCCAAGCCCAAGGTAAACAGCCAGTGATCGCGCCCACGCAACTTGAAGGCCTTGCCCACAAGATACAGGATGATCCCTTTTGCAAGGATCAAAAGAAGCGCCAGACCGATCAGGTCAAGGGGGTCATCAAAGAAATAGGCAACATCGATCCCGGCACCGACCGTGATGAAGAAAAGCCCAAGCAAAAGCCCTTTGAATGGCTCAAGGTCGCTTTCCATTTCATGTCTGAACTCGGAACTGGCCAGAACCACGCCCGCCAGGAAGGCGCCCAGGGCAGGGGAAAGTCCGACGAGGGTCATCAGGAAGGAAATCCCGACCACGATCATAAGCGCCAGGGCGGTATACATCTCGCGCAGGCGGGTCGCGTGAATGAAGCGAAACAGCGGACGGGTCAGGTAGACACCGGCCAGAATGACAAACACCACTGCCCCGATCGTAACCAGCGTGACAGCCCAACCCGGCAGACCTTCGACCAGAGAAAGGCTGTGATGGTCCGCACCGTGAAGTCCTCCGGCCCCGCGGTCAATCGAACCATCCGATTTGATCTGAGGTATGGCCGGCAAGGCCAGAAGTGGAAGCAAGGCCAAGATCGGAATGACCGCTATGTCCTGCGTTAACAGCACCGAAAACGTAGCTCGACCGCCATTTGTTCGCATCAGGCCCTTTTCGGAAAGGGTCTGAAGAACGATTGCCGTGGATGACAGCGACAAAGTCAGCCCTACGGCCAGGGCGACCGACCAGGGGTGGTTGGCGTACATTGCCACGGCAGCAATCGCAGCCGTCGACAACGCAACCTGCAACCCGCCCAACCCCAGCAACTTATCGCGCATATCCCAAAGAGCGCGCGGCTCCAGTTCCAGACCGATCAGGAACAGCATCATCACCACACCGAATTCGGCAACGTGCTGAAGGTTTTCCGTTTCCGCGCCGACAAGGCCAAGAACAGGACCAATGATAATCCCGGCGGCCAGATACCCCAGAACCGACCCCAACCCCAGCCGTGCAGACAGGGGAACGGCGATGACTGCGGCTGCCAGATAGATTGAAGCCTGATATAGGAATACGTCCATAGGTGTCCTCTCGGGCCCGTTCAGGTGGGCAGGGGGGCGTCGCGTTTCAGTTGGTCCATTACGATCTGGCTCTGAACTCTTGCAACGGCAGGATGCGGCAGGATGACCGAATGTAGCAAGCTGTTGAGCGCGGAAAGATCGTCACAATAGATGTGCAGCAGGTAATCTGCCTCACCGGTCATCGTCCATGCGCTGGTAATTTCGGGGCGGGTGTCGACCATGCGGGCGAAGCTTGCAGATTGTTCAGGGCCATGAGTTCCCAGATGGACCTGAACAAAGCCTTGCACTTGCAGACCCAGTTTCAACGGGTCCAGCCGCGCGGCATACCCGGTTATGTACCCTTCGGCTTCAAGCCGCTGGCGGCGGCGTCCTGCCTGACTGGGTGACAGGTTCAGCATTTCGCCCAGTTGGTGCGCGGTCAGGTGTGCGTCCTTTTGCAGGGCGGAAAGCAATCGCTTGTCGGTCGCGTCCAGCATGTGCGGAAAAATCCTGCCTTTATTAACTTTTATGCGCGTTTTGCGCGCCTATCGGCAGTTTACACGAAAACAATGCGCAGAAACAGCGTCATAAAAGTCATATTTTTGAATCAGCAAAGAAATTCCTGTTTTCGAAGGAGACGCGCCATGGGTCCTTTCCCACACAACGCCCCGAAATCTGTTATCAGCGAAGAAAACCCTGCCGGTACCGATGGGTTTGAATTCGTCGAGTTTGCCCATCCTGAGCCGCAGGAGCTGCGTGATCTGTTCGCGAAGATGGGGTTTGACCTGGTGGCCCACCACAAGGAAAAGCCCGCCGTCGAGCTGTGGCAGCAAGGGGATGTCACCTATATCTTGAACGCGGATCCCGACAGCTTTGCCGCAAGGTTCGTGGACGAGCACGGACCTTGCGCGCCATCCATGGGGTGGCGAGTTGTTGACGCGCAAAAGGCCTATGACCATGCCGTATCAAAAGGTGCGGAACCTTACGACGGCGCTGACAAAACCATGAATGTGCCTGCGATCAAGGGCATCGGCGGATCGTTGATCTATTTCGTCGATCAATATTACGACACATCGCCATACAATCAGGAATTCGAGTGGATCAAAGAATCCAAACCTCGGGGCGAGGGGTTCTTCTATCTCGATCACCTGACGCACAACGTCTACAAGGGCAACATGGACAAGTGGTTCAAGTTCTACGGCGACCTGTTCAACTTCCGTGAAATTCGTTTCTTTGACATTCAGGGCAAGTTCACCGGGTTGTACAGCCGGGCGCTGACGTCTCCTTGCGGTCGTATCCGCATCCCCATCAACGAAGACCGCGGTGAGACGGGGCAAATCGTATCCTACCTGAAGAAATACAAAGGTGAAGGCATTCAGCATATTGCTGTCGGCAGTGACGATATTTACGCCTCGACCGATGCAATTGCGGAAAACGGTCTGAAATTCATGCCGGGCCCGAACAAGGCATATTACGAGATGTCCAGGACCCGCGTGGCCGGCCACGAGGAGCCGCTGGACCGGATGATGAAACACGGCATCCTGATCGATGGTGAAGGCGTTGTCGACGGTGGTGAGACCCGGATTCTGCTACAGATTTTCTCGAAAACCGTCATCGGACCGATCTTCTTCGAGTTCATTCAGCGCAAGGGCGACGACGGTTTCGGCGAGGGAAATTTTCAGGCGCTATTCGAATCCATCGAACGCGAACAGATCGAAAGCGGCGAGATTTCCGCAGCCTGATTGCAACGCACTGACACGCCGGGGGCAGTTCATCTGCCTTCGGCGCTTTTATGTGACGGTTGGTGCGTCAGAAGATCGATTGCCGGTTTTCAGCTGCGCGGCATCGCCAGGGTCACGTTGCGGCCCTTTTTCTGATATCGAAGCTCACTGTCGCTGATCGCAATGACTTTCCCGCCATCAAGGCGGTCTCCGACTTTCAGCTTTTTGTAACGCCCGCTGGGAAGCCGCACCAATGCGCGTCTGTTGGCTGGCGTTCCGTAGACCCCGATCAGGTTCAGCCTGCGCAGGTTGATTGCGTTGTCGATCGTGGCTTGTCGTGCGACCGACGCGGTCGAAGGGATTTTGGGCGCGACGGTCTTTGGTTGGAACGATCCTGCGTCATCGGATTTCTGATCCAATGCTGCTGTGGACCCAAGATTCGAACTGTTTGAAGCAGGTGATTTGGCAGGGGCCAATCCGGCGGGGCGGGATTTGGGCCGCGGGACTCTTACGACAGCCAAGGCCGTTGGTGCCTCATCGACCTGTGGTTCGGTCTGAAGGTTTTCCGGGCGCGCTTTCGGTCGCTTGGATGCCAATTCCTCCAATGACCGGCCACCCAGTTGACCGCGCTCGAAATTCTCGACCAGATCAGCGGGGCGCGGCTTGGGTCGAATGCCTGCCAATCTGTCGTCGACCTCGTCAACCACAGGTTCTTCTTCGAAACGAACCGGAGTTTCAGGTGGAACCTTGGAAGGGCGCCCCAGATAAACAACGACCCCCGCCGGATTAACGGTGCCTTCCGGTGTAGGCACGACCAGGCCGTTCTCATCCAGATCAAACCGAGTGCCCGCAATGTTGGGGGATACGTCGGGTTCAAAAGGAGCGTCGGTGTCAAAACTGGGGTCGGGCGGTAAGGCAACCGCATCCTCGAACAGATCGGCGTGGTCCAGCGATGCCAGATACAATTCCTGCGGTTCCACAGTCTCAGGTATTTCCGGTGCCGCAGGCGCTGTCGTGCTTATGCCCGTAACGGCCTCGACACCTTTTAGTGTTTCGGGGTCCTGAGCGACGGAGTCCACCGCGGTAGGGGCAACTTTGAGGGCCTCCAGAATGGCTGCATCTGTGGCAGTCAGATCCGGCTGCGTGCCGGTCTCGGTTTCCGAGGCCTCGTTCGCAGGCACTTCGGCTTCATCGATCGCAAGGTCCGGAACGGTTTGTTGCGGGGCTTCCAGCGCAGCCGTGTCCAGCTCCGATTCAGGCAGGGGCTCTGCGGCGGGTTCAGTGGCGGGAACCGCAACCTGAGCCGGGCTCTGTTCCGCCTGATCCTGTTCAGGGTCGGACCCCGATGCCAGCCAAACGCCAACAAGTCCACCAACGAGAAGCAAGGCGGCAAAGACCGGAATGACAGACCGGTTTACCCCTGAAGATGCATCAAGATTGTTCGTTGTTTCCCGGGGTGCTCGGAAAGCCTCGGGCGCGGCGGTTCCGGCAATCGGATGGGTGGGCAGGTCGGAATCATCAGCCTGTTCAACTGCGTCCGTTTCCACCGGAGATGGCTGGTTTTCAGGGTGTGACAGATCGGAAGCGTCCGAGGTTTCGCGAAACAACGCCTCACGCGGGAACGCGCCCTCTTTGTCTTCGGCGGTGAACGCCACCACCACAAAACCATTTTCCGAGGCAAAGGTCCGCGCTTCGGCCAGAGTTTCAACCGCCACGGCGGCAACAAAGGTCGTGTCGCCTTCGGTCTGGCTGTCATAACTCAGTTCCGACAGGGCGTAAGGCGTGGCCTCGGTCAGAGCAGTTTCGATACGTTCAGCCCGGTATTCCGGCAGCAACCTATCGGTGGAAAGCTCTAGAAACCGAATCTGATCCTCTGGCAGCACAAGCTTGCAGCTCAGATCATTTTCCAGCGCAAATGCCTTTTCCCGCAACGCCTGCATCTGTGCGGACAAGTCCGGAACATCCAGCGGAATCGTACCGACAACAAACCAGTCGTCATCGGAACGGTGGTGCAGTGTTATTCCGGTCGCAGAAAAAGACAGCGCAAAGGCGGGTTTCATATTCCGGAGGAACCATAATTATCAATGTCAATGCAAACGACTTTGCGTTTGCAGACCGACATTAAAGCAGGAACCCGCCGAGGGAAAGAAAAAGGCGGTATCTCCTCTTGTATCGCAAGGGCCCGTCAACCCATCTAAAAGCAGAGTAATTTGGAGTGATAACCTTGAAGACATTCGCTTTTCTGGCCGCGATGATGGCGGCTACGGCTGCCGGGGCCGCTCATGCGGAAGAACGTCGCATCAACGTTGATGCAACCGGAACAGTGCAGATTGCGCCTGATATGGCGACGATAACCTTGGGCGTGACCAACGAAGACGCCGAAGCCTCGGCTGCGATGCAGGCGACGTCAGATGCCGTTTCCAAAGTCTTGGCGCGCCTGACCGAGATGGGTATCGAAGATCGTGACGTCCAGACACGGGACCTGTCATTGTCGCCCGTCTGGTCGGGTCGTCATGGACAGAATGGGGAGACGCCCGAAATCACCGGCTTTACGGCGTCCAACCGCGTGTTTGTGCGCGTACGCGACCTGACCCAACTGGGGAAGATCATGGACGCGGTCATTCAGGACGGCGCCAATGATTTCGGGGGCTTGAGCTTTGGCGTGCAGGATCCCAAACCGATCGAGGCGCAGGCGCGTGCCAAGGCCGTTGGCGAAGCCACGGCCAAAGCACAGCAGTTGGCAGAGGCAGCGGGCGTGACGCTTGGTTCGGTTCAGTCGATCTCGGAGCAAACAGCTGGCATTCGTCCGATGGCAGAAATGCGCGCGCTGAGCATGGCGGATGCGGGTGGTGTTCCCGTCGCGGGCGGCGAGGTGTCGGTTTCCGTCAGTGTCTCGATGGAATTCGAGATTTCAGACTAAGATCACGCTTTCACACGGGCCATCAGCGGTTTGCGCTGCTGGCCCGTGCCGTCAAAATTGTCGGGCGACAGCCAGGCTTCGAATGCATCGCGAATGCGCGGCCATTCAGTGTCGATGATCGCGTACCACGCCGTATCCCGATTGCGGCCCTTGTAGTGGGTCGCCTGTCGAAACACCCCTTCGAAAGTAAATCCCAGCCGTTCAGCGGCATTGCGTGACGGTGCATTCAGTGCGTCGCATTTCCACTCGTACCGGCGATAGCCGAGCTCGTCGAAAACCCGCTTCATCATGAGGTACATGACCTCGGTCGATTGCGGCTTGCGTTGCAGCAGCGGTGAAAAGTGGATGTGGCCGACTTCGATGGCACCCGCTGCGGGTTCGATCCGAAGATAAGAGGCCATGCCGACTGGCACTTCGTCCGCATCCAATACGGAATGAAACATCGGGTCCGCATCCATGCAGTTGGCGCGGGCCCAGTCTTCAAATTCCGGTTCGCTGACAAACGGGCCATAGGGCAGGTAAGTCCAGTTACGGCCATCCCTGTCATTGGCAAACGCCCGAAAAAGTCCGGGCGCATGGCGATTCACATCCAGTGGCACGACAGAACAGTACCGGCCTTCCATCGGTGTGTAAGGCGGCGTCGGGCGCGGAAAGTCACCCGACACCGGCAAACCGATGGGCTGGCCAAGGTCGTTTGTGTCGTGCCCGGCCATAGTCAGGCGCTTGCCTTGGCGAGGGCCTGATCAAGGTCCGCGATCAGGTCGTTCACGTCTTCGATGCCGATTGACACCCGCACGACACCGGGGCCTGCGCCCGCGGCTTCCTGTTGTTCCGGCGTCAGTTGTCGGTGGGTGGTCGAGGCCGAGTGGATGATCAACGAGCGGGCATCGCCCAAATTGGCCACGTGGCTGAAGATTTCCAGCGCGTTGACCAGTTTGATACAGGCGTCATAGCCGCCCTTCACCGCAAAAGTGAACAATGCGCCAGCGCCACGTGGATACTGCGATTTGACCCGGTCCTTGTAAGGTGATGACGGCAATCCCGCATAGGTGACGTATTCCACCCGGTCATCCGCTTCCAGCCACGTCGCGATTTTCTGGGCGTTCTCCACGTGGCGCTCCATACGCAGCGACAGTGTTTCGATCCCCATCAGCGTGTAATGAGCTGCCTGCGGGTTCATGGTCATGCCCAGATCACGCAGACCGATGGCAATGCCGTGGAAGGTGAAGGCCAGCGGGCCAAAAGTCTCATGGAATTTCAGGCCGTGATAGGCAGGCTCGGGTTCGCTCAGTGACGGGAATTTGTCATTAGCGGACCAGTCGAACTTGCCAGAATCCACGATGCACCCGCCGGTGACGGTGCCGTTGCCGGTCAGGTATTTGGTGGTAGAATGCACAACCAGTGTCGCGCCATGCTCGATCGGACGGCACAGGTAGGGCGTGGCCGAGGTGTTGTCGACAATCAGCGGGATGCCCGCAGCATCAGCAACATCCGCCAACGCGCGGATATCAGACACATAACCGCCCGGATTGGCGATGGATTCGCAGAACACGGCGCGGGTGTTTTCGTCGATGGCATCCTTCACGGCGTCCAGATCATCGGTGTCCACGAATTTGGCGGACCAGCCAAAGCGTTTGATCGTCTGGCTGAACTGCGTGACCGTGCCGCCATACAAACGGGTCGAGGCGACCACGTTGCAGCCGGGCCCCATCAGCGGAAACAGCGCCATGATCTGTGCCGCATGCCCGGACGAGCAGCACACCGCCCCGACGCCGCCTTCAAGCGTCGCCACGCGTTCCTGCAGAACGGCGACGGTTGGGTTGGTCAGGCGAGAATAGATAAAGCCCACCTCTTGCAGGTTGAACAGGGCCGCTGCGTGGTCCGCATCCCGGAACACATAGGCCGTGGTCTGATAAATCGGTGTCTGGCGTGCTCCGGTCGCCGGGTCGGGGCGGGCACCCGCATGAATTTGCAATGTGTCGAAACCGTAGGTCGGGCCGTCAGACATCGTGAAAATCTCCTGTTGGTATCTGTCTTGCGGAATCTGTAGGCCATTGCCCGCCTGCGCACAACGATCCTGTCAGCGCAGCCAGAGTCCTTTGCTTTTGATCGCGTTGCGCAGCACCTGTTCCCGCCGCGGCAGATTGTCCTGATCAAAGAGCGCACGGATTTTTTCGCCTTTGCCCTGAAGAACCAGTTTTTTCAACGGATCATACTGTTTGAGCACTTTTTTGACCTTGTTGGGGGCCACGACGGTTTCCAGCACATCGATCACGTGATCGCTTTCGCGGGCATAAAGCAAAGGGAACAGGCGATAGTGGCAGCTGACGGACCCGTCCAGAAGCCCGTCCGGCAAAGCGTCCCGCCCGCCGCCGAAAGAATGAATGACCAGCGGCAGGGCCGCCTGATCCAGCCATGGGTCAAGGTTCTGGCCTGTCAGTTCGGGAATGTTCTCATCCCGGATCGTTCTTGCGTAGTCCAGGTACCGTTCACCGAACATCCTGGGGCATTTGAAAAAAAAGTAACCTGCGTTGAAGTAAAGGTATCGCCGCCAGTAATCATGGGGTTGGCCCGGATCCACCGAGCTTTCGAAATCCAGCCCGAAGCGCGCATAAAGCGCCCGCCAGATACCGTCAAAGCCGGGGCCGTACAGCGTCGGCTTTGGCCATGTGCCCTCGACCTTCAGTGAGGCTCCGGGGTGGTTGAAATCGAACGGGACGCTTGTGATGTCGCCGGTGATCAGCGTGTCTGTGTCGAAGAACACAAAGGGTTCACCTTCCGGCAGGGCCAACAAGGCCTCGATCTTGTTGCCATAAGGGTAGCTTTCGCCAAAAACATGCGAGTCGAAGGGCAGGATTTCGGCATCCAACTGTTTCAGGGCCTTCAGAACGTCTTCGTCCTGGATGCTGGGGTTGTGGGTCCAGCGCGGGCACGGGTTGGGTGTGGCGACAAACAGCCGGCCTTTGAACCCGGGCGAACAATGGCGAAGCGAGGCCGCGAACAACAGGGCCTCATATTGCAGGCGGTTGTTTTGCCCGACAACCGCGATGTTGAATTTCCGAGAACTTGCCTGCATCTATGCCCATTCCTGAAAGCTGCCGGAACCGGCACCCTTTGATCCGGGTTACAGCAAGCGGGGTGGGGCGTCAAAAGCCGAAAGTTTGATTTCTTGTTATCTATGGCATTCCTCTCATCGCGCCGAGAAAGGGCTGAGCAAGGTCATTTTGCGGATTTTCCGAGGTTGGCCCGGTTCATGTCGTAAGGGAAAATCGGTGGCGTGCGATGCTGACCGAACCTTGTATGCCCATACCCGCACAGCCCTTTCCTGGGCAAATCCTGCCTTCGGACCCAATGATTCAACGCTTTTTGTGCTTAATCCCTAAGCGAAGTGCCCAAAAACACGGTTGTTTTTGCAAGGCTTTTCATTTTTTGACCATTTGGCAAATTTTACCAATTGATAAAAAAATTATTTGTGGCAAGCTGAGAGCATAACAAACATATCTACAGGGAGTAGAGTGATGGCACAGGGCCAGATGGCACCCGGCATCGTAGCCGGGCGGCTTTCAAGCGATGAGCTGACCTCGAATTTCACCGATCTGCATCCGCCACTTGCGCAGCATGAGGCCGCAGTAGCCGCAGATCGCTGTTATTTCTGCTATGACGCGCCATGCGTAACGGCCTGTCCAACGGATATCGATATCCCGTTGTTCATTCGCCAGATTCAAGCCGGTCAACCGCAATCAGCAGGGCGCACGATTCTGGAACAGAATATTCTGGGCGGAATGTGCGCTCGGGTCTGTCCAACCGAAACGCTGTGCGAAGAGGCCTGCGTTCGCGAGGCCGCCGAAGGCAAACCGGTTGAGATCGGGCGCCTGCAACGTTTCGCCACCGATGAAATCATGGCCTCGGGCGTGCATCCGTTTGAACGTGCGCCTTCGACCGGCAAGACAGTTGCCGTTGTAGGGGCCGGGCCTGCGGGTCTGGCCTGTGCCCATCGGCTGGCGATGCTGGGCCATGACGTGGTGATCCATGAAAGCAAGCCCAAACCCGGCGGCCTGAATGAATATGGTATCGCGGCCTACAAATCGACCAACGATTTTGCACAGGCCGAGGTGGACTGGCTTCTGAAAATCGGCGGGATTGCAATCGAGACCGGTTCGGTTTTGGGCGAAAGCATCTCATTGGATGGGCTGGTCGAAAACTACGACGCGGTGTTTCTGTCCATCGGTCTAGCCGGCGTCAACGCCTTGCGTGCAGGCGGTGTTGACAAGGACGGTGTGCGGGCCGCGGTTGATTTCATATCGGACGTGCGGCAGGCCAGCGACCTTGCCGATCTGCCCGTTGGACGGAATGTGGTCGTCATCGGCGGGGGCATGACGGCTGTGGATGCCGCCGTGAAATCCAAGCTTCTGGGCGCCGAAAACGTCACGATTGCCTATCGCCGCGGCCGGGATGCCATGGGGGCCAGCCGGTACGAGCAGGACCTGGCAGCGTCGCATGGCGTTCGGATCATGACCAATGTTCAGCCAGTGGCCATACACGGCAATGGCGCCGCGACCGAGATCGAGCTGGAATATACCTCCAGCCAGAACGGTCAGCTCATCGCAACCGGAGAAACGATCCGCTTGCCGGCCGATCAGGTTCTCAAGGCCATCGGACAGACCTTGGAGGGCGCACCCGAAGGCCTGACGCTGGATGGCAACAAGATCGCCGTCAGCGGCGCTGGCCGAACCTCTTTGGCTGGTGTTTGGGCTGGTGGTGACTGCGCTGCGGGCGGCGAAGATCTGACCGTAACGGCCGTTGCCGAAGGTCGGGACGCGGCGATGGACATCCACGCGACGCTCGTTTCGTGATAGGGTGGGGTATTCACCCCATTCCTTTCGCTGCTGAGGTATTCCCATGTCCCAGATCGAACAAGCTGTTGCTCAACACTATACCACCGGTGCACTGACCGAACGCGTCCGCGCGGCGCTGGAGGCCAGCGGCATCGACCCGGATGCGGCCACTGTCGCTGATCTGAAGGCGGGGGATGAATTCCATACCGGCGGCGTTCTTGCGACCGACAACCTGTTTGCGCAACTTTCTCCGACCCATGCGACACGCGTTCTGGACATCGGATGCGGCATCGGAGGCACATCCCGGTACATAGTGGACAAATATGACTCAACGGTTACAGGGGTCGACCTGACGCCCGAGTTCGTGGAAACCGCAACTGCGCTCAGCGATCTGGTCGGACATTCCGAAAAGACCAGCTTTCTTGTTGGCAGTGCTCTGGACATGCCTGTGCCGGATGCCGGGTTCGACCTTGCCGTCATGATGCATGTGGGCATGAATATCGAAGACAAAGCGGGGCTGTTCGCGGAAGTGTCACGGGTTCTGGCCACCGGTGGCACCTTTGCCCTGTTCGACGTCATGGGCGGAGAGGTGGATGAGCCGCTGGCTTTTCCGCTTCCCTGGTCCACTTTTCCGGAAACCTCCTTTGTTCACGCGCCAGAAGTATACAAAGACGCCGCGGCCGCGGCCGGTCTTGAGCTGGTTGCCGAAACAGACCGCACCGCGTTTGCGATCCAGTTCTTCGAAGACGTATTTGCCAAGATAGCCGAGACCGGACCAGCGCCGCTGGGAATCCACCTGATGATGGGCGAAACGGCGCCCGAAAAGTTCCAAAACTACGTCAAAAACCTCAAGGCCGGGCGTATTCGCCCGACCGAAATGATATTCAAAAAATCCGGCTGAGCCGGGAAGGGAGAAGCCATGGCCGATCTGACGACAAACTTTCTGGGCATTTCCAGCCCCAACCCGTTCTGGCTGGCCTCTGCGCCGCCGACGGACAAGGAATACAATGTGCGCCGCGCCTTCGAAGCCGGGTGGGGAGGAGTTGTCTGGAAAACGCTGGGGTCCGAGGGGCCTCCGGTCGTGAACGTGAATGGCCCGCGCTATGGCGCAATCTACGGGGCCGACCGCCGTTTGCTGGGCCTGAACAATATCGAACTGATCACGGATCGTCCTCTCGAGGTGAATCTCGAGGAAATGGCGCGGGTCAAATCCGATTACCCGGATCGCGCCTTGATCGCGTCGATCATGGTTCCGTGCGAGGAAGAAGCATGGAAGGCCATTCTGCCACGCGTGGCAGAAACCGGTGCGGACGGGATAGAGCTGAACTTCGGCTGCCCTCATGGGATGAGCGAACGCGGCATGGGCTCGGCCGTGGGGCAGGTGCCGGAATATATCGAGATGGTCACCCGCTGGTGCAAACAGTATTACGACCGCCCGGTCATCGTTAAGCTTACGCCGAATATCACAGATATCCGCAAACCGGCTGCGGCCGCCAGAAACGGTGGTGCGGATGCGGTGTCGCTGATCAACACCATCAATTCGATCACCAGCGTCAATCTGGACACGTTCAGCCCTGAACCGTCCATTGACGGCAAAGGCAGCCACGGTGGGTATTGCGGCCCGGCAGTAAAGCCCATTGCATTGTCGATGGTGTCCGAGATCGCGCGGGCCGAGGCGACGCGGGGCCTGCCGATTTCCGGCATCGGCGGCGTCACCACTTGGCGTGACGCGGCCGAGTTCATCTCGTTGGGTTGCGGCAACGTTCAGGTGTGCACCGCTGCGATGACCTATGGCTTCAAGATCATTGACGAACTGACGGCGGGGCTGTCGGAATGGATGGATGAGAAAGGCTATTCCAGCATTGATGAGGTGATCGGACGTGCGGTGCCCAATGTCACCGACTGGCAGTATCTGAACCTCAACTACGTCGCCAAGGCGAAGATCGATCAGGATCAGTGCATCAAGTGTGGCCGGTGTTATGCTGCCTGCGAAGACACCAGCCACCAGGCGATTTCCATGTCCGAGGACCGCGTGTTTGAGGTGATGGATGACGAATGCGTCGCTTGCAACCTCTGCGTCGATGTTTGTCCGATCGAAGGCTGCATCGATATGGTGCCGATGGCAGCGGGCGAGGTTGATCCCCGGACCGGAAAAGAAGTTCAGCCAACTTATGCGAACTGGACGACGCATCCGAACAACCCGATGGCCAAAGCGGCTGAATGAGGGGATTGCGACAGATCGTCAAGGGGCCGTTATTGCGGCCCCTTTTTTCAGGGGCTCAGAAGTTTGCGGTACAACGTGTCAACAAAGGCTTCTGCACCCTCGAACGGATCTTCGTTGCCCAGAATTGCACGAACCTGAACATCGAAATCTGCATAGTGCTGCGTCAAGGCCCAGATCGAGAACACCAGGTGGTAGGGGTGCACCCGCGCGATTTTTCCCTGATCCATCCAGCCGGTAAGGATCGTGACCTTTTCGTCGACCAGTGTCTTGAGATCATTGGACAATGCATCGTGAATACGCGGCGCGCCCTGTACAAGCTCGTTGGCAAAAAGGCGGCTTTCCCGTGGTAGCTCCTGACTCATCTGCAACTTGCGCCGAATGTATGCCAGGATTTCCTCCATCGGATCGCCATTGGCGTCCAGATCATGCAGCGGAGCCAGCCAGGTATCCAGCAGGCCGGACAGCAATTCAGTGTGGATCGCTTCTTTTGATGGGAAATAGTACAGCAGGTTCGGCTTGCTCAGACCTGCTTCTGCTGCGATCTGGTCTACGGTTGCGCCGCGAAACCCGTGGGATGAAAACACGTTCAGGGCGGCCTCTAGAATCGCGGCGCGGTTCTTTTTCTGAATACGGGTTGGTGCGCGGTCTTTTGGCATGTTTTCAGCGTGTCTCTTTTTTCGTCGAACAGATGCGGGACGTACTGAAAATTTCAGCTGAACCGCGCAAATTCTTGACTGATACCGAACCCGTGATAGCGTGAGTTTGACCATATGGTCAAATCAAGACATCAAAAGCGAGCCAACTCGCCAGCAAACAGGGAAGATGAACATGGCAGCTCCGGCGCAGAATCTCAGGATCAATGGCGACAGGTTGTGGGACAGTCTGATGGAGATGGCCAAGATCGGCCCGGGTGTCGCCGGTGGCAACAATCGCCAGACCTTGACGGATGAGGACGCGGAAGGCCGCGCCTTGTTCCAGAAATGGTGCGAGGAAGCAGGGTGCACCATGGGGCTTGACCAGATGGGCAACATGTTTGCCCGTCGCGAAGGCACTGACCCGGACGCGCTGCCGGTTTACGTGGGTTCGCATCTGGATACGCAGCCGACCGGCGGCAAATATGATGGCGTGCTAGGTGTCCTGGGAGGGCTGGAACTGATCCGGACGCTGAACGACCTGGGGATCAAGACGAAACATCCGATCGTCGCCACCAACTGGACAAACGAAGAAGGCACGCGTTACGCGCCGGCGATGCTGTCTTCGGGCGTTTTTGCCGGGATGCACACGCAAGACTGGGCATACAACCGCGAAGATGCTGAGGGCAAAAAGTTCGGGGATGAGCTGAACCGGATCGGCTGGCGTGGTGATGAAGAGGTGGGCGCCCGCAAGATGCATGCGTTCTTTGAACTGCATATCGAACAGGGCCCGATCCTTGAAGCCGAAGGCAAGGATATCGGCGTCGTCACCCATGGTCAGGGGCTGAGCTGGACGCAGATCACGGTAACGGGCAAGGATGCGCATACCGGATCGACACCGATGCCGATGCGCAAGAATGCCGGGCTGGCCATGGCGCGGATCCTGGAGAAAGTCGACGAGATCGCATGGTCTCATGCTCCGCATGCGGTGGGTGCGGCAGGGCATATCGATGTCTACCCGAACTCACGCAACGTGATTCCGGGCAAGGTGGTGTTTACGGTCGATTTCCGCTCGCCCGAGCTGGAGGTAATCACCGACATGGAGAACCGCCTGCGGGTGGCTGCCGAGGACATCGTTGACGAGATGGGTCTTCAGATCGAATTCGAGAAAGTCGGCGGGTTCGATCCGGTGAAATTTGACGATGCTTGCGTATCGGCCGTGCGAAACGCAGCCGAACGGCTGGGCTATTCGCACACTGATATCATCTCGGGCGCGGGGCATGATGCCTGCTGGATCAACCGGGTTGCGCCAACCGCGATGATCATGTGCCCCTGTGTTGACGGGCTGAGCCACAATGAAGCCGAAGAAATCAGCAAGGAATGGGCCGCAGCCGGGGCGGATGTTCTGCTGCATGCCGTGGTCGAGACTGCCGAAATCGTGGAATAGGGGGCGCTGCCCCCGTCGCCCCAAGGGCGACTCCCCCGGGATATTTTTGGCCAGATGAAGCAAGCGGCGCAGACCGCATCAGGGAGTTCAAAATGAGTACTGTCATCAAAAACGGAACCGTTGTCACCGCGGATTTGACTTACAAAGCGGATGTATTGGTCGAGGGTGGCGTGATCACCGAAATCGGCATGAACCTGACGGGGGACAAGGAACTGGACGCAACCGGCTGTTTTGTGATGCCGGGCGGTATTGATCCTCATACCCATCTCGAAATGCCGTTCATGGGCACCTATTCCAGCGATGACTTTGAAAGCGGGACGCGGGCGGCCCTGGCGGGCGGCACGACCATGGTTGTTGATTTTGCACTGCCCAACCCCGGTGAAAGCCTGCTGGATGCGCTGAAACGTTGGGACAACAAGTCGACACGGGCCAATTGTGACTATTCGTTCCATATGGCGGTGACCTGGTGGGGGGAACAGGTGTTCGACGACATCAAAACCGTGATCGAGACGCGCGGTATCAACACCTTCAAGCATTTCATGGCCTACAAGGGCGCGCTGATGGTGAATGATGATGAGCTGTTCGCCTCGTTCAAGCGCCTTGCCGAGCTTGGCGGTACCGCCCTGGTGCATGCCGAGAACGGAGATGTGGTGGCAGAGCTGAGTGCCAAGCTGCTTGCCGAAGGCAATACCGGCCCCGAGGCGCATGCGTATTCGCGCCCGCCGCAGGTGGAAGGTGAAGCCACCAACCGGGCGATCATGATCGCGGACATGGCGGGTGTGCCGCTGTATGTTGTTCACACCTCGTGCGAAGAGGCGCATGAAGCCATCCGCCGGGCAAAGATGCAGGGTAAACGGGTGTGGGGAGAACCCCTGATCCAGCACCTGACATTGGACGAAAGTGAATATTTCAATCAGGATTGGGACCACGCGGCGCGACGGGTCATGAGCCCTCCGTTCCGCAACAAACAGCATCAGGACAGCCTGTGGAATGGCCTGCAATCGGGAACGCTGAGCGTGGTTGCAACCGATCATTGCGCCTTCACAACCGAACAGAAACGCTTTGGCGTAGGGGATTTCACCAAGATCCCGAACGGCACCGGCGGGCTGGAAGACCGGATGCCGATGTTGTGGACACATGGGGTCAACACTGGACGTCTGACACCGAACGAATTCGTGGCTGTCACTTCAACAAACATTGCCAAGATATTGAATTGCTATCCTAAAAAGGGTGCGGTTCTGGTCGGGGCGGATGCTGATCTTGTTGTTTGGGATCCTGAGAAAAGCAAGACAATCAGCGCCGCGTCGCAGCAATCTTCGATCGACTACAATGTGTTCGAGGGCAAAGAGGTCAAAGGCCTGCCGCGCTTTACTCTGACGCGGGGTCAGGTGGCGGTGCATGACGGTGAAATCCGGACGCAGGAAGGTCATGGGGACTTTGTCGCGCGTGAGGCGAACACCACCGTCAACAAGGCGCTGAGCACCTGGAAAGAGCTGACCGCCCCAAGACCCGTCGAGCGGACAGGAATTCCGGCGACCGGTGTTTGATCGGTTGGGGCCGCGTTGCTGGCGGCCCTGACACCACTCTTTTCAAGGCAATAAAATGAACACTGAAAGCACGACCCAGCCCGTCATCGAGGCAAGGCAGCTAGACCTGACATTCCAGACCAATGATGGGCCTGTACACGCGCTTAAAGACGTGAACCTGACAATAGACAAGGGCGATTTCGTCAGTTTCATCGGGCCGTCCGGCTGTGGCAAAACCACCTTTCTGCGTTGTATCGCAGCCCTGGAGACACCTACGGGCGGGACGCTGACCGTCAATGGCATGACGCCTGATGAGGCGCGTCGAAACCGGGCGTACGGGTATGTCTTTCAGGCGGCGGGCCTATATCCCTGGCGTACTATTGCAAAGAACATAAAACTGCCTCTTGAGATCATGGGATACCCTGCTGCCGAACAGGATGAACGGGTGAGAAAAGTCCTGGAACTAGTTGATTTGGAAGGGTTTGGCGGCAAGTTTCCCTGGCAGTTGTCCGGTGGGATGCAGCAGAGGGCCAGTATTGCTCGGGCCCTTGCGTTCGACGCGGATATCCTGCTGATGGACGAGCCGTTCGGGGCGCTGGATGAGATCGTGCGGGACCATCTGAACGAGCAGCTTCTTGAGCTTTGGGCGCGTACGGAAAAGACGATCGGATTTGTGACGCATTCCATTCCCGAGGCGGTTTATCTGAGCACAAAGATTGTGGTGATGAGCCCACGGCCCGGGCGGATCGCCGATGTGATTGACAGCCCGCTGCCCAAGAAACGGCCGCTGGACATTCGCGATACCCCGGAATTCATCGAGGTCGCGCACCGTGTGCGCGAAGGTTTGCGGGGTGGGCATTCCAATGACGGCTGAGTTGAATGCGGATAAGATCCGGCGCGCGGCGCCAGGCGATGTGCCTGCCTGCGCCAGGGTTGTTCATGACTGGGCCACGCAAACGGACTGGATGCCCGACGAACTGCCGGTTGATGAACTGGCGAAGCTGATCAGCGACGCATTCGACAGCCGTGAAATGTGGGTCGCCGGTGATCCGGTCGATTGCTACATGTCAGTGGACCCGGCACAGAATAAAATTGGCGCGCTGTATTGCAGCCGGACGGGGCAGGGTATCGGCAAGCGCCTTGTCGACAAAGCAAAAGAGGGCCGAAATTTTCTCTGGCTGACGACGCACCGGCCCAATACGGCGGCGCAACGTTTTTATCGCCGTGAAGGGTTTGAAGTGACGGCCGAGGAACCCCCTGTGCCGCCGGATACCGTGCCCGTCTATCGGATGGAGTGGCGTGCATGAAGCAAGTCATCGCCGTATTCACAGTCATCGCCGCAATTGTTCTGTTCTGGTACGTGGCCTGTATTCCGATGAACATAAAGGGCGTGTTGACCGAACAGGAACGTGCCGGGGCCGTCGTGCAGCCGCCTTCCGCCAAGGACCGGCGTGACATGTCCGAGGTTGGTCTTGTTTTGAACAACACATTCGCCATCCCGGCCACATGGGAACAGGACCGGCCTCGACTGCCGGCCCCGCATCAGGTCGCCATCGAGATGTGGGAAACGACGGTCCAGAAAAAGATCACTTCGAAACGGTCGCTGATCTATCATGGCTGGGTCACGCTCAGCGCGACGATACTGGGATTTGCGATTGGCACCGGCCTGGGGATCCTTCTGGCCGTGGGTATCGTGCATAGCCGCGTTATGGACCTGTCGGTCATGCCATGGGCCATTGTCAGTCAAACCATTCCGATCATCGCGCTGGCGCCGATGATCATTGTGGTGCTGTATTCCGTTGGTATCCAGGGCATCATTCCCAAGGCGATCATATCGGCCTATCTGAGTTTCTTTCCGGTTGTCGTCGGCATGGTCAAGGGCCTGCGCAGCCCCGATGCGATGCAGCTGGACTTGTTGCGGACGTATAACGCCAGCCGGTCTCAGGGCTTTTGGAAATTGCGCCTGCCGGCATCCATGCCGTATCTGTTCACCTCGCTGAAAATCGGGATCGCCGCGTCGCTGGTCGGCGCCATTGTTGGTGAGCTTCCGACAGGGGCTGTTGCCGGTCTGGGCGCGCGGTTGCTTGCCGGCAGCTATTACGGTCAGACGGTACAGATCTGGTCGGCTCTGTTCGCGGCTGCCATTCTGGCGGCATGCCTGGTCGGGTTGCTGGGGCTGATTGAACGTGCCGTATTGAAACGGATGGGGATGGCGCAATGATACTGGTTTTGTGTGCTGTCCTGCTTTGGCTTTTGGGCTGGTGGTTGAACAGCCGGTTGGCCAGCGGGCCTTATGCCGACACCCGAATGGTGCGATTTCTGGCCCCGCTGATCTTTGGCCTGACGGTCATCGGGATCTGGGAGCTTCTGGTGCGCGGGCTTGAGGTTCCTCTGGTCATCCTGCCAGCGCCGTCGGTAATTGCGGTACGGTTTGCGGACAGCCTTCCGATCCTGTGGGCTGATTTTGTGCAGACCATCATCAAGGGCGCGCTCAGCGGCTATGTCATCGGGTGCATCGCGGCCTTTCTGATGGCGATTGCGGTGGATCGCTGGGATTTCCTGCGTCTGGGCCTGTTGCCGGTCGGCAATTTCGTGGCCGCCCTGCCGATTGTCGGAACCGCCCCCATTCTGGTGATGTGGTTTGGGTTCGACTGGCACTCCAAGGCGGCGGTGGTGGTTGTGATGGTGTTCTTTCCGATGCTCGTCAACACCGTGGCAGGCCTGCGGGAAGCCACCTCGATGCAGCGCGATCTTATGGAGACCTATGCCGCAACCTATTGGCAGAGCTTCATGAAACTGCGTTTGCCCGCAGCGATGCCTTTCATTTTCAACGGGTTGAAGATTTCCACCACTTTGGCTCTGATCGGCGCTATCGTGGCCGAGTTCTTCGGTTCACCGACACTTGGTATGGGGTTCCGGATCTCTACCAGCGTCGGGCAATTGTCGCTGGACATGGTCTGGGCCGAAATCGTTGTTGCGGCACTGGCCGGCACGGCCTTTTATGGGCTGGTGGCGGGGATCGAAAAAGTGGTGACCTTCTGGCACCCATCACAGCGCGGATAAAACAAAGAAATCAACAGACCCCGAAATTGGGGCACAACAAGCAACTAGGAGAAATGAAGATGAACAAGCTACTCAGCGGGGCGGTTGCCGCCTTTAGCCTGGCAGCCAGTGCGGCGCTGGCGGCGGATGAGGTGACATTGCAACTGAAATGGGTCACGCAAGCACAGTTCGCGGGCTATTATGTTGCCAAGGACAAGGGCTTTTACGAAGAAGAGGGGCTGGACGTCACCATTCTGCCCGGCGGGCCTGACATCGCTCCGACGCAAGTGATTGCAGGCGGTGGCGCCGATGTGACCGTCGAATGGATGCCTGCCGCGCTGGCTGCCCGTGAAAAAGGGCTGCCGCTGGTGAACATCGCGCAACCTTTCAAAAGCTCGGGCATGATGCTGACCTGCTGGAAAGACGCCGGGATCTCGTCGCCCGAAGACCTTAAGAACCGCACGCTGGGTGTCTGGTTCTTTGGCAACGAGTTTCCCTTCATGAGCTGGATGAGCCAGTTGGGCATCAGTACCGATGGCAAAAGCGAAAACGGAGTGGAAGTTTTGAAGCAGGGCTTCAACGTCGACCCGTTGCTTCAGCGTCAGGCGGATTGCATCAGCACCATGACCTACAATGAATACTGGCAGGTCATCGATGCCGGTGTCAGCCCGGATGAGCTGGTGACCTTCAAATACGAAGACCAGGGCGTGGCAACGCTGGAAGACGGTCTTTATGTGCTGGAAGAGAACCTGAGCGATGCGGCCTTCGCCGACAAGATGGAGCGGTTCGTTCGCGCGTCGATGAAGGGGTGGAAATATGCCGAGGAGAACCCGGACGAAGCGGCGGAAATCGTTCTGGAAAACGATGCAACCGGTGCTCAGACGGAAGAGCACCAAAAGCGTATGATGGGTGAGATCGCCAAGTTGACCGCAGGGTCGAACGGCGCGCTGGACCCGGCTGATTTCGACCGCACCGTCAACACATTGCTGGCAGGCGGGTCCGATCCGGTTATTACCAAAAAGCCCGAAGGGGCCTGGACACATCAGATCACCGATGCTGCACTGAATTGATCTCAGCCTTTCCTTGGGGAATTGAGGCGCGGTCCCAATCGGGGCCGCGTTTTTCATTCTAAATGCCGGATATGTGTCTGTACTCGACCTGAAATCAGAGTAGTATTTACCTGTAAACGAACGCATTTCATACGAATTGTGAACCTCACGGGATAAAATGCAGGCATTTGCATCAGAATTCAGCTCTGCCATCGCGCTGATCTTTGAGGGAGACTCAGAGCTGTGGACGATTGTGCTGTTGTCCCTGAAAGTATCCGTGTTTGCGGTTCTGATTTCCGCCCTGATCGGCATGCCCGTCGGTGCCGCTCTGGCTGTGGCCAGGTTTCCGGGGCGGCGGATGCTGATCGTTCTGATGAATGCCCTGATGGGGTTCCCGCCCGTGGTCGTGGGGCTGCTGGTCTATCTGATGCTGTCCCGTTCCGGCCCGTTGGGTGTGCTAGAGCTTTTGTATACCCCGACGGCCATGATCATTGCGCAGGTCGTGTTGGTCACTCCTATTATCGCGGCATTGACCCGGCAGGTGGTCGAAATGCTGGCCGAGGAATATTCCGAACAGCTGCGATCACTGGGCGTGTCGCGGCTGGCATCGGTTCCCGTGCTTCTCTGGGATGCGCGGCTGGCACTGGTTACCGCCTTGCTTGCGGGGTTTGGGCGCGCCATTGCCGAGGTCGGCGCGGTGATCATCGTGGGCGGCAACATCAACCATGTGACCCGCGTAATGACGACGACGATCGCGTTGGAGACGTCGAAGGGAAATCTGGCGTTGGCTCTGGCGCTGGGGGCAATCCTGATCGGGATCGCGGTGGCCGTGAACGCGATGGTCAGCGCGATCAGCCTGCGGGTCGAACGGGAAGGGGTGGGTCATGCGTGACCTGCTCTGCGACAAGGTGAACTGCCTGAAGGTCGAGAACCTGCAAATCCGCAGTAACGGCAAGGCGTTGTTGGACGTCTCGTCATTGGTTCTGGATGGGCCGGGGCCAACCTTGATTCTTGGCCCCAACGGTGCAGGCAAAAGCCTGTTGCTGCGCTGTCTGCACGGGCTGATCACGCCGGATCGGGGGCAGGTCGTCCAGGGTGGAAAACCGCTGGGCGCGGCACAGAAAGCCCGCCAGGCCATGGTGTTTCAGAAACCGGTTCTGCTGCGTCGATCTGTTGCGGCAAACCTTGACTTCGTTCTCAAGCGTCAAGGCATGGGGCGAAGGGCCCGTAAGGCCCGTATCGCCGAATTGCTGACCGAAGGCGGGCTGGACGGCAAGGCCAGACAACCCGCGCGGTCATTGTCCGGGGGAGAAGCGCAGCGATTGGCGATTCTCCGTGCGCTGGCGCTGGACCCCGAGACCTTGTTTCTGGACGAGCCCACCAGCGCTCTGGATCCCAGCGCGACCCAGATGATCGAACGAATGATATTGCGGGCATCGGCTCGGGCCGTGCGGATCGTGATGGTGACGCATGATATCGGTCAGGCCCGTCGTTTGGCCTCGGACGTGGTCATGATGCAGGGCGGGCATGTCGTGGAACACGGTGTGGCAAAACAGGTTTTGAATTCACCCGAAAGCGATGCGTCGCGCCGCTATTTGGCGGGCGGGTTGGTTACATGAAATACAGAAAGCGGAGAGTGTGATGTTCCGGAAATCAATTCGGGCAGCGGTGGTGGCTGTGGGCCTGTTGACCAGGGCGGTTTCGGCGGAAGAACCGTTTATTGTGGTGCAGTCGACCACGTCTACACAGAACTCGGGACTGTTGGATTACATCCTGCCGTGGTTCGAAGCCGATTCAGGTATCGATGTCCGTGTCGTGGCGGTTGGAACCGGTCAAGCCATTCGGAACGCCGTCAACGGGGACGGGGATGTTCTTTTGGTTCACTCCAAACCGGCCGAGGAGAAATTCGTTGCTGATGGTTGGGGCGTAGAGCGGAAGGATCTGATGTACAATGATTTCGTTCTGGTCGGCCCCAAGTCTGACCCTGCCCGAATTCGCGGCGGCGTCGATGTGTTGGCCGCGCTGTCGAAAATTGCCGAGGTGGAAGCGCCGTTTGCATCACGCGGTGACGACAGCGGAACACACAAGGCCGAGCTGGGCTATTGGTCCGCAGCCGGGCTGGACCCTGCCGAGGCTTCGGGTGCTTGGTATCGCGAGACCGGATCTGGTATGGGCGCGACGCTGAACGTGGCCAGTGGAATGGATGCCTATACGCTGACGGATCGAGCCACGTGGCTGTCTTTTGGAAACCGGGGAAATCTTGAGGTATTGGTCGAAGGGGATCCGCGCCTGTTCAATCAATACGGTGTGATTCTTGTGAACCCTGACAAGCACGCGCATGTGCGGGCGGCAGCCGGCCAACGTTTCATCGACTGGCTGACGGGGCCGGACGGGCAGGAAGCGATTGCGTCGTTCAGGCTGGACGGACAGCAGGTGTTCTTTCCGAACGCCGACTAAGCCGGCCTGCGGCGGGCGCATCCTGACAAGGTAAAAGGCGGGTGAGGGCTCACCCGCTGGCACCGTTGTGGTGTATCGTGCCCAGGCCCGACAGGTCGTAGCCACCGAATTCACGGGCCCTTTGCGCAAATTGATCCGAGCGCAGCAGCGTTATCAGTTTCTGCATTGGCGGATCAAAATATGACCTGCGCCAAATCGCCAGATCCAGCCTCTCGGAATGGGTGGGGACGAAACCCAGGTTGTAAAGCCCTGCCAAAGCCCCCAGCCCAAAGCCGGCCTCGGCCTTTTCGCCGTGAAGGGCGATGGCCAGTTCCTCTTCGGTGCGTGCGCAGCCGGGGGTTGCGTCCAGATCGTCTCGGCTCATGCCATGTGCTTCCAGCTGGCTATCGAACAGGTGTTGGCTGGCCGCACTGTCCTGACGCATGATCACGCGGCGCGATTTGAGATCCTTAAACGTTTTGATATCCGATATGCCCGGGGCAAGAAGCAGCCCGCGCTTGCGTCGGGCGATTTCGTACAATACCACCGGCCCTTCGCCCAAGGCGTCACGCAGGGATTTTTCGTTGAACCCTCCGTCTTCGTGGATATGCAACACGGCCGCCTGTGCGCTGCGCTCGCTCAGCCGTGTCAGCCCGTCAAAGGAGCCGTCGTAATAGGTGGCAAGCCCCGATCCGCTTTCACGCAGCGCCCAGTCCAACAGAGGATCATGGCTGCCTGCTACAATCGGAGGCAGAGGCGGTTCGGCCACCTGCGGGCCGGATCGCGACGCGTTGAGCCAGGCAATGATTTCGGCCCGCGGGAACAACAGCTTGCCCATGGCGCGAACACAGGGCACCTCGCCCGAGGAGGCAAGATCATAGGCTTTGCGCTCGCCGATGCGCAGCAGATCGGCCAGTTCGCGGGTGGTCAGGTATTGCGACATTCAGTCGAGGCGCACGGCAGAGCCGGACGTGGCGTCGGCGGCGGTGAACCCGATCCGATCCAGCACGACAGGGGCTGCCACTGCAATGACGACCATTGCGGCGACCGCGGCAAGAAAGGCTTTCATGGTCTCCTCCAGTTCAGTTCCGGGCACCCGTTGCGCGGCGCAGAAAAACAATAAGATCCTGACGATCCTGAGCTTGTGTAATTCTCTGCATCGGCATCTTGGACCCCGGAATGTAATGGTCTGGCCCTTCGTCGAAAAGAGCATTTATCGTTTCGTCATTCCAAATGATATCAGAGCCTTGCAGCGTATCCGAGTACAAATATCCCGGTAACGTGCCCGCGCGCCTGCCGAAAACCCCGTGCAAGGAGGGGCCTGCGCGGCGCTGGCTGTTGGGGGTGAGGCTGTGACAGATCGAGCATTTCCGCGCGAACTGACGCTCACCATTGTCCATCTCGTCGGGATTTTGCAGAAAACTTGGCTCGGCAAAAGCCATCTGTTGCCGATCGGACAGGGCGGTGACCGGCCAACTGTACATGGCCTCGTCGATCCCGCCAGCATGGATGTTTTCACCATCGACCGAGAAGGCCAGGGCCCAGACTGGCCCCCGCAACGTTGCGCGAAAGTCCTGCGCGATGCGCCAGTCCGAGGTATCGATGACCATTATATAGCCTTCGCCGTCACCCACGGCCAGAAACCGACGATCCGGGCTGAGCGCCATGGCCAGGATCGGGCGACGATCCAGTGTGAAATCGCGCTCTTCACCGGTGGAAAGGTCCAGTATTCGGGTCACTCCGTCGACGGCACCGTAAGCGATCCAGTTGTCCTGTTCATTCAGGACCAGCTCGTTGATACCGAACCCGTGTTCGATGAGCCGGTTGATCTCTTGCCCAGTCGAGATATCCCAAATGCGCAGCGACCCATCCATGCTTGCTGAATAAAGCCGTGTGCCGTCAGAAGAAAAAACTACGGCGTTCACACCGCTTCCCGTCGGTCCAAGAGTTGTGGGCGCGGCTCCGTTCACGGGCCAAAGCCCAATCATTCCGTCCCAACTGGCGGTTGCGACGTGGGTCTTGGACGCTGCCAGACCCACGATCTTGCCCTGATGTCGCCCAACCACGTCGCCACCGGGCCACTTGCGCAGGGTGAAGTCATCTCCCGCCGAGTAGATGGCCGTGCCATTGAAGGCAACGGCGTTCACGGCGGCTTCATGACCTTCCAGCCATTCGGGGGTCCGATCATCCCACAGCCCGACGGAATTGTCGAAACTGGCTGTTGCGATACGCCCGTCCGGGGCTGTGGCGATCCCCATGATTGGGCCGCCGTGTCCCTTGAGTGTGAAGAATTCGGCCAAGGCGGGCAGAGGGATCAGCGCCAGGGCCAGTACCAGCCCCCGCATCTATTCAGCAGGCGAGGCGGCGGTTTTGCCTGCCTCTTTTTCCTGAACTTCTTCCAGCCACAAAGAGTGGTGTTCACGGGCCCATTGTTCTTCGACCTCGCCGGTGCCCATGGCGTCAAAGGCGCCCTCCATTCCGACAGAGCCGAGATAGATATGCGCCACGATGATCGCAATGAACACATAAGCAACCATCACGTGCCAGACCTGGGCATATTGCATTTCTTCCTGCGGCGACATCTGCACCGGCAGGTTCAGGCCCATCATTTGCGGAATACCGGTCGCATTGGCGATCTGGAAGGTTTTGGCAAACAAGGGCATCTCGAACGGGAACAACAGCGACAGACCCGACAGGCTGATGGAGGCGCCCAGCAGGATGCAGGCCCAGAATATGATCTTTTGACCAGCGTTGAATTTCTTTGCCGGTGGATGGCTGTTCTTGGTAAACAACCCGCCACCCGCGGCCAGCCATTTCAGATCGACGCGGTTGGGGATGTTATGGGCAATCCAGTTTACCGTGACGATGATCAGGCCCAGCATGAAGGCCCAGGCCAGATTGTTGTGTAACCACTTGCAGCCCTGTGCGAGGGCTGCAAAACCCTCTTTACCGAAAACCGGGATCAGGAAGTCGCGCCCATAAAGCGTCAGCAGGCCCGTGACGCCAAGGATCAGGAATGACCCGGCAAACAACCAGTGGCCGAACCGCTCGAACCCGTTGAAACGCGTGACCGTACGGCCGGTTTTCTCACCATCGATGCGAATTTTGCCTCGGATCAAGAAAAATAACAGGATGATGCCCAGCATCCCGGCAATGATATAGGTGCCGTATTCGCGCAGCGGTCCGGTGCGGAAGGTCAGCCACCACATGCCGCCATCCTGAATCAGCACGCTGTCTGCCGGACCATGAGAAGACACCGTCACATCAGCCGAGCCATAGCGCAAAGCGCGATACACGTCACTGTCCGAGGCCACACCACGCGTGCCAAGCTGACCCAGCAACCCCTCGGCGTTGCCCTGACCAGTGTTCTCGGAACGATAGCTGTTGTCGACGGTTTCACCACGCTGCCGGGCGAGAATGTCTTCCAGCGTTGTCGCTCCGCCGGTCGAGGTGCGCTCATCCGTCGTGGGTTCAGAGGTCTCTTGCGCCCATGCGGCTCCGGTCAGAAAAATCGAAACGAGCAAAAACTGAATCAGACGCATAGGGATATCCTCCTGTGCATTTTCATATCAGCGGTCAAATCCACCGATTTGCTGGTGAAAAACGGCGCCGACCGGTGCGAGCGCTTCGCGAAGATCATCCTTGGCCGGACCATACACGTCCAACCCCACTGGCGTCAGAAGGGCCAGAAACCGTTCCGCAAAATTAGCACCAAAATTTTGCATATGTATCATGGCATCTTCGGAACTGGCATAGCGTTCATAGATATGAACGGCCGAACCGGTCATGTGCCATTCATAGCTTCTGGCGCCGGTTTCTTGCAGCGTGGCCGCGACCATTTCCGCCATAAGCGCTTCGAACTCATCCTTTTTATCCAGATCGAGGTCAAGCTTCAGCAGCCAGTAAACATCATTGGTCATGCGCGCCTCTCAAATTTGTTTGCTGTGACGTTACAGGAAACGGATCCCCGATCACATCACCTGAAAAGCCCCCCGCAAAGGGCGGGAGGCTGTTTTGTCAAAAGCCGGATTTCAACCGTCTTTCTGGTCGTAGGCCGTGCCCCAGCCCCAGGCGCCCGAGCCGAAACCGCGCGCCACGACGCGTTCACGGTAAACTGCGGAAACCACGTCGCCGTCACCGGCGAGCAGGGCCTTTGTGGAACACATTTCGGCGCAGATGGGCAGCTTGCCCTCGGCGATCCGGTTGCGACCGTATTTGGCGAACTCTGCGGTCGAGTGCGTTTCCTCGGGGCCGCCGGCGCAGAAGGTGCACTTGTCCATCTTGCCGCGCGATCCAAAGTTGCCCGCCTGCGGGTATTGCGGCGCACCGAAGGGGCACGCATAGAAGCAATAGCCGCAGCCAATGCACAGGTCCTTGGAGTGCAGCACGACCCCTTCTTCGTTCTGATAGAAGCAGTCGACCGGGCACACCGCCATGCAGGGCGCATCCGAACAATGCATACAGGCGACCGAGATCGAGCGTTCGCCCGGGTTGCCGTCATTGATCGTCACCACCCTGCGGCGGTTGATGCCCCACGGCACCTCGTGTTCGTTCTTACACGCGGTTACGCAGGCGTTGCACTCGATGCAGCGTTCAGCGTCGCAGAGAAACTTTGCTCTAGCCATTAATCGTCCTCCTTACGCTGCCCAGATCTTGCAGAGAGTCGCCTTGGTCTCCTGCATCTGGGTCACTGAATCATAGCCATAGGTCTGGGCGGTGTTGGTACTTTCACCCAGCACATAGGGGTCTGCACCTTTGGGGTATTTCTCCCTGAGGTCCTCGCCCTGGAAATGGCCGCCGAAGTGGAACGGCATGAAGGCCACGCCGGCACCGACCCTGTTGGTCAGCATCGCCATCACCTTGACCTTGCCGCCCTCGGGGCCTTCGACCCAGACCTGTGATCCGTCCCGAATGCCAAGGTTGTTGGCATCGCGCGGATTGATCTCGACGAACATGTCCTGCTGAAGCTCAGCCAACCACGGATTGGACCGTGTCTCATCACCGCCGCCTTCATATTCGACCAGACGACCAGACGTTAGGATTATCGGGTAATCCTTTGAAAAGTCGTTCTTCTGGATCGAGGCGTACAAGGTCGGAAGGCGATAGGCATGCCGGTCCTCATAGGTGGGATAGTCGGCCACCAGATCGCGCCGCGGCGTGTAGAGCGGCTCGCGATGCAGCGGGATCGGATCCGGGAAGGTCCAGACAACCGCGCGGGCCTTGGCGTTCCCGAAGGGCGCACAGCCATGTGCAATCGCGACCCGCTGGATGCCGCCGGACAGGTCGGTTTTCCAGTTGGTCTTTGGTCCGGCCACGGCGTCGATGGCCGCGCGTTCCTCGGCCGTCAGATCACCGTCCCAGCCAAGATCCATCAGCATCTGCATCGTAAACTCTGGATAGCCATCCTGAATTTCCGACCCAACGCTATAGACCCCTTCGGCCAGCAGGTTGTCGCCGTCGCGTTCCACGCCAAAACGGGCGCGGAAGGTCAGGCCGCCTTCGGCCACCGGTTTGGACATGTCATAGAGGTTTGGTGTCCCCGTATGGCCCATTTCCGGTGTGCCCCAGCAGGGCCACGGTAGACCGTAATATTCGCCGTCGTTTGGTCCACCAATGGCTTGCAGCGTGGTTCTGTCGAACGTGTGCTGGTTGGCCATATGGCTTTTCAGACGTTCCGGCGACTGACCGGTATAGCCGATGGTCCAGAGGCCCGAGTTGAACTCACGCGTGATGCTTTCAACATTCGGGGTTTCGGGGTCTTCCATCTCGATATTGCGGAAGAACCGATCCGCCCAGCCGAACTTGTTGGCGAACTTGGCCATGATGACCTCGTCCGGCAGACTTTCGAATAACGGATCGACCACCTTGTCGCGCCACTGCAACGACCGGTTCGAAGCCGTGACCGAGCCACGGGTTTCGAACTGCGTACAGGCCGGCAACAGGTAAACGCCATCGGTCCGGTCATGCAAAACGGCGGAAACGGTGGGATACGGGTCGATAACGACCAGCATGTCCAGCTTTTCCATCGCCGTCTTCATTTCCGTCATCCGGGTCTGCGAGTTGGGCGCGTGGCCCCACAGAACCATGGCGCGGACATTGTTGTCCTGATCCATGTTGGCCGGGTCTTCCAGAACACCGTCAATCCAGCGGGAAACGGGAATGCCGCGCTCGTTCTGCAGCGGTTTGTCCTTGCCGTCCTTGTCCTTGATCGTGGCGAACTGACCGGCCAGCCATTCAGGTTCTTCGCCCCAGACACGGGCCCAGTGACCCCATGCGCCTGCGGACAGGCCATAATAGCCGGGCAGGGTATGGGAAAGAACACCAAGGTCCGTTGCGCCCTGAACGTTGTCATGACCGCGGAAGATGTTGGTGCCACCACCCGAGGTGCCCATGTTGCCCAGTGCAAGCTGAAGTACGCAATACGCGCGGGTGTTGTTGTTGCCGTTGGTGTGCTGCGTTCCGCCCATGCACCAGACAACCGTTCCGGGACGGTTGTTGGCCATCGTGCGGGCAACCCGCTTCAACTGCGACCCCGGAGTGCCGGTGACACGTTCCACCTCATCCGGGTTCCACTTGGCAACTTCTTCGCGGATCTGATCCATGCCCCAGACACGGGTGCGGATGAACTCTTTGTCTTCCCAACCGTTGTCGAAGATGTGCCAGAGGATACCCCAGATCAGCGCAACGTCCGTGCCGGGGCGGAAACGGACATATTCATCCGCGTGCGCCGCAGTGCGCGTAAAGCGCGGGTCGCAGACGATCAGCGGGGCGTTGTTCTGCTCTTTTGCGCGCAGAATATGCAGCAGCGAGACGGGATGCGCCTCGGCAGGGTTGCCGCCGATGATGAAGATCGCCTTGCTGTTGTGCATGTCGTTGTAGCTGTTGGTCATGGCGCCGTAGCCCCATGTATTCGCAACGCCCGCAACAGTGGTCGAGTGGCAGATCCGGGCCTGATGGTCCACGTTGTTCGTGCCCCAGTAGGCGGCGAACTTGCGGAACAGATAAGCCTGTTCGTTGTTGTGCTTGGCGGAACCCAGCCAGTAGACGCTGTCAGGCCCGCTTTCTTCGCGGATGCTCATCATGCCGTCACCGATCTCGTTGATCGCCTCTTCCCAGCTGATGCGCTTCCACTCTCCGCCCTCCTTTTTCATCGGATATTTCAGGCGGCGCTCGCCATGGGCGTGCTCTCGAACCGAGGCCCCTTTGGCGCAATGAGCGCCCAGGTTGAACGGGCTGTCCCAGCCGGGTTCCTGCCCGATCCAGACGCCGTTCTGAACTTCGGCAACCACGGTGCAACCGACCGAACAATGCGTGCAGACGGATTTGATGTTCTCGACTGCCGTGTTGGCTGCGGTCTGGGCGTTGGCAGGCGTCACGGTTCCACCCGTGGCGCTGATCGCGGCAAGGCCGCCGATCGTCAGGCCCGAGCCACGCAGGAATGCGCGGCGATCGACGGTATTCTCGCCGATTTGGGACAGGATACTTGTCCGCTGGGGGCGTCTCGCAACCCCGTTGGTCTTTTTCCTAAGCATTTGTTTCCTCCCTTGCGCGCCGTGTATGCCACGGCTGGCTTGGTACTGCTGAAGCCGACGTCGGGGCCAATCGCAACCGTCAGTCGGGTGTGAAAACGTCCGATCCTAGAACCGGGTGCTTTCGATGTAGGCGCGTGTATGCGCGGTATCCTGGATGCGGGTGTCGTCTGTCGGCGTTTCGGCCGCTTCGGCTTTTCCGGTCAGGCTGGCGGCGGCAACGGCAGCAGGTGCTGCGGTTCCGGCCAGTTTGAGGAAGTCGCGGCGTGTGGCGCCTTCTTCCTTGGTCTTGCTCATGGGCTCCTCCTGTCCCAATTGCGGTTTGGTGCCCACGGGGCACCGGCGATTTGCGGGCTACCCCGCTGTCATCCGGAACGCTTCGCGCTCGATCTCCATGAATACCCGACCGGCGGTGCCGACGGATGCATAGAGAACCGAGTTTTCAGCAGCTTCCAAATCCGAATAGAAATGTGCGGCCCATGGGCCGATATGTTTTCTCCAGAACGCTTTCTGGTCTTCAAGCGATGCCGGGCTGCCAAAACGCCCAACGATCATGCCTGCCATCATCTCCATCAATGAGGCGATGTTGTCCTCGGGCTCAAACACGTTCTGGGCGCGTGTGATCCCACGCACGGCCATGTCATTGCGGAGCTGCGCAAGGGGTTTCTCGTTCAGAAAACCCGTGAGGTAGAAGCTGGCATAGGGCAGCAATTCGCCCCGACCCAAACCGATGAACAATGCATTGAATTCCCGTTCAGCGGCGGCGGGCTTGGTGACCTTTGCAACCCGCGCCATGGCTTGGATGGCCTGACCAAGATCAGTGTCATCACCGCTGAGGCCCGCCATTTGATCCAGCAGCATCTGGTCGGGTGGACCGGCCAGCAGCAAGCCCAGAAAGTTGTAGAAATCCGCGCGCAGGCGATCCTCGGCTGAAACGTCCAGAGTGTGCGCGTCACTTGCGGTCATTCGTTCATCCTTCAAATTCAAATGTCATTCGACGTGGCGCCGGGGGAAGGTCGATTTCTTCCGGCTCGTCCGCGCGGGCGACGGAAACCGGTTCGGGCCGGGGATCGGGTTCGACCGGCACAGCCTCGGGTTCAGCGCGCGCATCGGCTTCGCTTTCAGCAGCATCGTCTTTGGCCTCTTCCGCGTCGATCGCCAGTGCTTCGATATGTGCCAGCATACCTTTTCCAACCTGATAGGCGGTTTGCATGTTTTCGATCACGCAGGCCGCATCGGTGTAGTCCTCGCCGTAATCAACCAGCCCGTCGACATTGGCCAGAACCGGGTTCAGCCGCCACAGCCGACGCAAAGCACGACGACGCAGGCGATCAGGCACGGCCTTGGCCATGAAGCCCGAAACATCGTCGCCGGGTTGCAGGGTCTCTGGGTCAGGAAGGTTGAACTCGGCGAGGATCTCGGCGTCATCCTTTTCTTCCAGCTCCGCTTGCCGTTCTGCGATCACCTGTTCTTCAAGGGCCAGTGCCTCTGCCTTGGCTTCGGCCTGAACGGCGGCCTTTCGGCGAGACCAGAAATCATCGGGCCGGTTCATTGCAGCGCCTTTCTCGGGGCGCGGTACACGTCCGACGTCTGCCGGATACGAGCATCACCCTTGCCGTCTTCAACCAGATCTGTCCGCTTCTTGTCGCGGCGGCGCTTGACGAAAACTTCGTGCTGATGATGTTTCAGGGTAAAATCGCGAACCCAGGCAATCAGCCCTTCGGTCATCGCGATCTTCTCGACAATTTCTTCACCGGTATCCGCGTAATCCTGCCCCTCGAACGGAGAGGCGGTGATCAGAACTGCATTCAGGGGAGTTTCGCCTTTCAGTTCGTCCCGCAGCACAAGGTACAGCGAAGGCTGCCCATCCGACAAATTGACCATGTAGGCTTCGGTTTCATCTGCCCAGAGCGTCAGGGGCAGGGTGGCCGCGTGATACTCGACCGCATCGCCTTCGCGGCGCAGTTCCTGCCAGTCGGCCGGCCCTGCGCCGGGTAAAAGGGCCACAGCGCTCCAGTTCCACCGGGCCCACCGTGTGACCCCGGGTGTCTTGCGCACGATGACGCCAACCGGCATTTCAGTCTGGCTTGCGGCCTTGGCCACTGGCTCCTCCCCGAAAGGCTCTCCCCTGCCTTTCCAAGTCCACTATGGTACACAAACTAGCTGTGTGCCAAGCCTAAGCTCTACGACTTTGGTCGTAGTCCAGGGTAGCAACTGCGTGAGCAGGTCCTGTGAATGCTTGTGTTTCGTGGCATTTATTGCCGAAATTCAACCCTGTGCAGGAAACGCGGCAAGGGGTTGAAGTTGCTTTCCCAGGGGTACAGCCTAGTGTGCATGGAACCGGGGCGGTTGCCCGAGGAGAGGATATGGCCACGAAACTACTGCTATGTGATTGCGCCGGAACACAGGCAATCGATCCGGACAAGATCGAAAGCGCCTGCGGCGTTGCCTGTTCCAGGTTGCATACCGCGCTTTGTACAGATGAGTTGCAGTCCGCCGCTGCCTTGATGAAAGAAGGTGATACCGTCATCGCTTGTGCGCAAGAGGATGACGTTTTCAGGTCACTGGCCGAAGACCTGAATATCGACGTGCCCGGATTTGTCGATCTGCGCGATCGGGCCGGGTGGTCTGACCAAGGTGCGGATGCGACCCCCAAGATGGCGGCATTGGCGGCCGAGGCCGTTCTGGCGCAACCGGTCACACCCAGCGTGGATGTCTTCAGTGAAGGCACCTGTTTCATCATCGGGCCCGGTGCGGTGGCCTTTGATCTGGCAGAGCGTTTGGCGGATTCGTTGGCAGTGACCGTCATGACGACCGATTTGTCAGAGCCCCTCTCGCGCGCCTATGACGTGGTACGGGGGCAGCTTCGATCGGTTTCCGGTGCGCTTGGTGGGTTTTCGTTGCGTCTGGACGCGCTTCAGCAGGTCGTGCCCGGTGGGCGCGGCGCGTTTGCTTGGACCGATCCAAAGGACGGTGCGCTTTCATCGTGTGACATTGTCATCGATCTGGCAGGAGAAACGCCCTTTGTTCAGGCCCCGGCCAAGCGTGAAGGCTATCTGCGGGCTGATCCCAGGGATGCGGTTTCCGTTGAACGCCTGGCTTTTGAAGCCGCGCAATTGGTGGGGACATTCGAAAAGCCACTTTATGTGCGCGTGGAAGAAACCCTCTGTGCCCATTCCCGGGCCGAGCAGGTGGGCTGTACCAACTGTCTGGATATCTGCCCAACCGGTGCAATTTCCCCGGCGGGCGAGCATGTGGCGATTGACCCGATGGTATGTGCAGGCTGTGGTGCTTGCGCCGCGCTGTGCCCTTCAACGGCCATAACCTATGAAGACCCGCCTGTTTCGGCGCTGCTGTCGCGGATGCATATTCTGGCCCGTACCTATCGACGGGCCGGCGGCACCGCGCCTCGGCTGCTTGTACATGACGCCCACGGGGCCGAAATGATCCGGTTGGCGGCGCGTTTCGGGCGTGGATTACCTTCGGACGTGATCCCATTGGAATTGAACGTGATATCTGGCTTTGGCCATGCCGAGATGCTGGATGCTCTGGCGCATGGGTTCGCTCGGGTGGACGTGCTGTTGGCGCCGACGACTGAACGCGAGGCGCTGAACCGCGAGCTTGAATTGGCACATGCCATTGCAGGCCCCGAGTGTATAGGCCTGATTGACGAAGCGGACCCCGATGCGATGTCCGATCTGCTGTACGGGCAAGCGGTGCCCCGGCCTTTGTCCGATCCGGTCTTGCCTATGGGCAATCGCCGGCAAATCGCACGGCTGGCAGCACAGGCGCTGAACCCGCAGGCTGAATCGCCTTTGCCGCTGCCCGAAAATGCGCCTTACGGGGCGGTTGCAGTGAATACCGACAGCTGCACCCTGTGTCTCAGCTGTGTGTCGCTGTGCCCATCCGGTGCGTTGATCGACAATCCGGACAAGCCGCAATTGAACTTCCAGCAAGATGCCTGTCTGCAATGCGGGATGTGCAAGACCATATGCCCCGAGGATGCGATCACGCTTGTTCCACAACTTGATCTCAGCGATGCGGCCCTGTCACAGCAGGTTCTGAACGAGGAAGAACCTTTTGCCTGCGTGGAATGCGGGGCATTGTTCGGCGTGAAATCCACGGTTGAGCGGATCATGGAGAAGCTGTCGGGCACACATCCGATGTTCGCGACTTCGGATCAGGCGCGGATGATCCAGATGTGTGACAATTGCCGGGTGAACGTGCAGTTCCAACAGCAAGACAATCCTTTCCAATCAAAACCCAAGCCCCGGGTCGTCACGACCGAGGATTACTATTCAGACAGAAAGGATCACTGAAGTTTCAAGGGTGCACCCAGATCCGCAGCGTCGATGCGCGATACGAACGCCAGGATCGCGTCAAGATCGTCCAATGTCATCTCAACCGGGTGAATAGGAGATGGGCGTTCGGGATCGAAAGGCGGTGTCAAACCGTCGATCTGTGTGAATGCGGGGTGGGGGTTCAGGGCGAAAAACGCTTCGAATCGCTGCGACCAGTCGGGCATTGCGCGCAGAACGGCGAAAGAGGGCGTCGACCCCAGGCCATTCATGCGGTTCCTTGGCCCGATGACATGACAGCGCCCGCAATGAGTCATCGAAAGTTCTTCGCCAAGTTGGGTGTCGCCCTCGACGATGTCACCGGACTCAACCTCGACAATATCAAAATTGGCAGAGTAGGGCCCTCCGTCTGCCGGGGCAAAGCTTTCCACCGTGCGCTTGCCGATATCCGACTTCAGCCATTCAAGAAAACGGGCCTGGCGGTCACTGTCTTCGATACGCAGGTGATAGATCACACCGTCGCGGGCAAAGACCGGATCACCGGGCGGCGCGGTTTCCAGCGCCATGACCCCGGCGTCGTCTGCAATAACACGGATCCCGGTCTTGAGAGAGAAGCGAGGAAGGATATGTTGCAACAGGCCAGAGTCTTTAACCTCTGCCGGGGCCGCAAGGCCAATCGCCTCTTGTGACCAAGAGGGGGTGGCAGAGAGCGTCAGGCTCAGGCACAAGAGGACAAAGCGCATGGCTCAACGTAACTTCGCGGGGCGGGATGCGTCAAATGTACAGACAAAGACGGAGACACGTGCAATGAGCGGCGAGTCGATACGCACGCCCCTGTCAGCAGGGCGGATCAAGGGGAACAAGCATGAGTGTTCGTGACGCGGTTCTGGCGAACCTGAAAAAGATCACCGACCCGGTATCCGGGCAGGACATCGTAAGCGCAGGCATCGTGCGCGCCTTGAACGTGGAAGGCGACACGGTACGCTTCGTGCTTGAGGTCGACCCGAAATATGCGGAAAAGATGGAACCCGTCCGCGCCACGGCTGAAAAGGCCGCTCAGATGGTGGAAGGCGTGGCAAATGTTTCGGCCTTGATGACCGCGCATTCCGACAAGGCACCGCCGGATCTGAAACCGAAACCCAAGCCATCGCAAACCGGGCCGCAGGCAGTGCCGGGTGTGGATCGGATCATCGCCGTTGCCTCCGGCAAGGGTGGGGTTGGCAAATCCACCGTTTCGGCCAACCTTGCCTGCGCATTGGCTGCGGAAGGCCGGCGTGTAGGTCTGCTGGACGCGGATGTTTACGGGCCGTCGCAACCCCGGATGTTGGGTGTCTCGGGCCGTCCGGCCAGCCCTGACGGTAAGACAATCCTGCCGCTGCGCAACCACGGCGTCACCATGATGTCGATGGGTTTGATGACCAACGAAGGTCAGGCGGTTGTCTGGCGCGGGCCGATGCTGATGGGTGCGCTGCAACAGATGATGAGCCAGGTGCAATGGGGCGCGCTGGATGTTCTGATCGTCGATCTGCCGCCCGGCACCGGTGACGTGCAACTGACGCTGAGCCAGAAGTTCCAGGTGGATGGTGCCATTGTCGTTTCAACGCCGCAGGACGTGGCCCTGATTGATGCCCGCAAGGGGATCGACATGTTCAACCAGCTCAAGACACCCATTGTCGGGATGATCGAAAACATGTCCACGCATATCTGTTCGAACTGTGGGCACGAAGAACATGTTTTCGGTCATGGTGGTGTCAAGTCCGAGGCAGAGGCGCTGGGCGTGCCATTGTTGGGTGAAATCCCCTTGCATCTGGACATCCGTGTCGCCGCTGACGGAGGCGCGCCCATCGTGGTCAGCAAACCCGACAGCCCGCAGGCCGAGGCATTCCGCAAGATCGCCCGCGACATGATCGCCAAAGGCAACGCATGAGCCAGCCGGTTTTCCCACCCTTGCTGACGGGCCACCCGGTTCAGGGCGGCGAAGACCCGTTCGAGCGCGCGCAGGCCATGGCTGCGCTGGGCTGTGATGCGGGTACAGTTGTCTACAATATTCAGGCGGATTTTCTGCGCGTGGCAATTGTTTTTGCCCCCGAGGTACTGTTGCAAGATGCGGTGGCGATGCTGCCGCTTTGTGCTGTGGGATTCCAGAACGCGCTGGGCGCTTTGGCCCCGCCAGAGGTTGCGGTGCATCTGGGTTGGGATGGTCTGATTTGCGTGAACGGGGCGCGGTGCGGCCGGTTCCGCGCGGCTGCGTCAACATCAATGCCCGAGGAAGAGCCGGACTGGCTGGTCGTCGGTTGGGAGCTGGCGCTGTTGCAAACAAGTGATGCGCCGGGTGAAACCCCTGATATCACAGCGCTGTACGATGAAGGCTGTGCCGAGGTTTCTGCAACGCAGCTGGTGGAAAGCTGGTCACGACACATGTTGACCTGGCTCAACCGTTGGCAAGAGGATGGCAACGCGTCCTTGCACGCCGAATGGATGGGCCTGCTGCGCGGCGTGGGCGAACCGCTGATCGCTGGTGGCGTATTCCTTGGAACGGATGAACGTTTCGCGATGCTGATCCGCGATGGGGTCGATACACATCTGCGCCCCCTGACTGACATGTTGGAGAACCGAGAATGAAACTGGCCCGAGCGATCCATTTCGACGAAAGCGACATGAACGTGTTTCATTCGCCGGCGCGCACCGGAGAGTGGTGCGTTTCGGGTGGGTTTGAGTTTTCCAACTGGGGGCAGGGCGATCTTGAAGGCAAGGCACGACAGGCATTTGCGAATGGCTGGCTGGGGTTGGAAACCTTTGGCCGGGTGACTTTTGTCGCCGTGACGCAGATCGAAGCCGCAGAGAAAGATCAGATTACGCGTAATCTGGCCGAACATTTTGTGCAGTTCTATGGCGCACCCTCGGTCGAGGCCGCATTGGGCGTTGCGCAAGCTGAAATCGACCACATGTCAGAGTTGTGTGAAGACCATCCGGCCAACACGCTGTTGACCGTCGCAAGGGAATTGACAGAGACAGGCGTGCACGAAGCCTTTCGCGTGATCACTCCGCAGGACGCGGAGTTGGAGGCGTTGGCGGTTCACGGGTCGCTGGACGATTAGATCAGGTCGACAAACCCGCCGAACTGCCCGCGTTTGAAGATCAGCCCTTTGCCGGTGCGATACATGACCTGATCTACCTGACCCACGATGATCAGATGATCCCCGGCGTCATGACGGGCATGAAGGCGGCAATCGAACCGGGCCAGACACTGGGCCAGATGTGGGCGCCCGGCCTCATCCGCGGTCCAGTCTGCATGTGAGAAATCCGCCCCATCGCGTGCAAACCGCAACGCCTGATCCTGCTGATCCTGTGCCATGACGTGGATCGAATAGAGATCACAGGTACTGAACGTATCGAATCGGAAAGATTCCTTGGCCAGACACCACAGGACCAGTGGCGGGTCCAATGAGACTGAGGCAAATGAATTCACCGTAATGGCGCGCGGGCCATTGTCGGATTGCGCGGTAATCACCGTGACACCGGTGCCAAAGCATCCCAGCGCTTCCCGAAAGGCGGGGCTTTGATCCGGGGTCGGTCTAAAGGTCTTTTCGGTCATTGCGCGCTTAATCCTTGGCCGCGCATCAGGTGCCATGCGTGGCCCGGATTGTCCATGAAAAGCTGACTGCCGGGTGCAATTTATACCGTCAGTTCAGATCTTCTTATACCGTCAGTTCAGATCTTCTAGCAAACGACCGTGTTTGCGGGTTTCCATAATCACCTCGCCAAAAGTCGTCAGGCCGCGTGCTTGCAGGATCGGCAGCACCTTGATCAATGCCTCGGCCGTGGCAATCGCATCGCCAAGTGCGGTATGGCGCAACGCTTCGGGGATCGTGATTTCCAACCGTTCACACAAGGCGTCCAGTGTGTGCGTGTCGCTTGCCCCGAACAGCACCGCAGACAGCAAGACCGTGTCGAGTATCGGATGATCCCACTCGACACCCATCCGTTTGGCATGGCGGCGCAGAAACGCCATGTCGAACGGGGCATTATGCGCCACGATCACGGCGTCGCGCGAAAACTGATGGAATACGCGTCCGGCTTCGGCGATATCAGGCGCCCCCTTAACCATACGATCGCTGATCTTGTGTACTTTGGTCGAGGCCGGGGGAATCGGAATGCCGGGATCAACCAGCATGTCCAGATGCTCACCCTGAACGATTTTACCATTCAGAACGCGCACTGCGCCGATCTGTACGATCTCATCCTTGTGAGGCAGCAAACCGGTTGTTTCCGTGTCGAAAACCACGAAACACAGATCCGTCAGGGGGCGGTTCTCGAACGCATCATCCCCCGGTTTATTGAGAAGTTCGAAATCATAGACCAGCGGGCGGGCATCGTCCGGCGACATATGTGTCGCGCTGTCTTCGAAGACAAGCATATATCCGGGTGCATCGCCCAAGGGTTTCATCCGGGCGGAATATGTCTGCCGCCCGTCCACGCTGGACAGGGTGCAATAGACGTCCTTTCCGGTTTTGCACATCTTGGCATATGCGTCTGTCAGGCCGGTGGCTTCAAGGTATTCGAAAAGAGATGCGTTCAGACGAGGATGCGCGATCTGGGCAAGAACCTCGGCGGCCTGCCCGTCGTACAGAACGATCTGATGTTTCGGACTGGCCAGCAGCATGGCCACCGGAATTTCCGTCAGCAGCGCGGTCAGGCGCTGTTTTTCTGCGGCCAGATGCGCGGTTTCGGCGGCCACGGCCTCGGCTGTGCGCATGGCGTTCGAGGCCAGTTGTTCCGCCAATCCCGCCGCAGCCGGGGCAAGATCGCCCAGATACCGCGCGGCCTGCATGTCCAGGTCGGTGCTTACACCGGCATGTGCACGGGCACGCAACTGGGCGGAAAGCCGTTCGATCGGTTTGGCGACGTTGTCGTCGAACAGCAGCCAAACACCCGCGACCAGTGCCAGAAATCCAAATCCGATCAGGATTTCGGCGAAGACGAAATCATTCAGCAGACCGGGGTTTCCCGCACGGGAATAGGTGATCCAGAGAGCGGTGGCGCTGATGGCAACCCCGCCCAGGGCGAGGAGGCAGAAAAACAGAAAAATCCTGAGCCTCAAACTCAATCCGGTCAGCATGATCAAACCCCGCAAGTGGCTGCGATGACGGGGTCATTGGTTCCGGCTGCAATCCAGTCAGCGTTCACCAGACGCCCGTCCTCGGCAAATTCGGCACCATCCGCCAGGTTGGCGCGGCGGCCTTCTGCACAATTCACGGCCACCGGCAGTTTCGAAACCGGAGCCCAGCGGCCGAAGAAGTAAAGATCGACAAGCCGTTGTTCCGGAACGTTTTCGTTTGTGCGCACCGATACGGTGTCGATTGCGGCAAACCGGTCAACGAACGGCACCGCGTAGGTCCAGGGGCGATAAAACGCGCGGCTTTCGACCTCTTGCACGATGGTCATCTCTTCAGGCAGTTGGTCGCGCGTGCGATCGTACCAGGAATATTCGCTGGTGATGGTCATCGCGATCATTCCAAGACCGGCCGCAACCGGCGTTGTCCATTTCGGCAGGCGCCCTCCGGTCAGCTTGTTCAGCAGAAGAACGATTCCGGCAAATGCGATCCCCGCAAAAACCGTGCCGATCAGTTCCAGAAACATGTGGTCTCTCCGTTGGTCAGTCGCATGTCAGCCCAGCATTCCCTTGCCGTGGCCAACTGCCGATTGCATCGTTTTTACCACCACAAAAGCATCACGCAGATGACTTCGCTCAAAGTCCGACAATTCAGACGGTGGCAGATAGTTGTCGGGCATCGCTCCGGACTTAACCAGCCGAACCTGATGTTCGAGCCGGGTTTCCGCGATCAGATCATAGGCGTCCAGCAGGTCACGCGCACCAGAAGGGCTGAGCACGCCGCTGGCCTCGGCGGCTTTCAGGCGGGCGCGGGTGTTGGCCTCGGTCAGCTCGCCTTGCAGCGCGTAGATGCGCGCCAGATCGACGACGGGCACAACTCCGTTGTGTTTCAGGTCCAGCGTATTGCGATGCTCACCCGAGCGGATCGTCGCGAAACCGCGCAGCAGGCCCAGTGGGGGCGTATGCTTCAGCGAGTTCGAAATCATGTGTGCGACGAAGATCGAGTTTGCCCTGGCCGCTGCCAGAGTGTGGGCTTGCAGGTCGGCAAACAACTCAAATGCGCCGCCGATGGGGCGCAGGTCGAACATGACCGAGGCCAGCATTTGCGCCTCGGGGTTTGGCTTGGCAATCCAGCCCTTGAAATAGTCGCGCCAGACACGAACCGGCTGACACCAGCGCGGATTGGTCGCCATCATGTCGCCGGGGCAGTAAAAGTACCCGCAGACATCCAGCCCGTCAGAGACGAATTTGGCCAGTTTGGTGAAATAGGACATATCGGCGTCGGTGACGCTGTCATCCAGCATCAGGCAATTGTCCTGATCCGATACGCCGGTTTGTTCTTGCCGTCCCTGTGAGCCGCAGGCCAGCCACAAATAGGGTACAGGCGGCGGGCCCAGTTCAGTTTCGGCCAATTTCAGCAGGCGACGGGTAACCGTGTCGGCAATATCGGTGATCAGCCGCGTGACGATCTCGTGCCGGTTCCCGCCGGCAACCAACTGAACCAGCAACTGCGGAATTTCCGCCGTCACCCTCGCCATCTCTTCTGCGCTGTCGGCCTTTGCGATCCGACCAACCAACTCGGCCGAGTTGACGGCCTGATAGTGGGTCAGATCGGTCTGCGTCACGATCCCGACCAGACGACCGCCTTCGGAAACCGGGATGTGGCCAATGCCGCGCTCCATCATGATATGCAGAACGTCCGAGCCGATATCGCTGGGCGAGAGGGTTACGGGATTTGCAGTCATGATTTCGGATATCCGTGTTGTTACGGGCAACCCGTCGGCAACAAATTTGCCCGAAATGTCCCGCAGGGTGGCGATACCCTGCAACGTCTCTCCATCTGTCACGCATAGCGACGAGATGTGTTTGTCACGCATGATCCGTGCCGCTTCCTGAACTGTCGTGTCCGCAGGGCAGGTGGCGGGATCGCGCGCCATCAGAACGTCAATCGAACTGGTCGCAAGGCTTTGAGGGCCGCTGCGATTACCGCGGGTTCGATTGAAGAATTTGGCGACGACGTCGTGGTTGTCGATCAAAGTCCGGACCAAATCCGGAGGCAGAACCATCAGGACGGATGGTGTATGAGCGCGGGCCTTGGTCGCAGCCTTGCCGTCCTTCAACAGGCCGCGTTCACCGAAGGAATTGCGCAACCCCAGATGAGAAACGACTGCGCCGTTCTCGTCGGTGATCTCAACCTGTCCTTCATAAATCACAAAGACCCCGGGCAGGGAATGGCCGAGCTCATAGACCGAGGCGTCTTCCTCAACCTCCCAGACCTCGATCTGCTTTACGATCTGATCGAGGGTGTCCGACGGCAGCGCGTCATAAGGATGAACGGATTTCAGAAACCGGGTAATTTCATCGTGGGATAGGGGCATCTGATGTCTCCGGTATTCTGGTGAAAAAATCCCGCCCGGTGGTGTGCCGGGCGGGAACAGTGGATCGAAAGACGCGGCCGAAGGCAAGTGCCGACAACCGCATCATACTCAGTGATCCTGAGCTGCGCCCGCACCACGGGGAATGCGTACGCTTTCGACCAGATCCTTGATCTCCTGCGGAGTCTCCTTGGTCATACCAGCAACGATGTAGGCCGTTGCAAAGTTGACCATGGCACCGATCGCACCGAACGAGGTCGACTTGATCGGACCCAGCAGCGGATCTGCATCAGTGAACGAGTTGGTGCCCGGAATGAACAGCCAGCCCTTGTGCAGGAAAATGTAGACCAGAGTGACGACCAGACCAGCCAGCATGCCTGCGACCGCGCCGGTGTTGTTGATGCGGGTCGAGAAGATCCCCATCATCAGCGCCGGGAAGATCGAAGCTGCCGCCAGACCGAACGCAAGCGCCACGGTTTGTGCCGCAAAGCCCGGTGGGTTCAGACCTAGATAGGTCGCAACCACAATCGCCACGGCCATTGCGATACGCGCTGACAGAAGCTCGCCCTTTTCCGAGATTTGCGGGTTGATGGCACCCTTGATCAGGTCGTGGGACACAGCCGACGAGATTGCAAGCAGCAGGCCCGCAGCGGTGGACAGAGCAGCCGCAAGACCGCCGGCTGCGACCAGACCGATCACCCAACCCGGCAGGTTGGCAATCTCGGGGTTGGCCAGAACCAGGATGTCACGGTTGAACTTGGTCAGCTCGTTTCCAACCCAGCCTTTTTCTTCGGCAAGTGCCTGCATGTCGGCATTCTTGTCGTTGTAGTACTGGATCTTGCCGTCGCCGTTTTTGTCTTCCCAATCCAGCAGACCGGTTTTTTGCCACGTGGCCATCCAGTCATAGCGTGCGTCATTGTCGATTTGTTCAACAGTCACAGCACCGCCTTCGATGCCGCCATTGGGCCACATCATGTCACTGATGTTCAGACGCGCCATGGCACCAACCGCAGGCGCGGTCAGATACAGCAGAGCGATGAAGACCAGCGCCCAGCCAGCCGACCAACGTGCGTCAGCCACTTTGGGAACGGTGAAGAAGCGCATGATGACGTGCGGCAGACCCGCAGTACCGATCATCAGCGACAGGGTGAACAGTACCATGTTCAGCGTGTTCGAGTGGTGGGCCGTGTATTCATTGAAGCCCAGCTCGGTCACGATGGCATCCAGCTTGGTCAGCAGGGGTTCACCGCTGGCGGTGTCACCAAACAGACCCAGCGCCGGAACCGGCGTGCCGGTCAGCTGCAGCGAGATGAAAATAGCCGGGATGGTGTAGGCAGTGATCAGCACGCAGTACTGAGCGACCTGAGTATAGGTCACGCCTTTCATCCCACCAAACACCGCATAGGCAAATACAACCGCTGCACCGATCAACAGGCCCGAGGTGTTGGACACTTCGAGGAAGCGGCCAAAGGCCACGCCGACGCCGGTCATCTGACCGATCACGTAGGTCACCGAGGCCACGATCAGGCAGATCACGGCAACGATACGCGCAGTCTGGCTGTAAAAGCGGTCGCCGATGAATTCCGACACGGTGTATTTACCAAACTTGCGCAGGTAAGGCGCAAGCAGCAGTGCCAACAGCACATAGCCGCCAGTCCAACCCATCAGGAACGAGCTGTTGTCGTAGCCGGTGAAGGCAATCAGACCCGCCATCGAGATGAACGAAGCCGCAGACATCCAGTCCGCCGCCGTTGCCATGCCGTTGGTGACCGGATGGATGCCGCGACCAGCGGCGTAGAATTCAGATGTGGACCCAGCCCGGGCCCAGATCGCGATGCCAATGTATAGCGCAAAGGACGCGCCAACAAACAGCAGGTTGATGGTAAACTGATCCATGGGGTTTACTCCTCAACACCGTATTCGGCGTCTAGCTTGTTCATGCGCCAGGCGTAGTTGAAGATCAGCACCAAAAAGACCAGGATCGATCCCTGTTGTGCGAACCAAAAGCCCAGATCGGTTCCGCCGACGGCGATCCCCGACAACATCGGACGCAGCAGAATGCCGAATCCAAACGACACCAGCGCCCAAATCGCGAGGCTGATGTAGATGAGGCGCAGGTTGGCCTGCCAATAGCCCTTGTCGGACTCGGCAGTCTGCGCGGAGTTTGTTGAATGATCCGCCATCGCGGGTTCCTCCTTCGCTTCCTCGTTGGACGGCCCGATGCCCACATCCTCCAGTGCGTCGGGCCGCTTCTCACTTGTGCCGGACGCCATGTGACGTCAGGCAAAACTCCTCCAGTCCGCCAAAGCGGTCTTTTGAAGTATTCTGTTTGGGATCAGAGCCTTGCGGCCCTAAATCCACCCCCTAATTCATGACTTCGCCAACGATTCCTTCAAGGTCATTGGCAATGTCTTCGATCCTGCCCATGGCGTTTGTGCGCTGCAGCACGCCCTGACCGTCATAGTAGGCGATCAGTGGTGCCGTCTGCGCGTGGTACGCCGCAAGGCGCGAGGCCACCGTTTCGGCATTGTCATCCGCGCGGCGCTTGAATTCGGTATGGCCACACTTGTCGCATTTGCCTTCTTCGGCAGGTTTCTTGAACTGGTCGTGGTACCCTTCACCACAGCCGGCGCAGGTGTAGCGGCCTGAAATACGGGTCACCATTTCCGCGTCTTCCACTTCAAGGCTTATCGCGGCGTTGATCTTCTGGTTGTTCGATGCCAGCAGACTGTCAAGCGCTTCGGCCTGAACCGTCGTGCGCGGGAAACCGTCCAGAATGACGCCCTTGGCGCAATCCGGCTGTGCCATGCGGTCGCGCAGGATGGCGATGACGATCTCGTCGCTGACCAGATCGCCGGCTTCCATAACGGCTTTTGCCGCTTTGCCGGCTTCGGTTCCGGCCGCGACGGCTTCGCGCAGCAGGTCACCGGTGCTGAGTTGTACAAGTCCGAATTTCTCTTCCAACATCCGGGCTTGCGTGCCCTTCCCGGCACCCGGAGGGCCGAGAAGGATGAGAACGGCGGGCGTGGTGATCGTGGCAGCGTCCATCACACCCTCACTTATTCGCACGGTTTTCGATCAGGTCTTCGACCACCGACGGATCGGCCAGTGTCGAAGTATCGCCCAACGATCCGAAATCGTTCTCGGCGATCTTGCGCAGGATACGGCGCATGATCTTGCCCGAGCGCGTTTTCGGCAGGCCAGGTGCCCACTGTATCACATCCGGAGATGCAATCGGGCCGATTTCGGTGCGGACCCATGTGCGCAGCTCTTTCATCAACTCGTCCGACGGCTCGCGATCATTCATCAACGTGACGTAGCAATAGATGCCTTGCCCTTTGATTTCATGAGGGTATCCAACCACGGCAGCCTCGGCCACAGCAGCATGCGCAACCAGCGCGCTTTCCACCTCGGCCGTGCCCATGCGGTGACCGGACACGTTGATCACGTCGTCTACACGACCGGTGATCCAATAGTCGCCATCTTCGTCGCGACGGCAGCCGTCACCCGTGAAGTAATAGCCTTTGTAATCCGAGAAATAGGTTTTCTCGAACCGCTCATGATCGCCCCAGACGGTGCGCATCTGGCCGGGCCAGCTGTCTTTGATACACAGAACGCCCTCGACACCGTTGCCTTCGATTTCAACACCGGATTGCGGGTCCAGAACCACCGGTTCGATGCCAAAAAACGGCTTCATCGCCGATCCGGGCTTCATCGCATGTGCACCGGGCAGCGGCGTCATCAGGTGGCCGCCGGTTTCTGTCTGCCACCAGGTGTCGACGATGGGGCATTTGCCTTTGCCGACAACGTCGTTGTACCAGGTCCAGGCCTCGGGGTTGATCGGTTCACCCACGGTGCCCAGAATGCGCAGATCGCTGAGGTCGCATTTTTCGACAAACTCATTGCCCTGACCCATCAGCGCGCGGATCGCGGTCGGTGCGGTGTAGAACTGGTTGACCTTGTGCTTTTCGCAGACCTGCCAGAAGCGCGAGGCGTCGGGATAAGTGGGCACGCCTTCGAACATCAGCGTGGTTGCGCCATTGGCCAGCGGGCCATAGACGATATAGCTGTGCCCGGTGACCCAGCCCACGTCAGCGGTGCACCAATACACGTCACCTTCGTGATAATCGAATGTGATCTCGTGCGTCATCGAGGCGTAAACAAGATACCCCCCTGTGGTGTGCACAACGCCCTTGGGCTGACCGGTCGAACCCGACGTGTAAAGAATGAACAGAGGATCTTCGGCGTTCATTTCGGCAGGGGCGCAGTAGTCGTCCGCCTCAAGCGCCATTTCGTTGTAGTCAAAGTCGCGACCGTCGATCCAGGTGGTCTGACCGCCGGTGCGCTTGACCACAAGGCATTTTACCGTGTCTTTGCAGTGCAGCAGGGCGGCGTCTGCGTTGGATTTCAGCGGCGTTTTGCGGCCGCCACGCGGGGCCTCATCTGCCGTAATCACGACCTTGGCGTCGCACCCATTGATCCGCGCTGCCAGAGCGTCGGGCGAGAAGCCCGCGAAAACGATCGAATGAATTGCGCCGATCCGCGCACAGGCCAGCATGGCGTAAGCAGCTTCGGGGATCATCGGCAGATAGATGACCACGCGATCGCCCTTGCGCACACCCAGGGATTCCAGAATGTTGGCCATCCGGCAGGTGCGGCGGTGCAATTCTGCGTAAGAGATATGCTGGGCCGGGTCATTCGGATCATCCGGCTCCCAGATGATCGCGGTCTGGTCGCCGCGGGTTTTCAGATGACGATCCAGGCAGTTGGCCGACACATTCAACGTGCCATCGGCATACCAGTTGATCTTGACCGAGCCAAACTCGTAACTGACGTCCTTGACCTGGGTGAAGGGCTTGATCCAGTCGATGCGCTTGCCTTGCTCGCCCCAGAACGCGTCGGGGTCGCTGATTGAGGCTGCGTACATGTCAGCATACTTTGCCGCATCGACATGCGCACGAGCGACGGTTTCTGCGGATGGCGGATAAGTCTTGGCATCTGCCTGGGCAGCGGTGGTCATCTTTGAGGCTCCTCCCTCTGGACTGGATTGCTTGTGGATTTTTTGCCTGTCATTCAGGCAATGTCGATCCTGTTCCTCCCCAAGTTTGAATATTACCGCGTTCTGAAAATAAATAAATAAATTGGTGTAATCCTTGGATTTCTTTGTAAAGAAATTTTAACAATACGGCCATATTAGTAAAAATATTGGCAAAAGAATCGATAAAATAAAACAAAAACAGTCACTTAAAAGTAACGAGATTTGAGGGCGCTGTGTGTCAATTGTGGTTGCAACGACAGGTGACCTCAAGGCTTCTGTCGTTTTGAGTCATTTCTGGGACTTATTCTGCAAAATACGCAAATCCCGGTTAGGGTTGGCACAACCGATTGTTGGCGCTAGCTTGATCGGCAAGCGCCTCGGTAGGGGGCGCACCTATGGGAGACAAAACTATGAAAAAGATGTTGAGCGGTGCCGCAGTCGCCGCCCTTGGCGTTGCTTTTGTGACCGAAGCCGCGGCGACAGAATGGAACGCATCCGTCTGGGGCAAGCGCCGCGCCTTTACGGAACATGTTGAAAAGCTGGCCGAACTGGTCAGCGAGAAAACCGGTGGCGAATTCACCATCAATGTCAGCTATGGCGGGTTGTCCAAACCTAAGGAAAACCTGGACGGGATCGAAATCGGCGCCTTTGAGATGGCGCAGTTCTGTGCCGGCTATCACCGCGACAAGAACCGGGCGATTACCGTTTTGGAACTGCCATTTCTGGGTGTGAACAACCTGCAGGAAGAAGTTGCGGTAAGCCATGCAGTATACGACCATCCAGCGGTCAAGGAAGAGATGGCGCAATGGAACGCCCGCATCATCATGACCTCGCCAATGCCGCAGTATAACCTTGTCGGCACGGGCGAGCCGCGGGATGAACTTGCTGAATTTGACGGAATGCGGGTCCGGGCGACCGGTGGCCTTGGTCAGGCCTTCGAGGCGGTCGGAGGGGTGCCGACATCGGTTCCGGCGACCGAAGCCTTCAATGCGATGGAATCGGGCGTCGTCGACACCGTGGCCTTTGCCCAGCACGCGCACCTGTCATTCGGAACGATCAACGAAGCGGACTGGTGGACCGCGAACCTGAATCCAGGAACGGTGAACTGCCCGGTTGTCGTCAACATCGATGCCTACGAGGCCCTGCCAGCCGAACATCGTGAGGCTCTGGACAGCTCGATTGACGAGGCGATCGATCACTACCTTGCGAATTACGGCGGCTTGCTCGAACAATGGGACAGTGTCCTGGAAGAAAAGGGTGTCCAGAAGGTCATGATCGACGACGCGGTAATCGAAGAGTTCCGCACGAAGGCCGCTGATCCGATCCGTGAAAAATGGATTGCGGACATGACCGCACAGGGCCTGCCGGCGCAGGACCTTTACGATCTTGTCCAGACGACGCTGAAGCAACAGCGCGGCGGCAACTGATCCACAAGGCCGGGTGCTTTCAAGGCGCCCGGCAACAAACAACAAGGAAACACCGGAATGGCAGGACAAGCCACGGTTCTGGTAGACGGCAGCCGTCTGAGCCAGTTGGATCAGCGTTTGCTCGTGCTCGAACGGTTTCTGGCACTGATCAGCGGATTGGCGGTTTTTTCACTGATGGTATTGGCCGTTGTATCGGTCAGTGGTCGAAATGCACTGAATGCTCCTTTGCCGGGCTATGTGGACTGGATCGAACAGGCGATGCCTCTCATCGCTTTTCTGGGCATTTCATATGTTCAGCGTGATGGGGGGCATATCCGGATGGATATAGTCATATCCCGCTTGCACGGTCGGGCTTTGTGGCTGTTCGAATTGCTCTCGGTGGTTCTGATCCTGATCCTGATGCTGGCTCTGGTTTGGGGCAGTTGGTCTCATTTCGACCGGTCCTTTGATTTTGGCGCCCCAATGTGGAGCCGGGACAGTTCGATCGACATCGGCATACCCTTGTGGCCGGCCAAGCTGCTGGCACCCGTTGCATTTTCCGTTCTCTGCCTGCGCCTTGCGCTGCAAGTCTGGGGGTATGGTCGGGCGTTCTGGCTGGGGCTGGACACTCCGGCGGCCGTTCCGTTGATACAGGATGCAGCGGCGCAGGCGGCGGCCGAGGCCGAACAGTTCGAAGGGCAGGACTGATACATGGACACGATTGAGATTGGCCTTTGGGTCACTGGCGGCCTTCTGGTCCTTGTCGTGGCGGGCATGCGGGTTGCCTTCGCAGCGGGTTTGGCAGGGCTTGTCGGACTGGTTTGGATTTTCTGGGCCAAGTTCGGTTACGATCCGGAACGGTTTGGCAAGGCGCTGACAGTGGCAGTCAAGACCGCGGGGCAGGTGCCACATTCCAAGGTCGCGTCCCACACTCTCAGCCTGATTCCGACCTTTATCCTGATCGGGTATCTGGCTTATTACGCGGGGCTTACCCGTGCTTTGTTCGAGGCCGCAAAACGTTGGGTCGCATGGGTGCCCGGAGGGTTGGCGGTTTCGACCGTTTTCGCCACAGCCGGCTTCGCTGCGGTGTCCGGTGCTTCGGTTGCGACTTCGGCCGTCTTCGCCCGTATCGCGATTCCGGAAATGCTGAAGGTGGGCTATAACAAACGCTTTGCAGCAGGTGTGGTTGCCGCGGGCGGGACGCTGGCCTCCCTGATCCCGCCTTCGGCCATTTTGGTGATCTACGCGATCATCGTCGAGCAGGATGTCGGGAAGCTGCTGTTGGCGGGGTTCATTCCGGGTGCGTTTTCCGCAATTGTATACGGCCTTCTGATCGTCGGGATTGCAGTGATATTCAAATCCGTTGGTCCGCCTGTCACGGGGTTTTCCTGGAAACAGCGCTTTGCCGCTCTTCCCGGTGCTATTCCGATTGTCGCCGTCATCCTGATCATCATTTGCTTTGTCTACAATCCGTTTGGAGAAAAAGCATGGGGCACTCCGACGGAAGGCGGTGCCATTGGCGCCTTCATCGTATTCTGTTTCGCCTTGTTCCACGGAATGCGCTGGGCCGAGCTCAAATCCGCGCTTTTGGAAACCGCCAAACTGACGGCGATGATCTTTTCGATCATCTGGGGCGTTCTGATCTATGTGCGCTTTCTTGGGTTCGCCGACCTGCCGGGTGCCTTCTCGGATTGGATCACGGGGCTCGAGATGTCGCCCATGATGATCCTGATCTGCATTCTGCTGGCATATGCGGTGTTGGGCATGTTCATGGACGCGATCGGCATGCTGCTTTTGACTTTGCCCGTCGTCTATCCGGCGGTGATGGCCCTGAATGGTGGTGAAACCGTCAGTGCCGCCGACAGCGCGTTTGGAATGTCCGGCCCGATGTGCGCGATCTGGTTTGGCATTCTGGTCGTCAAAATGGCCGAGTTTTGCCTGATTACACCGCCCATCGGGCTGAACTGCTTTGTCGTTGCCGGTGTGCGCCCGGACCTGAGTGTTCAAGATGTGTTCAAAGGCGTCACGCCCTTTTTCATCGCGGACGCCCTGACCATCGCAATGCTTGTGGCATTCCCGGGTATTGTCCTCTACCTGCCATCGCTTGCGGGATAGCTCGGAAGCGAGGCTCTGCCTCGCGCTCCGGGGTATTTGTGGCCAGATGAAGTTCGGATCCCCTGCTTCATCTGGCTGAAAATATCCCGGGGGAGGCGCGCGTAGCGCGGCGGGGGCAGAGCCCCCAAGATCGCGTGTTATCCAGCTCGCATCAACATTCCGAACAGATCGCGCGGATCGTCCGGGTCGGCCAACATGTCCAGAGGTTCAAAGAAGGTTGTGCCTTCAATCGCCTGTTTCACATAGCGCAGGGCCGAGAAATCCTCGATGGCAAAGCCGACACTGTCGAACAAAGTGATCTGCCGCTCATCGATGCGCCCCTTGGCGGCGCCGGTGATGACCTGCCACATCTCGGTCACAGGGTGATCCGCGTCCAGCGCCTGAATTTCGCCTTCGATCCGGGTTTGTTCAGGGTACTCGACGAAGATGTCCGAACGTAACAGGATGTCGCGATGCAGCTCGGTCTTGCCGGGGCAATCGCCTCCGATGGCGTTGATGTGCACGCCGGGCCCGACCATGTTGTCGGTCAGAATCGTTGCGTATTTCTTGTCTGCCGTGCAGGTGGTGATGATCTGGGCACCTTCAATGGCGTCTTCCGGCGTCTTGCAAAGGATGACTGTCAGGCCCTTGCCCTGCAAGTTCGCAGCGCATTTCGACGTGGCATTCGGGTCGATGTCATAAAGCCGAACGGTGTCGATTCCGCACATTGCCTTGAAGGCAAGGCATTGGAATTCGGACTGTGCGCCATTGCCGATCATGGCCATTGTCCTGGCATTTTTCGGGGCCAGATAGCGCCCGACCAATGCCGAAGTTGCAGCCGTGCGCAGCGCGGTCAGCATTGTCATTTCGGTCAACAGCGTCGGATATCCTGTATAGACATCTGCCAACAGACCGAATGCAGTTACTGTTTGCAGCCCCTCGGAGGTGTTCTTGGGATGGCCGTTTACGTATTTGAACCCGTACGCCTCACCATCCGAAGTTGGCATCAACTCAATTACGCCATGAGGAGAATGTGCCGGAATACGAGGTGTCTTGTCGAAGCTTTCCCATCGTTTGAAATCGGCCTCGATCTGAGCGGCAATCTGCGTGATCATCTGTTCGACGCCAATGTGGTGTACCAGTCGCATCATGTTGTCGACGGAAACGAATGGTACCAGGGCCTTGTCTGAAGGTTGCATGGTGCTCTCCTATCGGCGGGCAAGGTGAACGCCTGCAATCAAGCAGCGCACGGACCCACCGGCGGTTTCAATTGTAGGAACGGACAGCGGCAACGGTGTTGCACTGTCCTGGATTGCTGCGATTTGGTCTGGTGTGAGGGCGGCAAGTGCCCTGCTGGACAGGGCAAGAACCAACCCATCCCGTCCGGTCAGTTCAATGGCGTTACCTGCGAACTCGGCAATTTGGTCGTGCGTCAGGTCAATGACCGTTCGACCGGATTCTTCCAGCCGATTGCGAACGGTCATGCGGCGGGCCGGGTCCGAAATCATGTCGAGGCAAATCAGGGCGTAATGCGTTCCGATACCCATCAAAACGTTGGTGTGATAAACGTCTCGGCCCTTGGCATCGCGGGCTTCGAAGGCGATTGGTTCATAGTTGAAATGTGTGCAGAACCGTTCCAACAGGACCGGATCGGCGCGATTGGACGTCACCGTGTAAGCGATACGGGCCACATGATCCAACACCATCGCGCCGGTCCCTTCCAGGGCCAGGTTGTCTTGTTCCAGCCCGGAATAGTCGATGACATCCTGCACACGGTATTCCTCTTTGAGCAGTTCGATTACATCGGTCCGGCGTTCGCGTCTGCGCGATGGCACGAACATCGGGTAGATCGCCACATGGCCGCCGGGATGCGTCGAGAACCAGTTGTTTGGAAAAACGCTGTCAGGTGTGTTGAGGTCCCCGAAATCGTCAAACACATGAACAGTGACACCGGCGTCGCGCAATTGCTGTACCGCCCGATCATGTTCATCCCTGGCCGCTTCCGACGTGGCCTGGGCGGATGCGGTGCTCAGCGTTTGAAAGGCATTGTCATCGCGTGTTTCTGGGTTGGACGCAAAAGCGTGCGGCCGGATCATGATAGCGGCAGATGGCGCTTGCAGAGACAGCATCAAAAACTCCGGGTGGGACGGTCGAAGATACGGCGACCCATCAACGAGGCGGCCAGATCGACCATCAGTTTTGCGGTTCGGCCCCTCTCATCCAGAAACGGGTTCAGTTCGACCAGGTCCAGCGAGCAGACAAGCCCGCTTTCATGCAGCAGTTCCATTACCAGGTGGGCTTCGCGCTCGGTTGCACCGCCGGGCACGGTCGTGCCGACTGCGGGCGCCACTGCCGGGTCGAGGAAATCGACATCCAAAGATACATGTAGCAGAGCGTTTTCTGCCTTCACGCGATCAAGAAAGGCCAAAAGGGGGGCTTTGATTCCATTTTCATCGATGCTGCGCATATCCGCCAGCATGGCACGGTCTTGCTCCAGCGCTGCCCGTTCAGCCGGGTCGACAGAGCGCAATCCGATCATGCCGACGCGATCCGTTGGGATGACGGCCGGCAAAGGGGGGAAATCCTCGAATCCGGGTCTGCCGGTGAAATACGCCACCGGCGTTCCGTGCAGGTTGCCGCTGCCGGTACTGTCCGGAGTGTGAAAGTCGCTGTGGGCGTCAAGCCATAGCACAAAAAGAGGGCGGTCGATCCGAGCAGCATGGGCGGCCATCCCGGCCACCGTACCCATGGACAGGGCGTGATCACCCCCCATGAAAATCGGAATGCCCTGACCCGCCGCGTCTTGCGCAGCTTTGCTAAGAGCGTGCGTCCACCCCACGCATTCGGGCAGGGCGAACAGGTGCGGGTGTCGGGGAATGTCGACGTTTTCGGCCTGCACGTCGCCCCAATCTTGGACGGTGTGACCAAGATCAGACAGCGCCTCATCCAACCCTGCCACGCGATACGCATCAGGTCCCATCCGGCATCCCTGACGACGTTTCCCGGCGTCCATTGGGGCGCCGACCAGTATGATATCCTTGATTTCCATGTGTTCATTTAGGCCGTCGGACTGTCTTGCGTGAAGTCGGCAAAATGCTCAAAATGGTCTCGGAAGTTCCTTTATGAGAAGATGTTATGGACGAATTGGACAATCGGCTGCTCAATGCGTTGCAACGGGATGCACGGGCAAGCCTGTCAGAGCTGTCGGAAACACTGGGCGTGACACGCACCACGGTCCGCAGCAGGTTGCAGCGGCTGAAACAGTCCGGTGAAATCGTCGGCTTCACCGTCCTGACGCGTCGCGACCTGGCGCAAAGCCCGGTGCGCGGGTTGATGATGCTCGAGATTGAGGGGCGCGGGACGGAACGCGTCATGGCCCGGATCGGTGCCATGCGTCAGGTGACGGCAGTTCATTCGACAAATGGCAGTTGGGATCTGATCGCCGAGATCAGCGCGGAAACCCTGGCCGAACTGGATGAGGTTCTGTTTCAGATCCGAAGGATCGACGGCGTGACGCGTTCGGAAACGAACCTTTTGCTGTCAACACGCAAGGGGCGGCTCTAGCGCTTTGAGATAAAACCAAAATGTGCCAGAGTCCGTTGGCAGATGATGTCTGAATCGTCGACGGGCGGGTGAGCTGCGCGTGGTATCTGCGATCAGAAACTGGCGGGGACGTGCAGCATGACTAATGCGGAAAGTGACGGTGAACCTCTGGCCGTACACTGGGCCGAAAAGCTTACGGCCATGTTGGAAAAACCGTGGCTGCGGATTGCAATACCGGTTCTCGTGACCGGGATCGCGCTGACGGTTCTGCATGATTTGTCGGCGCATGTGAAATGGTCAGATGTCCAGACCGATATCGCAACGACGTCGTGGAAACTGATGTTTTTCGCATTGTGCTGGACCGCGTTCAGTTTCCTGTCGCTGTCGCTCTATGATGTGTTTGCCGTGCAAAGCGTGGCGGGCGGCAAAGTGCCATTGCCTGTTGCCGGAATGGCAGGGGCCAGCGGCTATGCCGTGTCGAACTGTCTGGGTTTTTCCTACATTACCGGAACGGCGATCCGGTATCGGATATATGCGTCGCTGGGCTTGGATCTGGGGCGGGTGGCCGGGGTTATCGCGACATCCTGGGTCGCGTTCTGGATGGGGCTTGTTCTGGTTCTGGGTGTGTTGCTGACCGTGCATCCGGATGGGATCTCGAAAGTGATGCCTGTCAGCGAAACGGTGGAAACCGCCATCGGGCTGTGCCTTTTGGGGGCATTGGTCGCGATGTTCATATGGTTGTCCAGCGGCGGCAGGCGGTTGGCCGTCGCAGGTATCGGGTTTGACTTGCCGGGTGGCAAACTGGCCAGCCTTCTGACACTGGCCGCCATCGGAGATCTGGTTGGCGCGTCCATGGCGCTCTATGTCCTGATGCCGGACGATCTGGGCGTTGGCTATCCCTATTTCTTCACGATCTACATCGCCGCCATTGCCGTTGGAATCCTCAGCCACGCGCCGGGCGGGCTTGGGGTATTCGAAGCCACGCTGATCGCGGGGCTTGGAGCGTCGGGACGTTCGGATGTGATCGCAGCCTTGTTGCTGTATCGCGTCGTTTACACCTTCTTGCCGTTCGGTATCGCCAGCGTGTCCATTGCGATCGCGTCCGCACTGACGCAAAGGCACAGGATCGGCGGCGCCGCAACATGGGTCTATCGGGTTATCCGCCCCATTGTTCCGATGGTGGCAGCCGGGGTTGCGGCCGTGGCAGGGGTGGTCCTGCTGATATCCGGCGCATTGCCAGCGGGCACGCAGAACCTTGGCGTTCTGAGAGAGGTCTTGCCGCTGTCGTTTGTCGAGGCATCGCACCTTGCCGGCAGTGCTGTCGGCGTGCTGCTTTTGCTGGTGTCCCGCGGTTTGTTTCGAAAGCTCTACCGCGCATGGGTGGTGGCCATGCTGTTGATGGTGGCCGGGTTCTTTGCCTCGCTGGCAAAGGGGCTGGACACTCACGAAGCGCTGTCGATGCTGGGCACGATTGGCCTTCTGGCGATGTTCCGCGGGGCGTTTTACCGGGTCAGTGGCGCGTCGATCTTCAGGCTGAATATTCCTTGGTTGGTCAGTGTCGTGGCGCTGCTGGCGGTGATATTCTGGATCGGATTGTTCGCCTATTCCCATGTCGAGTACCAGAACGCCCTGTGGTGGGAATTTGCCTGGAACGGTGACGCTTCGCGCTTTTTGCGCTCCAGCCTCATCGTGGCGGTGATCGTGGGCGTCGTGGCCGTGAACTCTCTGTTCGGGCGAGATATTCCGACGCCTGTGCGCACGGAAATCCCCGAGGTCGTTGAACGGCTTGTGATGGAGTGCGAGGACACCGAATCCCAAATCTCGCTTACCGGTGACAAGCAGTTCCTCATCTCACCGGATGAGACCGCATTTATTGCCTATGCAGACACGGGCAACGCTCTGATCTCGAAGGGAGAGCCGGTTGGCGATGAAACGGCGGGGCGGCAATTGATCTGGCAACTCAGGGAATTGGCGGACCGAGAAGGAAAACTGTGTGCCTTCTACAGTGTTTCAACCAAGTACCTGCCGACATTTCTGGATCTGGGCCTGTCGATCCTGAAGATCGGCGAGGTCGCGCGGGTGCCACTCAGGGATTTCTCGCTGGACGGAAAGTCGCGCAAGCGGTTCAGACAGGCCAGAAACCGGGCCGAGAGGGAGGGCTATGTATTCGAGATCATCCCGAAAGAGAACCTGGCCCCGGTATTGCCGGAACTGCGCGCGATTTCAGACCATTGGCTGGCGCAAAAGGCGGGTGCCGAAAAGGGCTTTGCGTTGGGGGGCTTTGACGATCAGTACCTGTCATATTTCGATCATGCGGTTCTGCGTGACGGTAAGACCGGCAAGATCATGGCCTTCGCCAACCTGTTTCAGGGCGGCAACAAATCCGAGCTGTCACTGGATTTGATGCGCTATGAGCCTGACAGCCCGAGCTTTGTCATGGATGCGCTTTTTGCCGAGATGATGAACTGGGGATCGCAACAGGGGTTCCACTGGTTCTCATTGGGTGCGGCGCCGTTCTCAGGCATCGAAAACCGTCAGCTTGCATCACTTTGGAACCGCATCGGCGGCTTTGTCTATGAGCATGGCGAGCAATTCTATCATTTCGAAGGTTTGCGCGCCTTCAAACAGAAATTCGATCCGGAATGGAGCCCCAACTATCTGGCCAGCCCCGGCGGGCTGGCCGCCCCCCGCATCCTTTACGAGGTCAATATATTGATCTCGGGTGGTCTGCGCGGGTTGACCAATTAGCGCCTAGTTCAGGCTGGCCCGGGTTGGGGTTTTTTCAAGCAGATCGCCCCAATCGGTTCGATAGGCCATTTCCGCCAGCACGGTTTCAGGCAGGAATTCCTGGTTTTGCCGGATCTGCCATCCGCCGCCCAGACCCTTGTAAACGGCAACCAGATTGCTGGACACCTGCTGCCGCGCTTCGATCAGGTTTGCCTGCGACCGCAAAAGCGCGGTCTGCGTGTTCAGAATGCGAGAATAGCTGGCGATTCCATCCCTGTACTGGCTTACGGCGATATCTGCGGCCTTGCGCGAAGCGTCGACGCTTTTCTGATAGAACCCAACCTGTTTGCGTGCTTGCGCATAGGCGACCATCGCGCTTTCCACCTCGGAATACGCGGTCAGAACGGTGTTCTGATAATTGGCAATCAGCGCTTGATATGCCGCATCCTGCGCACGGACATTGTTTTTGATGCGGCCATAGTTGAGCACGTTCCAGACCACGCCGGCACTGGCCAGACCGGTGGTGCTGTTGCCGCTGAACAGATCGCGCCCGCCCGAAGCCTGTAAACCGATCGCGCCTGACAGCACGAACTGAGGATACAGGTCAGCCATTGCGATACCCACCTGCGCGGATTGAGTCGCAGCGGCCAGTTCCGCCGCGCGGACATCCGGGCGGCGGCGCAGCAATTCTGCTGGCACCCCAACGGCCACATTTGTTCGCGCTGACGGGATACGGCCGGAATTCCCCAGCAGGTTGGTCATCCGGGACGGCGTGGCCCCTAGCAGCACGGCCAGCGCATTCTTGGTCTGTTGCAGGTCGCTTTCCAACTCGGGCACCAAGGCTTTGGTATTGTTAAGCAGGGCAGTGGATTCCTGAACGTCCAGTTCGGTCGTGACCCCGTTGTTGAACCGCAGCTGGGTCAGGTCCGCCGATTCCTGCTGCAATTTGATGTTTTCCCGGGCGACCGCCAACGATTCCTGCAGCGCGCGGATATTGACGTAGAGCGCGGCCACGTCGCCGGTCAGTGTCACCAATGCGTCATCATAGTTTGCGACCTGCAAAGCCAGATTCGACCGCGCCGCCTGCACACCGCGCCGTTGTGCGCCCCAGACATCCAGCTCCCACTGGGCGTCGAACCCAACCTGAGACGTCGAGAATTCGGTATCCAGGGGGATGATCCGGTTGATATCGGCAACAGGCCCAAGGTTGTCGCTGATTTGCCGCCGCTGCAAAGACGCGCCTATGGCCTGGGATTGCGGGTACAATTCGCCGAAAGCGATCCCCAGCTGTGCCCGCGCTTGCAGCACCCGCGCGCCCGCGACCTGAAGCGTCAGGTTCTGAGCATAAGCTTCGGCAATCAGCCGGTTGAGGGTCGGGTCATTGAATGTCTCCCACCATTTGACCACAGGTGCGCTGCGCGATGTCAGGCCGCTTTGACCGACGCTGGGGCTGTTTACCTCGATCCACTGCTTGACGACCGGAGAGTTCGGGCGCACGAAATCGGGCCCCACGGGCGTGCAGGCCGCGAAAGTGGCGGCGCAAAGTGCAGTTCCCATCAACCGGCTAAGTGTCATGGCGCGCATCCTTAGATATCCAGCGGTCGAATGAAGTTGGCGAAGGAATAGAGACGGATGTTGATGCGTCTCAGGAACTCAAAGCTTTTGCCCATGCCGGTGTAGATCGCCACTGCGGCGTGGCCGCCAGCCGGGAAAGTGTGCCCTTCCGGGATATCGACGGTGATCTGCACGGCAATTCGACCGGGCAGTTTCGGCAGTTCAAAGCCGGGTAGGCGGCCTGAAGGGATCAGTTGCCCTTGGCGTGTGGCCCACCAGATCGCCTCGACCTTGCCCGTCAGGATTTCGCCCGGGTAAAGATCCAGCGCCACTTCGACCTCTTGCCCCGGTTCCACGAATTTCAGATTCTGCTGGCGAAAGGTCGCAAGAAGATAGGGGCTGTCCTCGGTCACGAAACTGGCTATCGCGCCCAGTCGAACATCGCCGACGACCAGCCCGGGGCGGGCTTGCTGCGATACGATCATGCCGTTTTCAGGCGCGTAGATCGTTGTGTTTTCAAGAAAATACTCAGCCTCGGCCAACTGCGCCCTTGCCTGGAGAATACCCGTGTTAACACCGTCAATCTGGGACTCCACAGCCAGTTGCGCCTTTTCCAGATTTGCTTCGGCCTGTTTGACGGCAGCAAGGTCTTCGGTCACCTGCTCGTTCCAGCGGTCCAGTTCGTCTTGCCGCGCTCCACCGGCGGGCACAAGAGTTTCATACCGGGCTTGCTGAGTCTGCGCATAGGCCAGCTGCGCGTTTGCGCGTTCAACAGCTTCGGTCGACGCGATCACATCCTGTTCCAGAATCTTGGAATTCTGTTCAGCGGCGACCAATTGCGCCTGCGCATTGTCCACCGCCAGTGAAAACACCGTGTCATCAAAGCGGTAGAGTGGATCGCCCTTGGTGACAGGTGTGTTCGGTTCCACAAGAACTTCGGTCAGGATCGTCGGTTGTGTCAGTTTGGGAATGATCTGTATGGTCGAACGCACCACGTGGCTGTCGGCCGAGAAGGGTTGAAAGAACCGCAATGCGACCAGAAAAATCAGCAACAGGTGCGCGCCAACCCAAAAGGATACGATGCCCCAGGCGATGTTGAATTTCAGCAGTTCCAGCTTGAAGAAAATAAGCCAGACGAAAATGATGTAAAATAACGTGATGCCAAGGGCGACGAACATGTTTTGTGACTTCCTCTGGCCTTAGCTTTGCTGCGGATCGTCTGTGTCCAGTCGACCTTGATATTCAGGTCGGACATCGCCACCCAGACGTTTGATTTCATCACGAATGGCGTCTTTTTCCTCGTCAGGGCCACGGCGAATGTCGACCGTAACGCCATCATGGAACGCCCACATAAAGGCATGGACCCAGGGCACCACGGCCAGAAATCCCATCCAGCCCATGATCTTTACGGCCTCGGCATGGGGATGGTTGCGCTTGATGGCGATCCGACCCGGAAGACCCATGAGAAAAAGAAACAACGCCATCACAGCCGCCAGAAGCAGGATCAATGCCACGAAAGTCAGATAGTCATAATAGCCAAGCGGCTGTCCCAGTAGTCCCATGCTCGCTCCTCCTTTTCGGGAAGGTTACGGTATCTTCAGTTGCCGGCGTCCAATTCGTCAATCAACTTGTAGCTTGTCGGCGGGTCAGCGCAGATACCCGGCCCGCATTCCAGCAAGGTCGAACCCGCGTTCAGCACCGCCAAAGCCAGCATGACGAAAAACGCGATCTTTGCCAGAGCATTTCCTCCGAACCTTGGTTCCTGACCAGAAGGGTCGGCGTATTGGCGATCAAATAACAGCATGATCGACGTGCCCAGCAACACAAGGAAAAAGGCGATCCCGGCCCAGGTATAGTAGTGCAGACCCAAAACCGGAGAGCCGTAGTGCCCGGTGCCGGGTACGATATGCAGAAGAATCTGGCGGATCGATACAGTGCCTCCATACAAGGCCGCAATCAGCACGATGGCATAGTGTTGCGGCCGTGGACCGTAGAGCAGGTTCAAACCAAGCCCCACACCGACGGCAACGAACCCAACACGTTGCAGCAGGCAAAGCGGGCAGGGCAGTTCATAGAGGACAAGCTGATAGAAAAACGCCAACGCCAGTACAAGGCAGACGGCAAGCATACCGATCGCGTTGAGGGTGCGGGACAGTTCAGGTGTCATGGCAAGCCCCTCAGAGTTGAATTGTAAGCGGTGTGGTGGCGTGGAATTTCAACCAGTAGATACACATGGCCAATGTGACGAAAAACAAGGCGTTGCCAGCTTTGGTCAACTTGAAATAGTTCAGCCCCATCGTGGCGATAAACAACGAAAATAAAAGCGCAATCATGGCCCGGTCCTCCCCTCCCGTGCACAAATTCTTGTATGAAGGATAGTGTCAGGCCAAGTTCGATCTGGCAAGCCGCGCAACTCGCCCGGACGTTGTTATTTGCCCGCCTCTAGTCGCAGATGACGACATCAGTCTGCCACTCGCGACAATGCTCTGGCAGCTTGCCGGGCAGGGGCAGGTCGCTATACACCGTGTCAAGTTCGGCAATTGATCCTATCCGCGCCGGGGCCGAGCGTTGAAACTTTGAATGATCGGCAACCAGAAAAGTTCGGCGCGCCTTGTCGATGATGGCCTGGCTGACCTGAACCTCCTGAAAGTCGAAGTCCAAAAGATCGCCATCCGCGTCCAGCGCCGAACATCCTATGACGGCGATGTCGAATTTGAACTGCCGGATGGCTGATACGGTCAGGTTGCCGATCAGCCCCCCGTCTGTCCGACGCAAAACGCCGCCGGCCATGATGATTTCGCAGTCCGGGTTTTCGACAAGAATGTTTGCAACGTTCATGTTGTTGGTCACCACCAGCAGGTTCTTGTGGTTCAGCAACTGCCTTGCCACGGCCTCGGTCGAGGTTCCGATGTTCATGAAAATTGATGCGCCATCCGGGATATCAGCCGCGCAGGTTTGAGCGATGCGGGTCTTGGCGTCCGCGTTCAGCGCGCGGCGGTCCTCGTATCCAATATTTGAAACACCCGAGCGGAGAACAGCGCCCCCGTGAACCCGGTCCAGCTTGCCCGCATCTGCAAGCTCGGTCAGGTCGCGCCGGATCGTCTGAACGGTGACGCCAAAGCGTTCAGCCAGCCCCTCGACGGTAACGCGCCCATCGGTGCTGGCGATTTCCAGAATGTCGGATTGGCGAAAGGACAAGGACATGGGCAGTTCCGGTGTAGAGGATTGATTTTCGTTTTTGTTCTTTTTGTCGATTTTGGCAAGCCAACTTGCTGGAAATTCATACCAGTGTTGCAAAAAGAAAAAAAACGAACATAAACATTGACGAAGCGAAGGTCATTCTGGCTAATGCCCGCAACCGTGTCAGGCAGGGAATCAATGGATATGCAGTCAACGGACAACCTGATCACAGACCTTTTCATCATCGGCGGCGGGATCAATGGCTGTGGAATAGCGCGGGACGCCGCCGGGCGGGGTCTTTCGGTGACGCTGGTCGAGATGAACGATCTCGCTTCTGCCACGTCCTCTGCCTCGACCAAGTTGTTTCACGGCGGATTGCGGTATCTTGAGTATTTTGAATTTCGCCTTGTGCGTGAGGCCCTGATCGAGCGTGAAACCCTGCTGCGCGCGATGCCGCATATCAGCTGGCCCATGCGTTTTGTGCTGCCCTACCACAAGGATATGCGGTTTGATTCCGAAACGCCGACCTCGCGGTTGCTCAGCACGGTCATGCCGTGGATGCGCGGGCGGCGTCCGGCCTGGCTGATCCGGTTGGGCCTGTTCATGTATGACAATCTGGGCGGGCGCAAAATCCTGCCGGGCACGACGTCATTGAACCTGCGGTCAGCGCCCGAGGGGGCCCCGTTGCAGGACAAGTTCGAAACGGCTTATGAATATTCCGACTGCTGGATCGAAGACTCGCGATTGGTGGTCCTGAATGCGCGTGACGCCGAGTCGCGCGGCGCGCAGATCATGGTCCGAACCGAAGTGACCTCGGCCGAGCGGGTCGGCGATCTTTGGGAAGTGTCCGTTCGGGATCGGATCAGCGGTGAGACCCGTTTGGTCCGGGCCAAGATGCTGATCAATGCAGGTGGGCCCTGGGTGGGCGACATTATTCAATCCAAGATCCGCGTGAACTCTCGCGAGGGCGTGCGGCTTGTGCGGGGCAGTCATATCGTGACGCCCAGGCTTTACGATCACGACAAATGCTATTTTTTCCAGGGCGAAGATGGCCGCATCATTTTCGCCATACCATACGAGCAGGACTTTACCTTGATTGGGACAACGGATCAGGATCATCCGGACCCGTCGACCAAACCAGTCTGCACAGAGGCCGAGCAGGATTACCTGTGCGCCTTTGCATCAAAGTACTTCAAAAGAAGCATAACGCGCGACGATGTCGTGTGGACCTATTCCGGCGTGCGGCCTCTTTATGATGACGGAGCAAGCAGTGCCACTGCGGCAACGCGGGATTACACGTTGAAAGTCGATGCGCAGGGCGGGGCGCCCGTTTTGAATGTATTCGGCGGCAAGATCACGACCTATCGCAGGCTTGCAGAAAGCGCGCTTGAGAAGGTCGGTGAGTATTTCCCGCACCTGCCCGGCCCCTGGACCGCAGGTGTCGCACTGCCGGGGGGTGATTTTCCGGTGGATGCTGTCGAAACCCTGAAAAGCGATCTTATGGCGGCCTATCCTTTTTTGACCGAAAGCTGGGCTGCCCGCCTGATCAGAGCTTACGGGACTGAAGCAAGGGATGTTTTGGATGATGCAAAACAGGTATCCGATCTGGGAGAGGAGTTTGGCGCAACCCTGACAGCGAAAGAGGTCGCGTGGCTGATGAACAAGGAATATGCCCGCTCAGCCGAAGATGTGGTTTGGCGCCGCAACAAGCTGGGCTTGCGGCTGAGTGCCGAGCAGATTGCGCGGATCGATCAATGGATGTCTGAACGGTCCGAGGATAAGGGATAGCCTGAAAACGCCTGAATCCTAGTAGCGGAATTGCAAAAAAGCCCCATCAGTTCAGATGGGGCTTTCGGTGTTCAGGCGGCTTTTTCCGTAGGGTCGGGGTCGCTCTTGTTGCCCTTCAACCATTCCCGCATGCCTTGCATCAGGGCATAGAGCACGGGCACCACGATCACACCAACCAGCGTTGCGGCCAGCATCCCGCCAAATACCGCGACACCAATCGCTTTCTGGCTGGCGGCACCGGCTCCGTTGGCGGCCAGCAGGGGGACAACGCCAAGTAGGAAGGACAGCGCAGTCATCATCACAGCGCGGAAACGCTGATATGCCGCCTCTGCTGCGGCCTCTTTGATGGACAGCCCCTTGGCGCGTTGCTCCATGGCGAACTCGACGATCAGAATACCGTTTTTCGAGGCCAGCCCGACAAGCATGATCATACCGATCTGCGTATAGAGGTTGATGTCACTTCCCACGATGGCCACCGCCGCCACGGCCCCAAACAAAGCAACGACAACGGAAAGCAGGATTGAAACAGGTAGCGTCCAACTTTCATACTGACCCACCAGGAACAAGTAACCGAACAGGATGGCAAGCCCGAGGATGATGATCACCAGACTTCCCGAGGCCAGCTGCTGCTGCGCTGTCCCTGTCCATTCGAACGCATAGCCCGGGGGCAGGGCGGTCGCGGATTCTTCGGTCATCACGTTGATTGCATCGCCGCTGGACAAGCCGGGTGCAGGGACCGCCGTCACAGTGGCCGACCGGAACAGGTTGTGGCGCTTCAGCAGAACCGGACCCAGCACGTTTTCAACGTCGATCAGTGTCCCTAGCGGCACCATGTCTCCGTTTTGAGAACGGACATAGAGGTTCGCGATATCTTCGACATTGTCCCGATAGGTCCCATCGGCCTGAATCATCACGCGATAGACACGGCCGAACAGGTTGAAGTCATTGACATAGTAAGATCCCAGCTGCGCCTGCATGGTCTGAAATATCTCGGCGACCGAGACATTCAGCGTTTTGGCTTTTTCGCGGTCCAGATCAACGAACAGCTGTGGGACGTTGGCGCGGAAGGTCGTATAGGCCTGCCCAATCTCGGGCCTCTGATTGGCCGAATACACGAACGAACCCACGGCCGAGGCCAGATCCTGCGGAGTGCCACCACCGGTTTGCTGAACTTCCATCTCGACACCGGCGGACATACCAAGGCCCTGGATGGGCGGTGGGTTGAAAGCAAGGACCGAAGCTGCTGATTCACCGTTCGCGATCGCCAGCACTTTGGCCAGAATGGCGTCCGCGCTCAGATCCTCTTCCTGCCGTTCGCTCCAGTTTTCGAGGTTGACGAAAATTGCAGCGCCGTTGGTGATAGTGCCGTTCAGCATCGAAAAGCCGTTGACCAGAACCGTGCTCGCGACGCCCGGGATTTCACTTATCTGTTCGTCAAGACGAGCAGTTACTGCCTCGGTCCGTTCCAACGTTGCGGCATCAGGCAACTGAACATCAACGAACAGATACCCGTTGTCTTCAAGCGGAATAAACCCGGCCGAGGTGTTGGACATGATTGTTCCGGTTCCCATGCCAAGCCCAACCACGATGGCCAGCGCAATGGCCGGAAAAACCAACAGCTTTCGTACAATGGCCACATAGCCGTTGCGCACGGTGCCGATGAAGTTTTCGAACATCGCAAGCACCCCTTTGGGAGGGCCGGACCGGGGACGAAGAACTAAGCCGCACAGGGCGGGCGAAAGGGTCAGAGCGTTGATGGAAGAGATTACGACAGCGGTCGAGATCGTTATGGCAAATTGGGAATACAGCCGCCCCGAGATGCCGGGCATGAACGTGACCGGCACGAACACCGCCAAAAGAACCAGTGTGGTCGCGATGACCGGCCCCGTGATCTGGCCCATGGCTTTACGGGTGGCTTCAGCAGGGGGCAACCCTTCATCGGCAATGATGCGCTCCACGTTTTCGACGACGACGATGGCGTCATCCACCACGATACCGATGGCCAGCACCAAGGCGAACAGCGAGATGGTGTTCAGCGACATCCCAAACGCCAGCAGGAAGGCAAAAGTACCGATCAGGGATACCGGGATTGCCACCGCCGGAATGATCGTTGCGCGCCAACTTCCAAGGAACACGAACACAACCGAAATAACCAGAATGAAGGTCAGGATCAGGGTCGAGACCACATCGTTCAAAGACGCCTCGACAAAGTCGGTCGTGTTGAAGGGGACATCATATTCGACATCTGTCGGAAAGGCGCGGGACAGCCGCTCCAATTCCGCCTGCACGCGTTCCGAAACCGCCAAAGCGTTTGCACCGGGGGCCTGATAGATGCCGATAACCGTGGCTGGAACCGCCTGAAAATAGCCGGAAGCCGCATAATATTCCGCGCCAAGCTCTACCCGGGCGATGTCTTTGACGCGGACGATGGCACCGGCGTCACCTGTCCGGATGACAATGTCACCGAATTCCTCTGCGGAGGTCAGACGGCCTTTGGATTTAATCGTGTATTGAAACGTCTGCCCTTCGGGAACGGGTGGCGCACCGATCGAACCGGCGGATACTTCGATATTCTGTTCCCGGATCGCATTGATGACATCCCCCGGTGTGATGGACAGCGCCGCCATCTTGTCCGGGTCCATCCAGATCCGCATGGCGTATTCAAGGTTGGTCAGAACATCGGCCTTGCCGACGCCCTGCACGCGGGCCAGCGCATCGCGCAGATTGATCGAGGCATAGTTCGACAGGAACACACTGTCATAGGTCCCATTTGGTGAGGTCAGAGTGACCAGCATCAGCATGTTGGTCGAAGATTTCTGTGTCACCACGCCGGACGAAGTCACTTCGGCTGGCAGCGACGACATGGCCTGCGCCACCCGGTTTTGAACGTTGACCGATGCGATGTCAGGATCGGTGCCGACCTCAAAGGTCACATCCAGCGAATAGGACCCGTTGTCCGATGATCTGGACGTCATGTAGATCATGTCGTCCACACCGTTGACCTGCGCCTCGATCGGCGCGGCAACGGTATTTTCAACGGTCTCGGCGTTTGCGCCGGTATAGGTGGTCGAGACGTTGACCACGGGCGGGGTGATATCGGGAAACTGCGCGACCGGCAGCACAAGGTATCCGATACCGCCCATGATGGTCAGCACCAGCGAAATGACGAGCGCCAGCTTGGGCCGGCTGATGAACAGGGCTGAGAACATCTGTTACTCTCCCGGTTGTTCAGAGGCGACGACTGCGTCAACAGCGACGCCGGGGCGAACCCGTTGCAGGCCCTCGACAATGACGCTTTCGCCTTCGCGCAGCCCGTCCAGCACGATAATCGCGGTTCCGACCGTGTCACCGGTGGTGATGTAACGCTGTTCAACCATCTGCTTGTCGTTGACCACCAGGACAAACTCACCCCGCTGATCGCGCTGCAAGGCGGCTTGAGGCACCAACACCTGCAAGGTCGGTTCCAGCGCTTCGATCTGCACATTCACAAAAGCGCCATCCAGAATCAGCCGGTCCGCGTTGTCGAACTGGGCGCGAATGGTAATTGCGCCGGTCAATGGGTCGATACGGTTGTCAACGAATACAATTCTGCCGACTTCATCCATCTTGGTGCCGTTGGGCAGGATGACGTGCACATTCGGGCTTTGCGGGCTTTCCGCCAGCGATGCCGAGTTTTCACCATAAGTCTGCAAGACTGAGGTGAAGAGCTTTTCGTTCAACGAGAAATTCACATATATGGGCGTCTCGCTGACGATATTGACCAGAGGAGGATTGTTTGGGCCTACCACATCTCCGACGCTGGTCGTGATCCTGCCGATACGGCCGTCGAATGGCGCATGTATCTGCGTGTAGCTCAGGTCAAGCTCGGCCTGCTGGATTGCAGCATTGGCCGCCTTCACCTCTGCCTCGGCGACCAGTTCGTTGGCGCGGGCAATGTCGCGTTCTGACTCTGGTGTCGCGTCGCGTTTGTAAAGTTCTTCTTTACGCGCCAGATCGACCTTTGCCAGTTCAAGATTTGCTTCGGCCCGGTTCAGATCGGCCTTTCGGGCCTCAAGCGTCGCCTCGTACAGGTCGGGTTCGATGGTGAACAGCAGATCGCCTTCTTTGACGGTCGCCCCATCCTCGACCTCGCGGCTGTTGAGAAATCCGTTCACCCGCGCCACGATATCGACCTTGTTGATTGCCTCGGCGCGTCCGATGAACGTGGCTTCGTCGGTGATTTCCTCGGTATAGGCCGCCGCTATCGAAACCTTTGGCGGTGCCCCTTCTTCCTGCGCGGTCGCCGGATGCGCCAAACCCAAGGACATCAGCATGAATGCGGCGGCCAAATGCCTGCTGGTCTTGTTGGGTGAAAGGAATGCTGGGGACATGGCGAAAGCCTCGATCGATGCAGAAACAAAAGATACCGACCCAGTCGCCACGGCGACGCGAGTCGGAGGAACCTTGTCTCAGGATGACTTTTTTGTGCCGATATCTCAAGCGTGATGAGTCCCGCGCTGGTCAGGGCGGAGGTCAAAAGTTCAAGCACTTATGCTGGCTTAGGCCCTGACGCGGCCGCGTGGCCCAAACAAAAGGGGCCCGAAATGGGCCCCCCGGGTCTATTGTGCCGGACCGATCAGTCGCGAGTTCCCGCGAACCTGTCCTGCCATTCTTCGCGCTGTTCATCCGTTATCTTGGCGAACAGAACGTCTGGCACGGCAAAGTCGTGGCCGGACGGCAAGGCGTTCAATGCGGTGGCAACATCATCGGGCCAGCTGGTATCCAGAGTGTTCATCGCGCTCAGCATACGGGCCGAGGTTTCGGGGATGAACGGTGCGCTGAGAACGGCGTAAAGCCGGATCAGGTTCAGGCCAAGACGTACCTGCGCGGCGGCCTGCTCCGGGTCTTCCTTGAATGTCGACCACGGAGCTGCGGCCTGTAGATATTCATTTCCTGCGACCCAGATTGCCCGCAGCTCCTGCGCGGATTTGCGAACCTCCATCGCCTCCATATGGCCTTCATAGGCGCGGACACGTTTGGTGAGCTCTTCGATCAAGGCCTGTTCGCGGGGGCCGAACTGTCCACCTTCGGGCACGGTCTCACCAAATTTCGAGCGGCAGAATTTGGTGATGCGGCTGACAAAGTTGCCCAGAACGTCTGCAAGGTCCTTATTCACCGATTGCTGGAAATTCTCCCAGGTAAATTCGCTGTCGCTGCTTTCGGGTGCATGGCTCAGCAGCCACCAGCGCCAGTAATCGGCAGGCAGAATGTCCAGCGCCTGATCCATGAACACGCCACGGCCCTGGCTGGTCGAAAACTGGCCGCCGTCATAATTCAGGTAGTTGAACGACTTGATGTAATCCACCAGCTTCCAGCGCTCGGGTGATCCGGCCTCTTCATTATGCGCGTTGGTGCCTAGGATGGTGGCTGGGAAGGACAGGGTATGGAACGGCACGTTGTCCTTGCCCATGAACTGGACATAGCGCACGTCGTCCGCGCCCTTGTCGGTGCGCCACCAGCGTTCCCAATCCGCATCGGTCCTGCCGTTGGCATCGGCCCATTCCTTGGCGCAGGCGATGTATTCGATGGGGGCGTCGAACCAGACGTAAAAGACCTTGCCTTCCATCCCCGGCCAATCCTGATCGCCTTTCTTGACCGGTACACCCCAGTCCAGATCGCGGGTAATGCCACGGTCCTGCAACCCGTCGCCATCATGCAGCCACTTCTTGGCAATCGAAGTGGTCAGGACCGGCCAGTCCGTCTTGCTGTCGATCCACGCATCCAGCTTGTCCTTCATCGCGGATTGACGCAGATACAGGTGCTTGGTCTCGCGCACTTCCAGATCGGTGGATCCGGAAATGGCCGAGCGCGGCTCGATCAGGTCCGTCGGATCCAATTGTTTGGTGCAGTTTTCGCACTGGTCGCCGCGTGCGCGATCATAGCCGCAATTAGGGCAGGTGCCTTCGATATACCGGTCAGGCAGAAAGCGGCCATCGGCGTTGGAATACACCTGTTTCTCGCTGACTTCGCGGATCAGGCCCGCGTCATCCAGCTTGCCCGCAAAATGCTGGGTCAGGCGCTTGTTCTGGTCGCTGGACGAGCGGCCGAAGTGATCGAAGCTGAGACCAAACCGGTTGGCGATATCGGCCTGAATCGCATACATGTCGGCGCAATATTCCGCCACCGGCTTGCCAGCCTTGGCGGCGGCCAGCTCGGCGGGTGTGCCGTGTTCATCCGTGGCGCACAGGAACATGACCTCGTTCCCCCGGCCACGCTGGTAACGTGCGTACAAATCAGCCGGTAATTGCGAGCCGATCAGATTGCCGAGGTGTTTGATCCCGTTGATGTAGGGGATCGCCGAGGTGATGAGAATCCGAGCCATGATCCGTTTCCGCGTAACTGTCTGCGCGCCCGTCTACATGATGTGATCGCCCAGCAAAAGCCCGGCATTGACTTGCTTGTCGATTTAGACCCCGAAGGGAAGGAAAATCGTGCTGCCGCGACGGTCTGGATCGCGTTCCGGAGACGTAAAATGCCACTGAAGTGAACAGAGGGATCTCAACGCTGCGACTCCGAGTGGCAGCGCCTTCTCCTTGTTCCATACCGAACCGACCGAAAAGGACGGGGCGATCACAAAAGACATCCAAAAACGGGGGCGTTGGGTTGTTCAGTCTTCCCGTGATCGTTTCAGAAGGCGACCAATCGTGAATGAGGTGCGCGGGGCGTAAACATAATTCGTGCGCTCCTCGGGGGTGGGGCGAGACCGCATCCGCGCTAGACCAAACACGATCAGGAAGACATGCCCGAACGCCACGAAGGCAAAAAGGGCACCGGGGCCAAATTGCTGGATCAGGGTCGAGGTTATGTAGGGCGATGCAATTGCCCCCAAGGCAAACCAGAACATCAGGGCAGCCGAGAGTTCCACCCGTTCCTCGGACGTGGCAAAGTCGTTTGCGTGGGCGGAAGAGACCGAGAAGATCGGGAAGGTTGTCAGACCAAAGAACACGGCCGCCGACATGACTCCGATCGTTCCGGTGCCGCTGGCCGCCATGGTGACGCCGCAGCTGAATACCGCGGCAGCTGACAGCCAGATCAGCACCCAGCGCCGGTCATATTTATCAGCCAGCCAGCCGACTGGGTATTGAGCAAGCGCTCCACCCAGTACGAAAGAGGCCAGGAAGAATGCGATCTGATCGACGCCCAGTCCGACCTCTTGCCCGTAAACCGGACCCACCATTCGGAACGAGGCCGAACTGAGCGCGGCCACGATCACGCCAGCCACGGCCAAGGGTGAGCTGCGCCAAGCCAGCTTGGGTTTCAGACGGGGCGCGTCGGGTGTTTTGGGTTGGCTTGCTTTGGTCAGCGTCAGCGGCAGAAGTGACGCACAGCACAGGATCGCCAGCAGGTTGTACGAGACGTAAGAGGCCGGGGGCAGAACGGCGATAATCAACTGGGCGCACAGGGACGCGCCCATATCCGCGATCCGGTACGTTCCCATTGCACGTCCTCGGGTTTCATTGGTGACCTTCGCGTTCAGCCAGGCCTCGATCACCGTGTAAGCGCCTGCGACGCAGGTGCCCGAGGCCACACGAAGGGCGGCCCAGATATATGGGTTTTCGGTCAGCGTATGTCCGATGAGACCCATCGCACCCAACGCGGTGCAAACTGCAAATGCGCGCGAATGACCAACATTGCCCATCAGACGTGGCGCCCACCAGCAGCCGATGAAAAACCCCAGAAAGTGCGAAGACCCCAAAAGACCGATCTGCTCGGTCGTGAAATCCAGCGTGATGCCGGAAATGGCATCGAGTGGCCCGACGCCTCCTGTCGAAAGCTGAAGCAGAATGACCGAAAGAAACAGGGCGGCAAATGAAATGATCGTGCGCATGGTGGTCTCAGATTGGCAGGGTCGCCGCACAATGCGCGCATCAATTCGACTTTAGCGAGTCGTTTTTTGCCGTTCGGCGATCAGGTCGCGCGTATGATCTCGGCGCGGATGTCCAGGCCGACAGTGTCATCAACCAGGTCAGGATAGCCCGAAGCTCCGAAGTCGTGCCGGTTCAAGGCGCCCTTCAGACCAAAGGTCAGACGGCTGAGATCGTTTGCCGCACTTCCCGCCTGCCGGTACAGATTGGCCTCCAATGTGATCGGGCGGGTCACGCCGCGGACCGTCAGATCACCCGTGATCCGAGCGCCATCTGATATTCGCCCTTCCGCGCCCAGTTGTATGTCTGTTGACACAAACCGGATCGTTGGGTGCTGTTTCGCGTCCAAAACGCTGGGGCTGAGCATGGGCATACGGGCAAAGGGCAGCCGTGTTCTGGCTTTGCTGACGTCCAGTGTCACCGTGACCTGGCTGTTCTGTAGCCGACCTGTGTCAATCTGAACATCGGCGGTCCGGATCGGCATCGTCCCTGACTGTGTCACCCCCGCAAGATCAAAGGTGAACCCGACCCGGGTGCCTTCATCCGACAGGATGTATGGCCGCAATGCGGCTTGTGCTGCCCGGGTCAGGGGCAGGGTTGCCAGCCCGGCAAGCAGGCTGCGACGGGTCAGAAGGGTCATGCCATGACGCCTTCCCGTGTAGGGCGGGATCTTCTGAGCAGCATCAGAACGATTGCAATGTTCAGACCGTTCCAAAGGATGCCATTCACGAACGCCAGTTGGTAGCTTCCGGTGAGGTCGTAGATCCATCCTGACATCCAGCCACCGAGTGCCATGCCAAGAATAGTCATCATCATGACGAACCCGACGCGCGCACCAGCTTCTTGCGGCGGCATGTATTCGCGGACAATCAACGCATAGCTGGGCACGATGCCGCCCTGTGCCAGACCAAAGAGCAGACTGATGGCATAAAGCGACACCATTCCATCGTAGGGCAGGAACAGGAACAAGGCGATACATTGCAGGAGCGAACCGATCAAAAGCGTCAGGACCCCGCCCAGCCGATCTGCCAACAAACCCGAGATGATCCGGCTGACAACACCACCCAATAACATCAGTGACAGCATCTCGGCCCCGACCGCGGGCCCATATCCCAGCCCGACGCAATAGGAGACGATATGAACCTGTGGCATCGACATGGCGACACAACAACCGATCCCGGCCACGCCCAGAATATATTGGAGCGCGCGCGGTGATACACCGACACTTCGTGCATTGATTTTGGCGGATGCTGCGGCGGTGCTGTGTGCCTCGACCGGAACCCTGCGGCGTAGCAGCAGCGACAGGGGAATGACGACGACAAGCGTCAGCACGGCGAGCGTCAGATAGACCTGTTGCCATCCATCCCGCGCCAGAATTCCGGACAGCATGGTGGGCCAGATGGCGCCGGACAGGTAATTCCCACTGGCGACCAACGCGACGGCAATGCCGCGCCGTTTCATGAACCAATGTGAGATATCTGCGATCAGCGGGCCAAACCCAATCGATGTGCCCAGCCCCAGCAGGAGATGTGCCGCGGATAGCAACATTATGCTTGGTGCCAGCGTTGCCAGCACGTAGCTCAGCGCACTTAAGACGGCTGCTCCGATCAGGGCGCTGGTGACGCCCAGCCGGTCCACTACCTGCCCCAGCCACATGTTGCCCAGGGCAAAACCGATCATTGCCAGAGTGTACGGCATCGAGGCTTCGGCACGACCGGCCCCGAATTCGGTTTCAACTGCGGGCATGACCACGATCACGGCCCACATGCCGACATTCGCCACTGTTGCAATGGCGAGCGTGATCAGAAGGCGAAGCCAGGAATAGCGGCTGTCATGGATCGGATGGCTCATGTCGTGACGCTAGGGCGCGGCCCGGGTTTTGACCAGTCACTTCTTGCGTGATCCGTGTGGCTTTATGCTGGTGTGTCTTCGGTTTCGATCCGTTCCAGATGCAACCCGGCACGAGCGGCGGTCATGGTGGCCTGCCATGTGACCGGGGGCAGGGCACGGGCGCGGCGGCGTGTCAGAGCCCAGATCCGAGCCTCATCCCGATGGGTGGCCGCCATGTGCCAGCGCGTTTCAACCCCTTGCGCGCCGCCATCTCCGGGTGTCAGCAGCAAACCAAGCGGAGCCCGCCCCATCGCACCCCCCTGTTCGGCAGCCAGATGCATCCGGCGTATCGGCGTGAGCCCCGGTGCGCCGGGCAGGTCGCCGATTATCAGCGGAATGGCCCCGCTGCGCAGCGCCTCCTCCAGGCACCACAGCAGATCTTCGGCACGGGTGGGATGAACAAATATGAACCGGGCCGGATCGGCAAAGGCCATCATCCCATCGGGGTTCAGCTGGCCGGGTTCCCAGGCGGGGGAAATCCACAAGACCGGCCCCTGCGTCTGACTGGCCAGCCACATGGCAAAGCTGCGCCGGGCGGGGCCGCATGCCTCGTGCACGCGGCCCAGTTCCAGGGTGATCTGCGGATGGAGCTTTACCCCCGGTGCCTGACGCGCAGTTTTGTGGCCAAGAAGCTGAGTGGACATGCCGGAACACTAGCATGTTCTATTTTTGTTCTCAAGCTGCCCGGGCCGTCAACGAGACAAGATCAACTTACCATTTGCAAATTGGACGCTCGAGAAACGATGCAGATATTCCATCCCCAGAAGCGACTTGTCCAGCTCGCCCTCATTGACCCAGGCCGATACGTTCTGGTCGGTAATGGGCCCTGCGGTCAGGGTGTCAAGCCGCACCGGCGCCGTGCGCACCTCGCCGTTGGCGGTCAGGGCGCGGCCGAAATAGTTCAGTTGATCGGGATCGATGCCTACACGTTCTGCGTCCCGGGCACTGAGAACGATCTGGCTGGCGCCGGTGTCGACAAGAAAGTTGATCGGCTCACCATTCACCAAAACCGGAAGGTAATAGTGACCATCATAGGCACGAGGCACCTCGATCGCGTTGCCGGTGACGGTCATCTGCGGGGCAGGGCCAACCGAAGACCGTATGTCTTCCCACAAGCCGATGACGGCTATCACGCCAATAAAGATGAACACCCAGGCCATCATCTGTTGCAGGGTCTTGTTCAGCGATTGCCGGTTCTGAGAGATGAACCAGGCCACCACCGCTGCGCCGAGCAAGCTCAGATACGCCAAACGTGCAATGCTGTCGCCATCCATACCGTTATCCCAACAAGACTATCTGAGTGATACATGGGAATTCAGGACGCAAATCCAAAGGCCTTGAGGCCATCCAAGATGAACTGAACCGACAAAGCTGCCAGCAACATGCCCAGCAGGCGGGTCAGCACGTTCAGCCCGGTCTTGCCCAGAATACGGGCCACAGCGCCGGATGTCAGATACATCACGAACACCATCGCCAGCACGACCAGCATCACACCGATGACGATGGCCAACCCCTGTATACCGGGCTGCTGACCCGCAAGCAGGATCATCGTTGCAATCGATCCGGGGCCTGCAATCAGCGGGATGCCCAGCGGAAAGACCGATGGATCCGGGTGCTCTTCTTCCTCGGCGCTGGTTTCACGCCGTTTTGTTCGGCGTTCAAACAGCATGTCGAGCGCTGTCAGGAACAGCAGGACGCCACCTGCGACCCGGAATGCCTCCATCGAGATACCGACAAACCCCAGCAGGGCTTCGCCAAAGGCGGCAAACATGGCCAGAATGACGCCCGCCGTCAGACACGCGCGGATTGCGATCGAGCGGCGCGTGTTCCAATCCATGCCCTGGGTCAGTGCCACAAAGATCGGTGTTTGCGCAGGCGGGTCGAGCACCACGAATAGCGTCGTGAACGCAGTAATCAGGAATGCGCTGTCTATCACTGTTTGCTGCTCCGTTGCAGGTCTTGTAGGACCCGCAAGGCGTCTTGCGACTGCGCTGCGGGGACATAGATGTGGTCGTGGTGATATCCCGCGACCATGTTTGCAGGTATTCCCTGCCGCGCCAAAGCACCAGATACGGCAGCGGTAAGGCCCACGCCCTCCAGAGAGGAATGAACCTGCAATGTGATGCAGTGCATGGCGACCGTGTCTTGTGGCGCGCTGTCAATCGGGACGATCAGGGACAACCCCTCCGCCTCGACGCAGCTTGCACGTGTTCCGTCAGGCCAGGGTTTGTTGTCAGGCCAGACGACAAAGGCAAATTCACCGGGCTGCAAGTCGGGCTGCATACCTGCGATCATGGCGTCGGTGTCCGTGGTGGGCGTGCTCATGCGGTTTCTGCCTGTTCAAGCCGTTCGGCGGCCGCGACCCACAATGCCTCGGCTTTTTGCATGGCCTCGGTGACTTCGGTGAACTTGCGGTTCCAGGTTTCCAGATCGTTGATCCTTTCGTCCTCGTACAGCGCCGGATCGGCCAGTTTGGTCGAAAGCCTGTCGTGCATTTCCGTCAGCTTTTCGATTCGGTCCTCGCATTTGCGCAGATCCGCACGCAAGGCCAGTATCGTCTCGCGTGGGGGGCGTTTCGATTTGACCGCGCGGGGCTTTTCCCTGACAGGTCTGTCGCGCGCCAGCAGCAGGGACCGATAGGCTTCAAGGTCGCCGTCGAAAGGTTTGACGGTACCGTCCGAAACCAGCCAGAGACGATCCGCGACAAGGCTCAGCAGGTGCATGTCGTGACTGACCAGAACCACCGCGCCGGAATAGGCCGTCAGCGCCTCGACCAGCGCCTCGCGGCTTTCGATGTCAAGGTGGTTGGTCGGCTCATCAAGGATCAGCATATGGGGCGCGTCGATCGTGGCGAGCAGCAGTGAAAGCCGCGCTTTCTGTCCGCCCGACAGGCGCCCGACCTCGGTTTCCGCCTGATCCGCATTTAACCCGAACCCGGCCAGACGCGAGCGCCACTTGCCCGGCGCTTCGTCGGGGCGCAGACGGCGCAGGTGGTCCAGCGGCGTTTCGTCCACGTAAAGCTCATCCACCTGATGCTGTGCGAAATACCCGATGCGCAGCTTGTTGCTGCGGGTCATCTTGCCCCCCATGAGGGGCAGCCGGTCCGACAGCAGCTTGGACAAGGTCGACTTGCCCTGTCCGTTCTTGCCCAACAGCGCGATACGGTCATCCTGATCGATACGCAGGTTCAGGCGGCGCAGCACTTCGGTTTCGCCATAGCCGGTGACGCCGCCTTCGATCTGGATGATCGGCGGCGACAGTTCCTCGGGTTCCGGAAAGCTGAAGGCGCGCAGGGCGGCCTCTTGCGGGGTCGAGACCAGTTGGATGCGTTCGATCATCTTCAGGCGCGACTGGGCCTGAACGGCCTTCGACGCCTTATAACGGAACCGATCCACAAAGCTTTGCAGATGTGCGATGCGGGCCTTGGCCTTGGCGTTTTCCGATTCCGCCTGTGCCAGCCGTTCCGCACGGCGTTCCGCGAACTTGTCGTAGGGCACCGCGTAATAGGTCAGCTTGCGGTCTTCCAGATGCAGGATCGACCCCACGGCGCGGTTCAGAAGGCCGCGGTCGTGGCTGATGATAATGACCGTGTGCGGATATTTGGCTAGGTAGCTTTCCAGCCAAAGCGCGCCTTCGAGGTCCAGATAGTTGGTCGGTTCGTCCAGCAGCAGCAGATCGGGCTGAGAAAACAGCACCGCCGCCAGCGCAACGCGCATCCGCCACCCGCCCGAGAAATCCGAACAGGGGCGCTGCTGGTCTTCGTCGTCAAAGCCCAACCCCTTGAGGATCGAAGCTGCGCGGGCCTCGGCGGACCAGGCGTCGATATCGGCCAGACGTGTCTGAATCTCAGCGATGCGTATCGGGTCTTCGGCGCTTTCGGCCTCGGCCATCAATGCACTGCGTTCGCTATCGGCGGCCAAGACCGTGTTGATCAGCGAGACGTCAGAGGAGGGCACCTCTTGCGCCACGCCACCAATCCGAGCGCGTTTCGGGACCGAGATATTTCCCGATTCCAAAGCCAACTCGCCCCGGATCAGGCGGAACAGCGTGGTCTTTCCGGTTCCGTTCCGACCGACAAGGCCAACCTTGTGACCATCGGGAATTGTCGCGGTTGCGCCGTCAAACAACGGGCGACCTTCAACGGCATAGGTGATGTCTTCGATCCGTAACATGGGGCGCTCTTAGCAGAGCTGTGTTGCCACCGCCAGCGGCTCGGCATGTTCAAGCTTTCAGCAATGTGATAGCGCTGTGTCGTTTGCTATTCAGAACGGTTTTCACATGCGCGCGGCCCGGACACCTCCGCACTTGGTCACTCTGATCTTTGCCACGGCACTGTCGGTTTTGTCATTGAACATGTTCCTGCCGTCTCTGGCCCAAATGAGTACGGATTTCGGTGTGGATTATGGCTTGGTTAACCTGTCGGTTGCCGGGTATCTGGCGGTCTCAGCCGTGTTGCAACTGATCATGGGTCCGCTTTCCGATCGTTACGGGCGCAGACCGATACTTTTGATGTGCATCACCATCTTCGTCATCGCCTCAATCGGTTGCTCTCTGGCCGAGGCCATTTGGACCTTTCTGGGCTTTCGTCTTTTGCAGGCCGCGGTGGTGGCTGGGTCAGTTCTTTCAAGCGCATCGATCAGAGATCGGTATCCGCCGAATGAGGCTGCAAGCAAACTGGGGTATGTGGCGATGGCCATGGCTTTGGCCCCAATGCTTGGCCCTATGCTGGGTGGGACACTCGACATGCTCTTTGGCTGGCGCTCGGGATTTGTTCTTTACACTGTGCTGGGGGCAGGGCTGCTGGTTTTGCTTTGGTTCGACATGGGCGAGACCAATACAAACCGCTCTTCAACTTTTACAGCCCAATTGCGCGAGTATCCGGATCTGTTTCGCGCCCGCCGATTCTGGGGTTATGCCTTATGCGCTTCGTTTTCGATTGGTGGGTTCTACAGCTTCATCACCGGTGCGCCATTGGTCGCCGCCGCGTGGTTTGAACTGAGCCCTGCCATGTTGGGACTTGGGATTGGTATCATAACAGGCGGGTTCATGGTCGGTAACTTCGTTACTGGTCGGATCGCGGCACGGACACGTCTGACCACAATGATCCTGATCGGCCGCGTTGTGGCTTCGACCGGGCCATTCTGCGGATTGCTTCTGTTCATCGCCGGGCTGGGGTCAGTCTGGGTATTCTTCGGTTCGGCCATCTGCGTTGGGTTCGGCAATGGACTGACCAATGCAAACGCTTCGGCAGGGGTCATGTCCGTGCGACCCAAACTGGCAGGCAGCGCGGCAGGGTTGTCCGGGGCGATGGTGGTCGGGCTTGGCGCGATCCTGACCTCGATGACGGGTGCGTTTGTCAGCCCTGAAAACGGGCCGTTTCTGGTTCTGGGCATGATGTGGGCCAGCAGCTTTGCAGGTCTGCTTGCAGTGCTTTACGTTCGGCGTCTGGACCGGACAGACCCTTTGCCGGATACATTCTGAGCGCCAAAGCGGCAGGCAAACCATCATAACACTTTTCATGAGCGAAAGACCGTGATACGCGGCGCGCGATGGATTTCGGCGCGGACCCGCGCCACATTGTAAGGAGAGGCCGACATGGCACTGGAACGTACATTCTCGATCATCAAACCCGACGCAACGCGCCGCAATCTGACTGGAAAGATCAACGCCAAGTTCGAAGAAGCCGGGCTGCGTATCGTTGCGCAGAAGCGCATCCACATGACCAAGGAACAAGCCGGCAAGTTCTACGAAGTGCACGCCGAGCGCCCGTTCTATGACGAACTGTGCGAATTCATGTCTTCGGCTCCGGTCGTTGTTCAGGTTCTGGAAGGCGAAGGTGCCATTGCGAAGAACCGTGAAGTTATGGGTGCAACCAACCCGGCGGACGCAGCACCGGGCACCATCCGCGCCGAGTTCGCTGAATCGGTTGGCGAAAATTCGGTTCACGGTTCCGACGCTCCGGAAACCGCGGCTGTTGAGATCGCATATTTCTTCTCGGGCATCGAACTGGTCGGCTAAGCCGGTTTTTTGCCGAAAGATCGGGCCGCTCCGCCAGGAGC